>DATLRD010000037.1:0-23093 GCA_035534855.1 Allostellaceae bacterium | reverse complement strand
TCGATCTTCAGGCCGCCATCAACCGCTACCTCGATGAGCACAACCTCGACCCAAAGCCCTTCGTCTGGACCAAGCCCGCAAGCGACATCCTCGCAAAGCTCACCCGACTGCCTGTACCTTCCGTCTGAGTCGGTGCACTAGGAGATGCGCCCCGTCGCCGCGCTTGTGGCCGCCGCGTTAGGCTGCTCGACGGCGCCGGTCGACGCCGGGTGGTATATCGGCGGCGAGGCCGGGTGGACGGACCTCTCCGACCAGCGGGCAAAGGCGACGATCCCGGTGATCGGTCCGCGCAACGACCGCGAGACCTGGGCGGGCGGATACAATCTCGGAATTCGCGGCGGCTATGCCTGGGGCCCGTGGCGCGTCGAGGAAGAGTTTCGCTATCAGAGCAATGACGCGCGGAAATTTTCCGGCGCTGGCGCCACCGGCTCGGCCGCCGCCTACGCGGTGATGACGAACATTCTCTACGATCTCCCGCTGCATTGCCGGTCACGCCGCACATTGGGGCGGGGATCGGCGCGGTCGCATTGACCGAGAGCGTCAAGACCGCCGGGTTCTCGGGCGGCGTCGTGACCGGCGACGATCTGACCTTCGGCTACCAGGCGATCGGCGGGCTTGGCTATGCGATTTCGGCCGCGCTGCGCCTCGACCTGGATTACCGCTATCTGGCGACGACGACCCCGCATTTCCGCACGCCGCCCGGCTTTGTCGACAGCGGGCATCCCGCCGGCAACCTGCCGGTCGGTTCCGGCTACAGCACGCACAGCGCCGTGGTGAGCCTGATCTACCGGTTTGGGGCCGCGCCGTAGCAGGCCGACTAAATTGACAGCCGGCGAAATTGACAGCGGGGCACGGCGCGAACTATCACCGGCTGCTATCCTGCCGGAGGTTCGATGGACAAGGTTTATTCCGATGCCGAGACCGCGCTCTCGGGGCTGCTGCACGACGGCATGACGGTGATGTCGGGCGGCTTCGGCCTGTGCGGCATTCCGGAAAAGCTGATTGCGGCGATCCGTACCGCCGGGATCAAGGGGCTGACGGTGGTGTCGAACAACGCCGGCATCGACGGCGCCGGTCTTGGCGTGCTGCTCGAAGCCCGGCAGATCAAGAAGATGATCTCGTCGTATGTCGGCGAGAACCGGCTGTTTGCCGAGCTGTTTCTCAAGGGCGAGCTGGAGCTCGAATTCACCCCGCAGGGCACGCTCGCCGAGCGCATCCGCGCCGGCGGCGCCGGGATCCCCGCGTTCTTTACCAAAACGGGCGTCGGCACCCTGGTCGCCGAAGGCAAGGAGACGCGCGAATTCGACGGTGCCACCTATGTCATGGAGCGCGGGCTGTTTGCTGATCTGGCGATCATCCACGCCTGGAAGGCCGACCGCGAAGGCAATCTGGTGTTCCGCAAGACCGCACGCAACTTCAACCCGATCATGGCGACCGCCGCGAAGGTCACGGTCGTCGAGGTCGAGCACCTGGTCGATCCCGGCGAGATCGACCCAGACCACATCCATACCCCCGGCATCTTCGTGCAGCGCATCATCGCCGGCGGGCCCTATGAAAAGCGCATCGAGCAGCGCACCGTGCGCAAGCGGAATTGAGGGAGCCTGACGATGGCCTGGACACGCGAAGAGATGGCGCGCCGCGCCGCGCGCGAATTGAAGGACGGGTTCTACGTCAATCTCGGCATCGGCATTCCGACCCTGGTGTCGAACTTCATCCCGGACGGGGTCAGCGTGCAGTTGCAAAGTGAAAACGGCATGCTGGGGATGGGGCCGTTTCCCTATGAAGGGGAGGAAGACCCCGACCTGATCAACGCCGGCAAGCAGACCATCACCGAACTGCCGACGACGAGCTATTTCGACAGTGCGCAATCGTTCGGGATGATCCGCGGCGGGCACATCGACCTGTCGATCCTCGGCGCGATGCAGGTCGCCGAAAACGGCGATCTCGCCAACTGGATGATTCCCGGCCGGGTGGTCAAGGGGATGGGCGGCGCGATGGACCTGGTCGCCGGCGTCAAACGCGTCGTCGTGCTGATGGAGCACACCGCCAAGACCGAGGCGAAGCTGTTGCATCGCTGCACGCTGCCGCTGACCGGCGCCGGCGTGGTCGACGTGGTGATCACCGATCTCGGCGTGTTCGAGATCGACAAGTTGGGCGGGGGGATGGTGCTGATCGAACTCGCGCCGGAGGTGACGCTCGACGAAATCCGCGACAAGACCGAAGCGAGCTTTACGGTGCGGCAGGGGATCGGCTGAGCCAGATCGAGAGGCCGGCCCTTCAGACACCAAGTTGCCGACGCAACCTGCCCTCACCAAAAGAGCCGGCAAAGCCGGCTCTAAAAGTAGGGTAAAAGGTTCTTGCCAGCCACAAATTGTTACGTCCATTTACAGATTGTCATAAAGCGGGTGGCCGCGCAAGCGGAATCGAGAGCGATGTCGAATTCAAATCTAACCGCGAACACCTTGCCGAAAACTCGACCTCGGATTTAGCGGCGCTTGCCCAAGCCATCCAAGACCCGCGACCTGCGCCTCGATTTCTTTCGCGGTGTCGCGCTGATTTTTATTTTCATCGATCATATACCTGAAAATCTTTTGAGCTATTTCACGCTGCAGGCAGTCGGGTTCTACGACGCCGCAGAGGTCTTCATCTTCATCTCGGGCTTTACCGCCGCGCTGGTCTACGGCCGGCGCCTTGCCGCCAAGGGCGCGCTCTATGCGACGGCGCAAATCTGGCGGCGGGCCTGGCAGCTTTACGTTGCCCATGTTTTTCTATTTGTTATTTTCATCGGTGAGGTCTCGTACACGGCGACGACCTTCAACAATCCGATGTATACGGAGGAAATGCGTGTCGCTGATTTTCTTGCCGAGCCGTACGTCGCCGTGGTCAAGGCGTTGCTGCTCGAGTTTCAGCCGACGTTTCTCGATATCTTGCCGCTGTACATTCTTATGATGCTGTTGTTCCCAGCGATGTTGTTGGTCATCAACTGGCGGCCTGTGGCGTTACTGGTTCCGTCGCTGATGCTTTATGTGGCGGTGCAGGTTTTCGACCTGTCGCTGCCGGCCTATCCGCCGGGCTCCACTTGGTATTTCAATCCGATGGCGTGGCAGTTTCTGTTCATCTCGGGGGCAGTGCTGGGCCAGATGGCCTCGCGCGGCGTGGCTTGGCCGCGGCTGGTCCGCGCGGCGGTGCCGGTCGCCGCCGCGGTGCTCGCGGTCGCCGTGGTGGTGCGGCTGAGCTGGACGCTCAGCGGGTTGTGGCCGGCCGTGCCGGGGCTGTTCCTCAAGGAGTTGTGGCCGGTCAACAAGAACGATCTGTCGCCGATACGCCTGGTGCCGTTTTTCGCCACGGTCGTGCTGGTCGCGTATTACGTCCGGCCCGACGCCCGGTTTCTGCGTTCGGCGGCGGCTCGGCCGCTGGTGCTGTGCGGGCAGCAATCCCTTGAAGTCTTCTGCCTTGGCGTCGTGCTGTCGGCACTCGGCCACATCATCCTGTCCGAGGTGTCGCGGGGCGTGGCGATGCAGGCCGCGGTCAACGGGGTCAGCATCGGCGCGATGTTGCTGACCGGAAAGATGATCGCCTGGTACAAGGCGATGGACCGGGCGCCGGCCGGGGCTGCGTCGTCCTCCGGCGGAGCCGGGGAATGACGCCGCATCTACTGGCGGTCGCGATGCTCGCGGCGCTGGTCGCGGCGCCGCTCGGGGTGGATGCGGCGGCGCCGGACGGATGCGCTGTCCCGGTCGAACTGCAGCAGATCGACGTCAAGCTGCCTCATCTGGCGGCGCGGCTGCGCACCCACCGGCCGGTGACGATTGTCGCGATCGGCGGCGCCTCCACCGCCGGTGCGGCGGCGGGCGCGCCCGATCTTGCCTATCCGGCACGGCTGCAGAAGGCGCTGGCCGCGGATTTCCCGGACGTCGCGATCACCGTGCTCAACCGCGGCGTGGCGCGGCAGACGACGCAACAGATGGTCGAGCGCTTTCCGCGCGACGTGATCGCCAATGCCCCGGTGCTGGTAGTGTGGGAAACCGGCACGGTCGATGCCGTGCGCGGCATTCACCTCGATGATTTCGCCGCCGCCCTGCAGTATGGGATCGATCTGCTCAAAAAAAAGGCATTCGACATCATTCTGGTCGATATGCAGTATTCCCATCACACCGCTGCGGTGATCGATTTCGAGCACTATCTGGAGACGTTGCACGGGGTCGGCGAACTCGACGATATCTATGTATTCCCCCGCTTTGCGATCATGCGGTACTGGAGCGAGCAGAACATGTTCAACTTCGACGGGGTGAGCGCGGACAAACGAGCCAGGCTGGCGGCCCGCGCCTACGATTGCATCGCCCGACGGCTGGCCGACGCGATCCAGCGCGCAGTTCAATGAGCGCCTGGCCAACGATCGCCTGGCCAACGATCGGCTGGCCAACGAGTCGCCGGCTGGCGCTGGCGGCGGTGCTGGTGGTCGCGGCCGGGCCGCAGGCGGCAGTCGCTGGCGAGCCGAGGGGCGCTGGGGAGCCGGGGGACGCCGCCAAGCCTGCCTGTTCGGCACCGGCGGCGGTTTCGGAACTCGGCGTTCCGCTCGCGCACTCGGCGGCGGTGGTCGCGGCAGGCGAGCCGGTGCTGATCGTCGCGGTCGGCTCGTCGTCGACCTCCGGGGTCGGCGCCAGCAGTCCGGCGGCGGCCTATCCGGCCCGGCTCGAAGCCGCCCTGCGCCGCCACTTTCCGCGCACCGATCTGCGCGTCCTCAACCGCGGCAAGGGCGGCGAGGATGCCGGCGAGGAACTCGCCCGGCTCGACCGCGATGTGGTCGCCGCCCATCCCGACCTGGTGATCTGGCAGGTCGGGACCAACGCCGTGTTGCGCCGCGACGATCTCGCCGGGGACGCCATCCTGCTGGAACACGGGGTCGCGATCCTCAGGCGCGACGGTGTCGATGTCGTGCTGATGGACATGCAATACGCGCCGCGGGTGCTGGCGCGCCGCGCCTATCCGTTGATGGAAGAGCTGATCGCCGCAACCGCCAAGCGCGAGCGGGTCGGCCTCTATCGCCGGTTCGAGCTGATGCAGCAGTGGCAGAAGACCGGCGCGCTCGGGGCGCTGACCGGGTCCGACGGGCTGCACATGACCGACGCGAGCTATGATTGCCTGGCGATCAACCTGGCGGATGCGCTGGCCGCCAATTGGCGCGCCGCCGCAAAAGGCGTCCCGCGCGCGCTCGATGCGGTCGCCGGGCTGCCCGGCGCGGCACGGCTTCCGGCCGCACGAGGCACCCCGCTGCCCTGATCCGGCCAACGGCAAAATTCGGGATGCGGGTGTGGCGCAACGGCCACGCCGACCGATTCGCGACCGCGGGTCCGACAAATCGCAAGAAACCCCGTGGCGGTGGCAACCGGGCGCGATATTTTCGCATGGCCGGAATGAGAGGGACACGCTTGATCGCCGGGGGGCTGGGCGGCCATTCGCGGCAAATGGGGATTGGATTCGCCGGACCGTCATATATGCTGATTGGCATATCGATTCGGACCACCATATCTTGTCGTAAAGGGCTTCTGCCAATCGTCGAACAAGAGGTGGGCCCCGGTGCCGCGGACTGCGCGATCGTGAGCGAAATGTTAACGACGCTGCCGTAGCCTCGCCACAAAACCTTGGCATGGCGATTGCGTCGACGACATAGGGGACGATGTCTTACACGAGGCGTTCGTGATGTCACGGCGGTCGTTGGGCAGGGGATGCTCGTGGTCAAGCGGCAAATGGCCGGGCGAAGCCGTGGACTTTTTTCGGCTGCAGGTGGTTTTCCCTATGGCGGCACGGCCGGTTAGGGCGCGATCGCCGTGGATAGAGGTGCAAGATGCGGGCTGATGACGAAATTTTCGGGCTCTATGCGCGGCTTTACGAGAATCGCCGTGAAGTAGAGATGTCGCTTGACGACTATCTGCGCGCGTGCTCGGACGACTCGGCTTACTACGCCGGCCCGGCCGAGCGCCTGCTGAAGGCGATCGGTGAGCCCAAGATGGTCGACACCAGCCAGGATCCGCGGCTGGGCCGGATCTTTATGAACCGCACGATAAAGGTTTATCCGGCGTTCGAAGATTTCTACGGCATGGAAGAGACGATCGAGCGGATCGTCGGCTTCTTTCGCCATGCCGCGCAGGGGCTCGAAGAGCGCAAGCAGGTGCTTTATCTGCTGGGCCCGGTCGGCGGCGGCAAATCATCGCTCGCCGAGCGGCTGAAGCAGCTGATGGAGAAGGAGCCGGTCTACGTCCTCAAGGCCGACAAGGAGATCAGCCCGGTCTTCGAAAGCCCGCTCGGCCTGTTCGACCCGGTGACGCTCGGCGACGAGCTGGAGAAGCGCTACAAAATCCCGCACCGGCGCCTCACCGGCACGATCTCGCCGTGGGCGGTAAAGCGGCTCGATGAATTCGGCGGCGACATCTCGAAATTCAGCGTGATCCGCCTGCAGCCGTCGCGGCTCAAGCAGATCTGCGTCGCCAAGACCGAGCCCGGCGACGAAAACAACCAGGATGTCGCCAGCCTCGTCGGCAAGGTCGATATCCGCAAGCTGGAGATGTACAGCCAGAACGATCCCGACGCGTATTCCTTCTCGGGCGGGCTCAACCGCACGACGCAGGGGTTGATGGAATTCGTCGAGATGTTCAAGGCGCCGATCAAGATGCTGCACCCGCTCTTGACCGCGACGCAGGAAGGCAATTACGGCGGCACCGAAAACATCGGCGGCATCCCGTATCAGGGCATCATCCTGGCGCACTCGAACGAATCCGAGTGGCAGACCTTCAAGACCAACAAGAACAACGAGGCCTTCATCGACCGCATCTCGGTCGTCAAGGTGCCGTACTGCCTGCGCAGCACCGAAGAGCGCCACATCTACGAGAAGCTGCTGCAGAACAGCGAGTTGTCCGCCGCGGCGTGCGCCCCGTCGACGCTGGACATCCTGTCGCGGTTTTGCGTGTTGTCGCGCCTCAAGGCGCACGAGAACTCGAACCTGTACTCAAAGATGCGGGTCTACGACGGCGAGAGCCTCAAGGACACCGACCCGCGGGCGAAATCGACCCAGGAATACCGCGACGCCGCCGGCGTCGACGAAGGCATGGACGGGATTTCGACCCGGTTCGCCTTCAAGGTTCTGTCGAGCACGTTCAACTTCGACACGCAGGAGATCGCCGCCGACCCGGTGCACATGATGTATGTGCTCGAACAGGCGATCTGGCGCGAGCAGTTCCCGGATGATATCGAGAAGAAGTACCTCAACTTTATCAAGGCCGAACTGGCGCCGCGCTATGCCGAGTTCATCGGCCATGAAATCCAGAAGGCCTATCTGGAATCCTATTCGGATTATGGGCAGAACCTGTTCGACCGCTATGTCGCCTATGCCGATGCGTGGATCGAGGACAGCGACTACAAGGACCCGGATACCGGGCAGCTGATGAACCGCGAGCTGTTGAACCAGGAGCTTTCGAAGATCGAGAAGCCGGCCGGCATCGCCAACCCAAAGGATTTCCGAAACGAGGTGGTCAAGTTTGCGTTGCGGGCACGCGCGGCGCATGGTCGCAACCCGTCGTGGCAGTCTTACGAGAAGCTGCGCGAGGTGATCGAGCGGCGAATGTTCAGCCAGGTCGAGGATCTGCTGCCGGTGATCAGCTTTGGTTCGAAGAAAGATTCGGATACCGAGAAGAAGCATGCTGATTTCCTGGAGCGCATGGTCTCCCGCGGCTACACCGAGCGGCAGGTCCGCCGGCTGGTCGAGTGGTACATGCGGGTGAATAAGGCCGGGTAGAGTGTCGGGGCACGCCCCCGGCCTGGAGAGGTGTCGATGAACATTGTCGATCGTCGCCCCAACCCGAAGGGCAAGAGCCTCAGCAACCGTCAACGGTTTCTGGCGCGCGCCCGGGTCGAGGTCAAATCCGCGGTGCAGGACGCTCTGCGCAAGCGCAAGGTCGCCGATGTCGCCCAGGGCGAAAAGGTGGCGATCCCGACACGCGGCATCACCGAGCCGCTGTTTCACCACAGCCGGCGCACCGGGCGCAACGACATCGTCGTGCCCGGCAATAAGGAGTTCGTGCGCGGCGATGAGATCCCGCGGCCCAACGGCGGCGAGGGCCGCGGCGGATCGGAAGGCAGCCCCGACGGCGGCGGCGACGACGCGTTCGAGTTCACGCTGTCGAAGGAGGAGTTTCTCGACCTGTTCTTTGAGGACCTCGAACTTCCCGATTTGGTGAAGAAGAGCCTCAAAGACACGACCGCGGTCGACCTCCAGCGCGCCGGCTATACCGTTACCGGCAGCCCCTCGAACCTCAGCGTGCCGCGCACGATGCGCAACAGCATGGCGCGCCGCATCGCGCTGCGCCGGCCGAAGCTGCCCGAGATCGAGGCGTTGCGCGAAGCGCTTGAAGAGGCGCGCGCCCGTGGGGCCGTCGAGAAAGAGCTGGCGGAGCTGGTGCAGGCGCTCGAACGCAGCGAACGGCGCAACAAGATCATCCCCTATATCGACCCGATCGACGTGCGCTATCGCCGGTTCGACCGGGTGCCGAAGCCCAATACCGAAGCGGTGATGTTCTGCCTGATGGACGTGTCGGGCTCGATGACCGAGGCGATGAAGGACCTCGCCAAGCGGTTCTTCATGCTGCTGCATGTGTTCCTGGTGCGGCGCTATCGCCATGTCGACGTGGTGTTCATCCGCCATACCTCGACGGCGGAAGAGGTCGACGAGGAGACGTTTTTCTACAGCCGCGAGACCGGTGGCACCGTGGTGTCGACCGCGCTCGACAAGATGCTGGAGATCGCCCGCTCGCGCTATCCGACCGACCGCTGGAACATCTATGGCGCGCAGGCCTCGGACGGCGACAATTACGGTGCCGACAGCGGCCGCTGCGTTTCGCTGCTCGGCGGCGAGGTGCTGCCGCTGTGCCAGTATTTCGCCTATGTCGAGGTCGGCGACGGAATGGGCGGCGGATTGTCAGGCCTGTCGCGCGACAGCGATCTGTGGCGCGCCTATAGCGAGGTCGCGCCGGCGCACGCCCATTTCGCGATGCGGCGGGTCGGCGACCCGGCGCAGATCTTTTCGGTGTTTCACGAGCTGTTTGCCAAGGGGGGCGTCCGTGCCTGATACGCGCTATCTCGGCCCTGCCGGGCTCGAGGCGGAGGCGCCGCTCTTCACCGAGTCTAACTGGGATTTCGGCAGTCTGCGGCGGGTCTATGAGGTGATCGAGCGGATCGCCATCGACGAGCTGGGGCTCGATTTCTATCCGGTGCAGATCGAGGTCATCACCTCGGAGCAGATGCTCGACGCCTATGCCTCGGTCGGCCTGCCGCTGATGTACCGGCACTGGAGCTTCGGCAAGCGCTTCGCCTATCACGAGACGCTCTACCGCAAGGGGCTGCAGGGCCTGGCCTACGAGATCGTGATCAATTCCAACCCGGTGATCTGCTACATCATGGAAGAGAACTCCATGACCATGCAGACCCTGGTCATGGCGCACGCGGCAGTCGGTCACAACCACTTTTTCAAGAACAACTACCTGTTCCGGCAGTGGACCGATGCCGACGGCATCCTCGATTACCTGAGTTTCGCGCGCGACTATGTCACCCAATGCGAAGAGAAATACGGGCTCGAAGCGGTCGAGCGGGTGCTCGACGCGGCGCACGCGCTGAAGGACCAGGGGGTCAACCGCTACGCCCACCGCTCGCGTCCCAATCTCGCCGAGGAGCGGCGCCGGACCGAAGAACGGCGCGCCTATGACGAGGCGACCTACAACGATCTGTGGCGCACCGTGCCGGTCGCCGATAGCGACAAGGAAGATTCCGGCGAGGCCGAAGCCCAGCGCGTCGACGTCAAGCACCAGCTTGGCCTGCCCGAGGAGAATCTGCTTTATTTCATCGAGAAGCGCGCGCCACGGCTGCACGATTGGCAGCGCGAGCTGATCCGCATCGTGCGGCTCGTGTCGCAGTATTTCTATCCGCAGAAGCAGCTGCAGCTGATGAACGAAGGCTGCGCCACGTTCGTCCACTACGAGATCATGAACCGGCTGCACGCGCGCGGGCTGATCTCCGAAGGCTCGATGCTCGAGTTCCTGCATTCGCATTCGAGCGTCGTGTTTCAGCCGGGGTTCGACGATCCGCGATTCAGCGGTATCAACCCCTATGCTCTCGGCTTCGAGATGATGAGCGACATCCAGCGCATCTGCACCGACCCGAAGCCGGAAGACCGCGAATGGTTCCCCGACATCGCCGGGTGCGGCGACCCGTTTGGCGTGCTGCGCCACGCCTGGGCCAACTATCGCGACGAAAGCTTTATCCTGCAGTACCTGAGCCCGGCAATGATCCGCCGGTTCAAGCTGTTCCACATTTCCGACGATGCCAGCAAGCCGGCGCTGAAGGTCGAGGCGATCCACGACGATTGGGGCTATCGCCGCATCCGCAGCGCGCTGTCGCGGCAATACGATCTGTCGCGGCGTGAGCCTGATATTCAGGTCGTCGATGTCGACCTGACCGGCGACCGCTGCCTCGTCCTCGCTCATTATGCGCATGACGGGGTGTTGCTCGAAGACAAGACGTGCCGCGCGGTGCTGCGCTATACCTCGTCGCTATGGGGCTACACGGTCAAGCTGCTCGAGATCGACGCGACGACCGATAAGGTACTGAAGACCTACGAGGCTGAGATCAAGGAATAATATCCGGCGGGCCGCGCCGCAAGCAGCGGCGCCGGTCGAGCATGGCAGTATTTATCCCACGATAACCTCTGTCCTTATTCCGGTACCGGGATCGTGGGATGTTCGCGCCTCCACCACGAGAGGCCGATCATGCGCACCTCACAACAAGCATTTGCTGCCGCCCAATATGGGGCGCGGGCCAGCGATTACGTCACCAGCGCGGTGCACAGCGCCGGCGCCGATCTCGACCAGATCGAGGCCGAACTGCGCGGGCAGGGGATCGGCCGGGCACTCGATCTCGGCTGCGGCGGCGGTCATGTCAGCTATCGCGCGGCGCCGCATGTCGGCGAGATCGTCGCCTGCGATGTGACCCCCGGGATGCTGGAGGCGGTCGTCGCGACCGCGGCCGAGCGTGGCCTCGGCAATATCAGCGTGCGTCAGGCAGCCGCCGAGAGCCTGCCGTTTGCCGACGGCGAATTCGATGCCGTGCTGTGCCGGTTCACCGCACATCACTGGCAGAATTTGGAGGCCGGATTGCGCGAGGCGCGGCGGGTGCTGAAGCCGGGCGGCCGCGCCATCTTCGTCGATGCGGTCACCCCGGCCGATCCGGTGCTCGACAGCCACCTGCAGGCAATCGAGCTATTGCGCGACATTTCGCACGTGCGCGATTACAGCGTCGCCGAATGGGTCGCCGCACTGGCCCGCTCAGGCTTTGCGATGACCAGCGTCACGCGGCGCACGCTGTGGATGGATTTTCCCGTGTGGGTCGCGCGCACCCGCACGCCGCCTGCCCACGCCGAGGCGATCCGCTCGCTGTTGGCCGGCGCGCCAGCGGCGGTGCGCGAGCATTTCAAGGTCGCTGAGGACGGCAGCTGGAATCTCCATGCCGCCACGTTCGTTGTCGCCGCGGCGTAGCGCCTGCGGCATGGGGCGCGGAGACTCTACCGACGGGATTCGGGGGAGCCGACGCTCGTTCCGTCGATGTCTTCAACAAGCAGCTGTGCGCCGCGAACCGACCGAACGATGACCGGCGTCCCCTCCGGCATACCATCACCCTCGGCGAGCCCTCGGCATCGAAGGTTTTCATCCTTCGAGCCGACCTCAGGATGAGGGCGGAGCGACGAAAGAGACGAAAGAGACGAAAGAGACGAAAGGGTTTCTTAAAATCAGGCGGCTTGCGCCCGGTGCGGATTGGTCTGCTTTCCTGGATCGGACGACCCAGAATGTCGTTGGTGCGGCTTGAGGGTCAGGCGCGTCGGCCCCATTTGGGATCAATGCTGCGCCAGCGCCTTACCGTCCTCGGCATCGAGACGAGCTGCGACGAGACCGCGGTTGCGGTCGTCGAGGATCACGGCCACGCCGGGCCGCGGATTCGTGCCAACCTGGTACAGTCGCAGCTTGCCGAGCACGCGCCCTATGGCGGCGTGGTGCCCGAGATCGCGGCGCGCGCCCATCTCGACCATGTCGAAAGCCTGATCCGTCGCGCCCTCGCCGAAGCGGAGACCACGCTCGGCGATATTGACGCGGTGGCGGCGTCGGCCGGGCCGGGCCTGATCGGCGGGTTGCTGGTCGGCACGATGGCCGGCAAGGGCATCGCCTGGGCGGCGCAGAAGCCGTATGTCGCGGTCAATCACCTCGAAGCGCATGCGCTGACCGCGCGGCTCAGCAACGGGGTGGCGTTTCCCTATCTGCTGCTGCTGGTCTCGGGCGGGCATTCGCAGCTGCTGGCCTGCACCGGGGTCGGCCGCTTCACGCAGCTCGGCGGCACGCTCGATGACGCGGCCGGCGAAGCCTTCGACAAGACCGCGAAGCTGCTGGGGCTCGGCTATCCCGGCGGCCCGGCGATCGAGCGCGCGGCGCGCGACGGCGATTCCCGCCGGTTTCCGCTGCCGCGGCCGCTCAAGGGGCGAAGCGGCTGCGATTTCTCGTTTTCCGGGCTCAAGACGGCGGTGCGCGAGATCGTCGAGCGGGCGCCGGCGCTGGGTGATCGCGACGTCGCCGATCTCGCCGCTGCGGTCGAGGCGGCGATCTGCGACACGCTCGCCGACCGCACCGGCCATGCGCTCGCCTGGTTTGCGCGGCACTATCCCGAGGGCCGCAGCCTGGTCACCGGCGGTGGGGTCGCCGCCAACACGCGGCTGCGGCGGCGGCTCGCGGCGCTGGCGGCGGAATCCGGCCTCGATTTTGTCGCGCCGCCGCCCGCGCTATGCACCGACAACGGCGCGATGATCGCCTGGGCCGGGCTCGAACGGCTGCGGCTCGGCCTGGTCGACGGGCTCGACGCGCCGGTGCGGCCGCGCTGGCCGCTCGACCCGGCGGCGACCGCGCATCGCGAAGAGCGGCGGCTCGGATGACGCGGCTGGCGATTTTTGGCGGCGGCGCCTGGGGCACCGCGCTCGCGACCGTGGCGGCGCGCGCCGGGGCTGCACCGGTGCTGTGGGCGCGCGACCCGGATATTGTGGCGACGGTCAATCAGCGGCACGAAAACCCGGTGTATCTGCCCGGCGTCGCACTCGACCCGCGGATCGCCGCGACCGCCGATCAGGCCGCCGCGCTCGACCGCGCCGAGGCGGCGCTGTTGGTGGTGCCGGCGCAATTCTTGCGTGGCGTCCTCTGCGCGCTGGTGCCGCTCCTCGAGCCGGGGCTGCCGCTGCTGCTGTGCGCCAAGGGGATCGAGCACGGGTCGCTGAAGACGATGTCGGAACTCGCCGCCGAACTGGCGCCGGCCGCGCCGGTCGCGGTGCTCTCCGGCCCGAGCTTCGCCGCCGAGGTCGCGCGCGACCAGCCGACCGCGGTGACGATCGCCAGCCGCGACCCGAACCTTGCCCGCGATTTCATGGCGGCGCTCGGCACGCCGCGCTTCCGCCCCTATCTCTCGGAAGACCCGATCGGCGCCGAGATCGGCGGCGCTGCCAAGAATGTGCTCGCCATCGCCTGCGGCATCACCGATGGCCGCGCTCTCGGCGAAAATGCGCGGGCGGCGCTGATCACTCGCGGGCTCGCCGAGATCGCTCGGCTCGGCATCGCCAAGGGCGGCCAGGCCGACACGTTTCGCGGCCTGTCGGGCCTTGGCGACGTGGTGCTGACCTGCACCGCTGCGACGCAATCGCGCAATCATGCGCTGGGAGTGGCGCTGGGGCGCGACGACAGCCTCGCCGAGGCGCTGGCCGGCCGCCGATCGGTCGTTGAGGGGGTGGCGACCGCCGCAGCGATCACCCGGCTGGCAGCGAGCCTCGATATCGAGATGCCGATCGCCGAGGCCGTCGAGGCCGTGCTGCACCGGGGCATGACGATCGACAACATGATAGAGCGCCTGCTGGCGCGGCCCTATCGCAGTGAGTGACCGTCACGAGGTAAAAGCATTTCCCGGAACCGCGCAAACCCCATATCATGAGGAATACGAGCATCGCGGCCGGCGCGGAGCGAGATGAGCGACAACGGACAACGAGAAGGCGGGCCGGGTACCGGCGTCATCGTCAAAGCCAAGCCGAAGACGAAGAAGCCGTCGATGTACAAGGTGTTGATGCTGAACGACGACTATACGCCGATGGAATTCGTCGTTCACATCCTCGAACGGTTTTTCGCCAAGAGTCGCCAGGAAGCGACGCGGATCATGCTCCACGTGCACAAGCGAGGAGTCGGTATCTGCGGTGTTTACACCTATGAGGTGGCCGAAACCAAGGTGACCCAAGTGATGGATTTCGCCCGGCAGCACCAGCATCCGCTGCAGTGCACGCTGGAAAAGGACTAGGCACCGGCAGGAAGGATCTGGGCGTGCTGTCACGCAACCTTGAGAAGTCGCTGCATCGGGCGCTCGGTTTCGCAAACGAGCGGCGCCACGAATACGCTACGCTGGAGCATCTGTTGCTCGCGCTGACCGAGGACCAGGACGCGATCGCCGTTCTGCGTGCCTGCAGCGTCGATGTCGACCGACTGCGCCGCGAGGTCGCCACCTACGTCGACAACGAGCTGACCAATCTCGTCGCCAGCCACAGCGAAGACGCCAAGCCGACCGCCAGCTTTCAGCGCGTGCTGCAGCGCGCGGCGATCCATGTGCAGTCGTCCGGCCGCGAGGAGGTGACCGGCGCCAACGTGCTGGTGGCGATGTTCGCCGAGCGCGAAAGCCATGCCGTATATTTCCTGCAAGAGCAGGACATGACCCGGTTCGATGCGGTCAACTACATCTCGCACGGCATCGCCAAGGCACCGGGACGCTCGGAGGCGCGCCGGGTCCAGGGCGCCGAGGAGGAGGAGCGCGGCGACAAGGGGCAGAAGCGCAACCACGACGCGCTCGACGCCTATTGCGTCAACCTCAACAAGAAGGCCAAGGGCGGCAAGATCGATCCGCTGATCGGGCGCGAGGCCGAGGTCGAGCGGACGATCCAGATTCTCTGCCGGCGCTCGAAGAACAACCCGCTCTATGTCGGCGACCCCGGGGTCGGCAAGACCGCGATTGCCGAGGGGCTGGCGCGCCGTATCGTCGGGCGCGAAGTGCCCGAGGTGCTGCTCAACGCAACGATTTTCGCGCTCGACATGGGCTCGCTTTTGGCCGGCACGCGCTATCGCGGCGATTTTGAGGAGCGGTTGAAGGCGGTGTTGTCCGAGCTCGAAGCGCAGCCCGGCGCGATCCTGTTCATCGACGAGATTCACACCGTGATCGGCGCCGGCGCTACCAGCGGCGGCGCGATGGACGCCTCGAACCTGTTGAAGCCGGCGCTGGCGAGCGGCGTCATCCGCTGCATCGGCTCGACCACCTACAAGGAATATCGCAACTATTTCGAGAAGGACCGGGCGCTCGTCCGGCGCTTTCAGAAGATCGACGTCAACGAGCCGACGATCGAGGACTCGATCAAGATCCTGCGCGGGCTCAAACCGTATTACGAGCGTCACCACAAGGTTCGCTATACCGCCGACGCGATCAAGGCGGCGGTCGAGCTGTCGCACCGCTACATTGGCGACCGCAAACTGCCCGACAAGGCGATCGACGTGATCGACGAGACCGGCGCAGCGCAGATGCTGGTGCCGGAGAGCAAGCGGCGCAAGACGATCACCGCCAAGGAGGTCGAGGCCTGCATCGCGACGATGGCGCGCATTCCGCCGAAGAGCGTGTCGCGTGACGACCGCGAGGTGCTGCTGAACCTGCAGCGCGACCTGCAGACGATGGTGTTCGGCCAGAACCAGGCGATCGAGGCACTGGTTTCGGCGATCAAGCTGGCCCGCGCCGGGCTGCGCGACCCGGAAAAGCCGATCGGCTCGTACCTGTTCTCGGGCCCGACCGGCGTCGGCAAGACCGAGGTTGCGCGGCAGCTCGCCCGCACGATGGGGATCGAGATCACCCGCTTCGACATGTCGGAATACATGGAGCGGCACACGGTCTCGCGCCTGATCGGTGCGCCGCCGGGCTATGTCGGGTTCGACCAGGGCGGCCTCTTGACCGACGCGATCGACCAGCACCCGCACTCGGTGCTGCTCCTCGACGAGATCGAGAAGGCGCATCCGGACCTGTTCAACATCCTGCTGCAGGTGATGGATTACGGGAAACTGACCGACCACAACGGCAAGAATGTCGATTTCCGCAACGTCATCCTGATCATGACGACCAATGCCGGCGCCTCAGACCTGGCCAAGCCGGCGATCGGCTTCGGCAGCGGCATCCGCGAGGGCGACGACCAGGAAGCGATCAACCGGATGTTTACGCCCGAGTTCCGCAACCGGCTTGACGCCATCATCTCGTTCGCGGCGCTGTCGCCGGAGACGATCGGCCGCGTCGTCGACAAGTTCGTGCTCCAGCTCGAAGAGCAGCTCGCCGACCGCAACGTGACGATCGAATTGACATCGAGCGCGCGCGCCTGGCTCGGCGAAAAGGGCTACGATCCGCTGTTCGGCGCGCGTCCGCTGGCCCGCGTGATCCAGGAGCACATCAAGAAGCCGCTCGCCGAGGAACTGCTGTTCGGGCGGCTCGCCAAGGGCGGCATCGTGCGGGTGTCGCGTAACCCGGACGAAGACAAGCTGTCCTTCGCCTTCGAGCCGCGCACGGCGGCGAGCGAGCCCTCGGCCGAGCCGCAGGAGCCCGAACTGGTCGAATAGGGCAAACTGGTCGAGTAGGGCAAACTGGTCAAATAGGGCAGGGCGGGCAACCGTACCGCGCGGTCCCGAACCTCGCCGCGCCCGGCCGATTTCGATACTACGGGCCGGGCGCATCGACAAATCCACGGCGCGGGAGGCTTAAATCCCGCTGCGAGTTTGTGCCGATGCTCGATGCCGCCCTGGTCGTGCTGACCGTCGCATTGTTGCTGGTGATCGTCGCGTCGATCCAGCCGCTGTCGGTGGTACTGCGACTGCCGTCTATCGTCCTGCTCGCGGTGGTCGGGATTGCGCTCGGAGCTTCGTCGCGCCTGCTGGCGGACCATCCGGCCTTTGCCCATCTCGATGCCATCATACATCTGTTCGACGCTCTGCCGATCAGTGCCGAGACGATCATTTACGTATTCCTGCCGCTGCTGGTGTTCGAGGCCGGGATCACCACCGACGTGCGGCGGATGCTCGACGATGCGGCCCCGATTCTGTTGCTGGCGATCATCGCGACATTAGTGACGACGGCGGCGGTCGGGTTTGCGCTGTGGCCGCTTTCCGGCGTGCCGCTCGTCGTGTGCCTGGTGCTCGGCGCCGTGGTCGCGACCACCGACCCGGCCGCGGTGATCGCGGTGTTCCGGGATGTCGGCGCGCCCGCCCGGCTGAGCCGGCTTGTCGAGGGCGAGGCGCTGCTAAACGATGCCACGGCAATCGCCCTGTTCGTCGTTCTTCTGGGGATGATCGGGGAAGGGCACCAGGCCGATATCTGGCTCGGAGCGCGCGAATTCGTGGCCGCATTTCTCGGCGGCGCCGCGGTTGGCGTGGTGATCGGCCGGCTTTTCCTGGCCGCGATTCCCTGGCTGCGCGACGACCGCCTCGCCGAATCGACGCTGACCGTGGCGACCGCCTATCTCGCCTTTGTCATAGCCGACCGCCTGTTCCACGTATCCGGGGTGGTTTCGACGCTCGCTGCGGGCCTGACGATCAGCTTTTTCGGCCGCTCGCGGATCTCGCCCTACAACCGAGCGTTTCTGGGCGACCTGTGGGAGCAGATCTCGTTCTGGGCGCGTTCGCTCGTGTTCATCATGGCGGCGATCCTGATCCCCAAGCTGGTGCTCGATGTCACGCCGCGCGACATACTGTTGATCGCGGTGCTGGTCGTCACCGCCTATGCCTCGCGCATCTTGGTGCTGTTCACGCTGCTGCCGCCGCTGAGCTGGGTGCGCCTGACCGAGCCGATCAGCATCGCCTACCGGCTGGCGATCGCCTGGGGCGGGCTGCGCGGCGCGCTGACGCTGGCGCTGGCGCTGGCGGTGACGGAACACCCGGCGCTCTCGCCGTCCGACAAGCACTTTGTTGCGGTGCTTGCGATCGGCTTGCTGCTGTTCACGCTGCTGGTCAGCGGCACGACGCTGCGCCCGGTGATCCGCCTGCTAGGGCTTGACCGCCTGGCGCCGCGCGACCGGGTGCTGCGCGACCAGGTGCTGGCGCTGTCGTATCAGGAGATGTGCGAGGCGGTGCGGGCGATGGGCGAGCAGCACAACCTGTCCGACACCGCGGTGGCCGAGGCGATCGCGCCGTACGAGGCGTGGAGCGCGGCGGCAAGCGCGCGCGACGCCGCCGAGCCGACGCTGAGCGGGCGCGAGCGGGTGGATATCGCGCTCGTTGCGCTGGGCAACCAGGAGCGGGCGCTGGCCTTGGAGATGCTGGCGCAGCGCGCCACGGCGGCCGGCACAGTGCAGACGCTGCTCGACAACGCCGATGCGCTGATCGAGGGGGCGCGCAGCGACGGGCGGCTCGGCTATATGCGGGCAGCGCACGACGCGCTGTCGTTGCGCCGCGGCCTCCGCTTTGCCTATTTCCTGTATCGCCGCCTCGGCATCGCCAAGCTGCTCGCCGACCGGCTCGGCGCCCGCTTCGAGGTGCTGCTGTCGACGCAGCTCTTGATCTCGGACCTGGTGGCATTCAACAAGCGTCGGCTGCAGCCGATTTTCGGCGAGCGGGTGGGCCGGCTGGCCGGCCTGATCCTGGCGCGGCGCCTGGCCTCTGCCACCACGGCGGTCGACGCGCTGCGCCACCAGTATCCGGAATACGCCGCGGCGCTCGAAACCCGGTTTCTGCGCCAATCGGCGCTGCGGCGCGAGATGGGGCGCTATAGTTCGATGTACGAAGAGGGGCTGATCGCACGCGAGGTGTATGACGATCTGCGCCGCACCGTCGATGAGGCGCGCGACGCCGAGCGCCTGCCGCGCTTCGACCTCGGCCTCGACTCGCGCCGGCTGATCGAGCGGCTCGACCTGATCGCCGGGCTCGACGATCGCCAGCTCGGCCGATTGCAGCGCCTGCTGCGGCCACGATTCACGGTGCCCGACGAAGCAATCGTGCGCGCCGGCGTGCGCGGCGACGCAGTGTATTTCATCGCCTCGGGCGCGGTCGAGGTGCGCTTGCCGGAGCTCAAGGTGCAGCTCGGCAGCGGTGATTTCTTCGGCGGATCGGCGCTGCTCGACGGCGGGTCTCAACAGGCCGACGTGATCTCGCTGACCTATTGCCGGCTGCTGGTGCTGCGCAAGGCCGATTTCGAGCGCTTTCTCGCCGACAACCCGGACGCTGGCGAAAAGATCACGCAGATCGCCAAAACCCGCCGGCATATGACCGGCACCCCGCGCGAGGCCACCGCAGCGGAACCATAAAGACTCTGGACATTAAAGACTCTGCTCATTGCGTCGTTCGAGACGCGACGCTGCACGCCGCTCCTCGCGATGCGGAGGGTTCTCAGTCTTCGTGACGGAACGGCGAGTATTCGGCGAGGTGCTCGATCTTTTCGGCGACCATCTCGCGCTCGCGGGCGAGGAACTGGGCGACCGCGCGGCGGAAGCCGGGATCGGGGATCCAGTGGGCGCTGAAGATCGGCACCGGCAGATAGCCGCGCTGCAATTTATGCGGGCCCTGTGCCCCGGCCTCGACCCGTTTCAGCCCGTGGGTGATCGCGAACTCGATCGCCCGGTAGTAGCAGCATTCGAAATGCAGAAACTTGAACTCGCCGTGGCTGCCCCAGTTGCGGCCATAGATCGTCTCGCGGCCGAGGATGTTGAACGCGCCGGCGACGTATTCGCCGCCGCTCCGCGCCATCACCAGCACCACCTTGTCGGCCATGCGCTCGCCGAGCATGGCAAAGAACTTGCGGTTCAGATAGGCCGAACCCCATTTGCGGTCTGAGGTCGCGAGATAGAATTGATAGAACGCGTCCCACACTTTCGGGGTCAGGTCGGCGCCGGTCAGCACGTCGATGTCTAGCCCCGGCGCCAGCGCCTCGCGCCGCTCTTTCTTCACCGCCTTGCGCTTGCGCGAATTCAACGCGGCGAGGTAGTCGTCGAAATCGCGGTAGCCGTCATTGACCCAGTGAAACTGCTGGCCCATCCGCCGCAGAAACCCGGCCTCCTCGAGCGCCGCCTCGTCGCCCATTTCGGCAAAATTGATGTGCAGCGACGAGATGTTGCGCTGCCGGGTCAGCTCGACCATGCCGGCGATCAGATGCGTTGTGGTGTCCGCCGGCGCGTCGGGCGCGACCAGCAGGCGCGGCCCCGGCACCGGGGTAAACGGCACCGCGCATAAGAGCTTCGGGTAATAGTGCCCGCCGGCGCGCTCATACGCGTCGGCCCAGCCATAATCGAAGATGTATTCGCCGTAGGAGTGGCTTTTGGCATACATCGGCACGGCGCCGACGAGGCGGCCGCCGGGACCGCGCAGCGTCAGGTGCTGCGGCGCCCAGCCGGTGCGCGCGGTGGCCGAGCCGCTCTCTTCGAGCGCCTTGAGAAACGTGTGCGAGACGGTCGGGTTGAGGTCGCCGGCGCAGGCATCCCATTCCTCGGCCGGGATTTCGCCGATCCCGCCGTGGACCTGCACCGTGATCGTGCCGCCGCCGTCGTTCATCCCGGTCCGTCCATTCAGCTCAATTCAAACATCGCGTCGACCTCGACCGCGACACCGCCCGGGAGCGAGCCGACGCCGACCGCGGTGCGGGCATGCTTGCCCGCTTCGTCGAACACCGCGACCATCAGGTCGGAGGCGCCGTTCACGACCTGCGGCATGTCGGTGAAATCGTCGGTGCAGTTGACGAAGCCGCCGAGCCGCAGGCAGCGCCGCACCCGGTCGAGATCGCCGCCGGCAGCAACCTTGAGCTGCGCCAAGATGTTGAGTGCGCACAGCCTTGCCGCTTTCTGCCCCTCGGGGATCGCGATCTCGCGGCCGAGCTTGCCGACATGGCGCCGCTCGCCGTTCCACACGCAGATCTGCCCGGAAACCACGACGATCGCGCCGGAGATCGTGTACGGTACGTAGTTGGCGATCGGCGCCGCCGGCACCGGCAATTCGACCCCCAGCTCCTTGAGCCGCGCCTCGACCGATCCGCTCATCGCCGCCACTCCCCATCAATACCGCTGGGCAAGCAGGATAGGGGTTGCGCGGCCTCTGTCCAGCGTGCCGCGAAACCGCCGCATTCGACCCTTACCAGCCGTCTCGCCAACCCCAGAGGATCCATGCGCCTGCTTCGCCTTGCCCTTGCCGCCGCGCTGGTCGCGGGCGTAACGGTCGCCGCCCGGGCCGGTACGCTGACCGACGCGCGGGTCGGGTTCAGCGCCGATCGCACGCTGGTGCTCGACGGCCATGTCTACCAAGGCAAGATCTGGACCATGCCGGGCATGGAGCGGCACGAACAGGTCATCAAGGGGTTCGAGCCGATCTTTATCCTGCACGCCGGCAGCCCGCTCGGCGAGATCGTCCTGCCGCAGTTGCATACGACGGTGGAATTCGTCTTTCCGCGGGCGCTGCGCGTCCTTGACGACAAGCGGCTGACCCGCCACCCGGTCAGCCACGCGGTGATCGAAGGCATCCCCACGACCAAATACGCGGTCGACGAGACCACGCCCGAGGGGCACGCCGTCGGCACGCTGTGGCTCAGCCGCGAGGGCATCCCGATGCGGGTAGCCGGCACGTTTACCGCGCCGCACGGCCACGTCTCGTCTGTGCGCTGGGAATTGAGCCATGTGCGCATCGGGCCGCAGCCGGCGGCGCTGTTCGTGCCGCCGCACGGCTACAGCCGCCTGCCGGCCGAGGCGGTCGCGCCGCTATTGGGGTTGCGGCTCAAATCGGCGCGGCACTAGCCCCGGCTAATAGCCCGGCTACACCGGCTCCAGCGGCGCGTGCAGCAGCGTGTTGGGGCAAATGATACCGCCGCGGTCGCCGATCGTGACGCCGCCGTAGCGTTCGGCATAGGCCGGCGGCAGCGGCCGGGCGCCGGGTGCGGCAAGCCACAGCCGCAGCAGGTGCCGCTTGCGCTCGGGCTCGGGCCAATCGACAAAGGCGGTGCGGTCGTGCAGGCAAGTATGATTGTGCACGAACTGCATGTCGCCGGGGCGAAACTCCATGTCGAGCCGCAATTCGGCGTCGTTGGCGAGATCGTCGAACATTTCGAGCGCCGCGTAATCCTCGGGCGTCAGGCGCCGCGCGTCCGGGAAGCGCTGGCCCGAGCGAATGTAGGTGCCGGAATAAATCACCGACAGGTAGCCGGCATGGTCGTTGAACACCGGCAGGTCGAAATAGGGCTTCTTGCCGGCCGGCACTTCGCCGCGGCGGTCGGTCGGGAACGGCTCGAAAAGGCGGCGTACGAGGTCGGGGCGACGCGTCGCCATCGCGTTGTAGATCGCCATCGAGCTGACGATCGACGACAGCCCGCCCGATTTCGCGGTCTTCAGGCAGAGAAGCCCGACGATGTCGCAGGAATCGGTGTGGAAATGCTGGCGCTCGGTGGTCTGATAGGTGCGCACGTTGGGGTCGGTCGTAGCGACCCCGAGATCCTGCACATGGCCGAGCAAGTGCCCCATCGCGTTCTGCGAGCGGGCATTGCCGAGATAGGTGCCGACGCCCCAATAGGCGGCGGCGCTGTCGGCGATCGGCCGGCCCTCGACCGGGATGCCGCGCAGCAGCGCAAACCCGCGGCCGTTGAGGATTTCGTCGCGCAGCCGGTCGAGCGCGGGGCCGAGCGTCGGCAGCGGGAAATCGGCGCGGGTGATCTCGGCGATGTCGAGCCCGCGGGAGCGCACCGAAGCGGTCGCCGCCGCAATCTCGGCCAGTTCGGCGGGTGACAGCGTGTAGATCCACTGCTCGGGGTGGCGGCGCAGATCGGCGCCAAGCCAGGCGGATTTGCCCTCGATCAGCGGGCGTGGCGGGGCGAGCGTCATCAACGGGTCCTCGGTGTTGCGGGACAATCCCGGCACCCCTAATCTTGCCTCATAACAACAGGAGGTGCCTATGGCGAACGTACCGGGGCTGGTTACCGACCCCAGCAAGATCAAGGGCGGCATC
>DATLRD010000036.1:0-2289 GCA_035534855.1 Allostellaceae bacterium | reverse complement strand
CATTGAGTCCCCGTAGCTCAGCCGGATAGAGCATCGGTTTCCTAAACCGGGGGTCACAGGTTCGAGTCCTGTCGGGGACGCCAGTATAAGTTGTCAGTTTCTGCCGATAGCCGGCCACGCTCAGGTATTAGAGCGAAGCTGGCGCAGCAACTCTCTGTTCCTCTGTCGGTCGAGTTTTGCCCGACATTGTGCGTACCCGTCGGGGAGGTACGGGCGACATTTGGCGTCATCGCTGCTGTGAACAACGGCGTTACCGGTGGCCTTCGCGGGTTCCGGCAGTACGGGGCGGCAATTCGTGCATTGCGCAGGTTGAGGAGCGGTCGGAGATACCGAGGGGACACAGGCTGCGACCAGCACAGTTAGCACCACGGGGGCTAAGCAGGAATACCGCACGGCTCGACTCCTCGTTCCCTGAGCCTATCGCGCACTATACGGCGCGCATGGATTGTACGAAGGCGGCGCGCGGGCCGTGCGGGGGAATAACGCGATCAACCACCATGCAACCCGGCCCTCGAATTGCGATCCCGGTGCAATCAGCTCTCGCTGATCTCGCCCCCCGCGTATTACACAAGGCTCAAGAGGGTAGCAAATTGTATTGTATTTCTTGATTTAAGGGACAATTCACGGACCTCGGTCGGGGACCAGTGGCCGTCGGCGAGGGCAGGGTCGTTATTGGGCGGCGAGCGGGCCGGACTCCGCCGTCTGTTCGGCGTCGTGCACCACGGTCATCGTGCGCAGCAGGCTAGCCGAATTGACGCTGATCGAATCTATGCCGAGCCGGGCGAGAAAGCGGGCGATTTCCGGATAGTTGGCCGGCACCTAATGGTCGCGAAAGCGCATAGGGGTCACGGCGACTGACGGGGGTTCATCTATCGTCTCGTTGCCACGACGCGCAGCAGGTACATTGGTGGTCAATCGTCGGGTGGTCTCTCTCGGAACGCTTAGCACCGCAGGTATATATTTTTGGCACGCCACAAGCCGGAAAGGAGCGGCAGATGAGCACGGAGTGGGAGGTCAGGGTCAGAGCGCGCGCTTACGCGATCTGGGAGGCCGAAGGGCAGCCTCATGGACGACACGAGGATCACTGGCATCGCGCGGCGCGCGAGATCACCGGCGAGGACGCCGCCTCCGCACCGCGCCCCCGCCGAGCGACATCCGCAAAGGCCGCGCCGCAGCCGAGTTCGCCGCAGGCCAAAAAGCCGTCGCCGGCGCGGCCGGCGGCCGCCGCCCCGTCCAAAGCCGCCCCGTCCAAAGCCGCCCCGCCCGGCCGATAGCCGCCTCGGCAACCGCCGCTCGCCGGTCGCGCAGCAGCAAGAGCGGCTGATCCGGGCGCGACCCGCCGCCGCCCGGGCTGCCTAGACGGGGTTGGCCAAGCCGAGAGGCGCGGCCGCCGCCGCGTCGTTGCCGGCGATATAGCCCTGGCAGACGGCGCGGGCGAGGCCGTGCTGGCTGAAGCCGCCGGCCGATTCGCCACCGCAATAGAGCCCGGGGATGACCGCGCCGTTCATGTCGAGCACCCGGCATTGCGCGTTGATGCGAAGCCCGGCGCGGGTGTCGTGCACGACGGGCGTGGCCCAGGCGGCGTAGAACGGCGGCCGGGCGATCTTGTAGCGTGGGCTGGGCTTGGCGAAATCCCCGTCGACGCCGCCGCCGAGCGGCACATTGCCGCCGCTGGTGATCGCGTGGCCGCCGATATCCGTCTCGGCCTCGACGACGATCACCGAGCAGCCGGCCTCGCGCGCGACGATAGCGGCGGGCAGCCCGGTCGCGCCCGAGCCGACCACGACCACGTCGCACGCGCGATCCCACCCAGGCCGCGCGCGGCACCGATGTCCGAATAGATCGTCGGGTTTTGAGTATTGAAAAAAAGGGGCCACGAACCCTTGCCTCTCTTATGCGAACTGAAAAGAACGCGCGATTGCTTCTCCGATCGCCAATTGTTCTTGCGCCTTTAGCGCTTTCTTAAGGGTGGGCGAACAAGGGTGCGGTGTGGCGGCGAGGTGCGGCCGCGTCGCCTCGATGCGGTTCGCCCCAAGGTATGATGCTGATGAGGAACACATCGCGCGGAATGTCCTGGTGATAGGGCGATTGCTGCCCGAGCGCCTGCGGGCGGCCGTCGCGTCATTCGGGTCGCGGTGGCCCCGGCCGCGCGAAATGAGCCTCACCGCGCGGATGTTTCTGCTGGTCTTGATCGCGGTGCTGCCGGCGATCGGCATCCAGGCCTACAACGAATACGACCTGCGCAAATCGCGCGCCGAGGACATCCGGCAGCGGGTGATCCAGATCACC
>DATLRD010000035.1:0-63379 GCA_035534855.1 Allostellaceae bacterium | reverse complement strand
CCCCGCCGGTTTCCTCGCCGATCGCCGCGGCCATCTCGGCCAGGCGGCGGGCGGTCGGGCTGGTCGCCGGCTGGTTGAGGCCGAGCCGGTAGTGGAAGCGGGGCGATTCAGGTGCGGCCATTGTCTCGGCTCCGTGCTGCGTCGGGAGTATAGCGGCGGCTGGACGGCAATAAAGATGTTGCGGGGCGGCGCGCATAGGGGTTAGGGGGAGTGGAGCGAACGTGGAGGCAGAAATGATCCGGACCTGGCAGAACATTTTCGTCGTCGTTGCGCTGGCGGCTGGCGGGGCGGCGGTTTCGGGCGCCGCGACGGCGCAGATCAAAGGCCCGGATCGCGCAACCTTTGTCTCCGCCTCGACCAAGAGCTGCACCCGCACGGTGACGGCCAACCATCCCAACTTTCCGGCGGCGACGGTCGCGGCCTATTGCAGCTGCATGGCCGAGGGTGAAGCCGATGTGACGACCCCGGACGACATCGCCTACATCAACGCACACCACGAGGCGCCCCCGGATTACAAGACGCGGATCTCCAAGTTGGCGGCGAACTGCAATGCCAAGGCCGGGTTGCACAACTAGCTGCGGGCCCTGAACCGGCTCAACGGCCCCGGCTTCCGGGCCGTGGCCGGCAGCGGCGGATGGCTCCGGCGCAGCTGCAACTTGACAGGTCACCGCGAGCCGCATGGTACACCGCCGACCGCGGTGATTTGAGCCGACTGGCTTGCGCGCCACGTCCAATATGCGAGGGGATGCCGGACCGGCCGACGCCGCACCGTAGAGGCCCTTGAGCGCAACGTTAATTCAGACGGTTGCCTGCAAATCCCCGGCGAGACGACCGCCCCGAGACAACCCTGTACCTCAAAAAAAATGGAACAACGATGAAATCGCTTGCCTACGCGTTGTTTTTCGCCGGCACCGTCGTCGGCAGCACCGTCTTCGCCAGCACCGCCGCCCTTGCCGACGCGGATGACGCCAAATGGGTCGCTCAATGCGTCCAGGACAACGCGGATGCCAAGGTGTCGATCGAAATCGTCACCAAGTACTGCACCTGCATGAACGACAAGATGAGCAGCAACGAAACCCGCTCGATCACGCAATGGGAAAAGACCCACGTCGCCGAACGGCATGCCTGCGATCGGCAGGCGGGCTGGCGCTAACGGCAACCCTGCGTCGGGTAACAATATACCTGACTCAGTAACTCGCGTGCCTTATATCATAGGGCATGACGACCGAACCCCGCACCCTCATTGAAGCGATCCGGTATTTCGCCGATCCCGACGTTGCTCTGCAAACGATGGTCGAGCTTCGCTGGCCCGATGGCGTGCATTGCCCAACGTGTGGCCGCACCGATCCGCGCTTCATCGCGACCCGTCGCATGTGGGAGTGCAAGGAGCGGCATCCCAGGAAGCAGTTCTCGGCGAAGGTAGGGACGATTTTTGAGGATAGCCCTATCGATCTAGGGAAATGGTTTGCGGCGATCTGGATGGTCGCGAACTGCAAGAACGGCATTTCAAGCTATGAAATGCACCGCGCCCTTGGCGTGACGCAGAAGACCGCATGGTTCATGGATCACCGCATTCGCCTTGCGATGAAGACCGGATCATTTCTCAAAATGAGCGGAGAAATCGAGGCGGATGAAACGTTTATCGGCGGCTTGGCAAAGAACATGCACAAGCATGAAAAGACGCGGAAGATTAAGGGCACCGGCGGTTCCGGCAAGGAAGCGGTACTCGGTATCGTCGAGCGTGGCGACGAGAATGGGAAGAGCCGGATTAAGGCGTCTCATATTCCCAACGTTCGCCGTATCACCTTGCAAACCGCAGTCCGTGATACCGTAGAGCCGGGATCGCATCTCTATACCGATGCTCTGCGCTCCTATCTTGGTTTGGGCGATGCATACACCCACGAGACAATCCACCATGCTGTCGCGTTCGTAGACGGAAACGTGCACACGAACAGCGTGGAAAACTTCTGGAGCCTTCTGAAACGTACTCTCAAGGGAACCTATGTCAGCGTCGATCCCGCCCATCTTGACGCCTATCTCGACGAACAAGTCTTTCGTTTCTACGAGCGCGGATACAACGATAGCGCTCGGTTCCGCAAGGTGGCATCGTCGGTCGCCGGACGGCGGCTGACCTACGCTGAATTGACGGGGAAGAATGGCCCGACGAGCAAACCCAACTGAAAGCGCCACTCAAACCGAGACCAGCGCAGCAGACGCGATGGAGACGTTTAAGCGTCTATCGCGCGGCCTTCTAAATGTTCCGCGTGACGAGTTGGCGAAAGAGCAACGCAAACACGCTGAAAAGCGGAAAGGCGCGAGGCCGAAGCCCCGCGCCGCTAGTGGTTGAACCAGCCGCTACGTTATCGACGCAGAGGGTATGGCGGCGGCTTAGGCACGAAAACCCGCTTCCCGCTCTTATCGGGGTTTGGCGGCTTCTGGTAGTTCATGAACGCCTCCGTAGATGGCGTTCCCCTTGAACTTTGGCCGAGTTCGTGTAATATCAGAAGCGGTGGCTTCTGAGTAACGACGCTCTTGACCATCATTCCGGTGTTCGGGGGAACCCGCCCTACACCGAGACCCAAAAGCAGCCCCTTGGTGTCCTACCACCTCGGGGTTGCGCTGCTTCTGGACCGTGACGATCTTATACGCGAGTCCCCGAGTGCATTGCAAGAGGTGTCTCAGTCTGATACCTTGCGCGTCGCGATACGCTGGACTCCTGCGAAACTCGCGGAATAGCACCGGCTAGGGAATACGGATATGACAATCGACCCGATCGTGAATGCCGCGAATCGCCTCGCAGCGATCAAAGAAGAGATCGCGACATTACAGGTCGAGGCGCGCGAGATCGAAAACGCGCTGAATGTGATGCGTCGCTTCGTTGAGGCACCAGCTGCTAAGGCAACCGAGCAACAGCCTCTTGCATTGCCGATTCCCGAGGATGTCGGCCGCCACATAGAGGCCACAGCGCGACATGCTGTATCGCAAGGCTTCCAGATGTCGCAGGCCGAATTCGAGGTGATCGCGTCGCGGGCGCTTGAACAAGAGAGACGACCGTTGACCCGGACTCAATTACTGCGTTGGATGGAAGAAAATGGCACGCCGGTAACAGGTATAGATGCGAGCAAGAACGCTGGCACGAAACTGTGGCGCGCGCGTGATAGGTTCGTCAACATCCGGGGTGCTGGCTATTGGTTCAAAGGGCGTCCATGTCCGGCAGTTGGGTATGACCCGAAAAGCGCCGAAGGAATCGTGGATGGTGAATTTCCGATGCCTCCCGACGATATCGACACCGAGGAGGCGGCATAATTCAGCCGCCGTCTACTGAGTCAAATATATTGTTGCCCTGCGTCGCGACCGCGCGGGCGGCCTGGTCGTCCGCGCGGTTCACGAGGTGCCGCGGTCGGTTCGAGTCCGGCCCTTGACAACGGGCGTAAGGGCGATCTAACAACGTAATCCGTGGTGATTTGAGCCGGCCGGCTTGCGCGCCACGTTAAATAACGCGCTAAAAGGTCGGGGTGTGTTGGAAAGCCCTGGCCCGCGCGGGACCGGGGTTTTTTGTTGCCGAGCGCAACCCGGTCCGGCGCGGCTAGGCAGCCGGAGTGCCGAGCCGATGTCGAAGCCGATCCTGTCTCCCGAGACGCTGGCCGAAGTTTCGCCGGCGACGATTCTGGTACGCGGCGGCGCAACCCGCAGCCCGTATGAGGAAACCTGCGAGGCGCTTTATATGACCTCCGGGTTCGTCTATGGCAGCGCCGCCGAGGCCGAGGCGGCCTTTGCCAATGACGGCTCGCGCTATGTCTATTCGCGCTATCGCAACCCGACCGTGGCGATGTTCGAGGACCGGCTGAGGCTGCTCGAAGGCGCCGAAGCGTGCCGCGCCACCGCGAGCGGCATGGCCGCGGTGTTTGCCGCGCTGCTGTGCAAGCTGCGCGCGGGCGACCGGGTGGTGGCGAGCCGAGCCCTCTTCGGCTCGTGCGCCTACATCATCACCGACCTCTTGCCGCGCTATGGGGTCGAGACCGTGCTGGTCGACGGCCGCGACCTGTCGGCGTGGGAGACGGCGATCGGCTCCGACGTCAAGGTGACGTTTTGCGAAAGCCCGTCGAACCCGGCGATGGACGTCGTCGACATCGCCGAGGTCGCCCGCCTGACCCACCGGGCCGGCGGCATCCTTGTCGTCGACAATGTGTTTGCCACCCCGATCCTGCAGAAGCCGCTCACGCTCGGCGCCGATGTCGTCGTCTATTCGGCGACCAAGCACATTGACGGGCAGGGCAGGGCGCTCGGCGGGGCGATCCTCGCCAGCGAGAAATACGTCAAGGAAGACCTCGGCCAGTTCTATCGCCACACCGGCCCGTCGCTGAGCCCGTTTAACGCGTGGCTGCTGCTGAAGGGGCTGGAAACGCTGGAGCTGAGGGTCGAGCGGCAATGCCGCACCGCGACCGCGCTGGCGCAGTTTCTCGAAACCCACCCCAAGGTCACCCGCGTTATCTATCCCGGCCTGCCGAGCCACCCGCAATACGAGCTGATCCGGCGGCAGATGAGCGCCGGCGGCACGGTCGTCGCGTTCGACATCGCCGGCGACAAGGCCGCCTGCTTCCGGTTTCTTGACGCGCTGAAGCTGGTCGACATCTCCAACAATCTCGGCGATTCGAAGAGCATCGTTACCCATCCGGCGACGACGACGCATTCGCGGCTCAAGCCCGAGGCGCGCGCCGAACTCGGCATCGGCGACGCGCTGGTGCGGCTGTCGGCCGGGCTTGAAGGCGAGGGTGATCTGATCCGGGATCTGGGGCGGGCGCTGGCGACGGTGTAGGCACGGATAATAACGATATAATATCGTATTATTGTATATTTGACATTCGTATAGCGTTATAATTAGCTGAACCACGTCAGGACGCTGGCATTTTCCGGCCTCCGCGCAGACAAGGTGCGACGTGGCACAGCTCGACAGCATTTCCAAGCCCGAGGCGGTCAAGCAGCAAAGCCATCAGCTGCGCGGCCATATCGCGCGCGATCTCGGCGACAGCGAAGCGCCCTTCGACAAGGAGGGCTATTCGCTGCTCAAATTCCACGGGATCTACCAGGGCTACGACCGCGACAGCGCGACCGAGCGCAAGCAGCGGGGCGACCAGAAGGCGTGGCAGCTTATGGCCCGAATCCGCATTCCCGGCGGACGGCTGACCGCGGCGCAATACCTCGCGCTCGACGCGCTGGCCGACCGCTATGCCAACGGTTCGCTGAGGGTCACGACGCGGCAGAGCATCCAGTTTCACGGAATCGTCAAGCCCGGGCTCAAGGCGGCGATGGGCGAGATCAACGCCGCGCTGCTGACGACATTGGCGGCGTGCGGCGACGTCGTGCGCACGGTGACGACGGTGCCGGCGCCGATCCGCGACGCCGTGCATGACCGGCTGGAGGCCGACGCGCGGCTGTTATCGAGCGAGCTGCTGCCGACGACCGGCGCCTATCACGAGATCTGGGTCGACGGCGCGAAGTGGACCGACGGGACCGACGAGGCGCCCGATCCGCTCTATGGCGAGCGCTATCTGCCGCGCAAGTTCAAGATCGGCGTCGCGGTGCCCGACGACAACACGATCGACGTGCTGACCAACGATCTTGCGATCGTCGCGCTGTGGGAAGGCCGCACGCTGCAGGGCTACAATTTCCTGCTCGGCGGCGGGCACGGGATGACCCACAACAACCCGGCGACCTACGCCCGCCTGGCAACGCCGGTGGCGTTTGTCGAGCCGGACGACCTGGTGGCCGCGGTGAAGGCGGCGGTCGGGCTGCACCGCGACTATGGTGATCGCGGCAACCGGCGCCATGCCCGGCTCAAATACGTGATCGCCGAGCGCGGCGAGGAATGGGCCCGCGCCGAGATGAGCCGGGCGCTTGGCAAGGCGCTGGCGCCGTGCCGCGCGATGCCGGAATTTGCGGTGCCGGAGCATCTCGGCTGGCACGAGCAGGGCGACGGGCGCCTCTATCTCGGCATTCCGGTGCCGAGCGGGCGCATCGTCGACGGCCAGAGCCGGCGGCTGCGCACTGCGCTGCGCGAAATCGTCGCCCGCTTCGGCTGCGACCCGATCCTGATGCCGAGCCAGGACATCATCTTGAGCGAGATTGCGCCGGAGAGCCGCGCGGCGATCGAGGCGGCGCTGCGCGAGCATGCGGTCGAGCTGGTCGAGGATCTGCTGCCGGCCGAGCGCTGGGCACTGGCCTGCCCGGCGTTGCCGAGCTGCGGACTGGCGCTGACCGAGGCCGAGCGGGTGCGTGACGACATCGTCGGTGCGATCACCGCGCGGCTGGCGCGCTGGGGGTTGGAGCGCGAGCGCCTGTCGATCCGCATCACCGGCTGCCCCAACGGCTGCGCCCGCCCCTATACCGGCGATATCGGCATCGTCGGCCGCATACCGGGGTTCTATTCGCTGTATGTCGGCGGCGATTTCGCCGGCACGCGGCTCAACGAGGCGGTCGCCGAACGGCTGTCGATCGGCGACATTGCCGATGCACTCGACCCGCTGTTCGCGCTTTACGCCGCCTCGCGCCGCCCGGGCGAAGGGTTCGGCGATTTCTGCCATCGCGTCGGCATCGCGACGCTGCAGCAGGTGTTGGCCGGGGTGCGCAAGAAGGCGGCGTAGCCAGGACCGCGCCGTTCCGCCCGCATGCGGGCGAGACGCCCGCGGTCCTACACGGTAGACTGGCGCCAATTCCGGCTTTGGCAAGAGGTGGGGCATGGGCATCGTCGTTGCCGTCGTTGCCCAGGGCACGATGGGCGCCGGGGTCGGGCGGCGCCTGCACGAAAACGGCGCCGAGGTGCGCACGCTGTTGTCTGGCCGCAGCGCGGCGAGCGCCGCGCGCGCCCGCGAGGCGGGGATGATCGCCGTCGCCGACGAGCAGGCGCTGGTCGAAGGCGCCGATTTCTTTCTGTCGATCCTGCCCCCGGGCGAGGCCGTGGCGCTGGCGACGCGGATGGCGCCGGCGCTGTTGGCGCTGGCGTTGAAGCCGGTCTACGTCGATTGCAACGCAGTCAGCCCGCAGACCGCGCAGCAGATCGCGGCAGCGATTGCGCCGACCGGCGCCGAGTTCGTCGATGGCGGGATCATCGGCAGCCCGCCGCGCTCTGGATATGGCGGTCCCGCCATCTATGCCGCCGGGCCGGCGGTCGGGCACACGCGGGTGCTGCGCGATTACGGGCTCGACTGGCGGGTCATCGACGGCCCAGTCGGCGCCGCCTCGGGCCTCAAGATGTCCTATGCCGGGATCACCAAGGGCACCACCGCGATCGCCGCGGCGATGCTGCTCGGCGCGGCGCGATTCGGCTGCGGCGAGGCGTTGATCGCCGAGCTGGCGGCGAGCCAGCCGGAGATGCTGAAACGGATGCGCGGCAGCATTCCCGGCATGTACGACAAGGCCTATCGCTGGGTCGGCGAGATGGAGGAGATCAGCGATTTCCTTGGCGCCAGCCCGCCGTCGCGCGACATGTATGCGGCGATCGCGCGGCTCTACGCCGACCTTGCCGCAGCCGAGGTCGAGACCCCGCGCGGGCCGGATAATGCGATCAAGGCGCTCGACCGCGTTCTCGGCCGGCGATGAGCGGGCTTCCCGTCGTCGACATTGCGGGGGTTGGGGCCGCGGCAACGCTCGGCCGGGCGCTCGAGGAGATCGGTTTCGCGTACATTGTTGGTCACGGCGTGCGGCAAGATGTCGTCGACGCAGCCTTTGCCGCGTCGCGCTCGTTTCATGCTTTGCCCGAGGGATTGAAGCGGTCGCTGGCGATCAATGAATGGCATCGCGGCTTCATGGCGATGGCGACCTCGACCGTGGTGACATCGAGCGTCGCCAAGGTCACGCGGCCCAATCTCAGCGAAAGCCTGATGATCATGCACGAGCCGGCAACCCCGGATATCGGCAGGCCGCTGCAGGGGCCGAACCAGTGGCCGCAAGGGCTGCCGGAATTCCGCCCGGCGATCGAGGCCTATCGCGCCGAGGCCGAACGCGTGTCGCGGCGCATCATCCGGCTGATCGCGGTCGCCCTGGGGCTCGACGAAACCGCGCTCGATCCCCATTTCGCGAAGCCGACGACTTTCCTGCGCCTGCTGCGCTACCCGCCGCATCCGGTGGGGGCCGGCGACGACCAGTTCGGTTCGGCGCCGCATACCGATTACGGCATTGTCACGCTGTTGGCGCAGGACAGGAGCGGCGGATTGCAGGTGCGCCGGAGCGACGGGGGCTGGATCGATGCAGTGCCGCTGCCCGGGGCGTTCGTGCTCAACGTCGCCGACATGCTGGCGCGCTGGACCAATGACCGGTTCGTATCGACGCCGCACCGCGTGACCAACGACCGCACGAGCGCCGATCGCTACTCGCTGCCGTTCTTCTTCGACACCGATATGGACGCGGTGATCGAATGCCTGCCGACATGCACCGGACCGGGCAACCCGCCGCGGTATGAGCCGGTGCGCTACGGCGACTACCTGATGGACCGGCTCAATCGGAACTACGACTACCGGAAGCGCGCCGCCGCCGAGTGAACGCTCACCGTCGCTACGCCGAATGCGTGGCGACGACGCTCACGGGCACCCGCGCGGGTGCGCGACCGAGATCGGGCAGGTGCAGTTCCACCTCCCGCGTCTCCGGCCCGATCATCGAGCCGACGAACATCAGCACCGCGGCGACCGCCAGCAAGACGATGGGCGTGAACAGATAGGGCATGACGCGCGCCAGCCATAGCAGGTAGATCCCGGAAAACGACGGGATCACCACCGCGACGCTGTAGCCGATGCCATAGCCGCTGGCGCGCACTCGGGTCGGGAAGCGCTCGCAGATGTAGGTGGTGACGATCCCCCACGGGGATATCGCCAGCACGTGAAACAGCCCGGCGAGCATTGTCGTGACGAGGGCCGAGCCGCCCATCTGGGCATGCACGATCATCGCGTAATAGATCAGCGGGCAGACGACCAGCTCGATCACTGCGGCGAGCATGATCGTCCGGCGGCGGCCGATCGCCTGGCCGAGCAGGCCGTACCCGACAAACGCGAAGAACAGCACGACACTAGCGACGAAGAACCCGTTCGAGGTCATTTCGCTCGGCACGTGCAGATGCTGGATCATGATGCTGGGCAACACCGTCGACGGCTGGCTGACCAGCCAGAACCCGCTCATCATCAGGAACACCTGGCCGAGACTGCGCAGATTCGAGCCGGACATCACCTCCCTGAGCGGCGCGGCGCTTTTCTCGCTGGCCTCCCACAGGGGCGATTCCGGCACGGTGCGGTAGTAGGCGAGGAACACGAAGGCGAGGGCGCAGCCGAGCAGGAACGGAATACGCCAGCCCCAATCGGCATACTGGGCCTTGGTGGTGAGTGCGAGCAGGATCGCGGAGACCCCCGAAACCGCGGCGAAGCCGACCGGGAAGGCGCCTTGCAACAGCCCGCCGACAAAGCCGCGGCGATCCTTCGGCACCATTTCCAGCGCCAGCGTATTGTTCGAGGTGTATTCGCCGCCCATGAAGATGCCGCCGATGAAGCGGATCGTGATCAACAGCGTCAATGACCAGATTCCGACTTCGGCATAGCCGGGAATAAAGGCGATCATCGCGGTCAGCGTGCCAAACCCGGCGATGCTGATCATCGTCGTGCGGCGGCGGCCGATCCGGTCGGCCCAATGGCCGAAGATGACCGCGCCGCAGGGGCGGCCGAGCAGCGTCGCGGCAATCGTGAAGTAATAGATCGTGGTGGTAGCCGTCGAGCTGAGCCCTTTCGGCTCGAAAAATGCCATCACCGGGGTTAACACCATCGCCGGCAGGTAGATGTCGAAAAAGTCGACCGCAAAGCCGATAAAACCGGCGAGGATGGCGCGCTTGGCGCCGGGCGGAAGGTCCTGGTTGCCGAAGATACCAGATGCCATGACGTCCTCCGTTGTGCCCGGTTTCCCGGTTGTCGGGTGTTGTCCCGTTCTATCGTTGGGGTTTTCCCCGCCGTGCACAATTCGTAGCACCAGGCACCCGGGCCAGACAACACCAGCGGCTCGGCAGCGGTTCGCTTGTCCTGCGTCAGCGGGACGCAGGGCGAGGCTTTACCCTTCGGCGACCTTGTGGCCGGCGAGGTGTTCAAGGACGCGGACGAGGCCCGAATGGTCCCAGTCCTTGCCGCCGAGCGGGGTGGCGGCGTTGAACAGTTCCTGCGTCGTTGCGGTGTTGGGCAACGACATGCCCATTGCCCGCGCGCCGGAAAGGGCGAGGTTCAGGTCCTTCTGGTGCAGTTCGATGCGGAAGCCCGGGTCGAAGGTGCGCTTGATCATGCGCTCGCCGTGGACTTCGAGGATGCGCGAGGCGGCGAACCCGCCCATCAGCGCCTGCCGCACCTTGGCCGGGTCGGCGCCTGCCTTGGACGCGAACAGGAGGGCCTCGCCGACCGCCTCGATGGTCAGCGCGACGATGATCTGGTTGGCGACCTTGGTGGTCTGCCCGGCGCCGACCTCGCCGACCAGCGTGATGTTCTTGCCCATCAGTTCGAACAGCGGCTTGACCCGGGCGAACGCGGCCTCGCTGCCGCCGACCATGATCGTCAGGCTGGCGGCGCGGGCGCCGACCTCGCCGCCGGAGACCGGCGCATCGACATAGTCGCAGCCCTTCTTGGCGATCTCGGCGGCGAACTGTTTGGTTTCGATCGGCGAGATCGAACTCATGTCGACGACGGTCTTGCCGGCCGACAGCCCGGCGGCGACGCCGTCCGGCGAGAACAGCACATCGCGCACGTCGGGCGTGTCGGGCACCATGACGATGACGACTTCCGAGCGCTCGGCGATCGATTTCAGCGTGTCGCACACCGTGGCGCCGGCCTCGCGCACCGGGGCCGGCAGCGTGCGCTTGCCGTAGACGAACAGCTCGTGGCCGCCCTTCAACAGGTTGAGCGCCATCGGGTGGCCCATGATCCCGAGCCCGATAAAACCGATCTTCATTTTTTCCCTCCGCGCTGCGTCCACCGGCGAAGGCGGCACAGTGCTACAGGTGCCGGCGATGGCTCAAGCGCTTACCGTGCCGCCTCGCCGCAGGGTTGCTCCGAGGTTTTGCTGACGGGCGCTTTCGGCATGTGTCAACCGGTCGCGCCCGATGCTAGGTTGCGCCTCGCTCGCTGCCTGGGGAGTGGCTGATGCTTCGCACCTTGTCGTTTGTTCTGGTCCTGGTCATGGCATCCTGGGCCGCGGCGGCGGCGCCTCCCGTAGCCCCGGAATACCAGAACAAGGAGCTGGCCGACGCCGGCGCGAGCTATCGCCAGGATTTGCTCAACAGCATCCCGGCGGCCAAGCACCAGCCGGCGCTGATCCCGCGGCTTCGCAAGGACGCCGAGGCGGAACTGCGCGCCCAGCGCTGGCAGCAGGCGATCGACGACCTGACCCAGGCGATCGCGTTCGGCGCCAACGACGGCGTGACCTGGCTGCACCTGGCGCAGGCGCAATATGGCGCCCAGGACGACCACGCGATGGCCAGCGCCTACAACGCCTATCTGCGCGCGACCGACAAGGCCGACCGCGCCGGGGCGCTGTTTGTGATCGGCCGCGACCTCGACCGCCACAGCAAGTTCAAGGAAGCACTGACCGTGTTTCGCGCCGGGCTGGCGATCAACCCGTCGCCCGCGGTCGCCGAGCGCGTCACGCAGTTGGAGCGGCTCGCGGCGTATCGCGTCACCAAGGTCGAGATCCAGAGCGAGGCCGATGTTCCCAGCGTCTGCCTGCGGCTCAACGAGCCGATTTCGACCGCGCCGGGCATTTCCTTCAACGAATTCATCCGCAGCGAGCCGCAGGTCGACGGCATCGTGACCGGGCGCGGCGACACGGTCTGCGTCAACGGGCTGAAGCACGGCGGCGATTACAGAATCCAGCTGCTCGCCGGGTTCCCGTCGGCGACCGGCGAGAAGATGCGCGAGACCTATACTGCGCGCGTCGTCGTGCCCGACCGCAAGCCGCGCATCCAGTTTTCCGGCACCGGCTATGTGCTGCCGCGCGAGGGCAGCGCCGGGCTGCCGGTGACGACGATCAACGTCAGCAAGGTCAAGCTGCGCATCTTGCGGGTCAACGAGCGCAACCTGGTGCCGAGCATCGACGGCGACAAGCTGACGATGAGCTTTGGCACCGACGATGTCGACGACATCATCAACCGCAGCGGCAGCCTCGTCTGGAAGGGCGAGATGACGATCGCCGCCCAGCGCAACCGCGCCGTGTCGACCGCAATCCCGCTCAAGGACATCCTCAAGGACAAGGGGCCCGGCGTCTATCTGGCGGTGGTCGAGCGCGACAACGCGAAGGACAGCGACGATGCGCAACTGGCGACCAACTGGGTGCTGGTCTCGAACCTCGGGCTGACCGCTTATACCGGCAGTGGCGGCATGGTGCTGGCAGTGCGCTCGCTGGCCGATGCCAAACCCGTTCCGGGCGTCACGCTGCGGCTCTATGCGCGCAACAATTCCGAGCTGACCACCGTCAAGACCGACGCCGACGGACTGGCGCGCATTCCGGGTGGGCTCATTCACGGCAACGGCGGCGACAGCCCGTTTGTGGCGATGGCCTATGGGCCGGGCGGGGATTTCAACTTCCTCGAGGTCGGGCGCGCCGCCTTCGATCTGAGCGACCGCGGGGTCAGCGGCCGCGCCATGCCGGGCCCGGTCGATGCCTATCTCTATACCGATCGCGGCATCTATCGTCCGGGTGAAACCGTGCACCTGATGGCCCTGGTGCGCGACGACAAGGCCGATGCGGCGACCGGCCTGCCGGTGACGCTGCGGCTGCTCCGGCCCGACGGGGTCGAGGTCGAACGCCGTCAGCTCAACGGCGGCCAGCTCGGCGCGCACGAGGCCGATTACGCGCTGCCGCGCGACGCCCGCATCGGCACCTGGCGCGTCGAATTGAAGCTCGACCCCAAGGCGGCGTCGATCGGCAGCATCGAGTTCCGCGTCGAGGATTTCGTGCCGCCGACCCTGAAGGTGGCGTTGGCTGCGCCGGACCAGCCGATCCAGCCGGGCGTCACGCTGCCGGTGTCGGTTGCCGCCGATTACTACTATGGCGCGCCGGGCGCCGGGCTCGGCGTCGAGGCCACCGCGTCGATCGCGCTCGACGACAACCCCTACCCGGACCAGCCGGGCTATCAGTTCGGTCTGGTCGACGAGAAATATGCCGGCGACACCAAGGACCTCGACGCGCCGGCGACCGACGACAACGGCAAATCGACGATCCAGGTCGCGCTGACCGACCTGCCCAACAAGACCAAGCCGCTGGCGGCGACGATCCGGGTCAGCGTGTTCGAGCCGAGCGGACGGGCGATCACCCAGACCCTGACGCGGCCGATCCGGCAGCGGGATCTGGCGATCGGGCTGCAGTCGCCGTCGGGCGACGAGGCGGTGGCCGAGGGTCAGCCGGCGACGCTCAACATCATCGCGCTTGACCCCAGCGGCAAGCGCACCGCTGCCAAGGGGCTGCGCTGGGAACTGCTGCATGAAAGCTGGCGGTACGATTGGTATTCGGTCAGCGGGGTGTGGCGCAGCCGCGTGACGGTGCAGGACGAACCGGTTGAACAGGGCACGATCGATGTCGGCGCCGATGCCCCGGCGACCCTGTCGCGCACCGTCCCGGCGGGCCGCTATCGCTGGGAGGTGACCGACAGCGGCAGCGGCGCGGCGTCGAGCCTGCGGTTCCATGTCGGGTGGTGGGTCGAGAGCGAACTGCCCAACGTGCCCGACAAGCTGGAGGCGACGCTCGACAAAAAGCTCTACCAGCCGGGCGACACCGCCAAGCTGTTCATCAAGGCCACTTTCCCCGGTGAGGCCGAGGTGGCGATCGCGTCGGACAAAGTGCTGTCGCTGCGCTCGGTGACGCTGCCGGCGGGCGGCACGACGATCGACATCCCGGTCGACAAGAGCTGGGGCAGCGGGGTCTATGCGCTGGTCAGTGCCTATCGCCCGTCGACCCTATCGGGCCCGCAGCAGCGCGGCCCTGGCCGGGCGGTCGGCGTCGCGTGGCTCGGCATCGACCCGGCGCCGCGCACGCTGTCGGTCGCGATCACCGCACCCGATGTCGTGCGCCCGCGGCAGGCCGCGGCGTTTCCGATCAAGGTCAGCGGCCTCGCCCCCGGCGAGGAAGCCTATGTGACGGTGGCGGCGGTCGACGAGGCGGTGCTGAAGCTGACCGATTTCGCCAGCCCCGCGCCGCAGGACTATTACTACGGCAAGCGCCAGCTCGGGGTTGAGCTGCGCGACCTGTACGGGCGGCTGATCGACCCGCGCGCCAGCGGTATCGGCGTGCTGCGCAGCGGCGGCGACCAATTTGCCAAGCGCTCGGTCGCCGGCCTGCCCGACAAGAGCAGCCGGGTCGTCGCGCTGTTTTCGGGGATCGTCAAGCTCGACGCCAACGGCGTCGCCACGGTCCGGCTCGACATCCCCGATTTCGAAGGCCAGCTGAGGCTGATGGCGGTCGCCTTTTCGGCGCACAAAGTCGGCTCGGCCGCCACCGATACGACAGTGCGCGACCCGGTGGTCACCACGGTGTCGCTGCCGCGCTTTCTGGCGCCCGGCGACGCGGCGCGGATCGGCGTCACGATCAACAATCTCGAAGGGCCGGCCGGCGACTACCGGCTGAAGCTGTCCGCCACCGGCGCCGGCAATTTCACCGCGCCGGTCGACCGCACAATCAAGCTCGCGGCCAAGCAGACCTTCAACGGCGGGTTCACGCTGTCGGCAACGACGATCGGCAATGCCGCGCTGGCGCTCGACCTCAGCGGGCCCAACGGGCTGCACATCGTGCGCAGCTTTACGGTCGGGGTGCGCCCGGCGCAGGCCTATCAATTGAGCCGCTTTGTCGGGCAGCTGCAACCGGGGCAGAGCGTCACGCTCGACGACAGCGCCGCCAGCCAGTTCCTGCCCGGCACCGCCGAGGCGTTCCTTTCGGTCAGCCCGCGCCCCGAATGGGATGTGCCGGGGCTGCTGCGCACGCTCGATCGCTATCCTTATGGCTGCATCGAGCAGACCACGAGCCGGGCGCTGCCGCTGCTCTATGTCGACGCGGTGGCCAAGCTGTGGCACGCCGATCCCGGCTTTTCGGTGAAAACCGCGCTCGATAGCGCGATCGGCCACATCGTCGAACTGCAGCGCAGCGACGGCAGCTTTGGCGTGTGGAACGACACCGACGACACGGTGCCGTGGCTCGACGCCTACGCGACCGATTTTCTGCTGCGCGCCAAGGATCACGGCAACTACGTGCCGGATTACGCGCTGAAAACGGCGCTCAACTGGCTGCACGATTACGTGCGGCAGCAGCACAGGAACCCCGCGGAACTGACCGCGGTCGCCTATGCGCATTATGTGCTGGCAAAGGCCAAGGCCGACGAACTGCCGGTGCTGCGCTATTTCAGCGACACCGAGCTGACCCAGCTGCCGACCCGCCTGGCGCAGGCCCAGCTCGGAGCCGCGCTGGCGCTCTATGGCGACACCGTGCGGGCCCAGGCCGCCTATGCGGCGGCGCTCGGCGCGCCGATCAAGCGCACCGGCAAGCTGCGCTATGTCGATTACGGCAGCGACCTGCGCGACAATGCCGCGCTGCTCGCGTTTGCCGCCGGCGACAAGGGGCTCTACCCGCGGCTGACCACGGTGATGGACCGGATCACCGAGCTGTTTGCCCGCGCCAAAGATACCAGTACGCAGGAAAAGGCCTGGCTGCTGATGGCGGCCGAGGCGGCGGCAAAGATTTCCGGCGGCAACATGACGATCGCCACCAACAACGCCGCTCCCGAGACGCTGACCGCGGCGCGTTATGTGCGGCGTCAGCTTGGCGCCGGCACGCCGCCGACGACGATCACCAACAAGGGCACCAAGCCGATCTGGCGCTCGGTGTCGATCACCGGGGTCAACCACACCGACCTGCCGGCCGAAAGCAACGGCTACACGGTCAGCCGCGAGGTGTTCAACCCCGACGGTACCCCGGCCGACCTCGGCAAGGTGCGGCAGACCGATTTGTTTGTCGTCGTCGTCAAGGGCAAGCGCACCGACAGTTCCCGCGCCGTGCGCACGCTGGTGGTCGATCTGCTGCCGGCCGGGTTCGAGATCGAAACCGCCGATTTCGGGAATGGATCGGCGCGCTATGACTGGCTCAAGGATTTGAGCAGCACCGCCTATGTCGAAGGGCGCGACGACCGCTACATCGCCGCGCTCGACCTCGGCCAGGGCAAGGACAGCTTCACCCTGGCCTATGTCGTGCGCGCGGTGACGCCGGGCGCGTTCAAGTACCCGGCGCTCGATGTCGAGGACATGTATGACCCCGAAACCATCGGGCGCACCGCGATGGGCACGCTCGTGGTGCGGCCGAGATAGGGATTGGGCGATGCGCGCGCGGCAGCGCTGGCGAAGGCTGCTCGGCGGCGCCGCGCTGCTGCTGATCGGGGCGATCGGTGCCGGATATTTCGTGCTGCCGATGCCGCATTTGCAGCGCAGCCGCCTGGTCTCGACGCTGGTGCTGGCGCGCGACGGCACGATCCTGCGCGGGTTTCTGAGCACTGACAGCAAATGGCGGCTGCCGGCCGGGCGCGGCGCGGTTGATCCGCTCTATCTGCGCATGCTGATCGCCGCCGAGGACAAACGCTTCGCCGAGCACCCTGGGGTCGATCCGGTCGCGGCGGCCCGGGCGCTGGCCCAGCTGGTGATGCGCGGCCGCATCGTGTCGGGGGCTTCGACCCTGGCGATGCAGGCGGTGCGCCTGCTCGAGCGGCGGCCGCGCACATGGTCGTCGAAATTCGTCGAGATGGGCGAGGCGCTGGCCCTCGAACGCGAGCTCGGCAAGGCCGGCGTTTTGCGCCTCTACCTGTCGCTGGCGCCGTACGGAGGCAACCTCGAAGGGGTGCGCGCGGCGAGCCTGGCCTATTTCGGCAAGGAGCCGGCGCATCTGTCGCCGGCCGAGGCGGCGCTCTTGGTGGCGCTGCCGCGCTCGCCCGAGCGCCTGCGGCCGGACCGGCACCCCGCGGCAGCGCTGCGCGCCCGCAATGCGGTGCTGCGCCGGATGGCGGCGTCTGGGGTGATCTCGGCCGAGACGCTGGCCGAGGCCGCATCCGACCCGGTGCCGACCGTCCGCCGGAGGCTGCCGTTTCATGCCGCGCACCTGGCCCGGGAGCTGTACGACGCGGCGCCGACCGAAAACGTGCTGAAGACGACGATCGACCCGCTGTTGCAGCGCCAGGTCGAGGCGCTGCTGCACCGCGAGGTCGGGGCGCTCGACCCGCAGGCGAGCTTTGCCGCGATCGTCGTCGACAACCGCGAGCGCAACGTCATCGCCTATGTCGGCAACGCCGATTTCTTTTCGACCCCGCGCCACGGCACGATCGACATGGCGCGCGCCATCCGCTCCCCGGGATCGGCGCTGAAGCCGTTTCTCTATGCGATGGCGTTCGACCGGCTGATCATCCACCCCGAAACGCTGATCGAAGACGGCCCTCGCAGTTTCGGCGATTACGCGCCGTCGGATTTCGACGGCAAGTTCCTCGGCACGGTCAGCGCCCGCGAGGCGCTGCAATATTCGCTGAACGTGCCGGCGGTCGCGGTGCTCGACCGGCTCGGCGCCAGCCGCTTTGTCGACGGGCTCGCCGCCGCGGGCGTGCATCTGCGCCTGCCGCACCCGACCGAACAGCCCGGGCTGGCGGTGGCGCTGGGCGGGGTCGGCATCCGGCTCAGCGAGATGGCGATGCTCTACACCGCGTTCTCGCATGACGGCGCGGTGGCCCCGCTGCGCTATCTGGCCGACGCGCCGCCGGGGCCCGAGACGCGCATCTTCGGCCCGGTGGCGAGCTGGTACGTCAACGACATCCTCGGCAATGCGCCGCCGCCGCCGGGAATGCTGCCGGCCGCGGTCAAGAGCGGCCGGCGGCTCGCCTACAAGACCGGCACCTCCTATGGGTTCCGCGACGCCTGGGCGGCGGGCTGGGACCGCGAGGTGACGATCGCGGTCTGGGCCGGGCGGCCCGACGGCACGCCGATGCCGGGGTGCAGCGGCCTCGTCACTGCGGCGCCGATCCTGTTCAAGATTGCCGACCTGCTCGGCCCGCCGGCAACCAATCTGCCGCCCAAACCGCCGCCACCCGGCGCGCTCTTGGTCAGCCGGCGCGATCTGCCGCCGCGGCTGCAGCGCCTCGACATCGGCCCCGCCGAGCGCGGCGCGCGGGCGAGCGCCGGCGGACCGAAAATCCTCTACCCGCCAAACGGCTCGACGGTCGCTTGGGACGGCGGCGAGGTGCCGCTCGAAGCGGCGGGCGGCAAGGGCCCGCTGCGCTGGCTGGTCGACGGCCGCCCGCTCTCGCCGGTCCCGCCCCACCACGAGACGGCGTGGCGGCCGGCGGGAATCGGCTTTACCCGCCTCACGGTCATAGACGCCGCCGGCCGCAGCGCGCGCGCCATCGTGCGGCTGCAGCCGTGAGGGTCTATAATGGCTCAAGATCCCACGGAGGGGCCTGATGGGTCGAAACGCTACAGCTTACGAGGCTGATTACGCCGGCTGGGTGCACGAGCAGGCCGAGCTGCTGCGGTCGGGCGCGCTATCAGATTTGGACGCGGCCAATCTCGCGGAGGAGCTGGATGATATGGGCCGGAGTATCCGGCGCGAATTGAAGAACCGGCTCGCCGTTTTGATCATGCATCTTCTCAAGTGGCAGTATCAGCCGGGTTTCCGTTCAACCAGCTGGTCCGGGACCATTCGCGAACAAAGGCAGCAGGTTGTTGACCTGCTCGACGAGTCACCGAGCTTGCGGCCAACTGTCTCCCGCGAGCTGACACATTTCTATCGCCTTGGGCGAGCCAAGGCGGAAGCCGAGACCGGCCTGCCCGAGGCGACCTTCCCCGCCGACTGCCCGTTTACCTCGACGCAAATCCTCGCCGAGGACTTCCTACCGGAATAAGCGCGCCTAATCGCGCCTAATAGGGCGGGCGGTGCAGCCCGGCGGGGGAGATCGTGAAGATCTCGTAACCGGTCGGGGTGACGCCGATCGTGTGCTCGAACTGGGCCGAGAGCGAGCGGTCCTTGGTCACCGCGGTCCAGCCATCGCTCAGCACCTTCACTTCCCAGCGGCCCGCGTTGATCATCGGCTCGACCGTGAAGAACATGCCTTCTCGCAGCACCGGCCCGTCGGTCGGCCGGCCGTAATGCAGGATCGACGGTGCGTCGTGAAACACCTGGCCGACCCCGTGGCCGCAGAAATCGCGCACCACCGAATAGCGGTGGCCTTCGGCATGGCGCTGGATCGCGTCGCCGATCGCCCCGATATGCACGCCGGGCCGCACCACGGCGATGCCGCGCATCATCGCCTCGTAGGTCACATCGACGAGCTTTTTCGCCTTCACCGGGATGCGGTCGCCGAGAAAGAACATGCGGCTGGTGTCGCCGTGCCAGCCATCGACGATCACGGTCACATCGATGTTGAGGATATCGCCTTCCGTCAGCCGGCGGTCGCCGGGGATGCCGTGACAGACGACGTGGTTGACCGAGGTGCAGATCGATTTCGGGAAACCGCGATAATTGAGCGGCGCGGGAATCGCCTCATGGTCGACGATAAAGCGGTGGCAGAGATCGTCGATCTCGCCGGTGGTGACGCCGGGGCGCACGAAGGGCGTGATGTAGTCGAGGGTTTCGGCGGCGAGGGTGCCCGCCACGCGCATCCCGGCGAACGCCTCCGGCCCGTGAATCTTGATTATGCCGCGCCCGGCGGCGTCGCTCGGGGCCGTACCCAGCCCCATCAACGTGTCCTGCTGCATCGCCCTATGCTCTTGTCCCGCGCCCTAAACTCGAAAGTAGGATCGGCGCCGCGCGACGGCAATGCTTGATAGCAGCGGAGATTGTGCCCGGAGCCTCCATTGCCTATGAAGAAGCGGCGCGCAAAACGGCGCTCCCGGCACGGACGCGAGGAAGGAATGAGCGAACCCCGCCCAACGGTCACCGCCTGCGTCCTGATCATCGGCAACGAGATCCTGTCGGGGCGGGTGCAGGACGAAAACCTCGCGTTTCTGGCGCAGGGGCTGAACGAATCCGGCATCAGGCTGCGCGAGGCCCGGGTAATCCCCGATGACGCTGCGACGATCGTCGCCACGGTCAACGAGGTACGGCGCGCGTTCGATTATGTATTCACGACCGGCGGGATCGGCCCGACGCACGACGACATTACCGCGCAGTGCATCGCCGATGCGTTTGGCGTCCCGCTGATCCTCCACCCCGATGCGGTGCGCATTCTCGAAGCGCACTACCCGCCGGGCGCGCTCAACGAGGCGCGGCTCAGGATGGCGCGAGTGCCCGAGGGGGCGAGCCTGCTGCTCAACCCGATTTCGCGCGCGCCGGGGTTTGCGGTCGGTAACGTCTATGTGCTGCCCGGGGTACCGCAGATCATGCGGGCGATCTTCAACGAGTTGAAGCACCGCCTGATCGGCGGCGCCAAGGTGCTGAGCCGCAGCGTCAGCTGCGCGCTCGGCGAGGGCGCGCTCGCCAACGGGCTGAGCGGCATCCAGGACCGCTATCCCGAGGTCGAGATCGGCTCATACCCGTATTTCCGCCGTGCCGATTTCGGGGTGACGCTGGTCGTGCGCGGCACCGACCGCGAGCGCATCGCTGCCGCCACCGACGAGATCAAGGCGCTGATCCGGTCGCTCGGCGGCGACCCGACCGAGGGCCAGGCGGAGGGTTAGCGGACGTGGCGAAACGGTAGACGCAGCAGACTTAAAATCTGCTCCTCGTATGAGGGTGAGGGTTCGAGTCCCTCCGTCCGCACCACAACGGGGCCACGGGATAACGGTTATCGGTAGGGCGAATACGGCTGGCCGTAGCTCGGCTGGCGCTGATTGCGGCAGCTGTCCGGGTCGCCCGGCCGCCACTGCACGCACAGGCTCCCGCCGCTGGTGTAGGGGTCGTAGGACCATGAGGCCGGCGGTGGCGCCGGCGGATAGCCATAGGGGTAGGGGTAGATCGGGTATTGCGCTTGCGCACTGCCGGCAAGCGTCATGCCGATCAGGCCAATCGCGCCGAGAACTACGGGTTTCAGCAACATCGTCGTGGTCCTGGCAGCAAAACACACGGATTCAGACATGTGGCGCGGACCGGGGTTTCCCAATGCCGCCGCGACGCATGACTGGCTTCGTGCGGGCGCATGGCGGTCGGGCCGAAAGCGGCGTCATCTCCCGTGCGGCGCGCCCTCCAACGGTTCGGCGGCGCAGAATTCGATAAAGAACCGCAGCGGACCCAGCGGCTCGGCGCGGTGCGGCTGCTGCGGAGCGATGATACCCGATGTCTGCGGGTCGAGCACGAGGTCGGTGCCGGTGTCGAGCAGCGTCAGACGCAAGCGGCCCTCGATCACTCTGATGCGGCCCCAGATGCCGGCCCGGGTGCTGTGCTCCTGGCGCAGCGCGGCGGGCATCGTGTCCTGGTCGAAGACCGGAGTGCGGCGATAGGGGCTAACGCCCGGCGGAAGCTCCGCGGCGGCCGGCGCTTCGCTCACGGTGCGCGACGGGTCGGGATCGCACCGGGCCGGTAGAACAGCGCGAGCTTTAGGCTCTCGGCGATGCGCTCGGCCTTGGCGCAGAACTGCAGCGCTTCGTCGGGCGCGAACACTTCGGCTGCGGTCTCGCGCCACAGCGCCAGCCAGCGGGTGAAGAACTCGGGTTCGATCGGGTGCTTCAGGTGCGCCAGCATCGGATTGCCATGGTAGCGCCCTGTGGTCAGCATCACCGACGACCAGAAATCGGTCAGCCTGGCGAAGTGCTCGTCCCAGTCGGAAACCACGGTGTTGAACAGTGGCCCGATCATCGGGTCGTGCCGCGCCTTGCCGTAGAACCGGGTGACCAGCGTCGCGATCGCGGTGTCGGTGACTTCATTGAACGGCGCCATGCAAACCCCCGCCGGTTGGTGCGTGCGTTATATCTGTATCAATAGAACGCCAAGCGAGGCGGCACGACGCCGCAGGTGAGGTGCTATAGCCGGTGGTATTTGACGACGCGCCGCACCCGGCCCCAATCGCCCGGCTGGACGACGTAGAGGTCGCGACGGGAATCGACCCAGATGCCGTGGCACGAGCGGTGCTCGGGCCCGCCCCAGCGCGCCAGGCGCTCGCCGTCGAGGGTCAGGATGCTGACCATGCCGCCGTTATGCTCGGGGATGTAGACGATGTCTTCCGAGTCGACGCAGAAAAACGCCGGGCCGATCAGCTCGCTCGGCCAGATCGTCAGCAGCTTGCCACCCTGGTCGAACACCTGGACGCGGTCGTTCTCGCGATCGGCGACCAAGAGGCGGCCGCGGCTGTCGACCCAGATTCCATGCGGCAGGTTGAACTGGCCCGGTGCGTTGCCCGGCTCGCCCCAGGAAAACAGGTATTTCGCGTCGGCCGAGAATTTGTGGATCCGGGCGTTGCCGTAACCGTCGGTCATGAAGAATTCGCCGCTCGGCGCCTGCGCGATGTCGGTCGGCAGGTTGAACGGGCCTCCGCCATGCGTGACGGTGCGCCACGCCTGCGAGCTGAAATCGTCGGGCGAGACGCCGGTGTCGGACCGTTCGCCCCTGACCCCGATCGTCTGCAGCAATTTGCCGTCGGTGGTGAAACGATAGAACTGCTGCAAGTGCTCGTCGCACAGCCACACATTGTCGTCGGCGTCGATGCGGATCGCGTGAGGAAACTGGAACAGCCCCGCGCCCCACGACCCGACGAAATTGCCGTCGGGGTCGAAGATCACGATCGGGTGCTCGGCGTTGCGGTTGAAGCAGAAGACGCGGTCTTGCGAATCGACCGAGACGGCGCAGGCGCGCAGCTCGATGTGCGCCGGCGGGCGCTGCCAGTCTTCGTTGACCCGGTACCGGTATTTGCCGCTGCCGACGATCGGGTCCATCGCTTCCTCCGTGTGACGTTTCGCACAGAGTGACGCGGTTTGCCCGCGACCGCAACGGACCGGCGGCCGCCCCGCCCCGCCCCGGCGTCAGTTCAGCCGCGTCTTCAATTGCTGCAAGATCGCCGCGACCTGGTGGCGGTCGGCGCCGTCGGGGGCGCGCCTCACGTATTCGCCGAGCGCATCCATCGCCGCCCGGATGTTGCCGAGTTGCGCGTGCAGCATCCCGGCCTCGCGCCACAATTCGATCATGTCGGGGCCGAGCATCAGCATCGTCTCGATGACGCGCACCGCCCGCTCGTGGCGGCCGCCCTGGACCAGCCGCGACTTCAGGTTGTTTTGCAGCCGCAGGAGGATGTCGCGGTCGGCGACCGGGGCGTAATGCTCGGGCGACAGGTCGACCGCCTGGCCGAGCGTGGCCTTGAGCAGCTCGCGCAGCATCACCGCGTCGCACACCGTGCCGCCATGAAACGGATCGACGATCGCACGTTCCGGCCCGTCGGCTATGCGGATCAGGAAATGGCCGGGAAAGGCGAGGCCGACGGCGTCCCAGCCCTGCGCCCGCGCGGCATGCAGGTAAAGGATGCCGAGCGCCACCGGCAGGCCTTTGCGGCGGTCGACGACGCGCATCAGGTTGGCGTTTTGCAGATCGTCGTAGGTCAGGTCGTCGCCGCTGTAGCCGTATTTCAGAAGCATGATCTCGTTGAGCGCGCGCACCCGGTCGGCAAGGGCGCCGGACGCGCCAGGATGGCGCCCGAGATCGCGCGCCAGCGCCGCGAGATGCTCGCGGTAGCGGGTCAGCGCGACGCGCGGCCGCTCCAACGAAGCGAGCGCCAGCGCCGCCTCGGCAATCGGCAGCAGCGGCGTCGACGAGGCACCAAGGTCACGCAGAAACCGGGCGCACGCCGCGGGGTCGAAATTATCGGGCAGCTCGCTCATGGTGCCAATCGTAGGGGAGAGGCCGGCACCTCGGCTACAGCGGCCGGACCTGGATCGGCGCCCCCGATTCCGGCGCGGCGCTCGGTGGAGCGTAGCGCGGCGGGCCGTAGCTCGGCGAGCCATAGCTCGGCGGGCCGTAGCCGGACGGCCCTCCCGACGAGACCGGCGCCGGCCCGTTCTCCTCCGCTACCGGGATGCCGGTGCGAAGCTGGACATAAGAGATCACGCGCTTCACCCCGGGTATGTAGCGTGCCAGATAAGTTGTTTTGTCGAGCTCGATCTGCGAGCGCGCCGACCCCATCAGATAGACTGAGCCGTCGGCGGTCTCGATCGTGTAGTTGCCCGAGCGGATGCCCTTTTCGAGGACCATCTTGGAGCGCAGCTGGGTGGTGATCCAGCTGTCCTTAGCAACATCCCAGGTGTCGGGATGGCCGACCTCGATCTGGTCGTAGATATGCCTGACCCCCGGAACCCGGCCGGCGATCTCAACGACCTGCCGTTTCATCTCAGGGTCGGGCGCTGCGCCGGTCAGCAGCACGTCGCCGTTATAGACCGTGGCGATGAAGGTGCTCATGTAGATCGGATTGGCGTGGTACCAGGCAGTCTCGATGTTGTTCTTGAGGTTGAAGTCCGCGAGGCCGCCGTCGACGCCGCGTTCCTGCCCGGCCTGGTATCCGGCGCCGCCGGCGGCGGCGAGGCCGCCGACCACCAGCGCACCGGCGCAGCCGCCGAGCGCGGCCGGCAGCACGAGGATGGAGGCCGCCCGCAGGATGCTGTGCATTCGAAGCATGATCCCTCCCGACAGGGTTGTCCGTACCTAATAGTGGGGTCAGCCCGGGGCGGCGCCAACACCTTGCGCCGTAGCCGCCGTAGCCGCGCGGTTTTGCGCGGTTGCCGCTGCATCTGGCGCGGCCGGAACGGCGCTACCGATTCGGCCGAGGGCCGCTAATCGTCGCTGCGCCACGCCCCGGGCAGGTGGCGCGGCAGCCGCAGGCCGGCGAGCAGCATCACATCGAAGCGCAGCGCCCGCCCCGCGAGATCCGGCCGCATCGCCAGAAAGGCCTCAGTCGCCCGCGCGATGCGGCGGCGCTGGCGCGGACTCAGCGCTTCCGCGGCGGCGGCCGCGTCGCGTCGCGCCTTGACCTCGATCACCGCAACCACGCCACCGCGCCGCGCGACGATGTCGATCTGTCCGGCTGGGCAGCGCCAGTCGGAGGCGACGATGCGCCAACCGCGCAGCCGCAGGTGCCAGCGGCAAATCAGCTCGGCGAGCCGCCCGTGGCGCTCGGCGCGGCGGTAGCCGGCGGCACTGCGCTGCGCCGGTTTCACGGCTTTGGCCGTTGCAGCGCCAGGGCGCGGCGATAGACCTCGCGGCGCGGCAGCCCGGTCGCCTCGGCGACTTCTACGGCGGCGTCGCGCAGGCTGAGGCGCGCGAGCGCGTCGCCGAGCAGCCGGTCGATCGCCGCATCGTCGGGGATCTCGGCAGCGCCCCCGGCCGGCGGCGGGCCGACGACCACGACCACTTCGCCGCGTGGCCGCCCGGCGTCGTGGTAGTGTTCGGCCAGCTCGCTCAGCCGGCCGCGGCGGATTTCTTCGTGCAGCTTGGTCAATTCGCGCGCCACCGCGGCGGCGCGGTCGCCGAGTACCTCGGCCATGTCGGCAAGTGTGGCGGCGAGCCGCGAAGGACCCTCGAACAGCACCAGCGTGGCGTCGAGCCCGCGCCACGCCGCCAAGGCGCGGCGGCGCGCCGCCTGGCGCGGTGGCAGAAACCCGGCGAACAGGAACACGTCTGGCGGCAGCCCGGACAGAATCAGCGCCGTGATTGCGGCCGACGGGCCGGGCGCGGCAGTCACCGCCAGCCCCTCTGCGAGGGCATCGCGCACCAGCCGGTAGCCGGGATCGGAGACCAGCGGCGTACCGGCGTCCGAGACCAGCGCCACGCGCTCGCCGCGGCGCAGCCGCGCCAGCACCGCCGGCCGCACCCGATCGGCATTGTGGTCGTGATAGGGCTCGGTCGAAGTCGCGATGCCGTAGCGGGCGAGCAGGCGGCCGGTCATCCGTGTGTCCTCGCACAGGATGCGGTCGGCCTGGCGCAGGACCGACAGCGCGCGCAGCGTGATGTCGCCGAGGTTGCCGATCGGCGTGGCGACCAGGTGCAGCCCCGGCGCGACCGGTTGATCCGGCGCCTGGGGCATCGACCCCTGTGCGGGAATTACCATCGCTGGGCCGGGTTTACTTGGCACGATCCGGCGGTTAGGTTCGCCCGCGTCATTGCCATTTCCGGAGGTCGCCCGTGCTGCGTCGGTGGTTCCCCCGGATCGCCTCACAATTTGTCGCCTTTGCGGTGCTGGTTCTGGTCACGGCGTGCGGCCAGGGGCCGATGGTACCGGCACCGGTCGAGTCGCCGCAATCGCGTCTGCCCAGGCCGCAGCAGGCGGCGCCGGTGGCGCCGGTGACCGGCGCGCCATTGGCGGCGCCGGGCGGGTCCAAGGTGGCGCTGCTGCTGCCGCTGTCGGGCCCCAATGCGCGCCTCGGCAAGGCGATGCTCAACGCGGCGCAGCTCGCCCTGTTCACGATGGGCAGCGAAGGCCTGACGCTGGTGCCGCGCGACACCGGCGGTACCGCCGAAGGCGCCGCCAAGGCCGCGCAATCGGCGGTCAATGACGGGGCCCAGCTGATCCTCGGACCGCTGCTCGCGGCCGAGGTCGCGTCGGTCAAGCCGATCGCGATGAACGCCAACATCAATTTGATCGGCTTTTCGACCGCGACCCAGCTTGCCGGCGGCAACGCGTTCCTGATGGGCTTCCTGCCGCATGACGAGGCGGTGCGCGAGGTATCGTACGCGCGCGAAAAGGGGCTCAGCCAGTTTGCCGCGCTCTTGCCGAATTCGCCCTATGGCCACCTGATGGAAGCCGCGCTGCGCGACGGGGTCGCGGCATCGGGTGGGCAGATCGGCAAGATCGAGTATTTCGATCCGCGCGGCGCCGACACCAGCGGCGCGGTGCAGCGGCTGATCGGCGCCCCGACCGGCGGCGCCGGAATCGGCACCGCGCCCCCGCCGGCGCCGAAATTCGACGCGCTGTTGCTGCCCGAGGGCGGCTCGCAGCTCAAGCAGCTTGCCGGGCAGATCAAGGCGGCCGGAATCAGTACGACGCAGGTGCGGCTGCTCGGCAGCGGGTTGTGGGACGATGCGACTGTCGCCGGCGATCCGGCGCTCTACGGCGGCTGGTTTGCGACCTCGCCGCCCGATGCGCGGCACGATTTCGAGAATCGCTACCAGGCCGCCTATCACCAGGCGCCGCCTCGCCTCGCCTCGCTCGCCTTCGACGGCGCGGCGCTCGCCGCGGTGCTTGCCAAAGCCGGCGGCGACCATCCGTTCTCGCGCGACGCGATCCTCAACCCCAGCGGATTTACCGGCGTCGACGGGCTGTTCCGCTTCACCTCGGCCGGGCTGGTGCAGCGCGGGCTGGCGGTGCTGGAAGTCGAACCGCAGGGCAATGTCGTCGTAAGCCCGGCGCCGCAAAGTTTTGCCGGGCCGGGGCTGTAGCCGCCCCTACGCCAACAGCGCCGCCAGCACCGCATTGAGCCGCTGGCGCCCGGCGGCGGTAGCCGCGATGTGGCGGTCATCGACGATCAGAAATCCGCCGTCGACGAGCCGCGCCAGCGCCGCACCGAACCGGGTTTCGGGCGTCGTGCCGGCGAGGCCCTCGAACCGGCTGCGCGCCACCCCTTCGTTTAGGCGCAATCCCATCATCAGCATTTCTTCAAGTGCCGTCTCAGCTTCGATCGGCACGATCTCACTGGCGCCGGGGTCGCCGGCTTCGATTGCGTCGAGCCAGGCTTCCGGCGCCCGGCGTTGCTGCGTCGCGAGGCGGAAGCCGCCCGCGGTGGTGACCCGACCGTGCGCGCCGGGGCCGACGCCGAGGTAATCTTCGTAGCGCCAATAGGCCAAATTGTGCCGGCACTCGGCGCCGGGGCGGGCGTGGTTCGAGATTTCGTAGGCCGGAAGGCCGGCGGCGGCGAGCCGCTGCTGCGTCGCCTCGTAAAGCGCGGCGCCCGTGTCGTCGTCGGGCACGGATAATTCGCCGCGCCGGGCGCGGGCCGCAAACGCCGTGCCGTCCTCGATCGTCAGCTGGTAGAGCGACAGGTGCTCGCCGGCGAGGCCCAGCGCCTCGTCAAGCTCGGCGAGCCAGGCGGCGACGCTCTGCGCCGGCCGGGCATAGATCAGGTCGAACGAGTAGCGCGGAAAGACCGCGCGGGCGAGGGCGATCGCTGCGGTCGCCTCATCGCGATCGTGGGCGCGGCCGAGGAATTTGAGGGCGGCGGGGTCGAGAGCCTGGATGCCGAGCGACAGCCGGTTGACCCCGGCAGCGGCAAACCCGGCAAACCGCTCGGACTCGGCGGAATTGGGGTTGGCCTCCAGGGTGATTTCCAGCTCCGGCGCAGACGGCCAGTGCGACCGCGCGCGGTCGATCAGCGCCGCCACGGTCTCGGGCGGCATCAGCGACGGGGTGCCGCCGCCGAAAAAGATCGACACGATTTCGCGATCCGGCGCGAGCGCCGCCTGGCGGTCGAGATCGGCGAGCAGCGCGCGGGTCCATCGCGCGGTATCGATACGCTCGCGGACGTGGCTGTTGAAGTCGCAATAGGGGCATTTCGACCGGCAGAACGGCCAGTGGATGTAGACCGCGAGGGGCGGCGCGCTCATGCGCCTGCAAAGACGGCGGCGACCAGCTTTTCGAAGGCGCGGGCGCGGTGGCTGATCGCGAGTTTCCGATCGGGGTTCATCTCGCCGAACGTGGTGTCGTGGCCGTCGGGAATGAAGATCGGGTCGTAGCCGAACCCCTTGTCGCCGCGTGGCGGAAAGGTCAGCCGGCCATAGACCTCGCCGCGGAACGTCAGCACCTTTCCATGCGGCCAGGCCAGCGCCAGTACTGCGACGAAATGGGCGGTGTGATCCCCAGACTCCTTGGTTGCGCCAAGCTCGCGCCGCACCCGCTCCATTGCCATCGCGAAGTTGCGCTCCGGTCCGGCCCAGCGCGCCGAGTAGATGCCGGGTGCGCCGCCGATCGCCGGGACGACGAGGCCGGAATCGTCGGCGAGCGCCGGCAGCAAGCTGGCGTCGGCCCCGGCCCGCGCCTTCAATTCGGCGTTGGCCTCGAACGTGTCGCCGGTTTCCTCGGGTTCGGGCAGGCCGAGCGCCGCGGCGCCGACCACCGCGACCCGCCGCGGCGGGAGCAGCGCGGCGATCTCGGCGACCTTGCCGGGGTTGTGGCTGGCGATCAGCAGCCGCTCGCCGTCGAGGCGGGGGACCATCGTCTCAGCCGAGGCCGAGCGCGGCGCGCTGGTGCCGGGTTAATTCGGCGGTTGCGGCGCGGGCGAGCGCAAGCATGCGGGTAAAGCCGGCCTCGTCAAACGGCGCGGCCTCGGCGGTGGCCTGGATCTCGACGATGCCGCCGCCGCCGGTCAGCACGAAATTGGCGTCGGTCTCGGCGCCCGAATCCTCGGCGTAGTCGAGATCGAGCACGACCTCGCCGTCGACGATGCCGCACGAGATCGCGGCCACCGAATCGGTGAGCGGCAGCGCCGGCAGGAGGCCCGCCGTCACCAGCCGCGACAGCGCCTGGTGCAGCGCGACATAGCTGCCGGTGATCGCCGCGGTGCGGGTGCCGCCATCGGCCTCGATCACGTCGCAATCGAGCCGGATCTGGCGCTCGCCGAGGGCCGGCAGATCGATCACCGCGCGCAGGCTGCGCCCGATCAGGCGCTGGATTTCCTGGGTGCGGCCGCTCTGCCGCCCGCGCGCCGCCTCGCGGTCGGTGCGGGTGTTGGTCGAGCGCGGCAGCATGCCGTACTCGGCGGTGATCCAGCCGCGCCCGCTGTTGCGCATCCACGGCGGCACCCGCTCTTCGATCGTTGCGGCGCACAGCACGTGGGTGTTGCCGAATTTGACCAGGCACGACCCCTCGGCATGGCGAGAGAAGCCAGATTCAAGAGAGATCGGGCGCAGCGCTTCGGGGGCGCGTCCGGAAGGTCGCATGTAAGGCTCCAATTAAAAGAGATCGCCTTGTCCGCCCGGCGATGCCGGGCGGCGGCGTGGGCGCGGCGAGCCGCCGGCGATGACGCCGACCCTGCCATCGTGGAATTCGAGTTCGAGCGCGGCGCCGGGTTTGAGGCCGACCGAAGCCATCAGCACCCGCTCGCCGCTGCCGCGGACCACGACATAGCCGCGCGACAGCAAGCTCTCGTGGCGCTCGGAATGGGTGGCGAGGCGGCCGGCGAAATTGTCGAGCGCGTCGCGCCGGGCGGCGACCGCGCGCGCCGCGGCGCCGGAAAGCCGCGTGCCGATCTCGGCGAGCCGGTCGCGGGACCGGGCGAGATCGGCGCTGATCGCCGCGGGACGCAGCCGTGCGGCGGCAAGGTCGAGGCGCTGGCGCGAGGCGGCGACCACTCCGCCGATCGCCAGGGCGAGCCGCTCGGCGCGGTCGTCGAGGCGCTGCGCCGCGGCGCCGAGCAGGTCGCGCGGATCGGGCAGGCCGCGGGCGAGGCCGGCGAGGTGGGTACGGCGCTCGCCGAACAGCCGCGCCATGCACCCGGCAATGCGCTGGGTCTTGCCGGCAAGCTCGGCGACGAGGTCGAGCCGCACCGGCACCGCAATCTCCGCCGCTGCGGTCGGGGTCGGGGCGCGGCGGTCGGCAGCATGGTCGATCAGCGTCGTGTCGGTCTCGTGCCCGACCGCCGAGATCAGCGGGATCGCCGAGGCAGCGGCGGCGCGCACCACAATCTCTTCGTTGAACGGCATCAGATCTTCGAGGCTGCCGCCGCCGCGCGCGACGATCAGCAGGTCGGGCCGCGGCACGGCACCGCCCGGGGGGAGCCGGTTGAACCCCTCGATCGCCGCCGCGACCTGCGCCGCCGCCGTCTCGCCCTGCACCGCGACCGGCCACAGCAGCACGCGGCGCGGAAAGCGGTCGGCGAGCCGGTGCAAAATGTCGCGGATCACCGCGCCGGTCGGCGAGGTGACGACACCGATCACTTCGGGCAAGTAGGGCAGCTTCTGCTTCCGCTCGGCAGCAAAGAGGCCCTCGGCGGCGAGGCGCTTGCGCCGGTCCTCGAGCATCTTGAGCAGCGCGCCGATTCCGGCGAGTTCGATCGAATCGATAATCAGCTGATATTTCGACCGGCCGGGATAGGTGGTCAGGCGCCCGGTGCACACCACCTCCATCCCGTCCTCGGGCGCGAACGGCAGGCGAATCGCCGTGGTCCGCCAGCACACCGCGTCGAGCACCGCGTCCTGGTCCTTGAGCGCGAGGTAGCAGTGGCCCGAGGCAACGCGCTTGAACCCCGACACCTCGCCGCGCACCCGGACGATCGCGAAATTGTCTTCGATCGCGCGCTTGAGCGCCGCCGAGAGTTCGGAGACGGTATACTCCGGCAGGTTCGCCCCCGGTCGGGTCGCGGCGGGCGTCGGGGCAAGCGGCAGATCGTTCATCGCCCCATCTTACCGGAGCGGAGGAGCAAGCGCGATGCGGGTCCTCGTCGTCGGGTCGGGCGGGCGCGAGCATGCGCTGGTCTGGGCTATCGCCGCCTCGCCGATCGTTGACACGGTGTATTGCGCGCCGGGCAACGCCGGCATCGCCGACGACGCGCAATGCGTGCCGATCCGCGCCGACGATAGCGCCGGGCTGATCGGGTTTTGCAAAGGCGAGGCGATCGATTTCGTCGTCGTCGGGCCGGAGGCTCCGCTGGTCGCGGGGCTGGTCGATGCGCTCGAAGCCGCCGGCATCGCCGCGTTCGGGCCGAGTGCCGCCGCGTCGGTGCTCGAAGCCTCGAAAGGCTTTACCAAGGATTTGTGCGCCCGTGAAGGCATCCCGACCGCCGCCTACGCGCGGTTTCGCGACGCTGCAGCGGCCAAGGCCTACATCGCCGCGCACGGGGCGCCGATCGTGGTCAAGGCCGATGGACTGGCCGCCGGCAAGGGGGTGGTCGTCGCCGCGACGATCGTCGAGGCCGAGGCGGCGGTCGATGCTGCGCTTGGCGCCGGGCGGTTCGGCACGGCGGGCGCCGAGATCGTCGTCGAGGAATTTCTCGCCGGCGAGGAGGCGAGCTTTTTCGCGCTTTGCGACGGCACGCACGCGCTGCCGCTGGCGACGGCGCAGGACCACAAGCGCGTCGGCGACGGCGATACCGGGCCCAATACCGGCGGCATGGGCGCCTATTCCCCGGCGCCGACCGTTACCCCGGAGATCGAGGCTCAGGTCATGGAGCGCATCATCCTGCCGACGGTGCAGGCGATGGCGCGCGACGGGCGGCCGTTCAAGGGTGTGCTCTATGCCGGGCTGATGCTGACCGAAGCCGGACCCGAGCTGATCGAATACAATGTCCGCTTTGGCGACCCCGAGTGCCAGGCGCTGATGATGCGCCTGAAAAGCGACCTGGTGCCGGCCTTGCTCGCGTCGCGCGACGGGATGCTCGATCGGGTCGATCTGCGCTGGTACGACGAGACCGCGGTGTGCGTCGTGATGGCGGCGCGGGGCTATCCCGACGATCCCAAGCGCGGCGGCGAGATCAAGGGGCTCGACGCGGCGGCGCAAGACCCTGACGTAAAGGTGTTCCACGCCGGCACAAGGCGGGAGGACGGGTGGGTGATCGCCGATGGCGGACGCGTGCTCGGTGTGACGGCGCTCGGCGCGGACCGCGCCGCGGCGCGGGCGCGCGCCTATGCCGCGGTTGACCGGATCGACTGGCCCGACGGGTTCTGCCGGCGCGACATCGGTGCGCGAGGGCTTGGTACGTCGCCGTCACACTCGGGTTAGAAGCAGCATCCGGGCAAACAGAGCCGTCATTCCCCGCGATAGGAGGAATGCCGGACAGTGAATTAAAAATACTACGTAATTTAACGCCATAATCTCCTGTGTAGGAACTGTGCAGAATCGGTAACGTCCTATTAGCGGATTTCGTGGTTAGCTGACGCTCATAGGGCGAATTCTTACCCAGCTTTACCCGATTCGGTCATCGGTGCCAGTGGTTTCGGTCGGGGGCGCTTGCCAACGAAGTGTAAATGAGGTGGGGGCTCTCCATCACTGCCCCAGGACCAGATCGGATGTCAGAGTCGGATCGTCGTCGAAGCCTTCGAAGGCATCGCGCACGATCTTCTCCAGCATTTCGACCTCGTTGTCGCGAAGCTCCTCGTACTCGTCGCGGCGGCGCCGCTTTGACAGGGTCCCCTTGTTCTGGCGGATGAACATGAGCAGGTTCTCGGCCACGCGATCGGGCATCTCGACGGTATCCATGATCCGGCGGAGCGCTGCGTCATGCCTGCGGAGATAGTCGATCTCTCGGGGCAGGTCATGTTCGACCGTGCGTGCCACGCAGGCATAGAGGAACTCTGCCGCCTCCGTGCAATCGAAATAACGATAGAGATCGGCGGTGTCGTTCAGGACCTGGACGTTGTGGGTCGGCGTCGGCCGCCACTCGATGAAGTTCATGAGCGGCCCAGAGTGGGCTTGCAGTGTCTCCCGATACTCGTCGATACGATCGAGCATGACGGAAGAGACCGGGAACACCATTCCGGGCGGAGTGAATTTCCGCTCGGCTAGAACACCGTGGATAAGGCAGCGATGGAGACGACCGTTGCCGTCCTCGAGCGGGTGGACGTAGACAAAGCCGAAGGCGGTGGCTGCCGCCTGTAACACCGGGTCGAGACCACCATCGCGCATCCTGCCGTTCGCGTCGACCAGGCCGCTCATAAGCTCCGGGAGCTCGTCGGCGCGCGCGCCGATAAATTCCGGCAAGGGATCGCCGTTATGATCGCACTCACCCAGAAAGACGCCCTCCGGCCGCAAGCCGAGATGCACGAAGCGTGCGTCTTCGATCAATACGCCATGAAGCCGGATGATTTCATCGAGCGTGAGCCGGTTGCGGCCGGCCTGCATGACCGCGCGGCCCCACCGCTCCAGACGGTTCCGCGGTGGGCGCTCACCTTCGATCTCGAAGCTGGCCCGGCTATCCGCGAGTAGCATGAAGCTCGCCGCACGCGCGACCAGATGGGCGCCGGTCCGGCCGACAGTTTCGCGAGCCTTGGCGGCCAGATCGCGTTCCAGGAAATCGGTCAGAGCTTTTGTGCGGCGAACGACCGGACAAAACCTGTTGTTGCCAAGCAGATTGTCGCGAACGCGATGGCGGGGAGAGAGCTTTGGCTTTCCCGTGAAATATGCTTTCGGGTCGAGCAGATCGATTGCCTGAGCCCTGGGGGCGTCGGTGACGTCGAGGGTGCGGCCAGTCAGGATTTCATACAAATACCAGGATCGACGCGCCGGAACACCGGTCGGTGCGGCGCGGACCAGAGCCTCGATCTCGGACGGTGGCGCGGCATCGAAGACCTTCTTCAAGATCAGAAGGTCGATGGGCTCATGGCGGAGGGCAAAGGTCAGGTGATCGGCAAGGGTATCGCCATGCCAATATCTTCTGTCGAAGATGGTCCAAGGTTCTTGCCGGCGGTGGCTACCGCGCACATGTCTTTCGGCGACGCAACTCGGCCGCCGAACCGGGGCCTGGATGCCAAGCCCGTGCGCCAGGGCTGACCAACCCGCCAGGATGGCGCCCTCGGGGACGGTCTTTTCCTGAAAGACGGCGATGGAGGTTGATGTCAGGCGCATGTCGAAAAACCTTCGCGTGGGACGAAAATCACCCTCTTCAGGAGGATGATATCGAAATCCACTCTACGGCATTCGAGCGTCGAAATCCATTGATGCTGGTCGAAAATCGGCAGAAATTTCGTTTTTATGTCGAAATATACGAACAAGCTGGAGCGCTGCAGCTTATCGGTTTCAAGGGGAAGCCCACGTTCGAGCGGATCAGTCCGCATGAAATCGAGCGCATCGCGGGCTATGTGGATGTCAGCCCGCGGGCAGTTCTCCGAGAAATCGGGCAGTTCTCCGAGAAATAACGACGGCCTGCTGGAACACCTCGCCTAGCATGGCATTTCGGCCAAGCGGCGGGATGTCCCGGCTGCTCCCGGCCGGGGAGCACCGCCGCGTTACTGCTTGAGGCTGCGGGCGAAGCCCACGCCGATATCCTGATTATGGGCGGCTACGGCCATCGGCCTTGGCGCGAGGCCCTTTTTGGCGGCGTTACCCGCGAGATCCTCGGCACCAGCACGATACCCTTGTTGCTGGCGCATTGAAGTCGCACCGCAACTCTGTGACTCAATTCTCGGCCCGTTACCTCTTCGGCTTTAGGACGCGCTCTCCATCGACGGCACGCTGGCCTCTCTGTGTCCTTGGTGCAAAAGATGTTTGAGATGTTGCTGCGGCGCGATGAGGTCCGCCAGCGTGTGACGTTCGAGGACGGAGACAAACGCCGTGCGTGCTTCGCCAAGGATCGGTTTCAACATGCAAGCAGGTTCTATTCGGCATCGCGGCGCGGCGGAATTGAAGCATTGTACCAACGCCAGATCGTTCTCGACCTGGCAAATCACCTCACCAATGTTGATACCGCTCGGTGGTCTCGCGAGACGAACGCCTCCTCCTTTCCCCCGCACGTTCTCTAGATAGCCCAGAAGCCCCAGCTGATGGACCACCTTCATCAGATGATTGCGCGAGATGTCGTAGCTCTCGGAAATCTCCCGGATGGTCGCAAGGCTAGGCTCCTTGAGCCCGACATACATCAAAACGCGGAGCGCATAGTCGGCGTACGCAGTGAGCCGCATCGTTGTGACACCTCGTCGTCGGGCCGCCCTCCGGCGGTCGCGAGGATAATATGTATGTAATCTATTAGTTATGACAAGCAGGTCTGGCCAACCAGATCTGGCCAACCAGATCTCAGGGCTTCTGGGCACATGCCTTTCGCAATGCAGGCGGACCACCGCTCACCTAATGAGGTCGATCACCTTGCGGAGCCTCGGGTCTTCCGCAGTTTCGAGCCACTCGAAGAGGACCATCTCCACGGTCACGATTTCGGCGCCATTGCGTTCCATGCGCCGGAGCGCGGTCTCCTTGCTCTCGGCGCGGCGCGAGCCCATGGCGTCGCGCACAGCGAAAACATTGCGGCCCGCCGCCAGTAAGCCCATCACCGTTTGCAGCACGCAAACATGGGTTTCACACCCCGACACGATGAGGTCATGCCGATCCGGAAGCGCCTCCAGAAAGCCCGGCATGCGGCAGGCGTCGAACGTCATCTTGTGCGCGAGCCCGGCGGTCTCGGACCGCAGCGCCGGCACCGTGCCGCCAAGGCCGCCGGCATTCTGCTCGGTGAACAGGATCGGCACTTGCAGCAGTTCGGCCGCGTCGATCAGGCGCCGCGCGCAGGCGGTCACCGCGGCGCCATTATCGATTGCCGGCATCAGCCGCGATTGAAAGTCCACGACCAACAGTGCCGATGACTCGCGATTGATTGCCGGCATGACTTAGAGACCTTCTCCAGCGATCTCGTTCCGTATCTAGGCGGCGAGCCTCTCGCCGACGAAGCGGCGGTGCGCCGACTGGCGGATCACGAGAAAGGCTACCAGTACCAAATTGAGCAGGTTGAACAATACGCCCGACCCGAAGGCCGGTGCATAAAAGCCGAAATGGTCGTAGATGCGCCCGGCAAACCAGCTTCCGAACGCCATCCCGCTCATCGCGGTGAACAGCACCAGCGGAACCCGCCACGACGCCTCGGCCGACGGGAACAGGTCGCGGATCGCCACCACATAGGCGGGGATAATTCCGGAGAAGCCGAAGCCGTAGGCGGCCGCGACAACGAACAGCCCTCCCTCGTTCTGGGTCAGCAGAAAAGCGCCGATCGACACGGCCTGACAGGCCGAGCCCGCTAGTACTGTCTTCAACCCGCCATAACGGTCGGCGAAGGCGCCCCAGAACTGCCGCGAAAAGAACGCGCAACCGAGCAGCACGGACAGCATCAGCGCCCCGGTCGACGCACCGATGCCGATGTCACCGCAAAACGCCACCAGATGCGCTTGAGGTATCGCCATCGGGACGCAACAGCAGACGCTGGCCGCGCAGAGGATCCCCTGCACGGTATTGGGCCGCAGTCCGAGAACGCGAGCCCGGGACCTTCCAGCCGCTCGATTGGCGCCGACGCCAATTCCGGCCGGCGAGTTGCGCAGGAACAGGGCGGCGAGGGGCAGGGTGCCCAGCAGGATAATTCCGGCATAAGCGAGATAGGTCAGCCGCCATCCGGGTCCGGCTATCAACCGCTCGAACACGGTGGGCCAGATCACGCCGGCGACATATTGGCCGGACGAGATCAGCGCAATGGCGGTGCCCCGCCGGCGATCGAACCGGCGGCTGACATAGATCACCAGCGGCGGATAGATCGCCCCCATACCAAAGAACCCGATCAACGCACCCTGCCCGACATAGAGCGCCCAAATCTGCCCGGTCGATGACAGCGCCAGCCCCAGGGCGACCATGACGCAGCCGATCAGCACACTGTTCCGCACGCCGATCCGGTCGGCGACCCAGCCCATGACGATCCCGCCCAGCCCCGTCCCGACCCAGGTCAGGGCGCCGGCAAGCGCCAGGACCGAGCGCGAGGCGCCGAGATCCAGCTCCATCGGCCGCAATCCGACCACGATCAGCAAGGTCGAGCCGTAGGCTACCGATAGGATAGCAAGCGTAACCCCAGCGGCGATCCACGATTCACGGCTTTCGATCGAGGCTGGCCGAAGGCCCGCCAGGGATTGGCCGGTATCATCAGGCATCTGGAAAGAACTCTCCTTCGATATAGCGATCGATGGTGGGCCGGTGGCAGGGGCAGCGCCATTGCCGGCTGGTGATGCCAGTTATGTTGGCCGGTTATCGGGCCGTTGGATGGGCTTCGCTCTCCGTCAACCGGGCGGAGGGTTAGAGACAGCCGAGAGGCCTGAAATTCGGCTTACCCGGCTTCACAGGCCTTGGGTATTCAGGGATTTGCTCAATCGATCGCCGCGTTCACACCGGGATGAGCGGCAGGTGGGGCAGCGGCGGGAGCTCGACCTCGATCGGGTCGCCGGGGCGAACTTCTCCGTTGGCGAGAACGATGCCCATAATGCCGGCCTTGCGGATGAGCTGCCCGTCCGTATCGCGGTCCAAGGTCGCCTTCATCAAGCCCGGTTGAATGTGATCGAGTTGGGCGCACGGATTGCGCAGTCCGGTCACCTCGACGACGGCCATATCGCCCAGGTGCAAGCGCGTCCCGACCGGTAGCGCCAGCAGATCGATCCCCGATGTCGTGACATTCTCCCCCATCTGTCCTGCGGCTATTTCGAAGCCGGCGGCGAGCAGTTCCTCGAACAGCTCGGAATGGATCAGGTGAACCTGTCGCAAATTGGGCTGGCTCGGGTCGCGTGCCACCCGTGAGCGATGTTTGACCGTTACGCCCAGATGCGCGTCACTTTCGACGCCGAGTCCGGCAAGCAGCCGGATGCCGGCTGCATTGGGCTTGCTGAGCGTGTGCGTCGCGCTGCGCGCGACCGCCGTTACCATTCCCGACATCGGTTCCGCACCTTTCAGTTCCCATTCCTCGCTGTCTTCATCGGCCGAGACGCCGTTCTTGCCGAATAAGGATGCGCGCGGTGGCCTCGATCGCGGCATCGCGCAGGGTATTCGCGTCCATGCCTCCTTTGCGGGCGCCCCAAGTAAAGCACTGCCGCCGGCCGCGGCGCGCAGGGACCGCCGGCCCGTTCCGTCAATCGGCGCGGATATAGTCGTATTTGCCGAGCACCTGGACGAGGAGGTAGCGCCCGGTGCTGTCTCCCGGATTGCTGACGTGGTGAACCGTTTCGACCGGAACCTCACAGTTCTCGCCCGGCCGCAGTAGAAACCGCTGCGACGGCTGCCGGATATCCACACCGATCAGCCCTTCCAGGCAATAGATCCTGTCCGTCACCTCGGAATGGTGATGCCACGGATGGCTGTCGCCGGGGTTCATCGTGTATTCGACGATGCGCACGTCCGATGTTTGGGCGATCACCTTCGGGGTGCTTCTTTTGCCCGAGGCCGCCGGCACCGCCGATTGTTGTTCCTGCATCGCTCTTCCTCTCTTCGTTCGCTCGCCTTCCCAGCCGAGCCTACCGTACCGGCCCGCATGATAGCCGCGGAACAAGCCAGACAATTTGCGCTGGCGCAAATTCCCGCCCCGGCCAGGTGGCGGGGGCCGGTTCTCGTTTTCCTGACCGTCTATCATCGCGTTGATACATTCGAGGCAGCGAACATTTCCACAAGACTCCAGCCGGATCGGCGAGATGTCACGGGCAATCATCGCATCGGCTACGTTCATTGCCATTCTCCCAAAGGCCGCCCCGCACTGATGATCGGATGTGCCAAGGCTCCAGCGGGGTGATAGTTGTCTGTTCTGTTGATTGGTACTGCCACGTGGCTCATTGATCCCGATCAATAATTCCGGTCAACGGCCCAACCGTGGAGCCGCGCCGCTCCGCCTCGGCAGTCTGGGAAAGCGGCTAGAGCTCCAGGTACCCCGGGCCGGACCACCCGGTTTCTTCGCCCGGATAACCGGGCTGCGCCGACCGCAGAGGCACTCCGCTCACCTCAACGATATGGCTCCAGTGGTGGTGGCCGAAAATCCACGCCGCAACACCGGCGGAGGAGGCCGCCGCGATCAGATCGCCGCAATCCGAGCAGAAGGCAGGTGCCAGCTTGTTCAGGCCGTGTCCTGGGTGACAAGCGGCCGGGTGTGGGACGTGGTGCGTGACGACGATGGTCGGCCCGTTGTGGGGCTCCGCCAGCTTGCGGGCCAGCCACGCGCGCGACAGCCGGTGCTCCGCCAGCGCGTCCGCCGGAAGAAACGGCAGCGACCCGGCGCTGCGACGGATCAGGGAGTGGTCGCGGATCTCCCGGGCCGCCACCTCCATCGCGCCTTCGCAATCTCCGGCAAGGGCGTAATCGGTCCATAGCGTTGCTCCGAGCACGCGAAGCGGAGCCGGCGCTGCGGGAAAGAGAGCCTCGCTCCTGTCGAGCACGGTGACGACACAGCTCCTCGCTGCCAGAAGCGCCGCGCGATCCTCGTCAAAGCTCCCGCGGTAATATTCGTGGTTTCCCGGGATCAAGACGACGCGGCAACCAATAAAAGCCGCCGCTTGCTCAGCGTAAGCGAGCGGGGACACATTCCGCGAGGAATGCACCCTGCCAATGTCGCCCGCGAGTACGAGCAGGTCCACCGCCCCGACATGCGGCGACAGGTCAGGGCCGAAACCGAGCGGCAACGTACTGCTCCACGGAGGCGATGCGTCGCGTTCCCGGATCTCGATGTGCACGTCGCTGAAATACAGGATACGCATCATTCTGGTTCGGAGCCGTGAGGTGCTGACGGGGGAGTTGAGAGGCGAGGAGGTGCGTCGGCTCGGCGCCCGCTGTTGGCTCTACCAGTTCAGCGATGATTTGTGCGTGAGCGCGCCGCGTCGCCTCGATTGCGGCTGAGAGTTCGGTTTCGAGCCTATTTTATCGGGTATCCCTCAATTTCTGCCAAGAACCTGCCAGGGCATTCTATTCCGCCGGGGCGGCAACCGCGGCCGTGTCGCGCACGCCGAGGCGGGCGCCGAGCGCACACAGAAGGCTCGCGAGCAGCAGCAGGGCGACGGCGACGAGCACGAGATCGGGCCGATGGGCGTCGATCACCAGCCCATAGGGCACCGGCGCCAGCGCGCTGCCGAGCGAGAGACCGGCGCTGACAAAGCCAAACACCTTGCCGACCTGCCCGGCGGGCGCAGCATCCTTGACCATCATGTCGCGCGGGGTGCGGCTCGCGCCAAGAGAGATGCCGGCTGCGACGAGCACGCCGACCGCCGCGGCCGCGGGAAGCGAGGCGACCCCGACGACGAGCAGCAAGACCGCGCCCAGAAAGGTCAGAAGAACCACAAAGATGACATGGCGAGGATTGCGATCGGCGATCCAGCCGCCGGCGAGAATACCAAAGAGCGAGCCGACGAGATAGGCGGTCAGGACCGAGGAGGCGGTGGTGAGCGTCATCCCATAGGTCTCGTGCAGCACCGTGATCAGCCAGGATTGGATGCCGGCGGTCGCCATCGACGAAACCATGTAAAAGGCGAACAGAAAAAGGATCGGCCGGGTCAGCAACAGCCCGGCCCCGGCGGCGGGCTTTTTCACCGGGATGGCCTGCCGCTCCTCCCCGACGAGGATGCCGCTCTGCCACAGGATCATCAGCACCACCGGGACACCGATGAGGCCGACCAGTATGAGGCTGCCGCGCCAGCCGATCAGCAGCATCAGCCCGGCCGTCACCGGCGGCGCCGCGGCAAACCCGACATAGCCGGAGAAGGTGTGAAAGGCATAGGCGCGGCCGAGCCGCTCGCGGCTGACCGACCCCGAGAGGATTGCATAATCCGCCGGGTGAAAGACCGAATTGCCGAGACCCGACAGCATCGCCAGCCCGACAATCTGCCAGTAGGCCGTGACCAGCCCCATCGCCGCGATCGACAGCGCCATCAACAGGGCGCCCCCGATCAGAAACGGGCGCGCTCCGTAACGATCAACCAGGACACCGATCGGTGTCTGCGCAACGGCCGTGGTGGCCGCCATCAGTGCCACCGACAGGCCGACTTCGGCAAACGACACGCCAAACGCCGTCTGCCAGGCGATAAACAGCGGCGGCAGGCATAGTGCATAGAAATGCGACAGGAAATGTCCCGCGCCGATCAGCCCGCTGACGCGGTTGTGCCGGCTGAGGAAAGCCTCTTTGATCATGCCATGATGCTCCTTCAAATCCGCGCCCCGGTCGAGGGTGAAGCCGGCCCTGCGCCCGGTGGGCCGGGCTGCGCAAAACGCGCGGGGCGACAGCGGCAGGACCTGCGGGTTGGCGAAGGCGGAGTCGCCGCGGAAATAGAGGCGTTTCACCACGCCCGCGGTAGCGGGCAGCAGACGGCGACCGCTTGATTACGTCGCGCCAAACTCCGCCCCATAGCGATACTGGTAAGCGCGACCGACAGGTTTGACGGCCGCTGGATTTTTGTCGGTTGCTCGCTTTTGTCCGGATTTGCCAGCTTCGCGTTCGCCGGTTTCGCGGATGGCGTTTGGGTGGCGCTCGGGCTGCGCTTTCTCAGCGGCGTCGCGTTGGGCGGGGTTCACATGCCCGGCTTGAAGTTGCTGGCGGACCGCGTTGCCGGTCGGGCGCAAGCGCGCGGCAGTGCAATTTACAGCGCGTCGTATTCGCTCGGCGCCGCCGGCTCCTTCCTGCTTGCCGGTGTTGTCGATGGGGCATTCGGTTGGCGGGCGACCTTCACGGCAAGCGGGATCGTGCCTCTGCTGGCAATCGTTGCGATCGCCTTACTGCCCACCGCCCCGCAACCCGCGCCGGCCCGGGCTATCATTTTCGATTTCCAATCGGTGCTGCGCGATCGAGCTTTGATGGCCTATGTATTGGCGTTTGCCGGCAATATCTGGGAGGTATCTGCCGTACGGGCCTGGTTTGTGGCCTACCTTGCATGGACGCTCAGTCTTCCCGGCAATTACCTCCATTTACCGGGGTTGGCGGTGATCTCCGGGCTCGCCTCCCTGGTGGGATTTCCCGTCAGCATCGCTGTCGCAGAGGCAGCGTTACGCTATGGCAAACAGGTGATAATCGTTACCTGTCTGACCTCGGTGCTGGTCTGTTTGGCGCTAGCAGCGACAGCAGGCGGATCGGCCCTGCTGGTCTTGCCGCTATTGGTTCTGGTGCAAATCACCAGCATCGCCGATGCCGGAGCGCTCGCCAGCGGGGCGATTGCGGTCTCCGATCCAACGCGACGGGGAACTGCGCTCGCCGCTTTCGCTTTTATCGGCTACACCGCCGCCTTTGTTGGTCCGGTCGCGGTCGGCCTCGCGCTCGATCAGTTCGGGGGCGCGGGCAGTGCCGCGGGTTGGGCGGCGGCGTTTGCGACGATGGCTTTTGGGCTCGACCACAGCCATGTGCGTGATGAGAAGCGGCCGCCGTTGAGCGCGACGTCAAACGGCGTCCTAGCCGATGGTCGTACGCCCTATTCGACGCGCGGGATCTCGATATAGCTGTGGAAGGGCGGTGGCGACGGCAGCGCCCATTCCAAAGTCGCCGCACCCGGCCCCCATGGATTGGCGCCGGCGCGCTTACCCGCCAGCAGTGTGTGGAGGGCAACGAAGATGAAAAAGAGCGTGGAGGCAAGTCCCGCCGATCAGCCCGGCGCAAATCGAGAACAGCAGATACAGGGTGCCGATGTCCTTATGGCTGGTGGAAAACAGCCAGCGGCGCCAAAAACGGGGAACCTGTCCGTGTGCAACGGGGGCAATCTCGATAAATCGACATCACGAAGCCTCATCGGTTGTGACACGGTCCGTTCGGGCTTGAGCCCACCGAGCTTAGTGCGACGAGTAACGGCCGCTTTGATATCGCGTATTGATCTGGCGCAAATGGCCCGCATCGGCGGCGCCTGATGCGCGAGCTCCGGCCGGTTCATCGGATTGACCTGGAACGAGACGACCAGGCCGCGTGTCCACCAATTGAGCTTGCCGCGGCCGCGCTCCCGGCTACGAGTTTATTGCCTGAGATCAATGTCGCGGATCAGAGACGTATCGGGTTTAGGCCCGGAGAATGGCCTCATAAGGCGAGCCTAAACCCAAGCAGGCACAGAGCTGCGGCGTTCATCAGTCCGATGTAGAGTCGGCCCTTTTCAAGGATGAGGCCGTGAAACAGCGCCGATAGCGACAAGTCGACCCTAGAGTTGGGAGACCCGATCCATGAACGATGGAACACCCGCACCAAGTGGCCCTGATCTGTCCAACGGCCTCGACCTCGCCCAGCTTGCGGATGGTGAGATGTTGCTCGGCCATGTCGGGCCTGAGGCGGTTCTGCTCGCGCGCCGCGGCGAGGAAGTCTTCGCAGTCGGCGCGTCGTGTACCCACTATGGCGGGCCGCTCGATAAGGGCCTCCTCGTCGACGATACCGTCCGCTGCCCGTGGCATCACGCCTGCTTCAGCCTTCGCACCGGTGCGGCGGTTCGCGCGCCGGCACTTAATCAGCTGCCTTGCTGGCGAGTGGAGCGGCAGGGCGGCGTTGTGTTTGTCCGCGAGATGCGGAAGCCAATCGCAACGCCGGCCCCCTCGGCACCGTTATCGGGATCGATTGTCATTCTGGGCGGTGGCGCAGCCGGTAACAGCGCTGCTGAAACGCTGCGTCGCGAGGGTTATCCGGGGCGCATCACATTGGTGAGCGCCGACGCTTCGGTGCCATATGACCGGCCGAATTTGTCCAAGGATTACCTCGCCGGCGCTGCTTCGGAGGACTGGATCCCGTTGCGCACGCGGGAATTCTACCGCGACCTTGGCATCGAATTGCGGCTCAACGCCCGCGCCGCATCGATCGATCGGGCAGGTCGCCGTGTGGAGCTCCAGGATGGCAGCCGCTACGCATACGACATGCTGCTTATGGCGACAGGCGCCGATCCGGTGCGGCTGACCCTCCCCGGCAGCGATCTTCCGTATGTCCATTACCTGCGCTCGCTCGCCGATAGCCGCGCCATCATCGAGAAGGCGGCGACCGCCCACCGCGCCGTCGTCATCGGTGCGAGTTTTATCGGGCTTGAAGTGGCGGCCTCGCTGCGGGCTCGCAACATCGAGGTACACGTGGTCGCACCCGACGCTGTTCCCATGGAGCGGGTGATGGGGCGCGAGATCGGCAGCTTCGTGCGTCGCCTCCATGAAGATCATGGCGTGCATTTCCACCTCGGTACGATGGTCGCCGCGATCGACCAGCGGCATGTCATCCTGAAATCGGGCGAACAGCTCTCGGCGGACCTGGTGGTTGTCGGCATCGGGGTGCGCCCGGCGCTCGACCTTGCCGAGAAGGCCGGTCTCAAACTTGACCGGGGCGTCGCGGTCGACCGATATCTCCGAACCAGCGATCCCCACATTTTTGCTGCAGGCGACCTTGCGCGTTGGCCCGACGCGCATACCGGCGAAAGCGTGCGAGTGGAGCACTGGGTCGTCGCCCAACGTCAAGGGAAGACCGCCGCCCGCAACATGATGGGACGGCACGAGCCATTCGACGCCGTGCCGTTCTTCTGGAGCATGCATTACGACATCGCGATCCTTTACGTCGGCCACGCTGAGAAGTGGAACGCAATCGAGATCGACGGGCGGGTAGAGGAGAAGAACTGCCGGGCGACCTATCGCCGCGACGGCCGGGTTCTTGCCGTGGCGACGATCGGCCGGGACATCGAGAGCCTGCGCGCCGAACTCGAGCTCGAGCAAAGACCTCTCGTTGAAGCCGGCGCGTCGAACTTGGGAGCAACACTATGAACCGGAGGAGAGGCGAAATGGCACAGTCAGACCGTTTACGCGAACTGGCCACCTGGTATCGGGAGTTTGCCGATAAAGCCGGTGCGCCCGCGATCTAGGAGCTGCGGACGGCTCGACCCAATCGGCAACGATCCCGCGCAGCAAGGACCGTAGGCGTGAGGTCACGTCGCGTTGAATTTGTCCAGAGCACGTCCGGTCGCAATTGATATGCCCACCGATATGGCATGGCATCATCGATCAGGTCCTGTCCGGCGCCGGACTCTGCGCTTGCTGATTGATCGCGTCACGGACCAGGCCGAATTTGACCTGGGTAATGTTCGCATCCCGAAAATAGTTGACGAGATCACCCCACGGGTCGGTGATCCGGCCGATCCCCGAGATGAAGGCGACGACGCCGCCGATCTCCAGCTGCTTTGCATACACCGCCAATCCGCCAACCAGCAACACGCCGATGATCTGGAGCTGGGTGCTGAGGTTCATCAGGAAGTTCATCGAGAACTTGAAGCGGTAGATCCCCATGTTCAGCTCGAACACGCGCTCAATGCGCGCGTCATCGTTTCGGTCGCGCGTGCCGTCGCTTCCGGGTCCTTCGACGACGCTGACGCTCAGCTGCCGGATGATTTGGACGCGCGACCGGGTGCGCCGGTTCATCGCGCTTTGCATCAAAGGAACGAAGATCAGCTGGGGGACGAACAGAGCGAACGCCGTGCCCGCCATCCACAGATCGACATGGATCAGGTAGGCCAACACCGAACACAGGATGCCTCCCTGCAGCAAGGGCTCGGAAACGCTCCCGCCGACGAAGCCGCCGATCGACTCGACTTCGGCAACGATCATCGAGGCTTGAATCCCTTCCGCCTCCAGGCTCGATGCGGCGGCCGAATTGGAACTGACCAGGACATGCACCCGGCGGCGCAAGTCGCGGATCGCGCGTTCGCCCACCCAGCTGCGATAAACATTGAGGACGAGCTTGGTGCCCCCCTGCGCCAGGACGGTACCGGCATAGACGGCGGCGAGGACGATAACGAACCGGAAGTCTCGGTGCTTGACGAGGTCGTCGATGATCCGGCGCTGTAGCTCGAGCGGCACGACTTCGAGCAAGAACACGGCGACGGCCAGCAGCACGAGGACCGCCTGATGCCATCCGCTCGATTCCAGAACATAGAGGAAGATGTTGCGGGGCATCTCAGCGGCACCGCCCGACGGCGGCGGTCCTCGGTCAGCCTTACGATCAGAAGAGAACTTCATGCCGGCCTTTCGACTGCCTCTGTCGGCCCATGAGATTTGCCACTCGCCGCGTCCGGTGCGTCGCGCTTGTGACCTATGCCGGTGCGATACAGGTAGATCAAGGCCTGCAGAACCCGCTCGCGTTGGGTGGGATGGGCGTCATTTCGGCCGGAGGCCACGGCTCCCCGCGGCCTCCTGGAGCGTCGTGCTTGCGCCTTGCCTTCTCCAGCCTGCTGGCGCCGACCGCTGCCTTACTTATGTTGCACGGATGAGGTTTATACTCTCCGGCATCTCGACCCGGTGGAATGACAGGAGCGGTCTACGCCGTCTTGATCCAGATCGGCCAACCGCATCGCCGAGTCGCCGATGTGCCAGTACAGCGCGGTCGATGGGTCGGCGAATGACTGGCACCAGCAACATCTGGGCTCGCTGTCAGTGTCGGGAGCCGGAATGCTGGTGGTGGAGATGACTGCGGTCACGCCGGAGGGCCGCATCACGCCGGCCTGTCTCGGATTGTACTCGGACGCCAACGAGGCGGGGCTTGAACGCATCGTCGCGACCTGCCGGCGCTGGGGTAATTCGCGGCTCGGGATTCAGCTCGCCCATGCCGGCCGCAAAGCCTCGGTGCATGTACCGTGGCAAGGCGGCAAGTCGCTCTCGGCAGCGGAAGGCGCGTGGCAAGGTGTTGCCGCGTCGGCGATCGCGTTCGATGATGACTGGCCGGAGCCGCAAGCGCTCGATGAGGAAGGGCTCGCCCGCATCCGTGATGCCTTTGCCGCCGCCGCGCGGCGCGCCGACCGGCTCGGCTTTGATTTGGTCGAACTGCAGGGCGCACGCGGCTACCTGCCGCACAGCTTCCTGTCGCCCGTCGCAAACCGTCGAGGCGATCGTTATGGCGGGAGCAGTGAGAACCGCATGCGCTTTCCGCTTGAAGTGGCCGCCGCAGTGCGCGTGGCATGGCCCAGCGCCAAGGCGCTGGGGATGCGCATCACTGGCTTTGATTGGATTGAGGGCGGCCTCACGAGCACGGAGGCGGCGCTGTTCGCGTCAGCGCTGAAGAGTGCCGGGCTCGATTATGTGTGCGTTACGAGTGGCGGTATTTCGCCGCAGGCGCGCCCGATGATCGGCCCGGGCTATCAGGTGCCGTTCGCGGAGGCCGTCAGGCGCGATGGCAAGATCGCAGTCCAAGCGGTCGGCATGATCGCCGATCCGTATCAGGCCGAGGCGATCATTGCGGAGGGGAGGGCCGATTGCGTCGCGCTCGCTCGCGCGTTTCTCGACGACCCGCGCTGGAGCTGGCACGCCGGGCTCCGCTCTCGACATAGGTCCAGTCTTTCAGCCGCTGGTTCCAGTGGTCGGCGAGTGAGAGCGCGTAAGGGCCGTCTTCCGCCGACAAATAATCGGCAGCGGTAACAAGCCCGACGGTTTCGATGCTGAGCGTGAACGGGCTGATGCCGGGGTTTTCCTCCCACCGGTCCTGGGGGCTGATCGGGCCGTTCCGCGCTAGCCCGGATATCTCACCGGGACTGGTGCATCGGGGACCTCCTCTGCAACTGGATAACGCTTTGTCGCAGAAGAATTATCTCTCGTTCAGAGCCCCGATGCACCAACCCCGGTGAGATATCCGGGTTAGAACCATTGCGGAGAGGAAGGCTTCCCGCCGAATCTCCTCAGGCGCGTGCGGAATGATCAGGTTTTTCGCCCATGCCGCCCATTGGGCACTAAAGGAATGACTGATCGCCTCGAACCTCTGGTGAAGGCTGGAATACGCCAAGGTGCGGGCGCCGTCCGGACTGTCGGTGAAAGCCAATGCCAGTACACCCTCAGGGGACGCCAACCCCCATGAGCGCAACGTTACCGTCCAAGGCTTCACTAAAACTCCATTGCATGGTCCCGTTGCGCGAGAAATCCTGCCAGCCGTTGGAATACCCGACATAGCCGGCACTGGTGCGCGAGAAGCCGCAATCGCTGGCGAGATGAAGCGCGTTGCAATCCCTCCAAGCCTGGAGATCGCCGTTCGCGCAGGCACTGTTGTGCTACCCGCTGCCATCGAGATGGGGAGCCAGCAGCACATAGAGCGCCACATCCTCGCCGGTGAGCCGGAAGGCGATGACGATCGTGTCTCGCGACTGATCTGGCGACAGCTCCAGTTCGAGGCGATATCCCTCACCCTGGTGGACCACGCGCGGAAGCGGGATAAAGGGCTCGGGCAGAGAAAGCTGGTAGCGGGCGACCCGTTTGACCTCGTGCCATTTGGACCGCCCGGCGACGATGAACCCGAGATCCCGGCCGGTAGAGGGCCAATAGACCTCGTTGACGATGCCGCGGCCAAGTGTCGCCCACACGCGACTGGGTCCGAGTGCGTTAGGCATTTCCCGCCGCGCAACCTGCAACCAATCCGGCCCGCCCTTATCGACGCTCGGCTATCGGCCGCCGCCAGAGGTTGTGCCGGAGCCGTCGGTGATCTCGACGATCCTCGCGCGATCGGCCTCCCCGGCCGTTGACTTCATAATATGCATATAACATATATCTTAACGGAGTGAAGGCAAGGAACCACCAAATCCGCTGACGAGGCAAGGATGAGCGTAGACCCGCCATCGGGCGCATCAAGCCGCGAACTGATCGTCGCCGACATCGTCGCGCGCACCGGCATCGACGAGGCGATGATCGAGCGTCTCGTACGGGCTTTTTGTCACCGCGCTCGCCATGATCCGCTCGTTGGCCCGGTCTTCGCCAGCAAGGTGCGCGATTGGGACGGCCATATAGTGAAGATGTGCGCCTTCTGGTCGTCGGTCGCGCTTATGAGCGGCCGCTATCACGGCCAGCCGATGATCGCCCACCTGCCTTTGCCGATCGATACGCCGCATTTCGATCGCTGGCTCGAAATCTTCGCAGAGACCGCGCGGGAAATCTGCCCGGAAGCGGCGGCGCCGCATTTCCTCGACCGCGCTCACCGCATCCCGGACAGCCTCGAACTAGGCATTGCCGCTCGGAAGGGAGAGCTTCGAACGAAGCACATGCGCCCGGCATGCGCTTTTTCGTCGACGCAGACCTCGGCATCGGCCCGATGACCGAGGCGGTTAGCCTCTCCGCGGACGGCTTCGTCGTCGACGCGGAACTCGTCGCGGGCAGCCTCGGCCTCTCGCCGGAAGCCTTCTGGCGGGAGATCAAGCGCGGCATCGTCTTTGGCGTCGTGGAACGCGGCGAAGGAGACGATTGCGGACGCATGCGGCTCACCTTTCGCTATCGCGCCCGATCGTGGTCGGTGACGCTGGAGGAAACGGCCCAATGACAAGCCAAACTAATGATGGATGCGCTGTCGAGGTCAGCTCGCCCGCCTGCTCGATGCGCGAGGCCGACGACGTTTATATGGGATATGCCGGAAAGGAAGAGCTGGTTTGCCGCGCATATCGACGCGTTGCATGTGCGGGTCGATCCGCTCGCCGTCGCCGTCAATACGATGGTCGGTGCTGAGGCCGGCGGTATGTTGCTGGAAAGCCTGATCAAGGATTTGGAGCGGCAGATTCAGGAACGGGAGGCTTCCGCGCACAGGATATTCACCGAATTTTGCGCCGGCGAGGACATTCCCGACATCGCCGAGACGGCAGGCGCGGCGGCGTGGTCCGCTCAGTGGCATGTAGAAACAGGTCAGCGGCCGCATTGGGTGGCGACCTACGCGATGACCGCCGATCTGGTCGTGGCATCGCGCGGTGCCCCCGGTGACGAAGCGACCGCGCGTGCGACGATCGAGGCGGTGCTGTTGGAAACCGGCCGACCGCTGTTGATCCCGAGCACCGCCGCACCCGTGTGACAATGGCAGACCGGGTGCCGATCGCATGGAAGCCGACGCCGCAGGCGGCCCGGGCCGTCGCCTACGCCATGCCCTTTCTGGCATGCGCCAAGGAAATTGTCGTGATGACGGTCGAGGAAGAGAAAGACCGCCACGATGACGGAGACCGGCTCGTGCGCAATCTGGCATGACATGGGTTCAAAGCGGTCGCCCAACGGCTGAGCTTCGACGCGCGCGGCGACGCTGCCGAGCCCCGCCTCGCCGCAGCGGGCGATCAATCGGCGCTCCTCGTCATGGGAGGATAAGGCCACTCAAGGTTGCAGGAGTGGGCGTTCGGCGGCTTCACCCAGCGCGTGCTGGCCGCCGCCCCGATCCCGGTGCTGATCGCCCATTGAGAGCGGCGGGCCAGTCCTGAGGGCCCCATGGCGCCGCCAGCTTCGCGCAATGCTCGGAGGATCAATCCGGTCCTTCAAGGAATTCTCGTTAGACGATGAACCAGTCGAGGTCCGAGATGGATGATGTCGTTATCGCCCGGGCATTGCATGTTCTCGCCGTCGTGATCTGGATCGGTGGCGTCGCGATGGTCACGACGGTGATGTTGCCGGCCATTCGGTGCGGCGATGCCGGCCCGAACCGGCTTCTGGTGTTCGAGGCCATCGAGCGACGGTTCGTCTGGCACGCGCGGATCGCCACCGTCATCGTCGCGCTCACCGGCTTTTATATGACCGAGCGCCTGGGATTGTGGGATCGGTTCCGATCGGCCGAGTTCTGGTGGATGCATGCCATGGTCTGTCTGTGGCTGCTGTTCAGCCTCGTGCTGTTCGTCATCGAGCCGCTCGTTCTACATCGTTGGTTCCATGCGCGAGCGACGACTGCTCCCGACGCCGCGTTTACTTTGCTGCAGCGCGCGCATTGGGTCCTGCTCGCGCTTAGCGTCATCACGATCCTCGGGGCGGTCGCGGGCAGCCAAGGCATGTCGTTGTTTTGATCGCCGCCGCAGGACCAAAGACCTGGCATTGCGAAAATTCACTTGGAACGGCAAATTCCTTGACCGCAACGCCGTTACCCGGCTGAGGTCGGGGCGCAATGCGACGAAGAATTAGACGCCTGCCGCGAGAGGCATCATGACAAAAATACTCGTCCGCAATCACTCGCACTGGGGCGCGTTCAACGCCGTCGTGGAGGATGGCCGCGTCGTCGGTGTCACGCCGTTCGAACTCGATCCCGACCCGTCGCGGCTCATCGAAGCGATCCCTGCGGCGGTCCATTCGGAAATGCGCGTCGCGCGGCCGATGGTGCGCGAGGGATGGCTTGCGCGCGGGCCCGGCAGCGGCGCCGGGCGCGGCCGTGAGCGCTTCGTGCCGGTTAAGTGGGAGCGGGCGCTCGACCTCGTCGCGGGCGAGATCAAGCGCGTCAGGAGGGAGCATGGCGACACGGCCATCATGGGCGGTTCGCAAGGCTGGTCGTCGGCAGGCTTGTTCCATGAGGCCCGGGTGCAATTGCCGCGCTTCCTGGCAGCCGGCGGCGGGTTCGTCGGGTGCGCGACGACGGTCCCGGCTCGGTCGCAAACGGGGCTTGTTGAAATCGAGCGCTGGACAGGCGCGGCACCGCCGGTCAAGGCCTTCGCGCCGCCGCGAACCGCCGAAATCTCGGCATGAACATCGGCGGGCGAGCGCCACGCGATCTTACCTAAGACCGCGGACCTAATCTCAAACGGCGGCGACGGCGTCGATTGCCGCTTCCCGCTGGTGCAGGCAGTTGGCGTACACGGATTCAAGATCCAGCACGACGGGAGGCAACTTCATGGCAAACGACATCGCAACGCTTCGGACCCGCGCCTCGGGGCGTCTCGGCCAGCTCTACAACGAGGCGGAGCTCGGAGCCGATTCCGGCTGGACCGACCCCCAGAAACTGACCCTTGCCTGCCGCATCCTTGCGGCCGATGGTCACGACACCGTTGTGCCTGGCTTGGTTTCGGTGCGAACGGCGGAGCCCGATGTTTTTTTGACGTTGCCGATGGGCGTGGGGCTCGAAGAGGTGCGGCCCGGCGATATTCTGACGGTGGACGGCAACCTCCAGGTGCTGCACGGCAACGGCAAACCGCCCAAGGCAGTCGGCTTTCTGATCAAGATGCATCAGTTGCGGCCCGACATCCGGTGCGGCATCCACACCCATGCTCCCTATACAGCGGCGCTCTCGATGGTCGACGAGCCGCTCGCCGTGGCCCACATGGACGCGACGATGTTTTACGACGACTGCGCCTTCCTGCGGGAATGGCCGGGCAATCCCGTCACCGAACTCGAGGGCGAGTTGATTTCTCAGGCGCTTGGCCCAAAGCGCGCGGTGCTCTTGGCCAACCACGGTCTTGCCACGGTCGGCGAGTCCATCGAGGAAGCTGCCTGGATGGCCTTGTGTTTCGAGCGCGCGGTCAAGATGCAGGTTCGCGCGCGCGCCATCGGCGAGCTATCGCCGATCGATCCCGATTTCGCGCGCGACGCACACGACTACATGACCGATCCGTCAATGATCGCTACCCAATTCCGCCGCTTCGCCCGCCGCGTGCTGCGAGCCGACCCCGCCTGTCTTGATTGAAGAGACCAGCGCGGGCCTGGAGCTTGGCCCGGCGCGGGTGACCACCACTCTGGCCGTGCTCCCTCGTATCCTCGCCCGCCGGCGGTTGGTCGCGATCAATTCGGCCCCCCCGGCAGACCAGATGGCGCTGACCGAACGAAGGGGCTGAACATTTCTGTCCCTGAATGAGGGCAAAGGCGCGCGGAAAATGACGGTGAACGGCTCGGCTCGCACGGGTTCAACCCGGTCGCAGCGCTCGATCCCAAGAGCAACGATTTTCCAGACGATGCGCTCGGTCTCGCCGAAGCTCTGGTGCGGGTGCAGGTACAGGAACCGTATTGGAGCGAGTCGGCCCAGGACCTGATCGCGGCGCTCGCGATGTACTCGCGCCTCACGGAACCGGGCGGCGGATCGCTCGGCCATGTCCGCGCCCAGCTCGCAAGCCGGCAACGGAATTCCGCCAGCTTGTCGAAGAGATGAGGGCCGCCGGTGTCATGAACGACTGCGAGGAGCTGGTCGTCAAATCCGGCCGTTTCCGCGAGATCACCCCCGACAACAAGGAACTGAATTCGATCCTCTCTACAAGGAACGCTGGGAAAGCTTTCTCGGCAACGCCGGCGTGCTGCAGTCCTTCGCGCCGCAGGATGTCGTCACGGCGGAATAGGTCTCGAAGCGCGTACCGGACAGAGCGCACGCGCCGTGCTGTCCTATGGTCTGAACCGGGACGCCGGCGGCGCGCCGGGCGGCGACAGCGCCAGCATTGCACAAGCGGGGGTGCCGCTCATGCTGCCGCAGGATTTGCGCAACATGGATGACGGCTTCTCGGTGCTGTTCTCGCACCGAACCAAGGGCACGATGCGCAGCTACATCCCCTATCCCGACCGAGCTGGCCCACCTGCGGGAGATTTGCGCGCTTGACCCCTCGGCGTGAGCCGCGTCAGCGTGAGGCCGACGATAGGTTCTCGCCGCACATCAAAATCAGGCCCGGCATATCAGCCCCGCGCCGGCTTGCGCAGGATGGACCCGCTATATCTGGTCAAATCGCTGGCGGGATGACGCGGCAGGCATCAACCGCAATTGCCAGACGGACGGTTTCGTTAGGCCTGAACATCTGCCTTGCGGCGGTGACCACCCGCAGGGTCACCTCGGCGCCGGCGACAGCGACGAGATAGTCGCGCGCTTCACCGAGATAGGCGTGCCGTAGTATTCGACCGTCGAGCAAATTGCCCCTCTCGGGGCTGCGCGGGGCGCCTTGCGGGTCGATCAGTATCTCCTGCGGGCGAATCGATACCACCACCGGCGAGCCCGGCGCCGGCATCCCGCCATTCGGGTTCACGGCGAGCGTGAGGTTGCCGCACCGGACCGACCGCCGATCGACGACCACCGCCGAGAGGCAATTGGTCCGCCCGATAAAGGTCGCGACGAACTCCGTCCGCGGGTGCTCGTAAATCTCTTCGGGGGTGCCCACCTGTTCAATGCGTCCATGATTCATGACCGCGATCCGGTCGGAGGTGACCATCGCTTCGGCTTGGTCATGGGTGACGTAGACGCTGGTGATCCGCATTTCGTCGTGGAGCCGGCGGATCTCGAACCGCATTTCCTCGCGCAGGTTCGCGTCGAGGTTGGACAGCGGTTCGTCGAGAAGCAGAATCGAGGGCTCGACCACCAGCGCGCGAGCGAGCGCAACGCGCTGTTGCTGGCCGCCCGAAAGCTCGCCCGGATAGCGGGTGGCTAGGTTGCCAAGCCGGACGAGATCGAGCATGCGGCCGACCCGCTTGGCGATCTCGGCCTGCGGGCGCTTACGCAGCCGCAGGCCAAACCCGACATTGTCGAACACCGTCTTGTGCGGCCAGACCGCGTAGCTCTGGAAAATCATCGACATGCCACGGCGTTCCGGTGGCACAACGTTCCCGGGGGCCGAGAGCACCTTGTCGTCGACGACGATGCGACCACCATCGGGCGCGAGAAACCCCGCCAGTAAGCGAAGCGTCGTCGTCTTTCCGCAGCCGGAGGGACCGAGCAGCGAGATCAATTCGCCATCCTCGATCGTCAGATCGAGGCTGTTGACCGCGCCGACATCGCCGAACCGGCGATTCAGCCCCTCGATGGCGACCCTGGCCACTGGCTTATTCGGCCCGGGCCAGGAGCCGGCGCCCGACCAAGCGGTAGCCGACCAGCGCTAGCGCCAAAGTCAAGGTCAGCATGACAACGCCGAGGGCCGCAAGCCGCTCGAAATCACCCTCCTCGGACAAGTCGATCAACACGGTCGTCATCACCTTTGTATTTGCAGAAAACAGGAAAATCGCTGTCGACAGTTCGCGCAGCGCGGCGATGAGGACCAGCAGCCAGCCACCGAAAATACCGCGTTTGATGAGCGGCACCGTCACTTCCACAAGCGTGCGAAAGGGTCCGGCGCCGCCGATGCGAGCCGCGTCCTCCAACTCGGGATGCACGCTCTTCAGCGAGGCGTCGCTGGTGACATAGGCGATCGGGAGAAACCGCGACGTAAATGCGAAAATCATGATCCATGCCGTGCCGTAAAGCTCGAACGGCGGGCGGGCATAGGCCGCAAGAAAGCCGATCGCCAGCACGATGCCCGGGATCACATAGGGCATCATCGCCATGTAGCCGAGAACCCAGCCGCCGCGGAACAGGCGTCGGTTGACGATATAGGCAATGAGAAAGGCGAGCAGGATCGCGGCACAGGCCGCGACGGAGGAAAAGATGAAGCTGTTAGCGATGGCTCGCGGCGTCGTTGGATGCTCGACCAGAACGAACCGGAAATTGTCAAAGGTCAGATTCTGCCAGGCCCAGCCGCGCGCCCAGGCCTTGGCCAGCGCCGCCGACAGCAGGATGAAGCCGGGCAGAAACAGGGACAGCGTGGCGACGAACAGGCACCAAGCCAGCGGCAGAAAGCGCCAGGGGCCGAGCCGGATCACCCGCTGCGCACCACCCTTACCGGTGAACGTTGCGAAGCCCTTGCGCCGGAGCAGCCGCCGCTGAACGAACAGCAGCGCGCCGGTGATCACAAGCAGCGGCAGAGAATACGCCGCAGCCACCTCAACCTGCGAGGGATACTCGAAAAATTGGAAGAGCTGCGTCGTGATGACCTGGAAGCGCGCCGGGATCGCGAGCAGCAGCGGAGCGCCGAGATCGGCCATCGATTCGAGGAAGGCCATGATGAACCCCGCGAGCAGCGCGGGCAGCACGAGCGGCAGAGTGATCATGCGCATGATCCGCCATGTGCCCGCGCCGAGAATGGCGGCCGCCTCCTCCATTTCGGAGGACATCAGCTCGAGCGCCGTCGTCGCGAACAAAAAGGCGTAGGGATAGGTGTAGAGCGAGATCACAAAGATGAGACCGCCGAGCGAATAGATGTTGAACAGCCCGGTGCCGGCGCCGGTCAGCATCATCCACCATCGGTTGAGCCAACCGGCATTCGGCCCCGCAAGCAATGTCCAGGCAATGGCGCCAAGGAACCCCGGGGTGATGAAGGCTCCGAGGACCGAGGCGCGCACGAGGCCCTTTGCCGGCATGTCGGTGCGCACAACCGCCCACGCCATCGGAACGGCGATCACCAGATCAACCAACGCGACGGAACCAGCCAACTCGACCGAGTTTCGGATCGCGGTCAGGTAGCGCAGCGTCGAGAAGGCAACCACGAAATTATGAAGGGTCAACCCCACCCCCGATGGCGACTGCAGTGCTCTGAGCACCAGCCAGACCATCGGATAGACGACCAGGATGAACAGGATGACGAGAACGGGGAGCCAGGCAACCCAGCCAATCCCGCGCCAGCGGCGCGGGATTGCGGCTTTCGCTCCGGCTTCGGCGTCGACAGCAGCGGTGACCATCGCGTTGCCGTCACACCCCAAAGGTGGCGCGGAATTTCTCGATGATCTTCGGTATGTCGGTCTTCAGCTGCTGCGCTGGAGGGCGGATAAGTTTCACTTCTGAAAGCGGACGCAACCCCTTCGGCGGCGCGACATCTGCGCGCAGTGGCGAATATCCGTTGCGCGCCAGGATCTGTGAATATTCCTGCGTCATGAAAAAATCCATGAACAGTTCGGCCGCATGAGGATGCGGCGCCTTGGTCAGGATTGCCGACGGCGCGGTCATGAATACGGAGCCATCCTCGGGATAGAGGAGATCGATGGGATTGCCCCGGTTCTTGCTCTTAAGCGTCGTCGAATCGGGACCGGCGGCGACTAGCCGCTCGGCTGAATCGAGTTCGGTTATCGCATCGTTCGCGGAACGGCCGATCAGCGGGTTCTGCTTGTTCAGCTCAACGAAATAATCCCAGCCATAGAGATTTGTCAGCGACAGAACCCAGGTCGCGACATAGCCGGAAAACGCCGGGTGTCCGAACGCAATCTTATTCTTCCACTTGGGGTCGAGCAGATCCTTCCATTTCTTCGGGGCGTCGGCCAGCGGTACTTTTTGCGTATTGCGCACCAACAACATCACCCCGACTGTAGCAATCTGGTAGTAATTGTCGGGATCGATATGCTGAAAGCGCGGTATAACCTTATCGGCATCGACCGGCAAATAAGGCCGGATCACTTTGTTTTCCTTGAAGTTAAGGTAATGGCCCTCATCCGTTGAGGAAAACACATCGTCGGCATGAACGCCGGCCTGAGCTTCCTGCAACACGCGCTGATAAATGACGCCGGCCGTTGCCCGCACGACCTGGACCGTGATGCCGGGATACTTTGCCTCGAAGGCCTTGCCGACCTGCTCGGCGCTCCCGACGTCGAACATCGATACGTACCAGACGACCTTCCCTTCCTTTTTTGCAGCGGCGATCTTTGCGGCATCTTCGGCCGCGCTGGCGGCTACCGGCCGCGCCGCGACCAGGGGCGCGAGCAGCATCCCGCCGAGAAATCCCCTTCTGCGTAGTCCCCCCAAACGTTCCATCCCCGCCATCACGCTCTCCGTGCCCGTGCAAGCGCCTGCGGGTCGATGGTAACTCCAAAACCCGGCAGGTCGCTGATCCTGATAACCCCACGCTCGAGCCCAATCGGCTCGCTCACTACATCGGCGGCCATCTTCAATGGCCCAACCGACTCGCAGCCGTCGATCACGGCACCGCATACTGCAGCGACGGTCGCCTCGGCTATCGTCGACAGCGTCAGCCCGAAACCGTGGCCGATCACCACCTTGATCTGCGCCGCCGCAGCGATCTGCACCATCTCGATCGTGCGCAGCAATCCGCCCTGTTTCATCACCTTGACCTTGACGATATCGGCGGCCTCGCGGCGGATGATATCGATCAGCGATGCCGGCCCGACGACGCTCTCATCAGCCATCAGAGGGATCCGGATACCCCTCCGGATCTCCGCGAGGTCGGCAATGCGGTGCCGCTCCAAAGGCTGTTCGACCAGCGCCAGGTCATAGGGTTCGAGCTGTCGGATAAAGCCGACCGCATCCTCCATCGGCAGGCTCTCGTTGAAATCGACGCGCAGCGCCATGCGGCCCCCGACTGCCGCGCGCACCGCGGCAACGCGCCGGACGCCCTCCGGATCGGCGCCGTCCAGCTTGATCTTTGCCGAGAGGAAACCCCGTTCGACCCAGCCCAGCGCCTCCATGGCGGCCTGCTGCGGCGGCACGGTCCCGATCCAGGCGTTGAGCAGCACCTCGGACTTCAGGCGCCCGCCGAGAAGCGAATGGACCGGGATTCCGAGCGACCGCGCCTTGGCATCGCAGAGCCCCATCTCCACCGCTGCCTTAGCCTCGTGGCAACCGGAGACGACGCCGTCCATCGCGGCAAGCGCGGCGTTGAGGTTCATTGCATCGGCGCCAATGAGGGCCGGCGCCATCGCCGCAATTGTCGAATGGACATCGTCAGCGGACATCAGGGTGTAGCCGGGGCTGGGATCGACATTGCCCCAGCCTTCGATGCCAGCATCGGTCGCGATCCGAGCCAGCACGCTGCGCTGTGCCCGGGTGACGCCATGCACCCCGCTAACCGGCTCGCGCGTCGGTACCTCGACGATGATGGGTTCCACACCGGTGATACGCATGGCGTTTCCATCCCCAACTTGTGGCGGCGTTTTTTGTTACCGCCGCCGATGTGGACCCTCAGTCAGGTCCGCATCGCGCGCCAGCATGCGGGCTCGAACGGTAGGCATCGAGGAGCGAGGCCGTCAAGCGCGGCCCCGCCACGCAATTACTCGGCTGCCGAGGCCTGCGTCACCTCGCGCGTCAGCGGCGCTGCCGGCCGTTGGATCGCGTAGAGCCGGGCGCAGTTGTCCCACAAGATCTTCCGCCGAGCTTCGTCGTTGAGCGGCAGGCTGAAGAATTGCTGGAGCGCCTCCGGGAATGCGCCATCGGAATGCGGGTAATCGCTCGATACGACGAAATACTCGGGGCCCATCTTGTTGACGACATCAACAGCTGGTTCCTCATCGACATCGAGCGCGATATAGCACTGCCGCTTGAAATACTCGCTCGGCAGCATCGACAGCGGATTCTCGCAGCCAGGTCCGAACTTCTCCCACTGGTCGTCGAGGCGCCACAGCCACCAGTATAGCCAGCCCGCCGTCCCTTCGAGGAAGGCGACGCGCAATTTCGGATGGCGCTCGAGAATTCCACCGGTCGTCATGCTGGCGAGGGCACCCATCAATTCGACGGGGTTGCGGATCGCATGCGCGATCGGGTGGAAATTGGCATGCCCGACGTAGCGGCGCCCGGCATCGTCCTTCAGCGCGGTATTACCGGTAGGGTGGAAGCCAACCGGCACGTTGAGCTCTTCGAGCGCGTGCCACAAGGGCTCGCAGGCTTCGTCATGCAGATGCTGGCCGTGGATCGGGTTGGGCGTACCGATGACCGCGACGGCGCCTAGTTCGGTGACGCAGCGGCGCGCCTCCGCGACGGCCATGGGAACGTCATGCATTGCCAATTGCGCGGCGAATTTGAGGCGCTGCGGGTCGGCCTTGCAGTAATCGGCGGCCCAATTGTTGTAGGCGCGCGCCAGCGCCGCCGCGTAATCGGGCGCGAGATCGTCATGGCACAGGATCTGCCGCCCGCGCGTCCCATACATGACGGCGACATCGAGTCCCTCGATATCCATCGCCGTCAGGGTCGATGACGGATCGTAGCCGCGCGCCTTGGCGATCTGGAAATGCGGGTGCCGGGCGCGGCTGCGACGCTGCAGTTCGCGGCTGGAGACGGTCGCTCCTACCTGCGTCGCGTGGGCCGGGATCGCGAGCCCCTGCACCTCCATCCCCATGATCGCGTCGGCATTGCCCTTGTCTTCCGCGCTCTCCGCCAGCTTCTCCTGCTGACCGCCGAAGAAACGCGGCGGGTTCGAGGTGCGGAACGGCTCGTCGAGGTAGCGCGTCCACAAATCGTCCGGTTCCATCATATGGAGGTCGCTGTCCATGATGAGGTAGCCGTTGCGTGCCATTCTCGCCTCCTGGGAGCTAGGTTAGAGGTACCCTAGGGATCCCCCCCAGCCGTCACAACCGGCAAAAATTGAGCGTCCCCAAAGGAAAATAGGGCGCTCGCGGACCCGTCACCGCGCCGCGGAGGCGGCGACGGGGTGCCCAATCGAGGCGCGCGTCCGCCCCGCTCGGGCTAGCAACCATGAGCGAAAGAGCGAGACCTTGTGCGATGTCCGCGCCTTGGGCCACAGAAAATACCAGGCCTCGCTGTGCTCCACGCGTAGCGAAAACGGCGCGACGAGGCGGCCGCTCGCAAGATCTTCCTGGACAAAAGCGCTGAGTGCCATGGCGACGCCACAGCCATGTGAGGCCGCCTCCATCGCGAGCGCGTAGGTATCGAAGCTCGCCCCTCGGTCGGCCGCGACTTCGGGCGCTCTCGCCGCTGCCAACCACAACGGCCAGTCGCCGGGCGCGCCGCACACATGCAGCAGCGTGTGTTTGGCAAGATCGCGCGGCTTATCGAGGGGATGATGCGCCAGCAGTTCCGGGCTGCAGACCGGGAACATCGCCGAGCCGAAGAGGTAATCGGCATTGAGATCCGGCCAATCGGCACCGAGCCGGATCGCGGCATCGATGTCTTCGCGCAGAAAATCCGTCCCGCGATAGGCGGTCAGCAGGCGCATTTCGATGCGCGGGTTATCGCGCTGAAACTCGGCGAGGCGAGGTACCAGCCAGCGCAGCGCGAAGTTGGGCAACACGCTGAGTGTCAGCGACTGAAATGCCCGGTGCTCCTGAACCGCGTCGGTGCCCTCGCACAATAATTCGAAGGCCTGCCGGACCGACGGCAGATAGGCCTCGCCCTTCTCGGTCAGGATCAGGGTGTTGTTGATCCTGCGGAAAAGGCGAAAGCCAAGATCCTCCTCCAGGACCTTGATATGGTGACTGATCGCCGCCTGGGTGACGCTCAGCTCCTCGGCCGCGCGGGTGAAACTCAAGCGGCGGGCCGCGGCCTCGAAGGCGCGCAGCGCGTTCAGCGGCGGCAGACCCCGCATCATCGCTTTCCTCCCTTTCCCGAGCGACGAACATGTGCCCGGCGGAGCTCACGGATACGCTCCGATCCTTATGACGGTGCCGCAACGCCGGGCTCGTCCGGGCTGCGTCGAACCCGGCACCCCGTCACGATCGCTTTGCTGGGCGGCCGCTAGAGGCTGCGGGCAACTCCGCCGCTGAAGGTAAGCATAATCCCCCTTCCTCGACGAAACCTTCGCCATCCTTGCCTTTGGCGGCCCGCCCGGCAAGCACCGACGCGCTTAAGACGGGCATGGGCCACAAAGTCGGTAGCTGGAATTGAGCGGCGACGCTCTAAGCCAGCGCGTGGACGCAGGCGTCCCCGGCATAGTGGCACAGGAAAGGAGACCGACGATGCTCAGTTCGGCGATCTGACCGGCGCTCGATTACAGCCGGGTAGCATAACCGCGGGGGTCGGTCGGCAGATGCGGTACAAGCCGCCTTATCACGAGCGTCCTCCCCGATCGAGATTCCGCGAGGTGTCACGGGCTTTTTCGCCGCTCTCGAACTGCCGGCCCTGCTCTCTGATTTTGGCGATGCGCGCGACCTTGGGGTCGGTGATCTCGTCCTCGGCCTGCTCGTGGTCCCGCGTTTCGGCTTTCTTCGTGGTGCTGTTCTCCGCGGGCTGGAGTGACTGGCTATTCGGTGTGGGTCGTGAAGACCCGATCGTCCGGCTCGGATGCCTTGGCGGTGGTGCGAATGCGGTCGATATAATCGGCGACGCTGGCCGGGGCGATCAGCCCGCGCGCCTTGCCTTTGCCCGTAATGCTCAGCACGACGACATCGCGCCCCTCGCGGTCCTTGCGGATCGACACATCGCGCCAGCGAAGGTTTTTTGCTTCAGAGGGGCGCAAGCCGGTATTGCAGCACGAAATTATAGGCCACGGTGCGATACCAGTCGCTTGACGGGCGGTTTGCGGCCGTTACCCACGATCGCCCGACGGTATGAAGTTTTCGCTATTCCTCCGGACTGAACGCGTCGCGGCGCATCTTCGCGAGCGACGGTCTGCCTTGAAACAGTTGGTCCGCCCTGATGTAGCGCTTTTTGACCGCTAAACTCATCACGGCTCGAAACGGATGGTGGCGTCGCTCACCTGCTCACGTAAACGCCCCTTGCTGGTCTCGCGCCGCCAGGTCGGATAATCGTCCCAGCGGTCTTTCCCGATCAGATGGATCTGGGTCGAGCCAACATAAAGATCGAGGCGTGCCTTGTGACGGATGCGCATTTGCGCCAGCGGGAGTCTGACACCTGGCCGGTCGCCCCGCGGCGCTTTTGCAGGTCAACTTACTCCTTGGCGATTTGGCTGAAGGAGTGGTTGAAGATTGGAACGTCATGTTTGATGCGGAAGCGCAGGTCCCGGTCGTGATCGTAGGCGCGGTCCCGCGCGGCCGAGACGTCCGCAGTCTTGAGGGAGATCGTCTTGTACCGGTCGCTCTTGGGGAGCTTGACGCGGCAATACCAGATGCGGTGCTGCATGTCGCCGCGCCGGAAGATGACGAGGCCGGGTTTAAGGTCTTCCTTGTCTGTCAGAAACGTCATGCGCGGTATTGCTCTGTGCAGAAATTGTGTAGGCTTTTCTCCTAAGTCCTTGATTTGCCGTATCCGTGCAGGAGATGTGCAGAAACATCTTGCCAAATAAATTGAATGATATCAAATGTTTAAGGAAGAATGCTCATCCCCGCGAAAGCGGGAACCCAGGGTGCCAAGGACTGAGCGGTTGTCCTGGGCCCCCGCTTCCGCGGGGGTGACGACTGTATTCCGGCTATGCGGCGAGCATCGCGCGGATGTCGGGCAGGTGCTCGCTGCCCCAGAACAGTTCGCCATCGAGGATGAAGCTCGGGGTGCCGAATACGCCTCTTTCCTCGGCCCTGCGGCAGACGGTTTCGAGCTCGGCGCGGGCCGGGCCGGCGAGATAGGCAGCGAAACCGGCCGCGTCGGCGCCGGCTTCGGCGAGGACGGCGGCGACGACGGCAGGATTTTCGATATCGAGCTCGCGCTTCCAGAAGCGCTCGAAGGTCGCGCGTTGATAGCGCTCGACCGCCGCGTCGCCCGCCGTCTTGGCGAAGAGCAAGCCGGCGAGCGCGATCGACGAATTCCAGATCTTTTGCGTGCCGCGGATCACGAGGCCCTGTTTGCGCGCCTGGCGGCGGCAATCCATGTAGCTGTACTTGACCCGCCGCCATTGGTGCGGGGTGCGCTGCTCCTCGACGACCTGCCCGTCCGGCCCGAGCCGGGCGGTGCCCATAAAGCTGCCG
>DATLRD010000034.1:0-40466 GCA_035534855.1 Allostellaceae bacterium | reverse complement strand
ATTGACGACTTAAAGATATCTTTATATGTTCGGCCGGCATCCCCTTTCATAGCCGTCGCCCAAGGAGAGACCCCGCATGCCCGACTTCACCGACTACAAGGTTGCCGATATCGGCCTTGCCGATTGGGGCCGCAGGGAGATCGCGATCGCCGAGACCGAGATGCCGGGGCTGATGGCGCTGCGCGACGAGTTCGGCAAGGCGAAGCCGCTTTCCGGCGCGCGCATCGTCGGCTGTCTGCACATGACGATCCAGACCGCGGTGCTGATCGAGACGCTGGTCGAGCTCGGCGCCAGCGTGCGGTGGAGCAGCTGCAACATCTTCTCGACCCAGGACCATGCCGCGTCGGCGATCGCGGCGCGCGGCATCGCGGTCTATGCCTGGAAGGGCGAGACCGAGGAGGAATACGAATGGTGCATCGAGCAGACGCTGCGCGGCCCGGAGACCGGCCCCTATGCCGGCTGGCGGCCCAACATGGTGCTCGACGACGGCGGCGACGCGACCAAGATCCTGCATGACGCGCACCCTGACCTGCTGGCCAACGTCCGCGGCATCTCGGAGGAGACCACGACAGGCGTGCACCGGCTCTACGAGATGATGCGCGCCGGCGATCTGAAGGTGCCGGCGTTCAACGTCAACGATTCGGTCACCAAATCGAAATTCGACAATCTCTACGGCGTGCGCGAGAGCCTGGTCGACGGCATCAAGCGGGGCACCGACGTGATGCTCGCCGGCAAGACCGCGGTGGTGTGCGGGTTTGGCGATGTCGGCAAGGGGTCTGCGGCGAGCCTGCGGAGCCAGGGCGCGCGGGTGCTGGTTACCGAGATCGACCCGATCTGCGCGCTGCAGGCGTCGATGGAGGGCTATCAGGTCACGACGATGGACGACGCCGCGCCGGTCGGCGACATCTTCGTCACCGCGACCGGCAATATCGACGTGATCACACTCGACCACATGCGGCAGATGCACGACCGCGCGATCGTCTGCAACATCGGGCATTTCGACAGCGAGATTCAGATCGCCGCGCTGCGCAATTACGTGTGGGAAGAGGTCAAGCCGCAGGTCGACGAGGTCGTCTTTCCCGACGGCAAGCGCCTGATCGTGCTGGCCAAGGGCCGGCTGGTGAACCTCGGCTGTGCGACCGGGCACCCGAGCTTTGTAATGAGCGCCTCGTTCACCAACCAGGTATTGGCCCAGATCGAGCTGTGGACCAATCCCGGCAAATACCAGAACCGCGTCTATGTGCTGCCGAAGCACCTGGACGAGAAGGTGGCCGCGCTTCACCTCGACAAGCTCGGCGCCAAGTTGACCAAGCTTTCTGCGGCGCAACAGCAATATCTCGGCGTCAAGGAAACCGGCCCATACAAGCCCGAACATTACCGCTATTAGCGGTTTCACGGGAAAATCGGCGGAAATCGCCTCTTTTTTTCACGATGTGAAAGACCGATAATCGCGCAATTGATGAATCGGCCGACCGGTCGGTTTGCCCTTTGCCGGCTGACAGATCTCTCATCGTGATCGAGTTCGCTGCTGTCGTGTTCCTTGTCGCCGCGCTGGCGTTCGCGGCGCTGTGGCGGTGGACGCGGAGCCAGCTCGCCGAGGCGCGGCAGGTTCGTGACGGCGCCGAGCGCGCGCGCGGCGCGCTGGCTGCGGTGCTCGACACGATCCCGTTGCGCCGCTTTCGCTGGGCCCGCGACGGCGCCGAGCTGCCGGGCGCCGGCGGCGGCACGTTCGCCGATTTTCTTGCTGGCCTCGACTCCGGCGATGTCGACCGCATCGCAGCAGCGATCGCCTCCCTGCGCCGCGACGGCGCGCCGCTCGCCGCCACCGTAGCCACACCGGGCGGCGCCGCCTATGACCTGGAAGGGCGCAGCACCGCGCACGGCGAGAGCGTGCTGTGGCTGGCCGACAGCTCGGCCGCGCACCGCGCCGAGGCCGCCCGCGCCGCCGCCGCGGCGTCTGCCGCGGGGCTGCGCGACTGGCTCGACGCAGTCCCGGTGCCGGTGTGGCGGCGCGATTCGGAGTTCGCGATCGTCGATTGCAACGCCGCCTATGCCGCCGCACTGGATGCGGCGCGCGCGGCGGTGCTGGCCGAGAGCCGCGAGATCGCCTCGGCCAGTGCGCGTAACAAGGCGCTCGCGCTGGCGCGCGCCGCGGTGGCGACCGGTGTGCCGCAAAGCGAGAGCCGGCACGTCGTGATCGCCGGTTCGCGGCGCCTGCTGGCGGTCACTGAAATTCCGGAGCGCGGCGGCGGCACGATCGGCTTTGCGCTCGATCGCACCGATCTCGAAAGCGCCCAGGGCGAACTGGCCCGGCACGTCAGCGCGCACGGCGTCGTGCTGGAAAGCATCCACGCAGCGGTGGCGATCTACGGCGGCGACAAGCGGCTCAAATTCTTCAATGCGGCCTTTGCCGCGCTGTGGGGGCTCGAAGCCGACTGGCTCGCCGGCGAGCCGGCGCTCGACGAAGTGCTCGAACGGCTGCGCGAGCGGCGCCGCATCCCCGAGCTCGTGGATTTCCGCGGCTTCAAACGGCAGCAACTGGCGACCTTTACCTCGCTGATCGAGCCGCAGCAGGAGATGATGCATCTGCCGGACGGGCGCACGCTCAGCATGTCGGTCTCGCCGCACCCGCTGGGCGGGCTGACCTTTGTCTACGAGGACGTGACCGACCGGCTGGCGCTGGAAAGTTCGTACAACACGCTGATCGAGGTGCAGCGCGAGACGCTCGACAATCTGTTCGAGGGCATCGCTGTGTTCGGCAGCGACGCCCGCCTCAAGCTCTACAACCCTGCCTATCGCCGGATCTGGGCGCTCGACGAGGCCGACCTGGCCGGCGAACCGCATGTCAGCGAGATCGTCGACAAGACCCGCGCGTTTTACGACGACCGCGGCGATTGGCTGGCGGTGCGGCAGGAAGTCATCGCCCAGGTCACCGACCACGCCCCCTCGGCGGCCCCGCTCGACCGGCGCGACGGCTCTAAGCTCGAAGTGGCGGCGACGCCGCTGCCCGACGGCAATGTGCTGCTGACCTGCCTCGACGTCACCGACACCGCGCGGGTCGAGCGCGCGCTGCGCGACCGCGCCGAGGCGCTGGAAACCGCCGGCCAGCTTAAAAGCGAGTTCATCGCCAACGTGTCGTATGAGCTGCGCACGCCGCTCAACGCGATCATCGGCTTTGCCGAGATCCTGGCGAACCAGTATTTCGGCACGCTCAATCAGCGCCAGGTCGATTACAGCCGCGGCATCCTCGACAGCTCGCACCGGCTGTTGTCGCTGATCAACGACATCCTCGACCTTGCGACGATCGAAGCCGGGTACATGGTGCTCGAAACCGGCCGGGTCGATGTCTATGAGATGCTGCAATCGGTGATGATCCTGACGCGCGAGAGGGCACGCAACCAGGAACTCGATCTCGTGCTGGCGTGCCCGCCGAAGATCGGCACGATCGAGGCCGACGAACGCCGGCTAAAGCAGGCGCTGTTCAACCTGATCTCAAACGCGATCAAGTTCACCCCGCCGGGCGGCTCGATCCGGGTCGAGGCGCGGCGCGAGGATGACGACTTCGTGCTCTCGGTGGCGGATACCGGGATCGGCATTCCCAGCGCCGACCAGGCCCGCATCTTCGACAAGTTCGAGCGCGGCAGTCCGCAGGCGCCGCAATCCGGCGCCGGGCTCGGCCTGTCGCTGGTCAAGAGCCTGGTCGAGCTGCACGGCGGCACGGTGACCATCGAGTCGGCCCCCGACACGGGCACCACGGTGCGCTGCCGCCTGCCCACTGGGGGCAGGGCAGGGGCCGCCGCTGCGGTCCCGGCCGAGACCCAGGCGCCGTCGCAGGCGTAGGTCCCCCGCACAGCGATGCGGGAGAGGGTGGACCTGACGCGCCAGCGTCAGGTGGGTGAGGGGGGCCGAGGCACCGGTGATGTCAGCTGCCCGGCAAGCCCTTGGTTGTCGAATATTCGAAATGCAGCGCCTGGCCGGGATGCACCAGCGGGTGGATCGCATGCGCCGCGATTGCCGCCTCGGCAAAGCCCGACAGGATCAGCTTGAGCTTGCCGGGATAGGCGGCGATGTCGCCGATCGCGAAGATGCCGGGGCGCGAGGTCGCGGCGGTTGCCGGGTCGACCGCGATGTGGTGGTGGTCGAGCGTCAGGCCCCACTCGGCGAGCGGGCCGAGATCGGTTGCCAGGCCGAAAAACGGCAGCAGGCAATCGGCGTCGAGGCGGCGGGTGCGGCCGTCGAGATCGGCGACGACGACCGCCGAAAGCTGCCCGTCGGCGCCTTCGAGCGCCTGCAGCTGATAGGGGATCACCAGCTCGATCGCGCCGTCGTCGGCGAGGCTCTGCAGCCGTGCCGCCGTTTGCGGCGCGGCGCGAAACCGCTTCCGGCGGTGCACCACCATGACCCGCGCCGCCACCTCGGCGAGCGAGATTGCCCAATCGACCGCCGAATCGCCGCCGCCGGCGATCACCACGCGGCGGCCGCGGAAATCCTCGCGCCGGCGCACCAGATAGAACACGCTTTTGCCCTCGAACCGCTCGATCCCTTCGAGCGGCGGCCGGGTCGGGCCGAACGCCCCGCCGCCGGCGGCGATCAGGACGGTGCGGCATGCGAGCCGCGATCCGGCGGCGGTCTCGACGACGAAGCCTTCGGGGTCCTGTTCGAGCCGTGCGATCGCGGTGCCGAGGTGATATTCGGGCGCGAACGGCGCCGCCTGCTCGACGAGCCGGTCGACCAGCTCGGCAGCGTCGATTCGCGGGTACCCGGGGATGTCGTAGATCGGCTTTTCGGGGTAGAGCGCGGCGCATTGCCCGCCCGGCATGTCGAGCGCGTCGAACACATGGCAGCGCATGTCGAGCATGCCGCACTCGAACACCGCGAAAAGCCCAACCGGGCCGGCCCCGATGATCGCGACGTCGGTGCGCTGCAACAAGTCTGGCATGACGGCACAATAGCCGCCCGTGCACCCGGCGCAAGGCACGGAAACAGGACCGCATGCCGTTGTTGCGGCATCTCGGTCCCGGATGTAACAAGCGCCGGAGATGATGCCTGCCGAGATCAGGATCGAGTTGCGCGACGAGGCGGCGACCGCGGCGCTCGCCGCTCGCCTCGCCGCGGTGGCGCGGCCCGGCGACGTGATCGCGCTGCGCGGGCCGCTCGGCGCCGGCAAGACCGCGTTCGCCCGCGCCTTCATCCACGCAAGCGGCGGCACCGGCGAGGTGCCGAGCCCGACCTTTACGCTGGTTCAGATCTACGAGCTGCCGGGCGGGCCGGTGTGGCACATCGACTGCTATCGCCTGCGCCAGGCCGAAGAGGCGTGGGAGCTGGGCATCGAGGATGCGTTCCGTGACGCGGTCACGCTGATCGAATGGCCGGAGCGGATCGCGGAACTGCTGCCGGCGCGGCGGCTCGACGTGACGCTGGCGCCGGGTGGTACGCCGGGGTCGCGCCGCGCGCACCTTGCCGGCGGCGAAGCGTGGGCCGCGCGGCTCGCCGGGGTCGCCACCAATGCCTGATCTGGCCAGCGAGCGTGGCGAGACGATCGCCGGGTTCCTCGCGCGGCACGGCTGGGCCGGGGTAGCGCCGGCACTGCTCGCCGGCGACGCCTCGTTTCGCCGCTATTACCGGCTGCGCGACGGCGCGCGGCAGGTCGTGCTGATGGACGCGCCGCCGCCGCACGAGGCGGTCGGGCCGTTTGCCGCGATCGCCGAGGCGCTGCGCGGGCTCGGGCTCAGCGCGCCCGAGGTGTATGCCCAGGACGACGATAACGGGCTGCTGCTGATCGAGGATTTCGGCGACGACACCTATACCCGCCTGATCGCCGGCGGCAGCGACGAGCCGGCACTCTATGCGCTGGCGATCGACACGCTGATCGCGCTGCAGCGCGCGGTCGCCGGAAACGGCCTGCCGGAATTGCCGGACTACGACGAGGAGCGGCTGCTCGGCGAGGCGCTGCTGCTGGTCGACTGGTACGTGCCCAGCGTTCTCGGCTATCCTCTGCCCGACGCGGCCCGCGACGGTTATGTGGAATTGTGGCGCCGGCTGTTGTCGCAGGCTCACCTGGTGTTGCCGACGCTGGTGCTGCGCGATTACCACGTCGATAACCTGATGCTTCTGCCCGGCCGCAGCGGGGTGCGGCGCTGCGGCCTGCTCGATTTTCAGGACGCGGTGTGCGGGCCGGCCAGCTATGACTTGGTCTCGTTGCTCGAGGATGCGCGGCGCGACGTACCGCCGGCGTTGCGCGAGGCGATGACCGAGCGGTACCTCGCGGCGTTTCCCGGCATCGATCGGGCGGCGTTCGTCCGCTCGGCGGCGATCCTTGCGGCGCAGCGCAACTGCAAGATCGTCGGCATTTTCACCCGGCTGGCGCGGCGCGACGGCAAGCCGCAATATCTTGGCCACATCCCGCGCGTGTGGCGGCTGATCGAGCACGATCTGCGCGATCCCGTGCTGGCGCCGCTGGTGGCGTGGCTCGATCGTCACCTGCCGCCGCGGCTGCGCCGGGTCCCGGCCGAGCGGAGCACGGCATGAGCGACATCCTGAAATCCGCGATGGTGCTGGCCGCCGGGCTCGGCACCAGGATGCGACCGCTGAGCGAGGCGGTGCCCAAGCCGCTGCTCGAAGTCGGCGGCCGCACGCTGCTCGACCATGCGATCGACCGGCTGGCGCTCGCCGGGGTCGAACGGGTCGTCGTCAACGTGCATTACAAGGCCGAGCAGATCACCGCGCACCTCGCCGGGCGCCGGGTGCCGAGGATCGAGATTTCGCACGAGGATGCGCCGCTCGAAACCGGGGGCGGCGTCGCCCGCGCGCTCGACCGGCTCGACGAGCGGTTCTTCGTCGTCAACGGCGACGTGGTGTGGCTCGACGGCGTCGAATTCGCCTTGGCGCGGCTCGCCCGGGCTTTCGCCGCCGACCGGATGGATGCGGTGCTGCTGTTCCAGCAAGCGGTGAGCGCGGTCGGCTACGACGGCAACGGCGACTATTTCCTCGATTCGCTCGGCGTGCCGCGCCGCCGCACCGAGCGCGAGATCGCGCCCTACATCTTCACCGGCGTCCAGCTCTTGCACCGGCGCCTGTTCGCCGGGGTCAAGGAGCAGAAATTCTCGCTCAATCGGCTCTACAGCCGCGCCGAAGCGACCGGTCGCCTGCACGCGATCGTGCATGACGGCGAGTGGTACCATGTCGGCACGCCGCAGGGCCTTGCCGCGACGCGCGTGCGACTCGCCTCGCACCGGATCGAGCGCTGAGCGCCTTGCTGCCGTCGCCGCCCCGCATTTTCACGATCGCCGCTGACCGCCCGTTTCTTGCCACGCTTGCCACGGGGCTGGTCGATCTTGCCGGCGGCGACCCGCTGCGCCTGTCGCGGATCACCGTGCTGCTGCCGACCCGGCGCGCGGTGCGGGCGCTGCGCGAGGCGTTTCTGCGCCTGACCGGCGAGGGCAGCGCGGCGGGCGCGCCGCTCTTGCTGCCGCGGATGCGGCCGATCGGCGACCTCGAAACCGACGAGATCGGGTTTGACGGCAGCGCCGGCGAGGGCGCCGACGAGGCTACGCTGGCGGTGCCGCCGGCGATCCCGGAGGTGCGCCGGACGCTGCTGTTGACCCGGCTGGTGCTCGACTGGAGCGCGGCCGAGGACGGACGCCCGCTATTGCCGGGGCAGGCGGCGGCTCTGGCCCGCGCGCTCGCCCGGCTGCTCGACGCGGCGGCGACCGAAGGCGCCGATTTCGCGCGGCTCAAGGACCTCGCGCCGGCCGATCTCGCCGAGCATTGGCAGACCGTGCTGCGCTTTCTCGACATATTGCCGCGGCGCTGGCCGGATATCCTTGCCGCCGAGGGGGCGCTCGATCCGGCCGAGCGGCGCAACCGGCTGATCGTGCGCCAGACGGCGCTGTGGCGGCAGGCGCCGCCGCGCCATCCGGTGATCGCCGCCGGGCTCACCGGCGGCATCCCGGCGCTCGAAACGCTGCTCGGGGTGGTCGCCGGACTGACCGACGGCGCGGTGATCCTCGCCGGGCTCGACCGCTCGTGCGGCCCGGCGGCGTGGCGGGCGATCGGTGAGGACCCGGCGCACCCGCAATACCTGCTGGCGCGGCTGCTGGCCGCGCTGGACGTGGCGCCCGTTTCGGTCGCCGACTGGCCGGCGGCGGCGCGCGATCAAACCGGCCGCGAGGCGCGGCTCGCTCTGATCGCCGAGGCGCTGCGCCCGGCGGTGCTGACCGATGCATGGCGGGCGCTGCCCGCGGCGCCGCCCGAAACGCTGGCGGGAATGACCCGCTACGACTGCGCCAGCCCGCAGGACGAGGCGGCGACCGCGGCGCTCTTGCTGCGCCGCAAGCTCGAAGAGCCGGGGGCGACCGCGGCGCTCGTCACGCCTGACCGAGAGCTGGCGCGCCGCGTCGCCGCCGAGCTGCACCGCTGGGGCGTCGGCATCGACGATTCGGCCGGCGTGCCGCTCAACCGCACGCCGCCCGGCGCGTTTCTGCGCCTGCTGCTCGACCTTGCCGACAGCGAGCTGGCGCCGGTGCCGCTGCTCGCGGCGCTCAAGCATCCGCTGGCCGCCGGCGGGTTTGCGCCGGGGGCGTTTCGCGATCTCGCCCGCCGGCTCGAAGCCGCGATCCGCGGCCCGCGCCCGGGCCCCGGCTTTGCCGGGCTGCGCGCTGCGCTCGGCCGGCGCGACGCCCGCACCCGGGTGCTGCACGCGCTGGTCGACCGGCTGGAGACCTGCCTCGGCAGCCTGCCGCGACTGATCGCGACGCCTTCGGTCGCGGTCGCCGAGATCGCCGCAGCCCATGTCGCCGCTGCCGAGCGCCTCGCCGCGACCGATACCGAGACCGGCATCGCCCGGCTGTGGAGCGAGCCGGTCGGCGAGGTCGCCGCCCGGTTCTGCCACGAGCTGATCGACGCGGCGCGCGATTTCCCGCCGGTGCCCGGCCGCCACTACCCGGCGCTGTTCGAGGCGCTGGCGGCCGGCGCGGTGGTGCGCCCGGGGTATGGCCGCCACCCGCGGCTGGCGATCTGGGGCCTGGTCGAGGCGCGCCTGCAGCAGGCCGACCTGGTCGTGCTCGGCGGCCTCAACGAGGGCACCTGGCCCGGAATCGCCGCCTACGACCCGTGGATGTCGCGGCAGATGCGCGAGGAGTTTCGCATCGCCGTGCCGGAGCGCGCGATCGGCATCGCCGCGCAGGATTTCGCCCTGGCGCTCGGTGCGCCGCAGGTGGCGCTGACCCGCGCGGCGCGCCGCGACGGCGCGCCGACCGTGCCGTCGCGCTGGCTGTTGCGGCTCGATGCGGTGCTGCGCGCGACCGGGCTCGACGGCGCGCTCGGCCCCGACGTGGAGATCGACAGCGCCGCCCTCGCGCGCGACCGGCCGCGACGCCACCGCCCGGTGGCCCCGGCCGCGCCGCGCCCGCCGCTCGCCGCCCGGCCGCGGCAATTGCCGGTGACGCAGATCGAGACGTGGCAGCGCGACCCCTATGCGATCTATGCCCGCCACATCCTCGGCTTGAGGGCGCTGGAAAGCCTCGACGCCGATCCCAACCGGGCCGATCTGGGCATCGCCATCCACCAGGCGCTGGCCAGGTTTGTCGAGCGCTATCCGGGGCCGCTGCCGCTCTTGCCCGAGGTCGAATTGCGGCAGATCGGCGAGGAAGCATTCGGCCCGCATTTGTCGCGGCCCGGCGTGTGGGGGTTCTGGTGGCCGCGCTTCGAGCGCATCGCGCGCTGGTTTCTTGCCGGCGAGCGCGAGCGGCGGATCGCGCTGACTGCCAGTGCCGGCGAGTGCAGGGGCAGCCTTATGGTGGACGCGCCGGCTGGGCCGTTCACGATCACCGCGATCGCCGACCGCATCGACCGCCGCGCTGATGGCGGGCTGGTGCTGATCGACTACAAGACCGGCGCGGTACCGAGGACAGCCGAGATCGACAACGCGATCGCGGTCCAGCTGCCGCTCGAAGCCGCGATTGCCCGTGCCGGCGGGTTTCCCGGCATCGCCGGCACGCCCGACACGCTCGAATACTGGCGGCTGTCGGGCCGCGATCCGGCCGGACAGATTTCCCGGGTCGGCGGCGACGATCCCGCCGCGCTGATCGATGGTGTGCTTGCCGCGGTGACCGCGCTGATCGCCCGCTTCGATGACCCGGCGACGCCGTATCCCGCGGTGCCGGCGCCGCAATGGCGGCCGCGCTATTCGGACTACGCGCAGCTCGAACGCCTCGACGAGGCGGAGGCCGAGCCGTGACCCCGACTGAAACCGCCGGGCGGCGCCAACGCCAGGCGCTCGATCCGCGCCACTCGGTCTGGGTCTCGGCCTCGGCCGGCACCGGCAAGACCAAGGTGCTGACCGACCGGCTCTTGGCGCTGATGCTCGACGGCACCGACCCGTCGCGCGTGCTGTGCCTGACCTTTACCCGCGCTGCCGCTGCCGAGATGGCCAACCGGGTTAATGCCCGGCTCGCCGCGTGGACGACGATGCCGCCGGGCCGGCTCGAACAGGAGCTTGTCGGCCTGACCGGGCACATGCCCGGCCCGGCCCTGGTCGACCGTGCGCGTCAGCTTTTCGCCGTCGTGCTCGATACGCCGGGCGGCGCCAAGATCGCGACGATACACGGGTTCTGCCAGTCGCTCTTGCGCCGCTTTCCGCTGGAAAGCGGGGTGGCGCCGGAATTCGCGGTGATCGACGAGCGCAGCGCCCGCGACGCGCTGGCCGAGGCGAGCGAGAGCGTGATTGCTCGGGCCCGGGGCGGTGATGCCGCGCTCGCCGCGGCGCTGGCGATCGTCGCGCGGCACGCGCCGGAAGAGCGCTTCGCCGAGTTGATGGAGGCGCTGGCCGCCGAGCGCGGCAAGCTGCGCTCGGCGCTCGCCGACGGCGAGCCGGCGCTGCGCCGTCGGCTGCTCGCGGCGTTCGGCCTTCCGGCGGGCGTGAGCGCCGACGGGCTCGACGCGGCGTTCTGCGCCGGCGGCGACGCGGCCGCGCTGCGCCAAGCGGCGGCGGCGCTGGCAGAGGGTTCGAAGACCGACAAGGCTCGCGCCGAATGCCTCGCCGCGTGGTGGTCGGACCCGGCCCGCACCGGCGACGGCATCGCCGCCTACCGCGCCGCGTTCCTGACCGAGGAGGGCAAGATCCGCGCCAGCCTCTGCACCCAGGACGCGCGCAGGCACACCGATCTCGACCTTGCCGAGGTGCTCGGTGCCGAAGCGGTTCGGGTGCTGCACCACGACGAGGCGCGCGGCTGCCTGGAAGTGGTCGAGGCGACGGTCGCGCTGGTGCGGCTCGGTGCCGCGCTGCTCGACGAATACGAGCGGCACAAGGCGCAGCACGGCCAGCTCGATTACACCGACCTGATCGACAGGACGCTGACCCTCTTGAGCCGCCCCGGCATCGCCCCCTGGGTGCTGTTCAAGCTCGATGGCGGGCTCGATCACATCCTGATCGACGAGGCGCAGGACACCAATCCCGAGCAATGGGCGATCGTCGTCGCCCTTGCCGAGGAATTCTTCGCCGGCGAAGGGGCGCGCGAGCGCTGCCGCACGGTGTTTGCGGTCGGCGACGCAAAGCAGTCGATCTACAGCTTTCAGCGCGCCGACCCGCACGCCTTTGTCGCGATGCGCGAGCACTTCCAGCGCCGGGTCGACGCCGCCCGGCAGGAATGGCGCATCGTGCCGCTCGACATCTCGTTCCGCGCCGCGGACCCGCTGTTGCGCGCGATCGACGCGGTGTTCGCGATCGACGAGGCGGCCGACGGCGTCGCCCTCGACGGCCGGCAGATCCGCCACTTCGCGGCGCGTGACGGGCAGGCCGGGCTGGTCGAGTTGTGGCCCCCGGTGATGCCCGAGCCCGACGCGCCGCCGGGCGCCGATGAACCGGCACGGCGCCCGCTGGAACCTTGCACAAGGCTTGCCCGCGCGATCGCGGCGACGATCGCGCAATGGCTTAAGACCGGTGAGCGGCTCGCGGCGCGTGACCGGCCGATCCGGCCCGGCGACGTCATGGTGCTGGTGCGCCGCCGCGACCGGTTTGTCAGCGACCTGCTGCGCGCGCTGAAGCGCCACGACGTGCCGGTCGCCGGCGCCGACCGGCTGGTGCTGACCGACCAGCTCGCGGTGCAGGATCTCGTGGCGCTCGGGCAGTTCCTGCTGCTGCCCGAAGATGATCTGACGCTGGCGACGGTGCTGAAAGGGCCGCTGTTCGGGATTTCCGAGGAGGCACTGTTCGCCCTCGCCTACGGGCGAAGCCGGGGCGAGCCGCTGTGGCACCGCGTGTTGCGGGCACGCGACCCGGCGGTGAAGCCGATGGCGGCGCGGCTCGTCGCGCTGCGCGGCCGCGCCGATTTCGCGCCGCCCTACGAGCTCTATGCCGAAATCCTCGGCCCGGAGGGCGGGCGGCGGGCGATGCTCGAACGGCTCGGCACCGAGGCGGAAGACCCGATCGACGAGTTCCTCGCCCTGACGCTCGCCTATGAGCGCGAGCATGTGCCCTCGCTGCAAGGGTTTCTGCACTGGCTCGTCGCCGGCGACATCGAGGTCAAGCGCGATTTCGGCGAGCATCAGCGCGACGAGGTGCGGATCATGACCGTCCATGGCGCGAAGGGGCTGGAGGCGCCGATCGTGTTCGTGCCCGATACGATGGCGCTGCCCGATCGGCGCGTCAGCGTGCTGTGGAGCGAAGGCGACTTCCTGCCGCTGTGGCGGCCGCACCGCGATCTCGCGGCGCCGTTCTACGAGGCGCAGCGTGCCGCCGGCCGCCGCCGCGCGTTGCAGGAATACCGGCGGCTGCTCTACGTCGCGCTGACCCGGGCCCAGGACCGGCTGTACGTCTGCGGCTTTCAGGGGCGTAACGGGTCGGCCGAGGCGGCACACTGGCACACGCTGTGCCGCGCCGGCTGGGGCGGGCTGATGGAGCCGTTCGCGTTCGACACGCGGCCGCTGATCGGCCCGCGCGCCGGCTGGGCGGGCGAGGGGTTGCGCCTCGTCTCGGCGCAGGTCGGGCGGCCGGAGCGCGACCAGCCGATGGCCGCACTGCGCGCGCTGGCGCCGGTGCCGGGCTGGGCCGAGCGGCCGCCGCCGCCCGAACCCGATCCGCCAAAGCCGCTGCTGCCGTCGCAGCCGGGCGGGGCCGAGCCGGCGACCCTGTCGCCGCTCGCCGAGGCGGGGCGTGATCGGTTCAAGCGCGGGCTTCTGGTGCACCGTCTGCTGCAAAGCCTGCCCGAGGTTCCGGCCGCTGGGCGCGAGGAAGCGGCGCGACGCTTTCTGGCGCTGCCGTTGCACGGGGTCGGCGCCGACGAGCAGGCGGAGATCTGCCGCGAGGTGCTGGCTGTGCTCGGCGAACCCGAATTCGCCGAGCTGTGGAGTCCGCAGGCGCAGGCCGAGGTGCCGGTGGTCGGTCTGCTCGGCGGCCAGGCGCTGTCCGGCCAGATCGACCGCATCGTGGTCGGCGACGACCGGGTGCTGATCGTCGACTACAAGAGCGTCCGGCCGCCGCCCGACACCGCCGATTCGGTGGCGCCGGCCTATCTGCGCCAGCTTGCGATCTATCGCGCTGCGCTGCGCCTGATTTATCCCGGCCGCACGGTCGACTGCGCGCTGTTGTGGACCGCAGCCCCGCGACTGATGTCGGTCCCTGCCGAGCTGCTCGACCGGTACCCGCCTTGACGCCGCTTTCCGGGCACCCCTAATCTTTGCTGGAGCCAGGAAGAGGGATATTTCATGAAGCCGACCGCCGTTACCGATGGCAGCTTTGAAACCGCCGTGCTGCGCTCAAGCGAGCCGGTGCTCGTCGATTTCTGGGCCGAGTGGTGCGGCCCGTGCAAGATGGTTGCGCCGTTTCTCGACGATCTCGCCACCGACATGCAGGGCCGGCTGACCATCGCCAAAGTCAATATCGACGAAAACCCGCAGACCCCGCAGAAATACGGCATCCGCGGCATCCCGACGATGCTGCTGTTCAAGAACGGCCAAGTCGCGGCGACCAAGATCGGCGCGCTGCCCAAGAGCAAGCTCTACGAGTGGGTCGAGTCGGTCCTGTAAGGCACCGGCTCACCCTCACCCGCCAGCGATGAGGGTGGGGAGGGTACAGCCCTATTTCGGTGTGATGTTCCGATCGCCGCCGGGCGAGCGGAACGGCGGGATAACCCGCATCGTGCCATGGGGGTGCGGTGGCACCACCATCATCTTCGGGTCGATGTCTGCGTCGGGCGGATGGATCACGTCGCCGGTGTCCGCTTGGCGCTTGGTGGTCGATTGATGTTGCTCGGTCTTGTCGCGGAGTGACTGATAGAGCGATTGGGCGCGGCGCAGATCCTCGGTCGCGTCGGCTAACGCGGCGCGGGGATTGAGCCAATCGGCGCTCGCCGGAACGACCAGAGCGGCCAGCAACGCGATTGCCGCGAGACCTGCCTGGATCATCTGAACCTCCCGTCAGGCTTGCGTGCCTCTGAAATAGGCGTTTGCGGCCGGGTGTCAATGCGTCAGGAATTCCCGGCCAGGACCACACCGGCAAGGTGCAGCGAACCGCAGATCAGGATGCGGCCGGCCGGGCGGCGCGCGGCGATCGCCCGCACGGCGGCGTCGAGCGATGGCGCGGTCGCCGCGTCGATCCCGACCGAACGCGCTGCCTCGGCGATCGCGGCGTCGGGCAGCGGGTTTTCCTCGCCGGGAATCGTTACCGCCCGAAGCGCGCGCGCGTAAGGCGCCATCGGACGCAGGAAGCCGGCCGAATCCTTGGTGTTCAGCATGCCGACGATCAGGTCGACCGGGCGGTCGCGCCAGCCCGCGAGCACCGGGCCGAGCACCTCGCCGGCAGCCGGGTTGTGCCCGCCGTCGAGCCACAATTCGCCGCCCGGCGGCAGCAGGTCGACGAGCGGCCCGCGCTCCAAAAGCTGCAGCCGCGCCGGCCAGTCGATGTGCCGCAGCCCAGCGGCGAGCGCGTCGGGCGGAATGGAAAAACCATCCAGCCGTTCGAGGCAGGCGAGCGCGGTGCCGGCGTTGAGGATCTGGTGCGCGCCGAGCAGCGAGGGCTGCGGCAGGTCGAGCCGCCAGCGCGCGCCCTCGTAGCGCATTCCGCCGTCCGACGCGGCGCACCGCCAGTCATCGCCGGCGCGGTAGAGCGGGGCGCCGATCGCGGTGGCGCGTGCGGCGATCACCGATGCCGCCTCGCGTGGCTGCGGCGCGATAATTCCGGTGACGCCGGGCTTCAGGATGCCGGCCTTCTCGGCGGCGATCGCCGCCAGCGTATCGCCGAGAAACGCGACATGGTCGATCGACACCGGGGTGATCGCGGTCACCGCCGGGCGCGGCACGACATTGGTCGCGTCGAGCCGCCCGCCGACCCCGACCTCGAGCAGCGCGATATCGGCCGGGGTGCGGGCAAAGGCGAGAAATGCCGCGGCCGTGGTGATCTCGAAAAAAGTGATCGGCGCCTCGCCGTTGGTCCGCTCGCATTCCTCGAGCAAGGCGATCAGCGCGTCTTCCTCGATCAGCTTGCCGGCGACCCGGATGCGCTCGTGAAACTGCACGAGATGCGGCGAGATATAGGCGTGGACGCGATAGCCGGCGGCTTCGAGGCACGCGCGCAGCATCGCCACCGTCGAGCCCTTGCCCTTGGTGCCGGCGACGTGGATCACCGGCGGCAGGCCGAGATGCGGGCCGCCGAGCGCCGAAAGCAGCATTTCGATGCGGCCGAGCGACAAGTCGATCTTTTTCGGGTGCAGCCGGGTCAGCCGGTCCAGCACCCGGTCGCTGCCGGCCCCGCTCACCCCGGCTCCGGCGCCGGCAGCATCAGTCCCGGCGCGAACGGGTCGCGCAGCAGCGACAGGATGCGCCCGAGGGTCGCCGGCAATTCGGCTCGCGGCACGACCATGTCGACCATGCCGTGCTCGTAGAGGTATTCGGCGCGCTGGAACCCCTCGGGCAGTTTCTCGCGGATCGTCTCCTCGATGACCCGCGCGCCGGCAAAGCCGATTACCGCGCCGGGTTCGGCGAGCGTGATGTCGCCGACCATCGCGAATGATGCCGACACGCCGCCGGTGGTCGGGTCGCTGAGCAGGACGATGTAAGGGAGCCGCGCCTCCTTGACCAAGTCGGCGGCGAGGATCGTGCGCGGCATCTGCATCAGCGACAGGATGCCTTCCTGCATCCGCGCGCCCCCCGATGACGGCACCACGATCAGCGCCGCCGATTCGGCGACCGCGAGCTGTGCCGCGGCGATCAGGCCCTCGCCGACCGCGACCCCCATCGACCCGCCCATGAAATCGAAATTGAACGCCGCGACCACCGCCGCCTGGCCGCCGATCCGCCCCTTGGCGAGCGCCAGCGCGTCGCTGCCCGCGCCGTGCGCGGCCTGCGCCTCCTTGAGCCGGTCGCTGTAGCGCTTGCGGTCGCGAAACCGCAGCGGATCGGCCGCGACCTTGGGCGGCTCGACCGGGTCGAACGCCCCGCCGTCAAACAGCTGGGCAAACCGCGTCTTGCTGCCGATGCGGAAATGATGGCCGCAATTGCGGCAGACCTCGAGATTGGCCGCCAGCTCGCGGTGAAACAGCATCTGCTCGCAGCTCGGGCACTTGCGCCACAGATTGTCCGGCACCTCCTTTTTCCGCACCGCAGCGCGGATCTTGGGCAGGACGAGATTGGTCAGCCAGTTCATGGGGTGCTGCGCGCTCCCCGCACGCCCGCGGCCAGCGCGCTGATGTCGGCGAGCACCGCATCGACGAGGCCGGGTGCGGCCCGCCCGTCGGCGTCGAGGTTTTGCCGTACCCGGTCGACGAGCGCGGTGCCTACCGCTGCGGCGTCGGCCTCATTGGCGACCTCGGCGGCCTGCTGCGGCGTGCGGATGCCAAACCCGACCGCGACCGGCAGACCGGTGAAGCGGCGCAGCCGTGTCACGGCGGCATGCACGGCCGAGGCCTCGGCCGAGCGGGTCCCGGTGATCCCGGCGATCGCGACGTAGTAGATAAAGCCGCTGGCGCCGTTGACGATCGTGGGCAGGCGCGTTTCGTCGCTGGTTGGGGTGGCGAGGCGGACAAGGTCGAACCCGGCCGCGCGCGCCGGGTCGCCGAGCTCGGCTTCCTCCTCGGGCGGCAGGTCGACGATTATCGCGCCGTCAACGCCGGCGGCTAGCGCATCGCGGATGAACGCCTCGCCGCCATAGCGATAGATCGGGTTGTAATAGCCCATCAGCACATAGGGCGTGTCGGCGTCGCGCGCGCGTAGCCGGCGCACCATTTCCAGGGTCTTGCGCAATGTCATCCCGGCCTTCAACGCGCGCTGGCCGGCGGCCTGAATCGCCGGCCCGTCGGCCATCGGGTCGGAAAACGGCATGCCGATCTCGATCAAATCCGCGCCGGCAGCGGCGACGCCTGCGAACAGCCGCTCCGAGGTGTCGAGGTCGGGGTCTCCGGCGACGAGGTAGGCGACGAGCCCGGCCCGCCCTTCGGCTTTGAGCGCCGCAAAACGCCTGGCGATGCGGCTCACGGCACTGCCTCGTCATGGCCGGGCTCGACCCGGCCATCTCCGGTTGGCTTTGAGATCGCCGGGTCAAGCCCGGGGATGACGATCAGAAAATGGCTCACAGCGTGACCCCGAGATGGTCGGCGACCGCGAAGATGTCCTTGTCGCCGCGCCCGCACATATTCATCACCAGCAGGTGGTCGCGCGGCAGGGCTGGCGCGATCTTGGCGACGTGAGCCAGCGCGTGCGCCGGCTCCAGCGCCGGGATGATGCCCTCCTGCCTTGTGCAGAGCTGGAATGCGGCGAGCGCCTCGTCGTCGGTGATCGCGGCATATTCGACCCGGCCGAGATCGTGCAGCCAGGAATGCTCGGGCCCGATGCCGGGGTAGTCGAGCCCGGCCGAGATCGAATGCGCGTCCTTGATCTGGCCGTCGTCGTCCTGCAGCAGATAGGTGCGGTTGCCGTGCAGCACGCCCGGCAGCCCGCCGTTGAGCGAAGCGGCGTGCAGCCCGGTCTCGATGCCGTGGCCGGCGGCCTCGACCCCGATCATCCGCACCGAAGGCTCGTCGAGAAACGGGTGAAACAGCCCCATCGCGTTGGATCCGCCGCCGATGCAGGCGACCAGCGTGTCGGGCAGCCGCCCCTCGGCGGCCTGCATCTGCACCCGCGTCTCGTTGCCGATCACCGACTGGAAATCGCGCACCATCGCGGGATAGGGGTGCGGCCCGGCCACCGTGCCGATTACGTAGAACGTGTCGTCGACATGCGCGACCCAGTCGCGCAAGGCGTCGTTCATCGCGTCCTTCAGCGTCGCGGTGCCGGAATGCACCGGCACAACCTCGGCGCCCAACAGCTTCATGCGGAACACGTTGGGCTTCTGCCGCTCGATGTCGGTAGCGCCCATGTAGACGACGCAGTCGAGGCCGAAGAGGGCGCAGGCGGTCGCGGTGGCGACGCCGTGCTGGCCGGCGCCGGTCTCGGCAATGATGCGGCGCTTCTTCATGCGCCGCGCCAAGAGGGTCTGGCCGAGCACGTTGTTGATCTTGTGCGCGCCGGTGTGGTTGAGCTCGTCGCGCTTGAGATAGATCTTGGCGCCGCCGAAATGGCGGGTCAGCCGCTCGGCGAAATAGAGCGGGCTTGGCCGCCCGACGTAATGGTCGAGATAGTACTCAAGCTCGGAGCGAAAGCCCGGGTCGGCCTTGGCCGCGTTGTAGGCGGCCTCGACCGACAGGACCAGCGGCATCAGCGTCTCGGCGACATAGCGCCCGCCATAGAGGCCGAAATGCCCGCGCTCGTCGGGACCGGCGCGATAGGTGTTGAGGGTCTGCATCGGTTCTTAATGCACCACGGCGGCCCGAAGGGCACGGAGAAAAAGAAACCTGTCGATGGGCACTTTACAGTGCCGCAGCGACCGCCAGGAATTCACGGATTTTCGCCGGGTCCTTGTCGCCCGGCCGGCGCTCGACGCCGGAAGACACATCGACGGTAGTCGCGCCCGACACGCGCACCGCCTCGGGCAGCAGCGCCGCGGTCAGGCCGCCCGACAGCATCCACGGAAGCCGCCAATCGCGGCCGGCGATCAGCTGCCAGTCGAAGGCGAGCCCGTTACCGCCGGGCAGCGCGTCAACCCGCCGCGGCGGCTTGGCGTCAAACAGCAGCATGTCGGCGGCTTCGTGGTAGCGCTCGGCGGCGATCGCGTCTTCCGGCGCGGCGATCGCCACCGCCTTCATCACCGGCCGCTGAAAGCGGCGTTTGGCCTCGATCACCCGGTCGGGCGGCTCGGCGCCGTGAAACTGCAGCATGTCGAGCGGCGCCGCGTCGAGCACGCGGCGGATCGCGTCGTCATCGGCATCGACAAACAGCCCGACCCGCCAGATCCCCGACGGCACCGCTGCGCACAGCGCCGCCGCCCGCTCGGCCGAAACCGCGCGCGGGCTCGGCGGATAGAACACGAACCCGACATAGGCGGCGCCGCCCTCGACCGCGGCGGTCACCGCCGCCTCGTGCGACAGCCCGCAGATTTTCGCGGCGATGCTCATCGCCGGGATATGGGCAGCGTCTCGGCGCCGGTCACTGGGGGCGGCTCGGCTGGCGTCAGCCTCGACTCGGCACGGGCGGCGCCGAGCTCGGTTTCGAGCGCGGTGATGCGCCGGTTGGCCTGGCGCAGCTCGCGGCGCCAATGTCGGCCGGCGATCCATGCGACGAGCTGGCCGACCAGAAAGCCAAGCAGCAGCGTCGCCAGGATCAGCAGATAAAGCGGCAGGTCGATCACCCCCGGCAACGGCCACAGGCCGAGCGCGACATTGATGCGGTTCGATATCGCAAACACCGCCAGCACGATGGCGGCGATCAGGACGGTCAGCCGGAACACGATCTTCATGGCGTCAGGCTGTCATTGCCGCCGCGCCGATGCAATCCCGCGACAGAAGGGGCGTGGATGCTTCCCGTCGTGGCCACCGCCTGCGCCCAGGCCGGTCCCGGCGCCGGCGTTCGTCAGGCCGAGTGGTTCAGGCGGTCGCGGAGCTGCTTGCCGGTCTTGAAGAACGGCACGTGCTTTTCGGCGACCTTGACGCTGTCGCCGGTGCGCGGGTTGCGGCCGACGCGCGCATCGCGCCTCTTGACCGAAAACGCGCCGAAGCCGCGCAGCTCGACGCGGTCGCCTCGCGCCAGCGCGCCGGCGATCTCGTCGAAAATCGCGGTGACGATCACCTCCACGTCACGCTGGTAAAGGTGCGGGTTTGCCTCGGCCAGCTTCTGAACGAGCTCCGATTTCGTCATTGCGATCGTCGCTCCCGCAAGCGTTTGGATGGGTGGTTACCGTGCCAAACCCACCGGCGAGCGTCAAGCTGCGAGGAATCACCGCAACCACATGATAGCGTTGATGCGGCGCCGCTGTTGCGGCGGCGCCGCAGTCGCCTCTACTCCTTGTCTTCGACCTCCGCGTCGGTGCCTTGGCGCCGCCGGATCGCCGCCCCGAGAATGTCGCCCAGGCTGGCGCCCGAATCGGACGAGCCGAACTCGGCCATCGCCCTCTTTTCCTCGTCGACCTCGCGCGCCTTGATCGACAGCGTCACCTTGCGGGTGGCGCGATCGATCGCGGTCACCTTGGCATCGACCCGCTCGCCGACTGCGAACCGGTCAGGCCGCTGCTCGCTGCGGTCGCGCGACAGCTCGGATTTGCGGATGAAGCCGGGCACGCCGTCGGCCAGCGTCACCTCGATGCCGTTTTCGACGATCGCGGCGATCGTTCCGGTGACCACTTCGCCCCTGTTGAGCTTGGCCATGCCGGATTCGAACGGATCGGCTTCGAGCTGCTTGATGCCCAGGCTGATGCGCTCTTTCTCGACATCGACATCGAGCACCTTGACCTGCACGATCTGGCCCTTGCGGAAATCCTGCATGGCTTCTTCGCCGGGCCGGTTCCAGTCGATGTCGGTCAGGTGCACCATGCCGTCGATGTCGCCGGGCAGCCCGACGAACAGGCCGAACTCGGTGGTGTTGCGCACCTCGCCTTCGAGCGCGGTGCCGACCGGGTTCTCCTCGACAAAGGCCTCCCACGGGTTGGCCAGGGTCTGCTTGAGGCCGAGGCTGATGCGCCGCTTTTGCGGGTCGACATCGAGCACCATCACCTCGACCTCCTGGCTGGTCGAGACGATTTTGCCGGGGTGCACGTTCTTTTTGGTCCAGCTCATCTCCGAGACGTGGACGAGGCCCTCGACCCCCGGCTCCAGTTCGACAAAGGCGCCGTAGTCGGTGATGTTGGTGACCCGGCCCTTGAACTTGGCGGCGGCCGGGTATTTCAGCTCGACGCCCTCCCACGGGTCGGCCTCGAGCTGCTTCATGCCGAGCGAGATGCGCTGCGTCTCGGGGTTGAAGCGGATTACCTGCACCTTGACGGTCTGGCCGATGTTCAGCGCTTCGGACGGGTGGTTGATGCGGCGCCAGGCAATGTCGGTTACGTGCAGCAGGCCGTCGACCCCGCCGAGATCGACGAACGCGCCGTAATCGGTGATGTTCTTGACGACGCCGTTGAGGATCTGGCCCTCCTTGAGGCTGGCGACCAGTTCCGAGCGCTGTTCGGCGCGGCTCTCTTCGAGCACGGCGCGGCGCGACACGACGATGTTGCCGCGCGAGCGATCCATCTTGAGGATCTGGAACGGCTGCTGCGAACCCAGTAGCGGGGTGATGTCGCGCACCGGGCGGATATCGACCTGGCTGCCCGGCAGGAACGCCACCGCGCCCGACAGGTCGACCGTGAACCCGCCCTTGACCCGGCCGAAGATCACGCCGGTCACCCGCTCGTTGCCCTGGAAGTTCTTTTCCAGCTGGGTCCAGGCCTCCTCGCGGCGCGCCTTCTCACGCGACAGCGAGGCCTCGCCGTTTTTATCTTCCATCCGTTCGAGGAACACCTCGACGATGTCGCCGACATGGATCGCTGGCTCGCCGCTGCCGGCAGCGAATTCCTTGAGCGGCACGCGCCCTTCGGACTTGAGCCCGACATCGATCAGTGCCGCGTCGTTTTCGACCGCGATTACCTTGCCCTTGACGACGGTTCCTTCGAGCCCGGTGCGGGTGCCCATCGATTCATCGAGCAGCGCGGCGAAGGTTTCCTTCAGGGGCGTTTCGTGCGTTTCCGTGACGGCCATTCGGTATCCTCGATCCCGCATTTGCAATGGCGGCCCCGCCGGGATCGGAGCGGGGCGGGCGGCCGGCGAGGGGTTCGGGTGCAGCCGCGTTAACCCGGCCCGGCAGGATACGAGGACGCGCCGCCTCGGTACCGGGCGGCCAGTGCGCACGTGACGAGTTGGCAGGCCTGTTCGAGCACCGCGTCGGGACCGAGCCCGGTGGTGTCGATCTCGACGGCATCGGGCGCCGCTTCTAGCGGGGCGACCCGACGCTCACTGTCGCGCGCGTCGCGTTCTTCAATGTCCTGCAGGACGGCTTGGTATATAGCGGGCGCGCCCGATTGCCGCAACTCTTTGACCCGCCGCCGCGCGCGTTCCGTGGCGCTTGCGGTAACGAACAGCTTCACCGCGGCGTCCGGGCACACCACAGTGCCGATGTCGCGCCCGTCGAGCACCGCGCCTTTTGCTGGCGGCGGCGGGTGCGCCGCAAACGCCTGCTGAAACGCGAGCAGCGCCGCGCGTACTGCCGGGATCGCGGCCACCACCGAGGCGGCGCTGCCGACCGCCTCGCCGCGCAGCCGCGGGTCGCCGAGCATTCCGGCATCGAGACGCCGCGCCGCCGCCGTCGCCGCCGCCGGATCGGCCGGGTCGGCGCCGCTGTCCAGCACCAGCGCCGCGACCGCGCGATAGAGCCGCCCGGTATCGAGATGCGCCAGCCCAAAGCGCCGCGCGAGCGCTGCCGCCAGCGTGCCCTTGCCCGATCCGGCCGGCCCGTCGATCGCGATGACGAAGGGGCTCACGGCGGCTCGGAAAACCGCTGAACCGTGGGCAAGGCGAGCGCGGGCATCAGCGGGCGGCGCGGGGCCTGGCGCGGCGTCAATTCGACCAGCTGATCGGCGCGTAGTGGCCGTTGCGGCCGGAATTGTCCCAGCGCATGCCGTGATCGGCGAAGGTGCTGCCGCTGCTGCCTTGCGCCATCGCGAGCCGGTCAGGCGCGATGGGATGTCCAAGCGCCGCCCAGATCTCTCCGCTGGGATGCAAGGTGGGAACAGGCTCGACCGCGGCCTGCATGATCCCGGGGATTTCCACCGATCTCGTCTTGCCCCGGATGGCGTACTGAATCGGCACCCGTTTGACGCCGAGATGTTGGGTGATCAGCGGGGAGAAAGCCGACATCGGCCCGCCCTCAGCGCCGCTGAAAATGGCGCCGAGCGCCGCCGCCTGCCGATCGTCGGAACGCTCGTCTATATAGGCGGCCGCCGACATGTTCCCCTCGCCCATCGGGCCTGGCGCATGCAGCATGAGAGCAACGTTCATGCCGTCCAGGCTCAGCCCATCGTAGCTTCCTTTATCGATGTGAAAAGCTATGATGACATCGCAGACGCCTCGAGTCGGCCGTGCGGTCAGAGGCGCCTGATTGGACAGCAGACAGGGGCAGGCTACGTCGCAGTTGCAATTCTCGAAGTAATCGCCGGTGAGCTGCCATTTCGCCATCTGTGCCTCCCTTGGGCCATCTGCGGGCTGCGGGCGCTCTTCGCGGCACCCTCTGATCCTCTCATAGTGTGGGAACGCCGCCCCGGCGATCAACCCGTCGCCGCGACGTGGTCCGCTCCGTCGAACGCGGCGCCGAGCCGGTTCATCAGCGACACGAAATCGGGAAAGCTCGACGCGATCGTGCGCGCGTCGTCGATCGCCACCGGCGCCGCGGTGGCGAGGCCGAGCACCAGAAACGCCATCGCGATGCGGTGGTCGAGCCGGCTTTCGATGGTCACGCCGCCGGCCGGGGGCTTGCCGGTGCCGTCGACGATCAAATCGTCGCCTTCGATGCTGACCTTGGCGCCGCACGCGGCGAGCCCGGCGGCAATGCCGCTGAGCCGGTCGCTTTCCTTGACCCGCAATTCGGCGAGACCGCGCATCACCGTGCGGCCCTGCGCACAGGCCGCGGCCATCGCCAGGATCGGGTATTCGTCGATCATCGTCGGCGCGCGCCCGGGCGGGATGTCGGCGCCTTTGAGCGCCCCGGCGCGAACCTTGAGGTCGGCGACCGGCTCGCCGCCCTCGACGCGCTCGTCGAACCGCGTGATGTCGGCCCCCATCTCGGCGAGGCAGTCGAGGAGGCCGGTGCGCGACGGGTTGATGCCGACCCCTGTCAGGGTCACCTCCGACCCCGGCACCAGCAGCGCCGCGACCAGCGGGAACGCGGCCGAGGACGGGTCGCCCGGCACCCGGATCGGCGCCGCGACCAATTCGGGCTGGCCGACGACCGTGATCAGCTTGCCGCCGTCGGGGTGCGGCGCGACCCGCACCCTCGCGCCGAAATGGCCGAGCATCCGCTCGGTATGGTCGCGGGTGATCTGCGGCTCGATGACGCTGGTTTCGCCGGGCGTGTTGAGCCCGGCCAGCAGCACCGCCGATTTGACCTGCGCCGACGGCACCGGCAGACGATAGGTCTGCGGCACCGGGTCGCGTGCGCCGGTGACCGCGAGCGGCAGCCGCCCGCCCTCGCGCGTCACAAACCGCGCGCCGAACAGCGACAGCGGGTCGATCACGCGGCGCATCGGCCGGCTGCGCAGCGAGGCATCGCCGGTCACGAAGGCGGTCAGGTCATGGGTCGCGAGGATGCCGAGCAGGAGCCGCGCCGCGGTGCCCGAATTGCCGAGGTCGAGCAGGTCCTCGGGCGCGCCGAACCCGCCGATTCCGACCCCATCGACCCGCCAGCGCCGCTCGCCGAGCCGCTCGACCCCGGCGCCGAGCGCGCGCAGCGCCGCCGCCGTCGCCAGCACGTCCTCGCCTTCGAGCAGCCCGTCGATCTCGGTGCGGCCGACCGCCAGCGAGCCGAGCATCAGCGCGCGGTGCGAACAGGATTTGTCGCCGGGAATGCGCACCGTGCCGGAAAGCGGGTGCGCCGGGCGGGCGCCCGCCAGCGTCACGGCAACGTGGGAGAGATGGTCGTCGGGCATCGTCTTGATCCTTGCCGGCGCGGGGCTGGCCGCCCATATGCCGCAGCCGAGCGCAACGCGGCCGATGTTTGCTTTTGACAGGCCGCGCCCGCTGTGGCAATGGCGCAGCGATCGCCCGATCCCGCCCGAGACTGTCGAGGATTCAACGTGGCCAAACCCGAATGGGGCACCAAGCGGATCTGCCCGAGCTGCGGCACCCGCTATTACGATTTGATGCGCGAACAGGTGATCTGCCCGCGCTGCAATACGCCGTTCGATCCCGAGGCCTTTCTAAAGGCGCGCCGCGCGCGCCCGGCACTGCCGGTCGAGAAAGAGGCCGAGCCGATCGGTACTGAGGAGATCGAAACCGAGGATATCGAGGAAGCCGAAGAGGAAGAGGAGGAAGGGGCGGTTCCGATCGAAGACGCCGAAGAAGAAGAAGACGAAGAGCTGATCGAGGACGCCTCCGAGCTCGGCGAAGACGAAGACGACATGGCCGAGGTCATCGACAACGTCGAGGAAGAAGAGCCCTAACCCGGCGCCATTCCTCCGCCCGCAATAATGTCATTCCGGGGCGCCGCGTAGCGGCGAACCCGGGACACCGGCGCCGGGAGTATGGCTTCCGGGTTCTCGGCTGCGCCGAGTTCTGGAAAGACGGTGGAGGTGCGGGCTGCCGGCCGCTACCCCAGCGCCTGTTCCAAGAGGTCGAGCGCCGCCAGCGTAAACACCCGCATGTTGTCGACCCGGTCGTCCTTGCCGGTTTCGACCGTGGTCGCGCGCTGGCCGTTGGGGCCGATCACCGCGATGCAGGAATGTCCTGCGGCGTGGCCGTAGCGGCTGCCGGTCGGCCCGGCGGTGCCGGTTTCGCCGACCGACCAGGTCGTCGACAGGCGTTCCCGGATCTTGCGGGCGAACAGCAGTGCATAGGGTTCGGTCGACGGTGTGATGTCTTTGAGCGCGGCGAATTCTTCGTCGGTCACGCGCAAGAGTTCGGTGCGCGAGACCCGCGTATAGACCACCGCGCCGCCGACGAAATAGGCCGATGCGCCGGGGATCGCCAGCAGCGCGGCCGAGATCAGCCCGGCGGTCGAGCTTTCGCCGACGCTGATCGTTTCCTTGCGCGCCTTCAATTTCGCCGCGATCCGCTCCGCTTGCGGCAGCAATTCGTCTATCATCGCGTCCCTCCCGACCGTGCCGACGGTGAGCTTCACCGCTCCGCGGGCCGGTTGGCAAGCGTTGTCGCAAAGGAGCCGCGCCGAATGACCTACGAGACGATCCTCTACGAAGAAGACGGGCCGATCGGCACGATCACGCTCAACCGCCCCGACGACGGCAACATGTTCACCCCCGCGATGTGCCATGAGGTGCGCGACTGCATCAACGCGATCCGCCGCGAGACGCGCACCCGGGTCATCGTGCTGACCGGCGCCGGCGACCGCTTTTTCTGCATCGGCGGCCGCAAGGAGGGGATGGAAGACACCAACCTTTATCCCGGCGTGCTGCCGACGCTCGACATGTACGAAAGCATCGAGCGGCTGCAAAAGCCGGTGATCGCCTCGGTCAATGGTTATGCGGTCGGCGGTGGCCACGTGCTGCACGTGATGTGCGACCTGACGATCGCCAAGGAGAGCGCGATCTTTCGCCAGGTCGGGCCGATGATGGGCAGCTTCGACGCCGGCTACGGCACCTGGTACCTCGAAGACCTGGTCGGCAAGAAAAAGGCCAAGGAGATCTGGATGCGCAACCCGCGCATGACCGCGCAGGAGGCGCTGGCGATCGGCCTCGTCAATCAGGTCGTGCCCGACGCCGAGTTGCCGGCGGCGACGCGCCAGATGGCGCTCGAGATCGCCGAGCGCGGCGCCTTCGCCCTCGCCGCGATCAAATCCGCCTTCGCCGCCCGCCACAACGGGGTCAGCGGACTGTCGCGGATCACCCACGATCTGTTGCTGCGGCCCTATCTCGACACCGACGAATCGCACGAACTCGGCGCCTCGTTCGCCGAGAAACGCAAGCCCGACCCCGACACATTCGGGCATTGATGCGCTCGGGTGTTTGGCACCGTTCTTGAGACGACGCTATGCGCCTTCACAGGACGAGCCCGCAGCGGATCACTCGAACCGGTCGGGCCAGCGCTGGGCGCCGTGGAGCACGGTGATGATCTGCACAACCTCGCCGCCGACCCGGTACGGAAAAATGTAGGGCGTGCCGGGAATGACGAGTTCGCGCGTACCGGTAACGCGGCCCGGCCGGCCGATCTCGGGCGATGCGGCGAGGCGCTCCACCGCCGCGCGGATTCGCTCGATCAGGCTAATCGCGGCAGCCGGATCATCCGCGGCGATGTATTCGCGGATGGCGTCGAGCCGGCGAAAATAGCGCGGGGCGTATTCGACGGAGCGGCGCCTCACCGCGGCGACAGCAGCCGTCGGTAGTGCGCCTCGGCCTCTTCCTCCGATATTCCGCTGCCGGCGTCGAGTTCGGCGATCCCCGCCTCGATTTCGCCGATCTGCCACTCGTTCAAAGCGACATACGCGGCGATCGCCTCGGCCGCGAGGTAGGATTTCGAGCGCTTTGTGCTGCGCGCCAGCGCGTCGAGCCTGGACTTGAGCACGGCATCGATCCGGGCCGTCACGACTGTGCTATCGTTTGCGCTCATTGGGGCAGCCTGTCGCGATGATTGGAATGTATACAAAGGCATCACTGGCGCCAGACGCAAGCGGCTTCGGCAAAACCGGGCGCGGCGCATGACCAACACCCTCCTCACCCTGCACGATCCTGCCGCGGCGCGGCGCTATTACGAAGCCGGGCTGTGGCGCGACGACACGCTCTACACGCTCTTGCAAAAGCACGCCGCCGAGCGGCCCGAGGCGTTTGCCTTGCGCGACGCGACGCGGCGGCTTTCGTGGCGCGAATTGCTGGCGGCGGTCGACGCGGTGGCGGCCGATCTCGACGATGCCGGGCTCAAATCCGGCGAGCGGGTCGCGGTGTGGCTGCCCAACCGGGTCGAGGCGGTGATCGTGTTTCTCGCCTGCTCGCGCCAGGGCTATGTCTGCAACCCGTCGCTGCATCAGAACTACACCGTGGCCGAGATCGTCCACCTGCTCGGCCGCACCCGGGCGGCGGCGCTGTTCGCCGAGCCCGGCTATGGCGCCGACGCCAAAACCGCCGACATCTTCGCCGCGATCGCGGAGTTGGCGTCGCTGCGCCGCGTCTACACCCTCGGCGACGGGCCGCACGGCGCCGCGCCGTTTCCCGCGCCCGGCGCGGCCCGCGCGCTGCCGCCGCCGGAAGCCAACCCCGACCGCATCGTCTATCTCGCGTTCACCTCGGGCACCACGGGTACTCCGAAAGGGGTAATGCATTCGGCTAATACGCTCCTGGCCAATGCCCGGGCGATGGTCGAAGACTGGTACCACGACCACACCACCGTGCTCTTGAGCCTCAGCCCGCTGTCGCACCACATCGCGATCGTCGCGATCGCGCAGGCGATGAGCGCCGGCATGGAGCTTGTCGTCAATTCCCCGCCCGCCGGGATGACCCCGTTCGACTGGATCGTCGAAACCGGCGCGACCTATGTGATGGGGGTGCCGACCCACGCGATGGACATCCTGGCCGAGCTGCGGCGCCGCGATGTCGGCAATCCAGAGGAAGGGCGGCTCGGCAAGGTGACGACGTTCTACATGGCCGGCGCGGTGATCCCGCGCGAGGTCGCGCAGGCGTTTGTCGATCGCGGCGTCACCCCGCAGAATGTCTATGGCATGAGCGAGAACAGCTCGCACCAGTACACGCTGCCGAGCGACAGCCCGCAGACGATCGTCGCGACCTGCGGCCGGGCCTGCGCCGCCTACGAGATCAAATTGTGGGACCAGGAAAACCCGGATGTCGAAGTACCGCCGGGCGAGGTCGGCGAGATCGGCGGGCGCGGCGCGTGCCTGATGCTCGGCTATTTCGACAATCAGCGCGCCACCGAGGAATCGTTCAACCGAGGCGGCTGGTTTCTGTCGGGCGATCTCGGCCGGTTCGACGCCCGCGGCAATCTGGAGATCGTCGGGCGGAAAAAGGATTTGATCATCCGCGGCGGCCACAACATCCACCCGGCGCGGATCGAAGAGCTGGCGATGCGCCACCACGCGATCGCGCGCTGCGCCGCGTTTGCCGTGCCCGACCAGCGGCTCGGCGAAAAGGTCTGCCTCTCGGTGATCTTCCACGAGGGCGAAAGCGCCGAGGCCGACGGCATCCTCGCCCATCTGCACGCGCAGGGCCTGTCGCGCTATGACATGCCGGAATACTTCATCGCGATGGAGGCGTATCCGCTGACCGCCAGCGGCAAGATCCTCAAGCGCGAATTGGTCGACTGGGCCAAATCCGGCCGCATCGCGCCGATCGCGGTGCGCTGGATGGGAGGCTGACCGGAAAATCGCCATTTTTATGGTGTACGCAAGATCAGGGACGGCGATCGGCGTTGCAACTTGGGGAAGAAATTTGCTGCAGATTCCCTGCAGATATCAGCGAAAGCAGCCAACCGGAGACAACTTGAAGATGCAGCTTGACCGATGACCGTCCGTCTCGCCCGTACCGATGAATTCGCGCTGCTGACCCTCGACCGGCCCGAGGCGCTCAACGCGCTGAATTTTCCGACATTGCGCGAGATCGACGCGGCGCTCGACGCGGTCGAGGCCGGCGATGCCCGCGCGCTGCTGGTCACCGGCGCCGGCGAGCGTGCGTTTTGCGCCGGGGCCGACATCAAGGAGCTGATCGGCCGCAGCCTCGCGCAACAGCGCGCCGACGCCGCCAACGGCCAGCGCATCGTCTCGCGTTTTGGCCGGCTTAAAATCCCGTCCTGCGCGCTGATCAACGGCTACGCGTTCGGCGGCGGGCTGGAACTCGCACTCGCCTGCAACTTCCGCCTCGCGCTGCGCAGCGCCCGGCTCGGTCTGCCCGAGATCAAGCTCGGTCTCATTCCCGGCTATGGCGGCACCCAGCGCCTGCCGCGCCTCGTGGGCGAGGCGCGCGCGCTCGACATCGTCATGACCGGCCGCACCGTGATGGCCGACGAGGCCGAGCGCATCGGCCTCGTGCATCGCCTCGTCGATGGCGATCTGGTCGAGGCCGGCAAGGCGTATCTGCGCGACCTCACCCAATACAGCCTGCCGGCCCTGGCGCTGGCGCGTGACGCGGTGATGGGCGCGCTCGACGGCACGCTCGACGACGGGCTGAAACGCGAGGCCGACCTCAACACGCTCGCCTTTCAGACGAGCGACGCGCAGGAGGGCATGGCGGCGTTTATTGAGAAGCGCAAGGCGGTGTGGCGGGATGAGTGACCGACCCGGGCTGGTCGACACTCCACCAATGGGCGGAGAGGGTACATGATGACCCCGCTGTTCGACCGGCTCGATGCGCTGCCGCCGCTCAGCGACGAAGAGCGCCAGCTTTTGGAGAGCGTCAAGGCGCTGTGCCGCGACCAGATTGCGCCGCGCGCGGCTGGCTATGACCGCGCCGGCGAGTTTCCCTGGGCCAATGTCGAGGCGATAAATGCCCTCGGTCTCAACGCGATGTTCGTGCCCGAGGAATATGGCGGTGCGGGTCTCGGCTATGCCGCCTATCTCGCCTGCGTGCGCGAGATTTCCGCCGCCTGCGCCTCGACCGGGATCATCTGGGCGACCAATTTCCACGCCGTCAAGCCGCTGATCGATTTCGGCAATGACGAGCAGAAGCGGCGCCTGTTGCCGCGCGTCGCGGCGGGTGCGCTCGGCGCGCTGGCGATCACCGAGCCCGACAGCGGCTCCGACGCGACCGGAATGAAGACCCGCTTTACCCCCGACGGCGACGACATTGTCATCGACGGGGGCAAGATCTTCATCACCAACGGCGATGTCGCCGACCTCATTCTGCTGTTCGGCAAATGGAGCGAAATCCCGGACGGGCGCGGTGCGATCACCGCGCTCTACCTCGAAAGAGGTACTCCCGGGTTCTCCATTCTCCGCAAGGAAGAAAAGCTCGGCCATCGCGCCTCGTCGACAGCGGCGCTCGGCTTCGACAATTGCCGGGTGCCGCGCGCCAACCTGCTCGGTGCGCCGGGGCAGGGGTTGGCGCTGCTGCTCGCCGCGCTCAACAAATCGCGGCCGAGCGTCGCCGCGCATGCGCTCGGCATTGCCCGCGCCGCGTTCGGCGACGCGGTCGCCTATATCAACGAGCGCCGCCAGTCGGGCCGCCGCATCGTCGAGTTCCAGGGCATCCAGTTCCTGCTCGCCGACCTCGCAACCGATCTGGCGATGTGCGAATCGTGGCTATGGCACGTCGCCGGGCTGATTGACCGCGGCGAGAGCGGGATTGGAGTCGAGGCGTCGATGCTCAAGATGCGGGCGAGCGACCTGGCGATGCGCGCTGCCACCGAGGCGGTGCAGCTTTACGGCGGCTATGGCTATATCGCCGATTACCGGGTCGAACGGCTGCTGCGCGACGCCAAGATCACCCAGATCTGGGAAGGCACCAACCAGGTCCACCGCCAGTTGATCGGCCGCAGCTTTGTCGCGCGCTGACCATCGGGCTTGTCTCCCCCCGGCCGATGAGGCAGCCTGCGCGCCATGCGGATTTCCCTGATCCTTACCCTCGCCTGTCCTCTCGCGCTCTCCGGTTGCTATTCGGGCCACTGGGATGCCGCCGAGATCATGGTCACCACGATGCCGCCCGGTGCAAATTGCACGCTGACGCGCCACGGCGAGAAAATCGGCGATGTCGCGTCGACGCCGGGGATCGCGATGGTCAGCCGCAGCGGCGATGACGTCTCGATCACCTGCCGCCGCGCCGGCTTTGCCGAGGCTACCGCGGTGTCGCACGCCACCGGCAGCGCGCTCGGCATGGCGACGATCACCGAAGGGCGGTCGGGATACGCTTACCAAAGCCCGGTCAACATCCCGATGCAGCCGGCGCCATAGGCGCCCACCGGCACGGAATGAAAAACCCCCGCCGGGGCACCGGCGGGGGTTTTGTGCGGCAGCGGCGCCGCGGCCGGCTAATCGTCGCCGGCGCTGGCGAGCTGGATGTCGGAGATCAGCACCTTGCCCTTGGTTTCCGGTCCGGCCAGCAGTGCGAGCACAAACACAGCCAGCGCGCAGATCGTCGTGATCAGCATCGGGATCGCAAATCCGCCCATTGTGATCGCCCAGGCGCCGAGGATCGGGCCGCACAGCCCGCCCCAGATCGCACCCTGGTGATAGCAGAACCCGGCGGCCGTCGCGCGCACCTCGGTCGGGAACCGCTCGTTCAGGTAAGACGGGTTCTGGCCGTAAATCGCGCCGACGAACAGGCCCTGGATCGTGAACGCGGTCACCAGGATCGGATAGCTCGTGGTGAAGAAGCCGAGGTAGAACGGCGTGACGAACACCCCGATGATCGCCGGGATGATCATCGCCCAGCGCCGCCCGATCCTGTCGGCCGCGAAACCCCAGAAGCAACTCGACAGGAAGGTCGCGACGTTGGCCAGCGCGATCGGCAGCGCCACCGTGCCCGGCGCGAAATGCAGATCCTTTTGCAGATGCGTCGCGAATAGGCCGAACACCGTGTAATAGGTGACAAAGCCGCTCGCCATCCACAGGCACGCGGTCAGCGTGTTCGGCAGCATGCGCAGTCGGAAAATCTGCAGCAGCGGTATGCGGAATTCCTGGTTCTGCTGGCGCTGCTTCTCGCGATTTTGCTTCCAGACCTCGGGTTCCTTGACGAACTTGCGCACGTACAGCACCGCGAGCGCCGGAATGATGCCGACCCACAGCATGCCGCGCCAGCCCCATGCGGTGTAAAGAAGTCCATAGGTCGCGCTCGACAGCAGGAAGCCGAGCGCCCACGAGCCCTGCAGCATGCCGCTCATGAACCCGCGGGAACGCGCCGGCCACGATTCCATCGCCAGGGCGGCGCCGGCCGGCCATTCCGCGCCCATGAAAATGCCGAGCGCGGCCCGGCACACGAACAGAAACATGAAGGTGGGCGAAAACCCGGCGACGAAGTTGCACAAGGAATAGCCGAGGATCGAGATCATCAGCGGGGTTTTGCGACCGATACGGTCGGCCAGCCATCCGGAGGCGGTGGCGCCCAAGAGGCGCAACCACAACGTTACCGTAAAGACCGCGAGAACGTCGACCAGCGGAACCTTAAAGTCGTTCGCGATCGGCACCATGATCAACAAGAAGATCGTGAAGTCGAATGCGTCGAGCGTCCAGCCGAGCCAGGCAGCCACGAACGCCAGCCACTGATCTTTTGTCGGCTCCTGGTACCACGGAACCATCGCCCTAGACGCTGCTACAGACATGTGCCTCGCCCCCCTGTTCCATGCCGATTTGTTGCTCAATTTTGGAGCAAACATTACGGACGTTGTTCTGGGAGTAACTATAGGCGCAGCAACGCAGAGAACGCAATAGAGACCTGTACGCCACGCAACTCTCGTTACGCAACGGTCGAAAAGCGGGCGGGAAACCGCCCGCCCATGGTTGGCCGGCGCGGCGGTTCATGCCGCCGCGCCGGCAGCGTCACTCAGGCGAGGACTACGTCGGCGACGAGTTCCTTGCCCTTTGTCTCCGGTCCCAAGCTGATGGCGATCGCAAAGCTCAGTGCGGCGCCGATCGTGCCGACCAACATCGGTATGGCGTAGCCGAGGTGATAGGCGGTTGCGGCGTAGGCCAGGATCGGCGCCACCAGACCGCCCCAGATGGCGCCCTGGTGGTAGCAGAACCCGGCGGCCGTGGCGCGCACCTCGGTCGGGAAGCGTTCGGCGAGGTAGGCCGGCGCCTGGCTGGCGAAGCCGCCGCTGCCGAACGCCCCCTGGATTACAAAGGCCCACCAGATCAGGGTAAAATTGTTGGTCAGCAGGTAGAGCGGCGCGATCGGGATCGCGATCAGCGCCGGCAGGATCTGCGCGACCTTTCGGCCGTACTTGTCGGCCACCCAGCCCCACGAGGCGCTTGCCAGGAACACCACCAGGTTTGCGGCGACGCCGATCTCGCCGATCGCTCCCGCCGACATCTTCAGGTCGACCTGCAGGTGCGTCGCAAACAGTACGTTGATCGAATAGTAGAGAACGAACCCGCTGGCCATGAACCAGCAGCAGTTCAGCGTGTTGAGGATCATGCCGCGCTTGAAGATTATCAGCAGCGGAGCGCGCACCTCGCGCTGCTGCATCCGCTGGATGCGGCGGTTTTCGATCCAGACCTCGGGCTCCTTGACGAAGAACCGCACATAGACGACCGCCAGGGCAGGCAGCACCCCGACCCACAACATGCCGCGCCAGCCGATCAAATTGAAAAACAGTCCATAGATCGCGAACGACATCAGAAAGCCGAGGCCCCAGGATCCCTGCAGCACGCCGCCCATAAAGCCGCGCGAGCGCTGCGGCCAGCTCTCCATCGCCAGCGAGGCCCCGGCCGGCCACTCGGCGCCCATGAAAAGGCCGAGAATCGCGCGCGCAATGAACAGGAAAAGGAATGTCGGCGAGAAGCCGGCGGCGAAGTTGCACGCCGAATAGCCAAGAATGGCGATCATCAGCGGCTTTTTGCGTCCGACCCGGTCGCCGATCCACCCCGAAATCGTGGCGCCGATAAGCCGCATCCACAATGTAATAGTAAAGACAAAGGTCACCGAAGTCATCGAGACCTTAAATTCGTCTGCGATCGGATGCATGATCAGCAGAAATACGGTGAAGTCGAACGCATCGAGCGTCCACCCCAGCCACGCCGCCACATAGGCGTACCATTGGTCCTTGGTGGGTTCCTTGTACCATGGAACCTGCACCGCCGATCCCGACGTTGCCATGGCCATCTCCTGTTCAGACCGTCCGGCGGTTTGCTTTCCGGTCCCAGGTGTTCCCGGTGGCCGGTTCGCCGGATCGTTCGCGGATGACTATAACAGCGTGACGAACTTGCGCAAGGCAGGGTTGCGTCTAGCGCAGCTCTCCCGGCCGCGGGTCATTGTTCCAGCTCCGGTCCGGAGCCTAAATGGCGATCGCGTGGTCACGGGCGAACGCCTCAAGCCGCGGGCGCAGCGAATGGTCAGGCCGGGTGCCGATTTCGTCGAGATAGCGCGCGAGCGCGGCGGCGTCGAGGCTGCGCACCATCTCCTTGACCGCGCCGATCCCGGTCGCGGACAGCGATAGCGTACGGAAACCCAGCGCGATCAGCACCATCGCGGCGATCGGGCTGCCGGCCATCTCGCCGCACATGCTGAGCGGCACGCCGGCCGTTTGGCACGCCTCGATCAGCTGGCGGAACAGCGCCAGCATCGGCGCCGACAGCAGGTCGTAGCGCTCGGCCAGCCGCGGGTTGCTGCGGTCGCAGGCATAAAGAAACTGGGCAAGGTCGTTGGTACCGATCGACAGGAAATCGATCCGTTCGAACAACGCTGGCAACTGCCATAACAGCGCCGGCACCTCCAGCATCACGCCGACCTTGACCACGGCCGGAAGGGTGCGCCCTTCGCGCCGGGCACGCGCCAGTTCGCGGTCGAGCAGGAAGCGGGCCCGTTCCAGCTCGGCCACCTCGGCGATCATCGGGAACTTCACCCGCAATTCGCGCCCGGCGGCGGCGCGCACCAGCGCGCGCAGCTGCTGGCGCAGCATCGCCGGCCGGTCGAGCCCGATGCGGATCGCCCGCCACCCCATCGCCGGGTTCTCTTCGGCGGCGTTGGTCAGGTAGGGCAGCATCTTGTCGCCGCCGATATCGAGGGTGCGAAAGACGATTGGCTTGCCGTCGACCTGTTCGTAGCAGCGGCGGTAGAACTCTGTCTGGTCGGCGACGTCGGGAAACGCGTCGCGGGTCAATAGCGGGATCTCGGTGCGAAACAGCCCGACCCCCTCGGCCCCGCTGGCAGAGAGGTGTGCGAGGTCGATCAGCAGCCCGGCGTTGAGCAGCAGCGACACCGCGACCCCATCGCGGGTGACCGCCGGGGCATCGCGCAGCGTGTCGTAAAACGCCTGCCGCTGGGCGCGGGCCGCCACGGTCTCGGCGACCGATTGCTGGATGTCCTCGCTCGGGCGGATCAGCACCTGCGCGTGATCGCCGTCGACGACGACGATGTCGCCCGGCTCGATCCGGTCGGCGGCATCGAACACCCGGCCGACGACCGGGATGTCGAAGGCGCGGGCGACGATCGCGACATGCGCGGTCGGCGAACCCTCTTCGAGCACCAGGCCGACGACGCGGCGATGCGCATAGTCGAGCAGCTCGGCCGGTCCCATCGAATGAGCGACGAGGACGAATTCGGGCGGCAGTTCGGCGGCGGCGAAACCCGGCGTCTGCCCGGAAAGAAACTGCTGCAGCCGATTGGCGAGGTCTTCGAGGTCGAAGAGCCGCTCGCGCAGATACGGGTCGGCGACCTGGGACATGCGGCTGCGGGTCTCGCCGCTGACCTTTTCGACCGCGGCCTCCGCGGTCAGGCCGGTCTTGATCGCATCGGTGATGCGGCCGATCCAGCCGCGGTCGGCGGCGAACATCCGATAGGTTTCGATGATGTCGCGGTGCTCGCCGGCGCCGAGCCGATGGCTGGTCGCGACCAGCTCGTCGATCGCCCGCTGCATCGCCGCCATCGCCCGGTTCAACCGGTCGAGCTCGATGGTGACATCCTCGGCGACCACTTGGCGAATCGCCAGCCGCGGCTCATGCAGCACCGCCGGCGCGATCGCCAAGCCGGGGTTGAGGCTGATCCCGTCGAGTCGCACCGGCAGCGCGCCGCCGCGGCCCTGGGCGATCTCCAGCGGGTTTACCAGGTCGCCGCTGGCGATCAGCTCGGCGACCACCATCGCGATGGTCTGCGCGACCTCGATCTCGTCTTCGGTATAGCGCCGCGGCGTCCGGTTCTGCACGACCAGCACGCCGAGCACCCGCCCGCCGCGCAGCACCGGAACCCCCATCAGCGAATGAAAACTCTCTTCCCCGGTCTCTGGGCGATAGGCGAAATCCGGATGTTGCTGCGCGTCGGCCAGCGCCAGCGGGCGGGCGGTTGCGGCGATGACGCCGACCAGCCCTTCGCCGACATGGAGGCGCGTACGGTGCACCGCCTCGGGCCGCAACCCTACCGTGGCGAACAGTTCGAGCACTTCTCCGGCGCGCATCACATAGGCTGAGCACACCTCGGCCACCATCTCGGCGGCGACCAGGGCGACGATGTGGTCGAGGCGCTCCTGCGCGGTGCCGGATCGCGCCATGATGTCGCGCAGCCGCCGCAACAGCCGGCGGATCCCGGTCGCATGCTCTTCGGCAGTCCCGGTAGCGCTTCCGCCGGCAGGCAGGGCGGCGCTCGCCGGTGCGTCGTTCATCCCGCGGCGTCCTGGCCCCCCGCTGGGCCGGATGCCGCCGCACCGGTCGGCAGCGCGAATTCGGAGCGGCGCCGGCGGGCGGCGAGCGACGAGAGCGCCTGTGCCACCAGCTCATCGAAAATCTGGCGCGTGGTCTGCTCGCCGGTAACCATGCCGACGCTCTGCCCGGCCATCAGCGAGCCGCCTTCAGTATCGCCGTCGATGACCGCCCGGCGCAGCGCCCCGGCCCAGAAATGCTCGATTTCGAGCTGGGCCTCTTTTTGCGTCAGCTCGCCGCGGTTGTAGCGCTCGATGACCTCGCGTTGCACCTGGCTAAAGCGCTGGGTCGCCGGGTTGAGGAGCGCGCGCACCGGGATAACCGGAAAGCGCGGATCGACCTGCACCGAGGCGACCGCGTCGCGCGCCGCGGCGCGAATGAAGGCGCGCTTGAAATTGGGGTGCGCGATTGATTCGTGCGCGCACACGAACCGCGTGCCGAGCTGGACCCCGGCTGCGCCCATCTCGAGGTACGACACGATTGCTTCGCCCCGGCCGATGCCGCCGGCGACAAAGACCGGCACGTCGGTCAGATTGGGCAGCACTTCCTGCGCCAGGACCGCGGTCGACACCGGGCCGATATGGCCGCCTGCCTCGCTGCCCTCGATGACGATCGCATCGGCGCCCGAACGGACCAGCTTGCGGGCGATTACCAGCGCCGGCGCGAAGCACACCACCTTGGCTCCGCCATCGCGGACGCGGGCGATCGCCGCGGCGGTGGGGATGCCGCCGGCCAGCACGACATGGCTGACCCGGTGGGCGAGGCAGACATCGATCAGCGCGATGAGCTGCGGGTGCATCGTAATCAGATTGACGCCGAACGGAAATTGCGTCAGCGCTGCGGTGGCGACGATTTCCGCCGCCAGCAGGTCGGGCGACATCGACCCCGAGGCGATGACCCCAAACCCTCCGGCATTGGAGATCGCCGCGACCAGGTGGCGCTCCGACACCCAGGTCATCGCCCCGCCCATGATCGCCAGCTCTGTGCCGAAAAAGCGGCGGCCGCGAGCCCACAGGCGGTCAAGATCGGCCCGCAGCGATGCGGTGTCCGGCTCCAGCCCGCCCGGCGCGGCGCTCGGCAACCCGTCTTTCATTCCACCTCGTCTAGCCCGTAGGCGGTATGGAGCGCGCGCAGCGCGAGTTCGGTGTATTCGGCGGCGATCAACACGCTGACCTTGATCTCCGAGGTCGAGATTACCTGGATGTTGATGCCGCGGTCGGCGAGCGTCTGAAACATCTGCTTGGCGACGCCGGTGTGGCTGCGCATGCCGACGCCGATTACCGAGATCTTGACCACGTCCGAATCAGGGCGCAGCGCGGTGAACCCGATCTGTTTTCGCTGCTTTTCGAGCACCGCGACCGCCCGTTCGAGGTCGGCCTTGGCAACGGTAAAGGTCAGGTCGGTGGTCTGCCCGTCTTCCGACACGTTCTGCACGATCATGTCGACATTGATGGCGCTGTCGGCGAGTGGGCCGAAAATCGCCGCCGCGACGCCTGGCCGGTCGGCTACCCGTGCCACCGTGATCTTGGCTTCCTCGCGGCTGTAGGCGATCCCGCTGACGACACGTTTTTCCACGATTTCTTCCTCATCGACGACGAGCGTGCCGGGAACATCGATAAAGCTCGACAGGACTTGAAGCCGGACACGGTGGCTCATCGCCATGGCCACCGAGCGCGTCTCCAGCACCCGGGCGCCTTGCGACGCCATTTCGAGCATCTCCTCGTAGGTGATTCTAGCGAGCTTCCTGGCTTTCGCAACGATGCGCGGATCGGTGGTATAGACCCCGTCGACGTCGGTGAAGATGTCGCAACGGTCGGCGTTGAGCGCCGCGGCCAGCGCCACCGCCGACGTGTCGGAGCCGCCGCGGCCGAGCGTGGTGACGCGGCCGCGCGGGCCGATTCCCTGGAACCCGGCGACGACCGCGACCTGCCCGGCCGTACAGCGGCGTTCGATCTCCGCAGTGTCGACCTCGTCGATGCGCGCCTTGCCGTGAACCCCGTCGGTCTTGAGCGGCACCTGCCAGCCGAGCCACGACCGTGCGTCGATGCCGATATCCTGCAGCGCCAGCGCCATCAGCCCGGCGGTCACCTGCTCGCCCGAGGCGACGACGACATCGTATTCGCGCGCATCGTGCAGTTCGCTGATCTCCCGCGTCCACGCGACGAGCTGGTTGGTGGCGCCGGCCATCGCCGAGACGACGACGACGACCTCGCTTCCGGCATCGACCTCGCGCTTGACCCGGGCGGCGGCGTTCCTGATGCGCTCAATGCTGGCAACCGAGGTGCCGCCGAATTTCTGCACAATGCGTGGCATTCTGCTCTCGTGACGCGCGTTATTGCCGATACCGGATCGTGTTCGCATACTCCATTGCGAGCCTGACGGCCACCTTAACGAAAGGCGCGGCATGGCGGGCACCGCCGACCCCGAGGAAATCGAGCGCTTTGCCGCGCAAAGCGCCGGCTGGTGGAACCCGGCCGGCGAGTTTCGCCCGCTGCACCGGCTGAACCCGGTGCGACTCGGCTTCATCCGCCGCGAGCTGCTCGCGCATTTTGCCCGCGACTCAAGCTCACTGCGGCCGTTTGAGGGGTTGAGCCTCCTCGATATCGGCTGCGGCGGGGGGCTGATCGCCGAGCCGATGGCGCGGCTCGGCTTTCGCGTCACTGCAATCGACGCCGCCGAGGCGGCAATTGCGGTTGCCCGCGAACACGCCGAGGCGAGCGGGCTCAAGATCGACTACCGCGTGACGACCGCCGAGGCGCTCGCCGGCGAGGGCGCATCATTCGATGTCGTGCTGGCGCTGGAGCTGATCGAGCACGTCGCCGACCGCGACGCGCTGTTTGCCGCCATCGGCGCGCTCGTCGCGCCCCGCGGCGCGTTTATCGGCGCCACGATCAACCGCACCCGGCGTGCCTTTGCGCTGGCCATTGTCGGCGCCGAATACATTCTCGGCTGGCTGCCGCGCGGGACGCACGACTGGCGCCGCTTCGTGCGGCCGTCGGAATTCGTGCTCGGGCTGCGCCGCTACGGACTCCAGGCCACGCAGCTTGCTGGAGTCGGCTACGCACCGGCCCGCGGCGAGTGGGAACTGGGCCGCGACCTGTCGGTCAATTACATGCTGATGGCGGCGCGGGGCT
>DATLRD010000033.1:0-28919 GCA_035534855.1 Allostellaceae bacterium | reverse complement strand
AGCGCATTGGAGACCACGACGGTCGGGGTCGACGTGCTCGGATTGGGGATCGCCTGGTAGGTCGGCGCCACCGCGGTGAGCTCCGGTATCGGGTCGCCGGCGCCGCTCAGGGTCTTGTTGATGAAACCCAGGAAAAAGCCGTTGTTCTGGTCGTAAATAAACCGGTTTTCGCTCGCTGTTGTCACCTGCGTCGGCGTATTCTCGGACACCTCCAATCCGTTGTAGTACAACCCGCCGTTGTCGCTGGGGATGGTGATGCCGAAGAGGTGCAGAAAGGCCGGCGTATAATTGGTGATCTGGACGCTGGCGTCGCTCGGCGCGATCCACTGGCCGCTGCCTTCGAGTTGCGTCGCCTGGGTGAAGATCGGGCCGGCATCGGCGAAGATCGGGTCGATCTCAACCGTCATCACGAATGGGTTGAGCGGCAGGCCACTCACCGGATCGACCAGATTGTCGGCCGCCAGCTCGGATTCCAGCTGGGCGATCTGGCCGGCGTAATAATTGTAGAGCGTCTGGTTGGTCGAACCGTATTGCGCCTGGATCTGTTGGTCGGTCGCGATCTGCGCGACAATCGCACTGCTCAGCGACTGCTTGCCGGTGCTGAACGTGATCCCCGGGGTGGCGTGGAATTTCGTGATGACGCCGGTTGCGGTATCCCACCCGCCGGGATTGTTGACGTCCGGATTGCCGAGCGTCAGCACCTGGTGGCGGTTGATGCCGGTCTCGACGATGCCGTCGTTGGTGATGACGCTGTTGGTGAGCGACGGCGCCGTGGCGTTCTGGTAGGCGAGCAGCGCGCCGTCGCCGAGCAGCGCCTGCGACAGATCGCTGACCCAGCTCTCCGCCTTGGCCTGCGCCGTCATCGTCTCGACGCCGATCAGCGCGGTCAGCAGATTGGCGGTACGCGCCGACTCGACCAGCGCGCCGCTGTCGATCACGATCTGGTTGCTCTGGAAGTCGTAGGCGACGGCGTGCACGTCGCTGATCGGGATGGCGCTGCCGGCAAACCCGTCGAAGCGCGACGTGATCGTGTAATGGTCCTCGTTCTTGTTGACGTCGGTGCCGGCCAGCAGGTTGAGGTCGCCATAAGCTTTGACCACCGAGCCGCTGCCGATCTCGACCTTGTTGTCGGGCCGCAGATCGACGGTCGGCTGGCCGAGCATCACGGTGCCGGCGCCATAGGTGTCGCTCGCGATCTCCTGGTCGAGGCTGCCGCCGCCGTTCACCGCCATCGCGATCATGCCCGGGCTGTACAGCGTCGCGTTGTTGCCGACCGTCACATAGGCCTGGTCGATGCCCTGCCCCACGCCGTTGGCTTCGATGCTGCCGTAGATCCCCGACCCGGACAAAGCGCCCCCGGTGGTGAACGCGATCTGGTCGTAGACGTTGAAGGTATTGCTCGCCGACAGCGTCAACAGCGGGTTGTCGGACACCACCCCGGTCGTCGCGAGATCGGCATAGCTGCCGACATAGACGTCGGTATAGAAGCTGATCGTCACCGAGTTGGTGACGCCGGCAACGCTCACCGCCCCGCCGGTCGTGCCCGACACGTTCTCCGGCGTGTCGCCGGTCAGCTGCGGCTTCTCCGCGTCGTCGGTCGCGGTGATGGCGATGGCGGCGGCCGAGATCGTGGTCGGCGCCCCCGAGCTGCTGTCGTCGATGCTGGCCGTGGTGCGCGCCGTCACCTCGTTGGTGCTGGCGGCGCCGGCGCCGGCAAAGAGGCCGCCCGAGAGCGACGTGATCTGTTCGTTGAAGGCCGCGGTATGCGCGGCGCCGAGCGTGAAGGTGCCGGTCAGGTTGACCTGCGAGCCGGCGCCGACCGCCGCCCGGGTGGTGCTGTCGTTGGTGGTGTTGGCGACCGCCGCCGCGCCGGAAATCGCGCCGCCCGAGCCGGCGTTGGTGTCGGCGAAATTGTCGTCCTCGCTGGTCGCCGCGATCACGAGGCCGCCTTCCAGGGTCGGCGAACTGCCGAACGTCCCCAACGTCACCCCGCTGCCGAAAAACGCCTCGGTGTCGCTGGTGCTCGCCACGATCGAGATGGCGATGCCGCCGGCGACGATGCCGCCGGCGTTGGCGTCGGCATTGGCCTCGTTCTGCGTCGTCTCCAACGTCGCGATCGTGGTCACCCCGCTGACCGACAATACCGAGTTGTCGCCGACAAAGCTCTTGACCACCGTGTTGTCGTCGACCTCGGCGTCGGTGCCGGTGATGCCGACCAGCGCGCCGGCCGAGCCGATGGCGCGCGCCGCCGCCGTGTTGACGTTGCCGTTGAGGAGCGGCGTCATGGCCATGACGGTCAGCATCGGCGCGGTGATGGTGACGTTGCCGGACGTCGAATCGCCGGGGTCACCGAGCGCCGCGATGACCGTCGGGGTGACCGTCACCTGCGCAAACGAGACGCCGACCGCGAGCCCGCCGGCCGACACGCCGTACATGTCGGCTTCCGCAGCGATCGTGCTGCTCGCCAGCACCAGGACGGCGCCGCTGGCGGTGACAGTGGCGCCGTGGTTGATATAGGCCTCGACGGTCGGCGTGATGTCGAGGATCGAGAAGTTGGCGCTGAACGCGCCGACCCCGGCCGACACCGCGACGGTGAGGGCGTTGGCGTCGATCGTCGAAGCGGCCGACACGGTCAGCGAGGCGACCGAGAGGGTGCTGCCGGCATCGACCGAGGCATAGCTGCCCCCGCTGACATCGACCCGCGCGAACGAGGCGCCGGCGGCCACCTCGCCGACCGAAATCTGACCCGTGGTTTCGCTGAACGTGCGGTTCGCAACGGCGGAAACCGTGACCGCGCCGGCGCTCGGTACGTCGCCGAGACTGGCCTGGACGAGGCTCGAATCGCTGACCACGGCAACCGCCGCGCCGATCCCGACAAACCCCACCGCGCCGTCGATATTTATCAGGCTGACATTCTCGTTGAGGGTGGCGCCGACGCTGATCGTGCCGCCGCCGAGCGCCCCCACCGTGCTCAGCGAGCCGTCAGCCAGGGCCGAGACGTTTTCCGCTACCGACAGGATGGCGACCGACGCGCCCGCCCCGACGACGCCGCCCGACAGCTGGCCGCCGATCACCGAGATGGTCGCCTCGTCGTTGGCATTCACCCCGATGCCGCTGCCGAGGAAGATCGTGTCGTTGGTGGTATTGACGATCGGATGGTCATCGACCGTCACGCCGAGCGGGTTGAATTCGAGCGTCGTCGTCGTCGAGGTCACGAACTTCTGGTCGGTGCCGCTGCCGGTCGAATACAGGTTGATCGCCCCGGCAGTGAACGTGTCTTGCTGACTTGTGCCGACTTTCGATGTGAGATCCTTCAGCCCGGTCATCCCGCCGAGTAGGGCGTCCGCCTTGGTGTCGTAGAGCTTGAGGAGGCCGGCGCTGATGTTGGCGTAGTAGACGCCGCCGTCGCTCAATCCGCCGATTGCCGTGCCGCCGGCCGCGACGTGGTAGGTCACTCCCTCGCCGGTCACCAGGCCGGAGGTGGTGCCGATGTTGATGGTGTTGGCGTTGGTATCGACGGCGGTGCTCTGGTTGAAACTGACGGTGTCGGAAGCCGTGCCGGCGATGGCGTCGGCGCTGTCGTCGTACAGCTGATAATTGCCGCCGCCGGTGGAGTGGACGTAATATTGACGGCCGCCGATCAGCCCGCCGATCGGGCTGCCGGTCGAGGCGTCATAGGTCACCGCGGCGCCGTTGGCGAGGTTGCTGCTGCCGAGATTGATCGTGTCGTTGGTCGTGTTGACGACGCCGTTGGCGCTCGGGTTGAAGTGGATCGACGGCGAGAACGTGAAATTCTGCCGATCGCCGGCGCCCTGCGACGTGAGGCTGACCAGGCCGGTGCTGCCGCCGGCCAGCGCGTGCGCTTCGGTGTCGTAGAGCTGCACCGTGCCGTCGTTCTGCACCCGCGCGTAGTACGTTCCCGAATGGCTGAGGTTGCCGATCGCAGTGTTGCCGTCGGGATTGTAGGTGACCCTGTCGCCGGTCTGCAGCCCGCTGTAGGCGCCGGCATGGGCGGTGCCGTCCATCACCGCCGACGTGCCGGCGGGCGGCGCGGCGGTGTTCTCCATGCTGCTGACGGCGGCCGAGGTCGGCGCGCTGTTGCTGACGTCGGTCGAGACGTCGCCGGTCGCCGAATTCACGCGGTTCTGGCTGGTGTTGCTGTTGCCGCTGGTGTCGCCGGTGAAGTTGCCCAGCCCGGTGCTCACCATGCCGCTGCCGCTCTGCGCCTGATCGCCGGCGTTGCTGTCGGCCGAGTTGCCGTTGCTGTCGAGCGCGCTGCCGGTGTCCTTGCCGTTCTTGTCGGTGGTGCTCTTCTTGATCTGCGTGCCGATCGACCACACGCTGACCGCGCCGCCGATCCCGACCACCCCGCCGGAGCCGCTGGCGTCGAAGCCGCTGATGTGCTTCAGCGCCACCGCATCGACCGCGATGTTGCCGCGCGCGTCGAGCGTGGCGCCGCTATCGACCTGGGCGGTGGTGGTGTTGTTGAGGACGCCGACATCGACCGCGCCGGCCACCCCGACAAAGCCGCCGGCGATGCCGATCATGAAGGTCTGCACGTTGGTGTCGTTGCCGGCGTTGACGTAGACCGCCTGCAGGGTGCTCGCGAGACCCGGGTGCAGCGTGTTGATGTTGGCGCTGCCGTAGATCTCGGCCAGCGTCGTCGAGTTGATCAGCGTCACCCCGACAGCGCCGGAGACGCCGACATAGCCGACTCCGGCCGCCGCCACGATGTGCAGGATATGTTCGCTCGACTGCGCCTGGACGATGACGCCGTGCGCCGCGATCGTGTCGAAGGTGTCGGGGCTGCCCGAGGTGATGCCGCCGTCGAGGACATCGGCAATGCCGATGGTGCTGACGCCGAGCGCATCGACCGTGGCCGATGCGCCGATCGTCGCCTCGGTGTCCTTGGTGATCAGCATGACGCCTATCGAGCCGCCGATGCCGGCCGCGGCGCCGGCGCCGATCGCGCCCGACAGTTCGAACACCTGGGTGTCGTCGTTGGCATCGACGAACACGTTGCCGCCAGCATAGATCGTCGCAAAATCGCCGATGCCGGCGGTCGTCGTGTTGTCGATACTCAGCACATCGACCGCGCCGCCGACACCGACCCCGCCGGCGGCGACGCCGAAGCCGATCATCACGACATCTTCGCTGGCGGTTGCCGCCACCGCGATGTCGCCGAGCGCGTTGACGGTGGCGCTGGCGCCGATCGAGGCTTCCGTCTTGTTGGTGATGACGTTGACGCCGACCGCCGGCGCCACCCCGACCGCGCCGCCGGCCAATGTCCCGGCCACCGACAAATGGTAGAAGTCGCTGCCCGCCCCCACCAGCACCGATTGCGCCGGGTCGGCCAGGGTGGTGTCGCCGTTGATCGTCGCGTTGTCGCCGATATAGGCCTTGGTCGTGGCGTTCGACACATCGACGCCGGCCGAGACCGCAACCCCGACCAGCCCGCCGGCCAGGCTCACCGTGAAGGTGCGCACCTCGTCGCGGTTCGAGGCGGTCACCGCCAGGCCATGGAAGCCGGTGTCGGTCGCCAGGCCGGCCGTCCGCACGCCGCTCAGCGACGGGTCCTCGGTCGACATGTCGGTGTTTTTGCCGTTGCCGCTCAAATCCATGCCGCCGAGGCTCGGCGTGCCGACCTGGCCCTGCGATTGCAGGCTCGCGCGGTTGCCGCTTTCGGCATTGCTCATCGTGTTGGGGTCGTTGGTCTCGATGCCGACGCCGCCATTGGCGCTCGGGTTGCCCGGGTCGAAGGACGAGGTCGAGGCGGCCTGGCCGATGCTGATCCCGCCGGTGTCGACCGTCAGGCCGGCGCCGTTGCCGAGGGCAGTGACATTGGCATAGGGGCTGATATAGGCCTCGGTGTCGGGGGTGAAGACGTCGACCCCGACGGCCGCGCCGACGCCGGCATAGCCGCCAGCCGCCAAGACGCCGACGATCTCGTTGATGTTCGAATAGTCGTTGGCCGCCAGCACGATGCTGCCGTCGGCATGGATCATCGAGGGATCGGTCTGGCTGCTGTCGATATAGGCCAGCGTCTTCAAACCGAAGACATGGACGCCGGCATTGGCCGCGACCCCGGCATCGCCGCCGACGCCGATGCCGGCCGACACTGAAATCAGGCTCTCGCTCGATTCGGCGTCGATCAGGATGTTGCCGCCGATCGTCGCATCGACGCCGACCCCGAGATAGGCCTCGGTGTCCTTGGTGTAGACGCCGACATCGGCGCCGACCCCGGCGCCGACGCTGCCGCCGCCCGCCAGCGAGCCGGCGACCGAGATGACCGAGGTGTCGTCGCTGGCGCTGACGCTGAGATTGCTCGGGCTGTTCGTCAGATCTGTGGTCGTCGTCGTGATCGTGGCGTCGGCGCCGACATAGGCTTTGGTCGTGTCGTCGAGCACGTTGACCGCCGCCGAGCCGGCCACCCCGACCGTGCCGCCGCCGCCGATGCCGGCGGCGATCGAGATGATGCTCTCGCTCGCCTGCGCGCCGACCGACACGGTGCCGGCCGCGGTGACAATCGTCGGATCGAGCGCGCTGCTGTCGATATAGGCCTCGACCGTCGGCGTCAAAACGAGCGTCGTGTTGGAAACGCCGATGCCGGCCTCGCCCGCCGCGCCGACTGCGCCGGCGATCATGATCGTCGAGAACGTGTCGCTCGCCGCGATCGTCACCCCGCCGGGTCCGGCAGTGCCGGCATTGATCGTCGCGCCGGGGCCGATATAGGCGTCCGTCGTGGGCGTGACCACCGCCACGTCGACGGCGCCGCCGATGCCGACCTGCCCGGTGCTGATCCCGGCGGTGGCGACGACCGACAACAGCGTTTCGGTCGAGGTCGCGGTGACGCTGACGAGGCCGCCGGCATCGACGGTCGCGCCGGCGTCAATATAGGCATCGGTGGTCTTGCTGATGATCTCGACGTCGAGGCTGCCACCGATCCCCGCCGCTCCTTTGCTGAGGCCGAGCGAGCCGGCGATCGTCGTGACCGTCGTGTCGTTGGTTGCCCCGACCGTGACGGTCTGGCCAGCGGTTGCCGTATAGAGGTTGCCCTGGTTGATCAGCGCGTTGGCGCCGATATCGGCCGTAGCGTCGAGCATGAAGTCGTCGACGATGACGGCGCCCGCCACCGCGACGTTGCTGCCGGCCGCGCCGGCGACGACGATCGCCGTTGCCGTCGGGTCGGCCGAGGACGGCAGGAAAGGCAGCGCGATCGGCGCCGGGGCAAAGTGGTTCTCGGCGTCGACCAACAGGGCCCCGCTCGCGTCGGCGCTGCCGTCGATATGGGCGCTGGTATCGAGCGTAAAGACGTTGACCGCGACCGAGGCGCCGATCCCGCTGCCGCTTGAGGCGAAAGCGCCGGCCGCCACCAGATCCTGCGGCGCCACCAGGGCGGTGGCCTTGACGGTCAAATCGCCGGCGGATTCGACGCTGGTATTGCTGTCGGTGTAGGCGTCGGTTGTCAGGCTGACGACATTGATCCCGACCGAGCCGGCGACGGCGAGATTCTTGCCGCCCGCCCCGGCCGCGCCCCAGACGGTGAAAGCGTCGGTCGTCGTAGCCGGCGTTATCGCCTCGATCGTCACCCCGTTACCCTTGACCTCGCTCGTCGCGTCGGCGGCGCCGACGACAAAGGCCTCGTTGGTCGCGGTGACGACGTTGAGCCCGACGCCGGCGCCGATATTGGTCTTGTTGTTCATCGCGATCGCGGCGCCGATCCCCTTGGCGCTGGCGCTGTCCTGCGCCTCGGCCGCGATCGTTACCGCACCGCCCTGGGCATCGATGGTGGCGCTGGTGACGCTGGCGGTGTTGTGCGCGATCAGCACGTTGACCGACACCGCCGCGGCAACCCCGACGCCGCCCGAGCTTTCGCCCGAATTGGCGCTGCCCTTGCCGCCTTCGGTGCTGTCGGTGCTGCTCGCCGAAGGCAGCGAGGTGTCGGCGCTGCCCTTGTTGTCTGTGACCGTGCTGTTGTCATTGATCTGGTGATCGGCCTGCCCGTCGGCGCCGCTCTTCGACGAGTCGCTGCTGCTCGTCGAATCCGTCTTGTTCGGGTCCACCCCCTTGACCGTGGCGATCGCCTGCGCCGCATCCGTCACGGTCGAGGTCGAAATCAGGTTGAAGACGCCGGTCGATCCCGTTTCGTTGAAATCCGTGCTGATGTCGCGCGCCACCTCGGCGCTGACGTTGTCGATCACGACATCGACCGATATCGAGGCGCCGACGCCGACGCTGCTGCCCGCCGCCGCCGCGCTGGTCGTCGTCTCGAGGTCGGCGTTGAGCGCCGCGGTGATGTTGACGTCGCCGGTGCCGGCAATGGCGCTGCCGGTGCCGACATAGGCCGTCACGGTGTCCTGGATGACCGCGACCGCGACCCCGATGCCGACCGCGACGCCGCCGCTCGCGGTGGCGCCGTTTTCGCCGTGCGTGTAGGCGCTGTCGCCGTCGGTCGCCGACACTGTCAGGCTGCCGATCGTGTTGTCGATCGAGGTGCCGTCGGTGATCGCGGCGTTGACCGTGTTGTCGATGACGGCGACCGCCACCGAACCGCCGACGCCGACCTTGCTGCCGTCGGTCGCGCCTTGCGCCGGCTTGGCGATCGTGAAGTTGACGGCCTCGCTGTCGGCGGTGACCGACACGTCGCCGCTGCCGTTCGCTACGTCGCCGCTGCCGGTGATCGTCACCGACGCAGCGCCGCCCTTGCCGACCACCGCCTCGGTGTCGTTGTTGACGACGTTGATCGCGACCGAGGCGCCAACCCCGATGTCGCCGCCGCCGGCGCCCGCCGTCGCCGCCGCGTAGTCGGAGTGAACATTGTCGTCCACCACCGCGTTGAAGTCGGCGCCGGTCGCCCCGGAGATCGCGATCGCCTTGCCGGCGATGGCGTCGTCGCGCGTCGCGGCCAACTGGTAATAGCCGGTGCCGGCGAGATCGATCGCGTAGTAGGTGGTGGCGCCGGTGCCGTCGAGGCCGGTGAACGGAGCGCCGCCGTTGCTCACCGTATAGGTCACCGGGTCGCCGGTGCGGAAGTTGCCGAGGGCGCCCAAGGTGATCGCCGAGTTGGAGCCGCCGATATTGACCAGCGTCACCTGGCCGGAGGGGTCGAAGGTGATCGGGCTGAGCAGGTTGGGCGCCATCTGGCCGGTGGCCGGCACCGCCACGTACTTGAAAAATTCCTGCTCGGTGCCGTTGAGAGAAGAAGTCGGGGCGAACTTGATGTAGTCTGGGTTGCCGGCCGCGGCGTCGGCTTGAGCCTTGCTGTTGTCGGGCGTGCCGTCGCCGTACAGCCGGATCGTGCCGTGATCGTCGACATTGACGTAATAGGTGCCCTCGGGGATCAACGCGCCGTCGGGAACACCGAAACTGTTTACACCCAGGCTGTCTACGGTGGCGAGCGGCAAGCCCCCGTTGCCGTCGAGCGGGGCGGGATTGTACAGCACCTCGGCGCCGCTCTTCAGCGCGGTGTTGAAGCCGGAGTTGAAGGTGACGTTCAAGCCGAGGAAGATCGAATCCGTACGGAAGGTCGGCTCGACGGCGAAAGTCGGATCGGTGAGGTTGGCGACCGTGTAGGCGGCCGCCGAGTCGGCCGTCACGACCTGCGGCATCAGCACGCCGTTCGGGTTGAAGTAGACCCAATTGGCCGGATTCGGATCCGGAACGCCACTGACCCACTTGGCGAACGCTTGCACGTCGCCGGTCCCGCTGAGCGAGGTCAGCGTGACGTAGTTGTAATCGTGGGCCAGCGCGTCCGCCTGACTTTTGTACAGATATATCGTGCCGCCCGATTCATAGACGTAGTAGCTGTCGCCATTGGTCAGGCCACCGATTGCGGTGCCCGCCAGGGCCAGGGTGTACCCAAGAACCCCCGCCGAGGCTGGGTTGTACAACACCTTGTCGCCGGTCTTGAGCTTATCGGCGCCGACATAGATCGTGTCGTTGCCCAGCACCGGGCTGTTGGCCGAATCGGTCGGGATGTTGGCGGTGGAAGCGTCGAGCTCCACCACATGCTCGATGACCGGGGCCGCGCCGACCTGGCGGTCGGCCATGCCGGTGCTGACAAGGAGGCCGCCGCTGCTGATCGTGGCGGTGTTGGCGACATAGGCGAGGTTGGTGATGCGGTTGACGTTGATCGGCACCGCGAGGCCGACGCTGACGCCGCTGCCGGAGGTGCTGGCGGAGCCGTCGGCCTGCGCATGGCCGTCGATATTGGCGTCCGACTGCACCGTCAGCGTGCCGGTCGAGGTGATCGTCAGCCCGGCCGGAACATAGGCCTCAGACGACCCGTTCTCGATGTTGACGGCGACCGCGGCGGCGACGCTGACCGAGCCTTCGGAACTGGAAGCCGAGGACGATTTGTCGGCGCCGGTGCCCTTGGGGTCGGTGCCCTCGGCGCTGCCGCCCACCTTTGTCTCGTCGGCCTTGGCCGTGCTGTTGGCAAAGCTCTTCTGGTTCTGGGTCTTCTGGTCGACGCTCTGGTTGCTGCTGTCCTCGTTTTTCTGGGTGCTGTCGTCCTCGCCGCCGGCAGCGCTCGCGCTGGCGGTGCTCTGGCTGCCCGAGATGGCGCTCGACAGGAAGGCCGCGGCGCCGCCCGACACCAGATTGCTGTTGGTCGTCGCCAAGGAGCTGTCGTTGACGATCGACAGCGCGATCGAAATGCCGACCCCGGTGCTCGACGATGTGGTGTCGCCGGTGGCGGTCGTCTGCACCGAATCGTTGAGCGACGACGAGGCGGTGAACCCGTCGCTGCCGATGGTCAGTGCCGTCGTCCCATCGAGGGCGGTGACGCCGCTGCCGATCGTCGCAGAGGCCGTGTTGTCGGCGACCGAGATCGCGATCACCGGGGTGACCGCCGTCACGCCCTTGCCGCCGTTCTCCGCCGAGGTGGCCGTGTCCTGCGACGAATTGGCGGTCAGCGTCAGCCCCTGCGCCCCGCCGGCGCCGCCGATCTCGGCGGTGTCGCCAATGTAGGCAGCGGTGGTGTTCTGGCCATAGGCGAACGCGATCGAGATGCCGACGCCGACGCTGCTCTTGTCGCTGCCGCCCGCGCCCGTCGGCGCCGCCGACGCCAGGGTGAGGACGTTCGAATCGGCCTCGATCGCAACATCCGCCGCGGTGGGCAGCGTCAGCTTCGCGCCGCTGGCGATATAGGCCTCGTCGTCGGTGACGACGACATTGACCGCCAGCGCGCCGGCGACACCGACAGCGGAGGGCTCGCCGATCCCCGAGATCGCCGACGCGCTGAACGTGCTCAGACCCAAAGAGCCCGAATCCGGCATGCCGTTGCTGTCGAGCGCGCCGACCAGGATCGTCAACGAATTCGTGGTGATCGAGGTCGGGCCGCTGACATAGGCGAGATTGGTGCGGTCGGCGACGTCGATCGCGACGCCGACGCCGACGCTGTTTGTGGTGCTGCCGGTGCTGGCGCCGCTCGCGGCGACGAACACCGTGTCGACCGGCGTCGTCATCACCACGACGCCGGTGGTGTCGCCGGTGGCCGTTATCGTGCTGCTGTTGATGTAGGCCGAGGTCGTGCCGGTATCGACGTTGACCGCCACCGCGCCGGCGACGCTGACGCTGTTGTCGCCGGTCGAGGTGTTGTCGGCGGTCGTGGCGTTGTTGTTCGCCAGCGTCTTCTCGCTGGCGTTCATGCCGCCGCCGCTGGCGGACGAGCCGCCGATCGAGGAATTGGCGACCGTGGTGAGCGTCCGGGTAGAGTTCGACGCCAATGTGACCGAACTGCCGGTGACGGTCCCGCTGTCGATCGATGCCGTGGTGTCGCCGTAGACCACCGCGACGGCGACGCCGGCGCCGGCGCCACCGCCGCTGGAATTGCCGAATGTGGTGGCATCGAGCGTGCTGTTGGCCGTCAGGCTGGTGGCGCCGGTCGCATCGAGGCTCGCCGAATTGGAAAAGCCGAACACCGCCTGGCTGTCGAACACCGTGACCGCAACCGCTCCGTCTACCGTCGGGTCGAGCTTCGCGAGCAGGTTCGGCGTGCCGGTCGTGGTGACGCTGAGGTTCGACGTCGCCGCGGCATCGATCTGGCCGCCGGCGGTGAGGTTGGTGCCGCTGCCGTTGCCGCCGATCAGCACCTCGGGATCGGCGCTGCCGACGGTGACCGCGACCGTCGCCAAATTGGAGGTGGCCACGGCCGCCAGGCTGCCGTCGACGGTCGAGGAAATATTGAGATCGCCGGCGGAATTGAGCGTCGTGCCGGTGGTGCCGCCAGTCCCGCCGATGTCGATCGTGGCGCTGTCGAAGCTGATGACCAGCGCCAGATTGTTTTCGTTGAGGGTGCCGAGGTTGTTGTCGAGGAAGCCCTTGATCTTGGAATTCGTGACGTTGGTAGCGTCAGCGATGCCGCCCGCCAAGCTGAAGGGGGTCACATCCAGATGGGAATGGGCGTCGAGGGTGATGCTGCCGCCATTGGTCGTCGTCAGGTTGGCATTCGTCAGCGTGATGCCGGTGTTGGCGTTGGCGACCGCCGCGCTGTCCAGGCCGGCGGTGACGCTGAGATCGTCCTTCGACGTAAGCGACAGGTTGCCGGCGACGCTGAGGCTGGCACTCGAGGTGATCTTCGAATCGCTCTGCACGGTCAGGCCGTAGCCGAGCGAGGCCGGGGTGGTGGGGCTGGCGGTCGGGGTATCGAGAGTGATCAGGTCGTTGGGCTGGTCGGAGCTGGTGAAATTGAGGCTCAGCGTGCCGCCGCTGTGCAGCGCCGAAAGGTTGTCGAGCGTAAAAAAAGTGTCGAGGTTGAAAGACAGCGTGTCGCCGCTGGTGTCGTTCGTGGCATCGCTGCGCTGGATGGATATGTTTGTCCTGCCGAGAGTCGTCAGATCAGCGGTGGCGATGACGCCGTGCTGGGCGTTGCCCAACAGGGCGTCGTCCACCAGCTGCAAGAGATAGTCGCTGCTGGGCTTTGCCGCCTGCAGCGTGAAGGCGTGGTCGGTGCCGCCGGCGAAGAAGATGTCGGCCGACATCAACAGGCGCGGCTCGATCTGCTCGAGCGCGAAATCCTGGTGGCGCGGCTTCGCCGGCGCGCCGCGCCGCCGCGCGGGCCGGCGCTCGCTGCGCGGCCACATCTCGCGCATGACCTTGTCGAGCAGCGTATCGAGGACCGACCGCTTCGACGGCGTGCGTTCCCAGCGTCGCGCTTTTCTCATCGCTGACTTCCCCTGATCACCACAACAGCGCCACCGCCCGCCACTGGCGGGCCGTGACGCAAGCGCCCGTCAGCGCCGCGGCCGATCGCCGCGGCCCGACGGGACCGGCTGCCGGACGGCACCGCCGGCCACCGGCGCAGACATCGAGCGGCGGCGCGGCGCGGCGGCAGCGCGCGGCCGAAACCGCCCGGCGCCGAGGTTTCCCCGCCGCCGCGATACCGCTTCACAACGCTGCACCGCTTCACAACGCTGCTCGATTTTCGCAAATCATTAACCACTGGGCATCGTCGTTCACGAATATTAACGGCCGCGGCGACTGAGGAGGGCCGGGCACATCTCGCAAACTAAACCCCTGAATTTACACCCCTTTTGCGACAGCCGAACTGCCGCAGCGGCGGTTAGCTTGGAGTCTCGCCGGCTGCTTGTCAACCCGAATGACGGTTAATCTTCCGAAGCTGGAAGTTGTAATTGAGTGACCAAATGATCGCGACAATCGCAGCAGCGGCTGTTTTCGGACAAACGAAATTTTCACAGCACTGCACTGCAATTGCCAGTGCAACCCTCAGCCGAGCCGGCGCAACTCGTCGCGCACCCGGGCCAGCACCGACGTCCAATCGCCGGGGTGCGGCTGGCGGAACAGCCGCATCGTCGGGTACCACGGGCTGTCCTCGCGCTGCAGCAGCCACCGCCAATCGCCGGCATAGGGCAGGAGCGTCCACACCGGCTTGCCCATCGCTCCGGCCAGATGGGCGACCGCGGTATCGACCGACACGACGAGGTCGAGCTGCGCGATCAGGGCGGCGGTATCGGCGAAATCGCGCAGCCCTTCGCCGAAATATTCGATATTGGCGAACATCGCGAAATCCGCCAGATCGCCCGGCCGCATCTCGCGCTGCAGGCAGTAGAGCGGCAGCCCCAGTGCGGCGATCGGCCCGAGCTGCGCCAGCGTCAGGGTGCGGTCGCGATCGTGGCGGTTGCGCGGGTTGCCGGACCATGCGATGCCGATCCGCGGCCCCTTCGCCGCACCCAGCCGCCGCGACCACTCCTGCAGCCGGCCGGCGGGCGGGGCCAGATAGGGGATGCTCGCCGGGATGCTGGCCAGCCGCGTGCCGAAGATGCCCGGCAGGCTCATCAGCGGGCAGCGGAAATCGGGCGGCGGTCCGGTGTCGTCGGGGCCCAATACGTGCCGCACCCCGGGCAGGCTGGCGAGCAGCGATTTGAGCAGCGGCTGCGCCGCCAGCACGACGACGGCCCCGCGTTCGGCGACAAGCGGCGCGTAGCGGCAGAACTGGATCGTGTCGCCCTGGCCCTGCTCGGCATGCAGCAGGATGGTGCGGCCGGCGATCTCCTCTTCGCCGAGCCACAACGCCAGCCGCGGCAGCGGCGAATCCTTCTCGAACCCCGCCAGCTGCCAGCGCCATTCATATTCCGGCCAGCCGCGGGCGAAGTCGCCGGCGGTCAGGCGGCACACCGCGCGGTTGAAATGCGATTGCGCGCGCTGCGGATCGCGGGCGACCGCACGATCGTAGCTGGCGAGCGCGGCCGCGACGCGCCCGAGGGCGCGCAGCGCGCTGCCGCGGTTGTTGAGCGCAGCGATATTGCCCGGCTCGACGGCGAGGACGGCTTCGGCGGCGGCAATCGCCTCCGGCAGACGGCCGAGGCTGCGCAGCACGGCGCCGCGGTTGATGCGGGCCTCGATGCCGTCGGGCCGGAGCGCCAGCGCCCGGTCGTAACTGGCCAGCGCGTCCGCCAGTTCGCCGAGCTCGACAAGCGCCAACCCGCGGCCGTTCCAGGCGGCCTCGTAATCGGGAAACAGCGCGATCGCCGCGTCATAGGCTTCGACCGCCTCGGCGTACCGCTCGATGGCGTGCAGCGTCTCGGCGCGGAAGCGATGCGCCTCCGCCAGGCTCAGCCGCCGCAGCCGATCGCGCAGATCGGCGCGGCGGTGTTGCGCCTCGTCGAGGTCCGGGCTGACCGTTACCGCCAGGTCGAAGCAGGCGAGCGCCTCCTCGTAGCGCTCGAGCCGCGACAGGGCGTTGCCCTTGCCGATCAGCGCCTGCGTCGCGTGCGGGTCGGCCGCCAGCGCCCGGTCGTAGGCGTCGAGCACCTCCCGCGGCCGGTCGAGTTCGGCCAAGGCGAGGCCGCGGCGATGCAGCGCCTCGGCATGCGTCGGTTCGAGCGCCAGCGCCCGGTCGAAACTGTCGACCGCCTCCTCGTAGCGGCCGAGCGCGGCGAGCGCCTGGGCGTTGCTGACAAACGCGTCGGTGTAATCGGGCTGCAGCGAAAGCGCGCGCGCAAAGGCGGCCAGGGCGAGCGCCGGCTGCCCGAGTTGCGCCAGCGCCATGCCGCGGCCGTGATGCGCCGCAGCGTCGTCGGGGGCGAGGCGGATCGCCCGGCTGTGATGATCGAGCGCCTCGCGATGGCGGCCGAGATCGGCGAGGGCCGTGCCGCGCCGCCGGACGAATGCCGCGTTGCCCGGCTGCAGCGCCAGGCAGCGCGCATAATTCGCCAGCGCCTCCTCGGCGCGGCCGAGCGCACGGAACGCGTCGCCGCGGTTGGCGAGGGCTTCGGCGAAGTCGGGGCGCTCGGCCAGCGCACGGTCGAAGCTCGCCAGCGCGTCGTCATGGCGCCCGAGCTGCGCCAGCACGGCGCCGCGGCGGTTCCAGGCCTCGGGAAAACCCGGGCGCAGCGCGACCGCCCGCTCAAGGCTCTCCAGCGCCTCCCCGCGGCGCGCCAGCTCGGTCAACGCGATGCCCTGGTCGTAGAGCACCGCCGCCCGGTCGGCGGCCCCCGGCAGCGCCCGCGCGAACAGCCCGATCGCCTCCTCGAACCGGCCTTGGCGGGCCACGATGATGCCCAGCAGGTGCAGCAGGTGGGCCGCGCCGGTCGCTCCGAGCGCCTCGCGACAGCGCTTCTCGGCCGCCGCGAGATCGCCCCGCTGCAGGCTGGTCAGGCACTGCCGCAACGCCGCCGACGGCGCCGCCGCCTCGCGCGGCAACGCCACTTGCGATGATCCTCGCTCGCCTCTCATTCGCGTGCCGGCCGCGCCGTTCAGAAGACGCCGTAATAGCCGCTTTTCAGCGCCCGCAGCTCGCCGTTCTCCATGCGGTAATCGATCCCGACATCGAACAGCAGGTGGTCGAGCACGCCACGATGGTGCTCGACAAAAGCAATGATCGGCGACGGATAGGCCAGGTGCCGCAGAAACCAGCGCAGCTGATCGACGTCAACGCCGGAGAAATAGATGCAGTCGTGCGTCTGCTTGTTGGCGACGCAGATGGTGCGGCAATCGCGCAGCTCCGGCAGCAGCACGTCGTCGACCGGGCGGCTGGTGTCGTCGAAATGCGCCGAGCTGCGGATCTTGTCGGCGGCCGCGTCGCGTTGGCTCTGCCCGTCGAAGAAGAAGTAGAAATTCTCCAGACGCGTGCCTTCCGCCCGCAGGGCATAGGCGATGCCCGACGACACCGTGCTGCCGGGGTTGCCGACGTACATGTGGACCACGTCGAGCGGCCGCCGGCCGGCCGCCATTGCGGCGTCGAGATCGAGCGAGAACATGAAATAGGGCAGGTTCTCGTTGACCGGCACCGCACAGGGCAGGAACGGCCGGATCGCCGCCAGCACCCGGCTGATCGACACCCGCCGCGCCCGCCGCGCGTAATCGTAGAAATAGAACTCCCAGGCCAGCCCCTGCGGCAGCAGCTTGATGCCGAACACGGTGCGGAACGGGCCGATCGCCTCGCGGATCGCCTCGACGATGGCGAAGGCGCGCTCGTCGATCCCGGCATATTCGAACGAGTGGTAGAGCAGGTTGATCGCGCGGAACTTGTCCTGGGCCGGCGCCGCCGGGCTGTATTCCCACAGGCAATAATTGAACGCCGGGTCGGCGGCCGTCGCGTATTCGAACCGCTGCGTCGCGCTCATCGCTCCGCCCTCATCCTCCCGCTAGCGGAACTGGCCGTGGAAATGCGGCAGTCCGACAACGCCGTAGTAGACGTTGAAGAAATCCTCGCCGTTGCGGTGCACCCCGCCGGCGAGATGCCCGAGCGCCTTGGTCTTGATCTGGTCATAGAGCGCCTGCACCTGCCCCGGCCGGACCCCAAAGTGCTCGCGCATGCGATGCAGCAGCGGCAGCAGGTCCGCCACCTGCAGCTTGGCGTTGTAAAGATTGAGATCGAACGAGCGCCGCGCGTTTTCCGCCTCCTCGACCTCGAGATATTGCAGCTGCTCGGCAGCTGCTCGCCCCTCGGTCAGCGCCAGCGCCGCCTGCGCGATCGCCAGCGATGCCGGTGGCCCGTCGCGGTAGACATAAGCGAGCCGCTCGGCAATCTCGGCCGCGCCAAGCCCCGGCCGCCACCAGTAGCGGGCGGTGACCGCGGTCTCGCTCACCAGGTCCCATTTGAACGCCAGATGCAGCAGCACCGGCGAGCCGCCGGCGCGGGCCTGCGCCGCCTCCTCGCCCGGCACGGCCCGCTCGAGGTAGAGCTTGCCGATGATGCTGTCGTCGTCCGCCTCGAAGCCGAAATGGATGCATTTCGCCATCGCGAAATTCGCGGCCGCCGCTTCCCGCGCCGCGGTCGGCATGCGCAGGCGGTCGCAGATCTCGAGGACGCGCTCGCGCCGGTCGCCGGCGATGTTGTCCACGTCGAGGGTCAGCAGGAAACGGTTGGCGAGCAACGCCCGCCGGCAGATGCGGAACGAGCGCTCGTACTGGTGCGGCACATCGAGATTGCCGACCATGCGCAACAGCTGCGTCGCCCGCTCGCCGGCTTCGTCGGCCGGCGGCCGGGCGGGCGCCGGCCCCGGCCGGGTCGCCGCCGCCGCGTGCGCCGGCGCCAGTGCCTTCGCCTCCTCGGCCCGCAATGCCGCGGCATGCGGCTGCAGGCTGTCGTCCAGCCAGCGTACCAGCCGTTTGGCGGTATCCCGCGTCAGGATCACCCGATCGCTGACCGTCACCGCGGCGGCCCCCGCGGCCGCCTCCGACGGCGCCACCGTGCCGAACTCGATGACCAGATCGCTGCCCTCGCGCGCCAGCTTGAAGGCGTTGGCGGCCTGCGGCGGCGCGCTCGGTTCCATTCAGCACTCCGTCACAAACGGCACCAGCACATCGGCGTGCCAGCCGTATTTATCGATATAGGCGCTGTTGAGGCCGAGGCATTGCCGCGCCGTGCAGTAGCTGCGGTGCACGCATTGGTGAAAGCCGTTGCGCATGAACTCCGGCCAGAACTCCGGATCGATGACCAGCTTGGGCTGGTCGTTGTCGAGCGCGTCGCGGTCGTCGCCGAGCAGGCATTCCGGGAAGTTCTTCACCTCGACCGAGCGGCCGAGGCGGCGCGCCCCGGCGATCGCTTCTTTGAGATAAGGCAGCACGTCGAGATGCGAGGGGATGAGGTCCTTTTCGTCGCGCTCGCGCATCGGCCAATAGGTCCAGAACTCCATCTGCGCCAGCCGGCGCAAATGGGCGAGGCGCTCGACCACCGCCGGCAGCTGGCGGTAGCTGCGCTCGGTGATGACGGTGTTGGTCAGCGTCGCGACCTGGGCGAATTCGTCGAGGTTCTCCAGGCCGCGCAGCGTCCGCTCGAACGCGCCGGCAACCCCGGTGATGGCGTCGTGCGTCGCCGCATCGGCGGCGGTGACGCTGACGAAATATTCGTCGATGCCGGCCTCGACCAGTTCGCGGCAGTAGGCGCCATTGGCGAGACGTACGCCGTGCGTCTGGATGCGGACATGCTCGAACCCGTGCCGCCGCGCCGCCCGCGCCAGATCGGGCAGGTCGGCCCGCAGCGTCACCTCCGAGCCGGTCAGGGTCAAGCCGCGCCAGCGATGCTCGGCGGCGTTCTGGACGAGGATGCACCCCAACTGGTCGTCGGATTCGGGCCGCAGCCAATCCATTGTCCCTTCGATCATGCAATGCACGCACTTCAAGTTGCACTTGAAGTGCACTGTCACTTCAACATAATCGTCTGCCGGAAATCGCTTGCTGCTCTCAGTCATCGCAGAAATCAAAAACATCGGGGAACAAAAAATAGCCCGGTAACCGTCGCGGCGTCAAGAACAGGTCCGGCGTTCAGCGAGCCGGTTTGCGGCCGCGAACCAGGAAGAACGGGCTGTCGAGGTGGATTTCCCGGCACCCGACGTCGTGGAAGCCGAGCGCCTGCAGCTGCGTCACGTAATCGAGCGGCGCACGGTAGGAGCGGAAGAACAACAGCAGCGGCAGCATCGACAGCGGCGGCGCGGCGCCGCCGACCGCAAGCGGCCCGCGTTCGAAGATCAGCAGCGTGCCGCCGGGATTCAAGGCGCGCGCCGCCTTGTCGATGAACTGGCGCGCCTCCTGGGGCGGCCAGTCGTGCAGCATCGACTTGAACGCAATCAGATCGTAGCCGAGCGGCAGCGGATCGTTCCTGACATCGCCCGCGATGAAGCCGATCCGCGGGCATTCCGCTTCGGCCAACACATGCTCCATGCCGATCTCGCAGACCAACGGCAGATCGAAGACGGTGCCGTGCAGATCGCGATGGCGGCGGCACAATTGCAGGATGAATTCGCCGCTGTTGCCGCCGACGTCGAGCAGCCGCCGGTGCCGCGCGAAATCGTAAAGCTCGAGCGCGGCCTGCGCCTCGTAGCGCGTCAGCGTCGAGGTGATGCGCATCCAGCCCCGCGTCGCCAGATAGTTCTCGATCGTCGAATCGAAGCAGCGGCGGTAATCGAACAGCTGGAACAGCCGCGCCTGTCCGGTGAAGCCGCCGGCATTCTTCACCAGGGTGGTGAACAAATCGGCAAAATCGTTGATCGTGAAGCCGGCGAAGTCGAGCTTGGTTTCCAGCAGGTCGCGGTAGCGCAGCGCGCTCTGGAAATGCCGCGTCAGGCGGACATCGCTGCCGCGCTCGTCGATCACGGCATTGGCCCGCAGCAGGTCGACCAGGAAACGCATGCCCGCGCGGTCGACCCCGAGCGTGCGGCCGAGCGCCTCCAGCGAGCCGCTGCGGTGTTCGACGAGGCGATCGATCAGGCCGAGTTCGAAGGCGGTCTTGAGGGCGCGCGCATCGACCAGCGTCTTGAGGAACTCGTCGACAATCAAAAATTCGAAGCGCGGCGCGGCGCCGTCGCCCGGTTCGTCCGCCTGGCTCACACGCACTCCTATAGCGGCGGCCGCGCGGGGCTGTCCGCCGCAAGCAGGCGCTGTAACGTCGCCATCAGGTGCTTGGCGGTGGCCGGGCTCAGCACGACGCGCTGCAGGAGTTCGACCGCGACTTCCCCGCCGGGATGATCCTGTCCGGTCCGCGCCCCGAAATTGAGGATGACCTCATCGCGCGTCGCGCTGGCGGTCGCCAGCGTGCAGCGGTGGCTGCGCATCGCCGCGATGTCCCACCGCAGATGCTCGGGCGCCGCCGCCGCCTTCGGCCCGGTGTTCGTCTCGACCACCACGTCCATCCGATCGCAGGTAAGGGTCCGTGCGCCGCTAGAGATAGGCCGCGTATCGGGCCGGCGCAAGCATCGCCATGGTTAAGCGGGCCGCGCCGCCGGTCGCGGCGGCGGGAAAATCCAGAAGAATTCGCCGGTCTGGCCGCCGGCGCGCGCCGCCTCGTCGGCGAGGAAATCGGCCGCCTCGGCGATTGCGTCATTGAAGGCTATGGTCGGTGGCACCAACTCGCCGATTTCCGACGGGCAAACAGATTGATCTTGCACGCTGCCAATTAATCCGGGTCTCATGTCGCGCCATCGCTTTCAGAAAATCCTGCGCGGCCCGCCGGCGGGCGTCGTCTGCTTCACGCACGAGGTCAGTCGCGTTGAGTTTTTCGGGTGCACGGCTGACGTTCCGCGCCCAATTCATCCAGAGATCCGCCGAACCGACCGACCGCGGATCGCCGAGTGGCCGCCGGTTCACGACCTCCTGCTTCTCGGTGCCCTCGGACGTCAGCCGGTAGTCGCGCTCGCGATGCCGCGAGCCGGAGACATATGACCGGTGCCCATCGGTCGTCTGTGAGCCGCGCGGCGTCACGAAAATGTGCTCGGTCGAGGTGATGCCCTGGGCGGTGTTGGTCGTCATGGCATAGCCGTAGGTGATGCGCAGCCGGCCGCTCCTGGGATCGGCGAGGCTCTCCCAGCGCACAAGGCCGTCGCTACCTTTGTCGTTGCGCAGCACGAGGCCCTCGTGGCGAACCGAGCGCACTTCGAGGATGGAGCCGTTGTCGCCGATCGCTCCGGATCCCCCGTCGCCGAATTTCGCGTTGGTCCGGGCAAAGAGCCGGACGCGGTCGCCGGCGGCGATCGGCAGCGCGTAATTGGCACCACTCTTGGGATCGGTCGCATTGAGAACCTCGCGGTTGCGACCGAGAATGCCCTCGGCCTGCAGTCGCGTACGGATCGCTTCGCCGATCGCGCGGGCGTCATCATTGACGCTCTTCTCCGAGACGGCGATGCGGCCGGATTCGACGCGGTCGATGAATACGATCGTCGCGGCCACGCTGTCGCGGCGGTCGACGGCAAGCCCGGCCTCGGCGAGCTCGCGCGCCTGGCGCCAGCCAAGCGAGAGCCCGTGGATGTCGGCGCCTTCGGCGTGCCAGGCCGTGACAAGCCTGATAGATCGCCCCCCATTCGTGGATCTTGTGGTGCATCCGCAACGTGTCGAGCGAGCCGACGTGCGCGCTCGGGGTCAGCACCGCATTCGGGACGGCAACATGGGTGTGGAGCTGCGGATCGCCCGCGACTTTGACCGTGACGAGTTCGGTTTCGACCGTGCCGTCCGGGTTCGAGCGCGCGATCTCGAGCGGCGGCCGCGCCGCGTAATGATCGAAGCTGATCCAGCCGATCGCGCCCGGCTCGGCGCCGTTGCGGCCCCCCTGCCCTCGCCGTGCCTGGCCGATCGTCTCGGCAACGAGCAGCATCGTCTTGTGCACGGCGTCGCGATGCGCCGGGGCGATCGCGTTTCGTTCCGCTTCGGTCGGCGCGAAGGCCCAGGCCAGCGACACCGATTTGTCGGCGCTGAAGGAAAGTCGGGACGGCGGCCACGACCGCGGCAAAGGCGGTAATCGGCAAGGCGCAGGCCGAACTCGCCCATGAAGCGGCGCAGCAGATCGCCGCCTCGGCGGCGTTGCGGCCGGAGACCATGACCCGCACCTCCTGGCTGCGGGCGGTCAGCGCGGCCGTCGCCGTCGGCCTCGTTACCTTCGTGACAGGCGGTGTGCTCGGCTTTGCCTGGGGCAGCGGTTCGGCCGCGCGTACGATCGCCAGCGCGGATGCCGCGGTGCATTTCGTCGCGAGGGAGGAAGGCCCAGCGGCCGTAAACGATTGGGACGTGCTGATGCGGAACAACCCGATCGAGGCGCTGATGGCGGGCTGTACCGGCATCAACATCGCGGTGGAGAACGGCCGCAAAGGTTGCCGCATGTGGCTCTGGATTGAGCCGCCGGCGCTGTCCTCGCCGAAACCGAGCAGCTAGGCCGGCGGCTATGCCGCGCGGCGGTCGAGCGCTCGCAGTGCGGCTTCGGGTTCGCGCGCGAGGATGCGCATCAGCGCGATCGTCGCAGGTTCCATCGCGACCCGATTCTGCTCCCAGTTCCGCAACGTCGCGACGGGGATGCCGAGTGTATCGGCAAACTCGCGTTGCGACATCTTGAGTCGCCTGCGGATGTACCAGGGAGAGATGATATCCCTTTCCGACAGCTCCTCGTCCGGGTTTTCTCCATCCTCTATCATCTGGCGGCGAATGTCGGCCTCGGTCGTCGCGGCGATCTTCGGCCGATCGCGCATCGAGGGCCGGGCTTTGATCTCCGCCAGGCTCATTTTCTTAGTTGCCACAGCTCTGTTTCCTTTCGGCTGGCTCGCCGGACCGAGATGATCCGCATCACATCGCCGCGCCAGGTGAACGCGACATGAAGAATATCTCCGGCGCTTTCGCCGACGGCCCGGAACCGATCCTCACCGTACTCGCGACGCTTATCCTCCCAGATCAGCACCGGGCCGGCGACGATCCGCGCGCCGTCGTCAAAACCGAGACCTCGCTCTCGCAGGTTTCCGGCATGCTTGGCCGCACTCGAATTTCTTATGGGGATGCTACGCATAAAGCGCACCCCTCACAATCGGCTGACGTTATCGCCGACCAGGGGTACTGCGTCCGACCCTTCTGTCGGCGCGGCTGGGTGCTTCGCCGATAGCAATTGCGCCAGGGGCAATGGTTGGCTCGTGCGCGCCGGCGAATTCTCGCCGGCTGCGAAGGCAGCACGTCGTGGCGCTCAGCGTGGAGCCAGGCGGCAAAAGTGCGGCGACGTCTGGGTTGCACACCCCTCGCACGGGGCTTTCTCAGCCGCGCGCCGCGATGCTTCGAGCATGGGCGGCGGCGGCTTGGCCGATCAGTGCTCTGTCGGCGGGCTTGATGCGGATGTTGATCAAGTCGCTGCGTTCGGCGGTGCGGTTGGACATGACTTCCTCTTGCCGGTCCACAATCTCCGAAGTGGTACGGAGATCGTCTATACCAAGGCAGCGTAGGGGCGTGGCCACAATCCCGGTCTTGAGTTAAGCAGGGATCGTCATCGGTGGAGTGGCCCCCCTTTCCTGCCGCCGCGTCGGCTTCCTTCGGGCGTGGCGGCCCGGCGCATCGCCCAGACGGTGCGCTCGAGATGCAGTTCGCCGGCCTTGGCTTTGGCGACCATCCCATGGAAATAGCCGCCCGGTGTTGTCCGGAAATGCCCGGAATCCTTGGTCGACACGATGGCGAGCGCGACGGCCGCCAATTCGCGGCCCATCGCGAGACAGGCATCGCCCCACAGCGGTTTCGACACCCCGAGGTCATGCCGCAGCCAGTCGGCAGCGTCGATGAGTTCCGGCCAGGTGGGGCTGGGCCGTGCCAAATAGAGTTTCAGCTTCGGTGCCAGCCGCACGACCTCGTCCGGCGCAATGCCGTGCACCATGCTCTTGTCGGACCGTTGCGGCCGCTCTGATGCCGGGGCGGATGGACGCGACCTCTCCCCTCCCCCGCTACAGTTCTCGGATGCGATTACCGAAATCCTCGATCCCGAAAGCTATGTCCAATCCCAGGCGCTTGCCGAGCGGCTCGTCGACGCCGGCGCGCTCGGCGTCGTCTATCCGAGCGTGCGCCGCGCCGGCGGTACCTGCCTTGCCTGCTTCCGGCCGGCCCTCGTCATGAATGTGCGCAAGAGCGCGACCTATCGCCTGCGCTGGATCGGCGGCCCGATACCGGAAATCGAACGTGTCGGGCCGGCTTTGCCGTCACCCGCTTGCCAAAGCCATGCGCTGGCGCCGCCTCGCAGATGAACAAATTTTGCGACAGTCCGCGGTGGCTTGCCGGGGTAGGATGAGCCCGGCGGCGATCGACTCTCCGCCAAGGCCTGCCGGGAATCGGGACTTTCGATGCGCTCACAGCGCGATCTCACCGGTCTGATCAAGTTCCTCGCTCGCGACGACTGGAAATCGCGATCAACCGGTCCCGGTGCTCGGCAACCGAACACCGCGCGCCGCGGCGCGGACCGTCCACGGACGAGAGAAGCTCGCCAGCTGGCTGAAGCACCTCGAAAACCGCTCGCGGCAGCAACCCGATGCAGCCGATCCGATGGCAAGCTACGATTTCGCTTGGCTGTGGCAGGAGCTGAAGGTCGAGGATTTGCGCCGATAAGTATCGACTGCCGGAGCCAACAGCTGCCAGCGGTGCAAGGAATATATTTCCAATCTCATGGGCTATCGCAATAACGGCAGTCGCATTTTTCAATAACGCACCGCAACAAACAAGCAGATGTTGTCGAAATATCATTTCGCCCGCCAATTACAATTGGCGGACGAAGGAGGGCTGAAGAAAAACAATAGCCTTATTGTACGAATCAGGCGTCTAGTCGTACGCTAACATCATGCAGACGCGCCGCATCGCCGACTGGAAAACAGCGTGGAAGAGTGACCCGGCCTTTGGGGTGAACAGCGGCGAATAGGGACCCACCCCGGGAATCATTGAATGCTCCCGCTGGTTGTAGCAGGGGAGCGTGGCCGGGGATGGTGACAGTGGCAACGATTGGCCGGATCAGGCGGGCGTTTTTGGTGGACCACAAGCCGATCCGCCAGATCGTTCGCGAGCTGCGGGTCTCACGGAAGACGGTTCGCAAGGCGATCCGGGGATCGTCGACCGAGTTTCGCTACGAGCGCCAGGCTCAGCCGCAGCCTCGACGGGGTGAGTTTGTCGCTCGGCTCGATGGATTGCTTGAGGCCAACAGCAAGCGGCCGGCACGCGAGCGGCTGACGGCGCGGCGGTTGTTCGAGCTGCTGCGTGCCGAGGGATACCAGGGCGCTTACGGACAGCGTGCAGCGTCATGTGCGCGCTTGGCGTCGCGCCCGATCGCAGCAGGGCGCGGTCTTCATCGCGCTGTGGTTCGCGCCGGGCGAGGCCTGCCAGTTCGACTGGTCGCACGAGGTGGTGGTGCTCGGCGGGGTGACGACCACGGTCAAGGTCGCCCGAATCCGACTGTGCCACAGCCGGATGTTCCTGGTGCGGGCCTATCCGCGCGAGACCCAGGAGATGGTGTTCGCCGCGCACGACCACGCCTTCCGCCTGTTTGGCGGCGCGTGCCGTCGCGGGATCTATGACAATCTATGGACGCCTCCCGCCGCAAGATGATTCTGCTGGTATCGGCGGCGCGGGATGCGCGAATCTATCCGGCCTGTTGCTGGAGCTGTCATGTTCCTGGCCTTGATGGGGGTCCGCTGCCTCCGACCTCATAACATGATCGGCCACTTGGGCCTTGTCATAGATCAGGTTTCGAAGCTGCGGTCCTTGCCGACAAGCCATCAGTATTCACCTCGCATTCGGTCACAACCCTGGATGCAGAGCAGAAGCGCGCCGCTTCTCAGAGAGCCGCGTACTCCTCCTTTCGGTTTAGCAACACCCAGGCGACACGCGCCGTTTTGTTAGCGAGCGCGACGATCGTCCTATTGAATCCCCGTCGGACAGCGAGCGCTTTCAGCCAGGTTGATCGCCGGTCATCATGCTTGGGCAACCGGCTGACGACGGCATGGGCACCGTGGATCAGCTGGCGCCTGAGGTAATGGTTGGCGCGTCGTCCGATGCCGCCGAGCCGTGGCTTGCCACCAGTCGTATATTGTCGAGCTACCAACCCGATCCAGGCTGCCATCTCGCGGCCTGAGCGAAACTGCCGGCCATCGTTGACGGCGGCGACGATCGCAGTGGCGATGATCGGGCCGACACCCGGCAGCTTTGCGAGCCGCCGACAGGTCTCATTGGTACGGCAGAGGGCAACCATCGTCGCGTCGAGCTTCTTGATCCGGCGATCGAGATCGTCCAGCTGCTCCAGGAGCTCGCTGAAGATCGCTCGCGCCAGCTCGGACAGGTCGGCACCGGCGACGGCGGCCGGTGCTTGCGCGATAAAGCGCCACGGGCCTTGCCGGAGCACGATTCCATATTCGGCAAGCAGGCCGCGCGTATGGTTGATCAATGCCGTCCGTTGGCAGATCAGCCGATCGCGGGCACGATGAAGCGATTGAAGGTCCTGCCGGTCGGTCGACTTCACCGGTACGAAGCGCATTGTCGGGCGCAGCGCCGCTTCGAAGATTGCCTCCGCATCGACCGCATCGTTCTTCGAGCCTTTGACGAAGGGCTTTACGAAACGAGGATTGATCAGGCGCACCTCGCGGCCGGCGGCGAGCCAGCATCGACCCCAATAATGCGCGCTGGCGCATGCCTCCATCGCGATGGCCGTCGGTGCCAGGTTGGCGACCACCTCGGCCAGCTTCGCCCGGCTGACCTTCTGCGACACGATCACCCCGTCGGTGTCGATGCCGAACAGGTGAAACGACCGCTTGCCGAGATCGATCGCCAGTAATTCCAATGCCATGCTTCCCTCCTGTGGTTGGCGACCGCATCGTCGCCGGGAAGCGGGAGGCGTCCATCCCATAACATGAAGACCGCGGTCGACGCGGTCTTCCTGGGCAAGGAGCGGCGCTTTAACCGCCGTTTTCTGCAGATGTGCTCGCATTACCTGATCGATCCGGTTGCCTGCACGCCGGCTCGGGCTGGGAGAAGGGCCAGGTCGAGAACCAGAGATGCTATGGGGCGAGCGGCGGGGAAAAGGCACCATCGTTGCGGTGACAACCGACGCAGTGCCCCATGCCACAGTCGAATGACCTGAGCAGATCGCTCGCCGCTCTGGAACAGGATAGCACGCTGATTGCCGTTATTGAGATGAGCCAATCGAGCTGGCTGGTTGGCGCCATCGTGCCCGGGCTCAGCCGTCAACCGCTGAAGAAGCTTGGCGTGGAGGAGAGGGAGCTGTTGCGGCTGCTGCATCGGTGGCGCGACGAGGCGACCAAGGCGGGTCGCATGATCAACCGGATCGCGGTGGCCTACGAGGCCGGCCGGGATGGCTTTTGGCTGGCGCGATGGCTGCAAGGACAGGGCATCGAAGCCCATGTAATCCACCCGACGAGTGTCGCCGTGTCGCGGGAGCACCGCCGGGCGAAGACCGTCGGCTCGATACCGAGCTGCTGAAGCGCGCCTTTCTCGGCTGGCTGCGCGGCGAACGGGGTCATTGCAGCATGGCGATGATCCCGACGCCGCAGGAGGAAGATGCCAAGCGGCCGAACCGCGAGCGCGAAGGCCTGGTCGGTGAGCGTACCCGTATCGTGAACCGGATGAAGAGCACCCTGGCCCGGCTCGGCATCCGCGGTTTCAAGCCAACCCTGCGCAAGGCGCCGGAGCGGCTTACCGGATTGCTCACACCGGCCGGATTGCTCACACCGGCCGGATTGCTCACACCGGAGGGTGTCCCACCGCCCCCGAACACGCTGGCCGAACTGCGGCGCGACATGGCACGGCTGGGCTTTGTTATGGGCCAGATTCGGGAGATCGAGGCGGCGCGCCTGCAACAGCTCGAGCAGCACCCGGAACAAGGCCCCCATGCAATGGTCCGACTGCTGGCTCAGATCATCGGCGTCGGCATTGAGACGGCAGATATGCTGGTGCACGAGATCCTGTCGCGCACCCGGCGCGACCGCAAGGCCGTGGCGCGCGGAGCCTGTCCTCGGGCCGGCCGGAAGGCCGGACCCGGGGGCGGTCTGACCGGCGCGCCGGACGAAAGCGGCGCGCGGCGCCGGGAAAAGGGGCTGGCCAGGGCCTGCCCCTGGCAGCGAACAGGGGGCCGGCAACGCCCGCGTACGCCGCGGCATGATCCAGCTCGCCTGGCGTTTTCTGATGTTCCAGAAGGACAGCGCGCTGGCCCAATGGTATCGGGCGCGCACCGCCGATGCCCGCGGCACAACCCGTAAGACCATGATTGTCGCCCTCGCGCGCAAACTGCTGATTGCGCTATGGCGGCTGGTGACGACCGGCGAGATCCCGCAGGGCGTCGTTCTGCGCGCGGCTGCGTGACACCCGCCACGAGGAGAATTGCGAGCACACGCTTTCGGCGCCCGTCGACACTTCGCCGGCGAGCCGCCGATAACGATCCGAGGTGGCGGTGACCCGAGGCAGGCATGGCTTCTACGCCGTCTCAGAGAATGGGCCCGCTGCCCCGGAGCTTCGCCGCCGATGCGCATGACTGCATCATGGTCGAGGTCCGCACCGGACCTACCGAATACAAGTGTGTGGCGCGATGTTCCGCGCTTGATGGCGAGCTCCCCTTGGATCGTCCGGCACCGAGCTTCAGCCTGTCCACAGGCTCCAACACCGAGCAGACAGGGAGCAACGGCATCGACCGTTTACACTTGACTCCAACAGGCCCCATACAAGCCTGCCCCGGCGAA
>DATLRD010000032.1:0-22427 GCA_035534855.1 Allostellaceae bacterium | reverse complement strand
CCTCCCGCTATTCGCCGGCTATTCGATCCGGCGGATGATACGCGCCGGGTTGCCCAGGGCAAGAACGCCGGGCGGCAGGTCGCGGGTCACGACGCTGCCGGCGCCGACGACGCAGCCATCGCCGATCGAGACGCCGGGCAGGACGATCGCGCCGCCGCCGATCCACACGGCGTGGCCGATGCGGATCGGCCTTGCGTATTCGATCCCGGCGACGCGGCTGGCGCGGTCGAGCGGGTGATAGGCGGTGTAGAGCTGCACGGCCGGCGCCATCTGCAGATCGTCGCCGATCTCGATCGGCGCGCAATCGAGAAAGACGCAATTGTAGTTGATGAAGCACCGCGCCCCGAGACGGATGTTGTAGCCGTAGTCGCAATGGAAGCGCGGCTGGATATCGGCGCCGTCGCCGACGGCGCCGAGCAGGCGGCGTAGCAGCGCACCCCGCGCGGCCGCATCGTCGGGTCCGATGGCGTTGTATTCGGCGAGCAGGCGCTGTGCGGCGCGGCGTTCTTCCGCGAGTTGCGGGTCGCTGGCGGAATAAGGTTCGCCAGCCAGCATATTTGCCTTCTCGCTGCCTTCGCGCACGGGCGGACCCTCGCGGTTGTCATTGCGTGCGAAGCGACGCAATCTCGCGCGGTTTGCAGCGCGTCGTCGAGGGATCCGAATGAGTCGCAGGGAATTGCCGGCCGAAACCGTCGCAGAGGGGTATCTGGCGCTGCTCGCCGAGCGCGGGGTCGAGTACCTGTTCGCCAATGCCGGCACCGATTTCGCCCCGATCGTCGAGGCCTATGCCCGCGCCGCGCAGAGCGGGCTGGCGCTGCCGAAGCCGCTGATCGCGACACACGAGAATGTCGCCGCGTCGATGGCGCACGGCTATGCGATCGCCTCGGGCAAGATGCCGGCGGTGATGGTCCATGTCAGCGTCGGCACCGCCAACGCGCTGTGCGCCGCCTTTAACGCGGCGCGCGAGAATGTGCCGATCCTGTTTTCGGCCGGTCGCTCGCCGCTGACCGAAGAGGGGCTGCCCGGGGCGCGCGACACCTATATCCACTGGGCGCAGGAGATGTTTGACCAGGCATCGATGATCCGCGAGGCGGTCAAATGGGATTACGAGCTGCGCAACGGCACCCAGCTCGAAACCGTGGTCGATCGCGCGCTGACCCTGGCCAAGACCCAGCCGCGCGGGCCGGTCTATCTGACCCTGCCGCGCGAGGTGCTGGCCGAGAAGCTGCCCGGCCTCACTTACGATTCGCCGGCGCGGCGGGTTGCGGCCTCGCCGCCGGGGCCGGATTTCGATGCGATCGAGGCTGCCGGCGCGCTGCTCGCCGCGGCCGAGAACCCGCTGATCATCACCGCCAGCGCCGGCCGCGACCCGGAGGCGGTCAAGGCGCTTGCCGATTTCGCGCTGCGCTTTGCGGTGCCCGTGGTCGAGTACCGCCATCGCCATGTCAACCTGCCGGCCGACCACCCCTGCCATCTCGGCTACGACCCCGGCGAGCTGCTCGACACGGCCGACGCGATCGTCGTGCTCGAATGCGACGTGCCGTGGATTCCGAGCCTCAAGGCGCCGCGTCCCGAGTGCCGGGTGATCCATGTCGGCGTCGATCCGCTGTTCAGCCGTTATCCGATCCGCGGCTTTCCGGCGGATGTCGCGATTACCGGCGAGCCGCGGCTGGTGCTGCCGCGGCTCGGCGCCGCATTCGCCTCGCGGGTCTCGGCGACCACGATCGAGACGCGCCGCCGCCACGTCGCCGACCGCCGCGCGGCGCAGCAGGCGGGCTGGCAGAAGGCGCGCGACTCGATGCGCGGGCAGCAGCCGCTCTCGCCGGTGCGGGTCAGCGAATGCCTTGCCGCGGCGCGCCACCCGGATTCGGTGATCGTCAACGAATACACGCTACTGCCCCAGCACTGCCCGTCAACCAAGCCGGGCAGTTTCTACGGGTCGAGCCCCGCGGCAGGGCTAGGCTGGGGCGCCGGCGCAGCGCTCGGGGTCAAGCTCGCCGAGCCGGGCCGTCAGGTGATCGCGGTGCTGGGCGACGGCTCTTATATCTTCTCGAACCCGGTCGCGGTGCACCATGCGGCGGCGATGCACAAGCTTCCGGTGCTGTTTATCGTCGTCAACAATGCGATGTGGGGCGCGGTGCGGCGCGCGACGCTCGGCATGTACCCGCAGGGCGACGCTGCGCGCAGCAACAAGCCGCCGTTTATCGACCTCGACGAGTTGCCGGCCTTCGATCAGGTCTGCGCCGCCGCCGGCGGCTATGGCGAGCGGGTCGAGGACCCGGCCGAACTGCCCGCCGCGCTGGAGCGCGCGCTGAAGGCGGTCGATGGCGGCCAGCAGGCGCTGCTCAACGTGATCTGCCAGGGCGGTGGGGGCGGGTGAGGGTCACCCAGAGAAGTGCCGGATGAATTGGTCGTAGGTCTCGTCGGGTGCTTCCTCGGGCACGTAGTGGCCGCAGGGGAGCGCGCCGCCCCGGGCGTCGGTCGCGTAATGCTCTTTCCACACCGCGAGCACGTCGCCGTGGACGCCTTCGGTGTGGCTGCGCCCGCCCCAGATCACCAGGAGCGGCGTCGTGATCTTGCGGCCGGCCTGGAAATCGGCGGTGTCCATTTCGAGGTCGCAGGTGACGCAGGCGCGGTAATCGGCACATGAGCCTTTTATGGTTTTCCAGTTGAAACAGCGGACATATTCCTCGAACGCCTCGGGGTCGAAAAAGCCGAGGCCGATGCCCGGCTTCGATAGTTTCTGCTCCATGAACCAGCGCGCCGGCACCCCGGCCAGCATGCGCTCCGGGAAATCATAGGGCTGGGCCATGAACGGCCAATGCCAAGACCTTAGCGCCCAATCCTTTGAGGTGTGCGTCCAGATGTGGTGGTTGGGCAGGATGTCGACCAGCGCCGCCTTTTTGACCCGGTCGGGGTGGTCGAGGCACATCCGCGCGGTGGTGCGGGCGCCGCGGTCGTGCCCGGCGACGAAGAACTCGCGGTACCCGAGCTGTTCCATGACGTCGACCTGGTCCTGCGCCATCGCCCGGAACGAATAGTTGATGTTGTTGGCGCCGGCATCGTCGGGCCCGACGCTGTCGCCATAGCCGCGCAGATCGGCGCACACGACGTGAAAATCCCGGGCGAGTCGCGGCGCGATCTTGTGCCACGAGACATGCGTCATCGGGTTGCCGTGCAAAAGCAACAGCGGCGGGCCGTCGCCGCCATGGCGCAAATGGATGCGCGCGCCGCCGAAATGGGCCGATGAGGTATCGATTTCGGTGCGGGTGAAGCCTTCGAACATCGCGAAACGCCTCCGATCGGTGGTTGTGGTCAGAGTAGCGGAGCAGGCCGCTTCGCGTCTCGTCCGCCGATCGCGGCCGGTTCGGCCGGTCGCGCGGCACCGGCGAGCCCGGCGCTGCAGGCAATATGGTCGGCGCGTGCCCGGGCAGTTGCGGGCAAGTCTCTGTAGGACTAGGTTTTGTGCAGATCAGAGGACGACACGATTGCGCTATCTGAGTACCCGCGACCCGAGGCCCGTGCCGGCGACGCGGTCGTTCGAGGATGTGCTGCTGGCCGGTCTTGCCGAGGATGGCGGGTTGTTTGTGCCCGAGGCCCTTCCGGCGCTCGACCCGGTGGCGTGGCGTGGGCTCGCCGGGTTGCCCTATGCCGAATTGGCGGCGCGGCTCGTCGGCCTGTTCGCCGGCGACGATTTCCCGCCCGCGGCGCTGCGCGGGTTGTCCGAAGGGGCCTACGCGACGTTCCACCACAAGGCGGTGGCACCGCTCGTACAGCTCGACGAGCGGTTGTGGCTGCTGGAGCTGTTTCACGGGCCGACGCTGGCGTTCAAGGATCTGGCGCTGCAGCTCGTTTCGCGGATGATCGATGCGGCGCTGGCGCGGCGCGGCGAGCATGTGACGATCGTCGGCGCGACCTCGGGCGACACCGGCTCGGCGGCGCTCGAGGCGTGCCGTGACAGCGACGCGATCGACGTATTTTTTCTTTATCCGCAGGGCCGCATCTCCGAGGTGCAGCGCCGCCAGATGACCACGATCGACACGGCCAATGCCCATGCCGTCGCGATCGAGGGCACCTTCGACGACTGCCAGGACATCGTCAAGGCGTTGTTCGCCGATGCCGGGCTGCGCCGTTCGCTGAACCTGTCGGCGCTCAATTCGATCAATTTCGCGCGCATCGCGGCGCAGATCGTCTATTACGCTGCTGCCGGGCTGGCGCTCGGCGCGCCGGGCAGGAGCCTGTCGTTCACCGTGCCGACCGGAAATTTTGGCAACGTCTATGCCGGGCACCTGGCGCGGGTGCTTGGCCTGCCGATCGAACGGCTGGTCATCGGCACCAACGCCAATGACATCCTGTTCCGCTATCTGGCAACCGGGCAGATGGCGATGGATGCGGTAATGCCGACGCTGAGCCCGAGCATGGATATCCAGGTGTCGAGCAATTTCGAGCGGCTGCTGTTCGAGCTGAAGGGCCGCAGCGGCGCCGCGGTCGCCGCAGCGCTCGCTGCGTTTCGCCGCAGCGGCGCGCTGCCGGGCGACGATCAGGCGTGGCAGGCGGCGCGCGGCCTGTTTTCCGCCCGCCGCGTCGACGACACGGAGACGCTGCGGACGATCGGCGAGGTCTACGCGACGACCGGCCTGCTGGTCGACCCGCACACCGCCGTCGGGATCGCCGCGGCGCGGGCCGCGCCGGCCGTGGAGGAGCTGATGGGGGAGGAGCCGATGGTGGTGCTGGCGACCGCGCACCCCGCGAAATTCGCCGATGCGGTCGAGCGCGCAACCGGGGTTCGGCCGCCGGTGCCGCCGGCGCTGGCCGAACTTGCCGATCGGCGCGAACGAACCACCGTACTACCCAACGATGTCAATGCTGTGGCACGCTTTCTTAACGCGCATGCCCGGCGCACGGCGCGCGCCGCATGACCGTCGAACTCGTCACGCTCGACAACGGATTGCGCATCGTCACCGACCGTATCGACACGGTCGATACGGTGTCGCTCGGCCTATGGGTCGAGGTCGGCACTCGGCATGAACCGGCCGAAATCAACGGCGTCGCGCATTTCCTCGAGCACATGGCGTTCAAGGGCACCGAGCGGCGCAGCGCGCGCGACATCGCCGAGGAGATCGAGGCCGTCGGTGGGCACTTGAATGCCTATACCTCGCGCGAGAGCACGGCTTATTACGCCAAGGTATTGAAAGAAGACGCGCCGCTCGCGCTCGATATCCTCGCCGACATCCTGCAGCATTCGGCCTTCGACCCGGCCGAGCTGGAGCGCGAGCGCACCGTGATCCTGCAGGAGATCGGCCAGGCCAACGACACGCCCGACGACATCATCTTTGATCATTTTCAGGAATGTGCGTTTCCCGAGCAGGCGATGGGGCGGCCGGTTCTGGGCAGCCCGGAAATCATCCGCCGCCTGTCGCGCGACGCGGTGACCGAATATCTCTACGGCAACTATGCCGCCGAGCGGATGGTGCTGTCGGCCTCTGGAAATATCGAGCACGCCCGGCTCGTCGATCTGGCGGACCGGCTGCTGTCGGGGGTGCCGCGCGAGCGCCCGGTCACGGGCGAGCCGGCGCGTTACGCCGGCGGCGAGCGGCGCGAGGCGCGCGACCTCGAACAGCTTCACCTGGTGCTCGGCTTTCCCGGGGTCACGCTCGGCGACCCGGACTATTATGCGGCCGCGGTCCTGTCGACAGCGTTTGGCGGCGGGATGTCGTCGCGGCTGTTTCAGAAAGTGCGGGAGGAGCGCGGGCTGGTCTACTCGATCCACTCGTTCGCCCACAGCTATCGCGACGGCGGCCTGTTCGGCATCTATGCCGGCACTGGGGAAGAAGAGGCGGCCGAACTGCTGCCGGTGCTGTGTGACGAGACGATGCGGCTCGCCGACGGGCTTGAGCCGGTCGAGCTGGCCCGTGCCAAGGCCCAGATGAAGGCTGGCCTCTTGATGTCGCTGGAAAGCACGTCGGCACGCTGCGAGCAGCAGGCGCAGCACCTGTTGATCCACGGCACGCCGTTCGACCCGGCGGACCTGGTGCGGCGCATCGAGGCGGTTGACGACGCGGCGATTGCCCGCGTCGTCAAATCTTGGCAGGCGGCCCCGCCGACCATGGTGGCGCTGGGGCCGCTCGGCCGGCTCGAAGAGTTCGGGCGCCTGCGGGCGCGGCTCGGCGTCTGAGGCGGGGGGCGCGATGGCGGCGCAGCGCAAGACCTTTCCGCGCCTGTTCCTCGCCCGGCCCGAGCCGTTTCGCCTTAACGGGGATCGCGTATTTCTGCGCCCCGCAGAGCGGGCCGATTATGAGGAATGGGCAAATCTCAGGGCGCTGTCGCGCGATTTTCTGACGCCGTGGGAGCCGACCTGGCCGGCCGATGCGCTGGGTCGCGCCAATTTCCGCGCCCGGATTGCCCGCTACGCCGAGGATTGGCGCACCGACCAGGGTTATAATTTCTTCATCTTCCGCTCCGACGCGATGCTCGCTGGCGGGGTCGGGCTGTCAAATGTACGGCGCGGGGTCGCCGAGACCGCCAGCCTCGGCTATTGGATTGGCACGCCATTCGCCCGCCAGGGCTATATGACTTCGGCGCTCCCGCTGGTGCTGGATTTTGCGTTCGAACGGCTGCGGCTGCATCGGGTTGAGGCGGCCTGCCTGCCGACTAATGTGCCGAGCCGGGCGCTTCTGATGCGCACCGGCTTCCAGCAGGAAGGCTACGCCCGCCACTATCTGTTGATCGACGGCAAGTGGCGCGACCACCTGCTGTTCGCGATCCTCAAGAGCGACTGGCGACGATAGGTTTCCGGCGCGCCGTCAGGCGTGGCCGGTTTCGGTCGACAGCATCGTCAGGTCCACGCCGAGCTTGGCGAGCGCGCGCCGCCACTTGCCGTCGAGGTCCGCGTCGAACACGAGCCCGGCATCGGCCGGCACCGAAAGCCAGCCATTGGCCTGGATCTCCGCGTCGAGCTGGCCGGGCGCCCAGCCGGCATAGCCGAGCGCGAGGATGCTGCGGGCCGGGCCGCCGCCGGTGCCGATCGCCCGCAGGATGTCGAGCGTCGCGGTCACCGCGAAATCGCTGCCGACCTTCAGCGTCGCGTTTTCTTCGTAATCGGCGGTATGCAAGACAAAGCCGCGCCCCGGTTCGACCGGGCCGCCAAAATGCACCGGGCGCGACTGATTGAGCCGGCTCGGGGTCAGTTTCAGCTGCGCGCACAGCTCGTCGAAGCTCAGCGACGTCAGTGTCTTGTTGATCACCAGCCCCATCGCGCCGGCGTCTTCACTATGGGCGCACAGATAGATTACGGAGCGGGCAAAGCGCGGATCCTGCATCTGCGGCATCGCCACAAGCAGCTCACCGGCAAGCGATTTCATCGCCATCTCCACGTTGGTCGACCGAACTCCCAGCATCGGCTATCCCAGAAAGCCATTATACCCGCTAACACCGCAGCAGGCAAAAAGAGCGGGTTCGCGGAAAACGCCGCGTTGCCCGTGGCGGCGTTTACGCCATGCCGGGGCGTATGCTATCGGTGGCGTCTCCGCTGCCGCGGGGCGCTGCGAATCGCTGCCCGCGGGCGCACCATTTCCAGAGGAACGAGCGATGGCAGTCAAGGTTGGCGACACGGTTCCGGCCGGCAAGTTCCGTTATCTCTCGGCCGAAGGCCCCAAGGAGATCACGACCGACGAGTTGTTCAAAGGCAAGAAGGTCGCCGTGTTCGCGGTGCCCGGCGCGTTCACCCCGACCTGCTCGGCGCGCCACCTGCCGGGCTATGTCGACCGCGCCGGCGACATCAAGGGCAAAGGCGTCGACGCGGTCGCCTGCATCGCGGTCAACGACGCGTTTGTCATGGGCGCCTGGGGCAAGGACCACAAGGCCGACGACAAGGTCATGATGCTGGCCGACGGCAGCGCCGATTTCACCAAGGCGATGGGGCTCGAACTCGACTTGACGCGCAACGGCATGGGCGTGCGCTCACAGCGCTATTCGATGCTGGTCGACAACGGCGTGATCAAGGCGCTCAACGTCGAGCAGCCGGGCCAGTTCGACGTGTCCAGCGCCGAGGCGATGATCAAGGGCCTGTAGGGATCAAGGGCCTGTAGGGATCAAGGGTCTGTAGGGATCAAGGGCCTGTAAAGCCTGATCGGCGCGTCGTGGCCGGGCGGTGGGCCCGGCCATGACGACGGCCCGGCGCCGGGCCGCACGTCACAATTCGCGAGTGCGGAGCTGCAGCGCCTTGCGCCATAGCGTGGCACGGTCGGCGTCGAAGATCAGCGCCTCGTCGGCCGGGGTCGTGAACCAGTCGTGCCGCGCCATCTCGTCTTCGAGCTGGCCGGCCCCCCAGCCGGCGTAGCCGAGCGCGAACAAGTATTTTCTGGGCCCTTTGTGGTGGCCGATGTCGCGCAGCGTGTCGATCGTCCGGGTGACTGCCACGATGTGGTCGACGGTCGTGGTTTCCGCGCGGCGGTAATCCGGGCTGTGCACGATAAACCCCAGTTCGGGCTGTACCGGGCCGCCCTCGAATACGCGGATCGTACCCTCGATTCCGGCATCGGCGCCGCCGCGCTTCGCCTCACCGCCCTTCGTCCCACCCTGGCCCTTGCCGGTGGCGGCCGCCGCGGCCAGCAGGGCGGCGATCGGCTGCTCGCCGAGCGGCTTGTTGATGACTATGCCGAACGCGCCCTTGGCGTCGTGCCGCACCAGCAGGATCACCGCGTGATAAAACCGCGGGTCCCGGATCTGCGCCGAAGCGATCAGCAATTCGCCGGCCGGCGGGTTGGCAGAGGGCGGCGCGGTCGGCAGCTCCGCCTGCGGCCTGTCGGCGGGGCCCGGCAATGCCGCGACAAGCAGCAGCCCGGCCGCCATCAGGAAGGCCGTCGGCACGATCCGCGAGAGTCGTGATGCCCGCATCGCTTGTCGCCGTATCCGATCGCGGTGGCGATCGTCGGGCATCATAGCGCCGGGCGGAAGCTGTGTCGCCCCGCCCCGAATTGGTGGTAGCGTCGTGGCGGGGAACGATCGGCACGTGAGGATGGCGATGGCAGACGGCGACACCCGGGTCTCGTCGGTTTCAGGCCGGGTGGCCGAGGGCACCGACCTTGTCGAGTGGTATTACGACCAAGGCGTGAGCGACGGGCTGCCGGTCGTGCCGCCTACCGGCGAAAAGATAGCGGCCTGCATCGCGGCGCTCGGCGGCGATCCGGGCTTTGTCGAATGCAAGGTGCCGCCGCGCCACGGCAGCCTCAGCCGCGAGGTGCTGGCGATCAACATGGTGATGGCAGGTTGCCGGCCCGAATACGCGTCGGTGGTGCGCGCGGCGATGCTGGCGCTGACGAATAAAGCCTTTAACCTCAACGGCGTCCAGGCGACGACGCACATGGCGGGGCCGCTGCTGATCGTCAACGGTCCGGTCGCGCGGGAAATCGGCATGAACGGCGGCGTCAACGCGTTCGGCTCGGGCAACCGCGCCAATGCCACGATCGGCCGGGCGGTCCGGTTGATCTTGTTGAATGTCGGCGGCGGCTGGCCGGGCGACCTCGACAAATCGACGCTGGGCCACCCCGGCAAATACACCTATTGCGTTGCCGAAAACGAGGCCGACAGCCCGTGGGCGCCGTACCACGTTGAAAAGGGGTTCGCGGCCGAGGATTCGACCGTGTTCGTGATCGCCGCCGAACCGCCGCATAGCTGCACCAACCATGTCGCCGATGACCCCGAGGGCATCCTCGACACGATCTGCTCGGCGATGAGCACGATCGCCAACAACAACGCCGTATCGAGCGGCCATTGCGCGGTGGTTATCGGGCCGGAGCACGCGGCGACGATCGCCGCCAAGGGCTGGACCCGGCACGACGTGCGCAACTACCTGCACATGAACGCCCACAACCTCTTCGGCCGGCTCGCCTTCGACCACCGCTATGGCAAGGTCTACAACCGCAACCTGCCGCGCTGGTACAAGCGCGAACTCGACAGCCGGATCCCGATCGTGCCCAGCCCCGACCACATTCACCTGTTTGTGATCGGCGGCGCGGCGGGCCGGTTTTCCGCCTTTATCCCGGGCTGGGGCCACATGTCGTCGCCGGTGCTGCGGGGCATCGAAGGCAGCGGCCCCGCCGGCCCGGTCTGCGTCGACGGGACGTGTTATTTGTAGCCCCACAATCGTCATTCCCGCGCAAGCGGGAATCCAGGGCGGCCGCTCGGTCGCTTGCCCTGGGCCGCCGCCTGCGCGGGGGTGACGAATTCAATGAGGAGGCATCGTGAACGGTCAGAAATACGAAACCGTCTTCGACCCGCGCGGGGTGGTCGAGGCCGAGCGGGTGGACTTGGCGCCGCGCGCGGCGGCGCTCGCCGGGTTGCGGCTTGGCGTACTCGACAACACCAAGTGGAACGGCAACCGCCTGCTGCGCAAGACCGCGGCGCGGCTCGACGGCGAGTTCGGCTTTGCCGCGGTCAACTACTACCGCAAGGAAAGCTTTTCGAAGATCGCCGAGCCGGCACTGATCGAAGAAATCGCTCGTGACAACGATATCGTGCTGACCGCCATCGGCGATTGAGGGTCGTGCACCTCGTGCTGTACGCATGACGGGGTACAACTCGAAACGCTGGGGCGGCCGACCGCGGTGGTGGTGACGACCGAGTTCCTGCACGAGGCCGAGGTGCAGCGCGACGCGCTCGGCATGCCCGATCTCGCACCGGTGGTGATCGACCACCCGCTGTCGACGCTCTCCGACGCGCAGATCGACCGGCGCGCCGAACAGGCGGCGCAACAGGCGGTGGCGTGGTGGGTTGGACGGTAAACTTGCCTGAAGTCAGCGGCACCGCTATTTGATTATATCAAACCTTGATATAGACGACACATGAGCACCAATGTCAGCCTCACGCCGGAATTGGAGAAGTTCGCTCGGGATTGCGTCGCAGAAGGCGGCTACAACAACGTAAGCGAAGTCGTTCGCTCGGCCTTGCGCCTGCTCCAGGAGCACGAGCGTCAGCGCCGTCAGTTCGAGGCAACCCTTGATGAGGCCGTGGCGGAAAGTGATCGCGACGGATGGTTTACCATCGAGGAGGTGCTGGCTGACGTGGATGCCGTTATCAACAAACATTCGCGTTGACGCCCGCTACGATCTCGGCTCGGGCGAGCCGGGAGCTGTCAGTCCCAGCCGAATGGATTGCGCGGGATAATCCGCTCGCGGCCCGGGGCTTCCGAAATGCGGTGGGGGCGGCGGCGGAACGGATCGGCAATCACCCGCAGATCGGCGTACGCCGCGCGGAGTTGGCGAAAGGTTCCTACCGCTTCGTCGCGCTAACGGGTTATCCCTACCTTATCATCTATCGAGAGGACCGCATGTCGCCGGTAATCGCGCGTATCGTCCACGGCGTGCGGGGTTTGCCTCGGGTCCTGAGGGATCTGCTATGACCATCGACGGGGCCTATGCCGGCCTCAAGGTGCTCGATCTCGGGCAGGGGATCGCGGCACCGTATTGCGCGATGCTGCTGGCGATGCACGGGCCGCGTTTCTCGGCCAGCGGCTGGCCGAGCACGTGCTCGAAAACGGTGCGCCGCGCGTGCTCAACGTGCCGACCGGCGCCTATCGCACCGCCGATGGCGGCTGGGTGATGATCGCGTTGATCCGCGAAGAGCACTTCACCCGGCTGGTCGAGGCGCTGGGCCGCCCCGACCTGGCCCGCGACCCGCGCTATGCCGGTTTCGCCAGCCGGGCGGCGCATGCCGCGCCGCTGTTCGACACCCTGCGCGCGGCGGTCGCCGCCGAGACCACAGCCTCGTGCCTCGAAAAGCTGCGCGCCGCCGACGTGCTTGCCGACCGGGTCAACGGGTTTGGCGACTGGCTCGCCGACCCGCATGTCGCCGCGACCGGCGGCGCGGTGACCGTCGCGCCGCGTGACATGCCGGCGTTCAAGGTGCCGGGCGTCTCGCCCGAGGCCGACCGCGCGCTCGCGCCGGCGCCGCATGTCGGCGAACACAGCCGCACGATCCTTGCCGAATTGGGCTTGGCCGAGAATCGCGTCGCCGAGCTTGCCGCCGAGGGCATCGTCGGGTTGGGATGAGCCGGCCGCACGGCAAAGGGCTCGCCGCGAGGGTGGCGACGGAAACCGGGAGGATGAGATGGATCTGGGCTTGCGGGGCAAAAAGGCGCTGATCACCGGCGCGTCCAAGGGCATCGGGCGAGCCTGCGCCGAGATGCTGGCCGAGGAGGGTTGCGACGTCGCGCTGGTATCGCGCACCGCCGCCGATCTCGAAGCGGCGCGCGCCGCGATCGCCGGCAAGTACAACGTCGCGGTGCGGGTTTTCCCGCTCGACCTCGGCGACAGCCGCAGTGTCGACAAGGTCGCGGCCGAGTGCCCCGACATCGACATCCTGGTGAACAATGCCGGCGCGATCCCCGGCGGCAACCTCGACATGATAGACGAGAAGCGCTGGCGCGAGGCGTGGGACCTCAAGGTGTTCGGCTATATCAACATGACCCGCCGGTTTTATGCGCTGATGCGCGAGCGCCGGCGCGGGGTGATCGTCAACGTGCTCGGCGCCGCCGGCGAGAACCCTGATTTCGACTACATCGCCGGCTCGTCGGGCAATGCCTCGCTGATGGCGTTCACCCGGGCGATGGGCGGCGCCGCACCGCGCGACAATTTGCGCGTCGTCGGCATCAACCCCGGCCCGGTGCTGACCGAGCGGCTGATCACGCTGACCAAGACCCGCGCGCAGCAACGCCTTGGCGACGAGAGCCGGTGGCAGGAGCTGATGCAGCACCACGCCTTCGGCCGCGCCGCCAAGCCGGAGGAAATAGCGGCGATGGTCGCGTTTGTCGCCTCCGACCAGGTGTCGGGCTACACCACCGGATCGATCATCACGATCGACGGCGGCGGGTCGAGCCGGCGCAGCGCGCTCTGAAGGTACGACCATGACGGCCCCTCACCCCGGCCCTCTCCCCGCAAGCGGGGCGAGGGAGCACGCGAGACCCTCTCCCCGTGCAAACGGGGAGAGGGAGGGACCCGCGGCGAAGCCGTGGGAGGGTGAGGGGCCACTCTCGGGGGACGAATCCCCGCTCTTCGCCGACGAGCGCGAGACCCTGAATCGAGCGCGGGAGCTTATCCCGCGCCTGGCCGAGCGGGCGGCTGCGTGCACGGCGGCGCGCACCGTGCCGGCGGAAACCATCGCCGAGTATCACGCCACCGGCATCCTGCGCGTCCTGCAGCCGCGCCGGTTCGGCGGGATGCAGGGGAGGTTCGGCCTGTTCGCGCGGATCGTCGAGGAGCTGACCTTCGGCTGCGCGTCGTCGGCCTGGGTCTATGCGGTGCTGGCCGAGCACCAATGGATCATTGCCCAGTATCCCGAACAGGCGCAGCTCGACGTGTGGGGCGAAAACCCGCTGGCGGTCGCCTCGTCGTCGCTGGCGCCGCGCGCCGCGGCGGTGAAGGTCGCAGGCGGCTGGCGGCTCAGCGGCCGCTATCCGTTTTCCAGCGGCTGCGACCATGCGCAATGGGCGATCCTCGGCGCCTTTCTCGGTGAAAAGGGCGATCCGCGGCACATCGCCTATCTGCTGGTGCCGCTCGCCGAGGTCGAGATCGACGACGACTGGCAGGTGCTCGGCCTCGCTGGAACCGGCAGCAAATCGCTGGTCCTGCGCGACGTGTTCGTGCCCGAGCACCGGCACGTGATGGTCGCCGATCTGTTTGCCGGCACGCCGCCCGGCGCAGCGGTGCATCCCGACTATCCGGTCGTGCGGGCACCGCGCGGCTTTCTCGTGTCGTATTCGCTGCCGAACGTGCCGATCGCGCTCGGCCGCCGCGCCCTCGATCTCGTGTGCGCGGACCTCGCCACGCGGCTGTCGCGCGGGGTGATGCAGATGGCCGCTTCCGAATTCGTGCAGGCGGCGGTCGGCGAGGCCGCGGCGGCGATCGACGCCGCGACGCTGGCCCTGCATCACGGTCGCGATGCGAGCACCGCGGCGGTCGATACCGGCCGCCGCATCACCGCGGCCGAAGGGTTGCGCGCGCGGCGCGACATGGTGTACGCGCAGCACCAAATCGGCTGGGCCTTGGAGCGGTTGTGCGAGCTATCCGGCGCGCGCTGGGTCTACGATAGCGACAGGCTGCAGGAAATGCGCCGCGACGTGATGACGATCCTGACCCACCACGCCGCCAACCGCCCCGCCGCCTACGCACCGTACGGGCAAATGCTGATGGGCGGGGCCGGTTAGGCGCGCACGCCGGGCTGCGGTGAACCATTCGCCGAGTCCCGCGTTCGTCCAGTTTGGGTCAAGGGCAATCCGGCGGGGGAAAGGTTCATGCGCAGATGGGCTATCGTCGCGGCAATATTTGTCGTGCTGTCAGCGCACGCCGAGGCGCAGACCCCGGCGCCGGCGGTTTCGGGAGGACCGACCGCCGAGTCCGACCGGATCACGGTCCTCGAAGAGAACGATTCGCTCTACTTCAATTCCGACAAGCATTATACGCAGGGGACCCGCCTATCCGACCTGCTCGGCGGCCCGCCCGCGCCGGGCGGGTTGTGGGATGATGCGTATGGCCTAGCCGGCAAGGCCGGCATCTTCCGCGATGGCGGCCGCCGCCGCGTCGCGATCTTTCTCGGCCAAAGCATCTTTACGCCCAAAAACCTGACCCTGAAGCCGCCCGACCCCAAAGACCGCCCCTATGCGGGCTGGGCCTATGCCGGCGTGAGCCTGCTGCAAGACACCGGCGGGCGCATGCTGGAAAACCTCGAACTCGATCTCGGGATGGTCGGCCCGGGGACGCTCGCAAAGCTGGCCCAGAACAATTTCCACCAATATATCGGCGCCTCGCAGGCCCGGGGCTGGAGCAGCCAGCTTCAGCAGGAACCCGGCGTCATGCTGAGCTACGAGCGGTACTGGAAGCTACCGATCTTCGGCGACGAGCGCGGCTTCAGCATGGATGTGGTGCCCGAGGTCGGGGCGACGGTCGGCAACATCATGACCTATGGCGATGTCGGCGGGATGCTGCGGATCGGCACCGGACTGGGGGCGGATTACGGGCCGGTGCGGGTGCGTCCGGCGCTTTCGGGAACCGATTACTTCGATTCGAGTGGGCTCGACGACGGCGACCACGGGTTCTATTTCTACATCGGCACCCAGGGCCGCGCCGTCGGGCGCAACATCTTCCTCGACGGCAACACATTCCGCACCAGCCGCAGCGTGCCGAAGAAGAATTTCGTCGGCGATGCGGAAAGCGGGTTCACCTATCTGTATTCGAAATCGCTGCGCTTCGACTTCAGCGTCGCCATACGCAGCGAGGAATTCGTCGGGCAGAAGACTCCCGACGAGATCGGCACGGCTGCGCTCACCTTCAACTGGTAGACCGTCAGCACTGCATCAGTTCGATGCTGACCCCATCCGGCGCGGCGACATAGCACAGCAGGTTGCCGCCGACGCCTGCTTTCAGTTCGACCGGGAAGCTGACGCCCTTGGCGCGCAGCGTGTCGCACAGCGCGGCGAGATCGCCCTTGTACAGAAAGCCGAAATGGTCGGTGCCCCAGGCGTTGTGGCTGGAGAAATCGCTGTACGGGCGGATCGGCCGGGCCGGGGCGGGCTCCTCGCCGGGGCGGCGGCCGCGGATCAGGATCGTCATCCCGCCGAGTGAGACGAAAATCTGCGGCGCGCCGCGCGCGACCGTGTCCTTCGCAATCGTCGCGCCGAACATTTCGACATACCACTCGGCCGATTTGCGCGGGTTTTCGCTGATGATGTGGACGTGGTCGAAGGCGAATGCGGGATTGCTCATTGCTCAACCTTTTCGATAGGGCTTCCGAGACTAACTCACCGGCGCCCGCCATCCCGTGATATTTCCGATCGCGTGACTGACGAAACTCCGCAAACCCCGCTCGCCGCGCTGCGCCGGTTTTTCGGCTATCCAAGCTTTCGCGGCCAGCAGCAGGAGATCATCGAGCACGTCGTTGCCGGCGGCGACGCGATCGTGCTGATGCCGACGGGCGGCGGGAAATCGCTGTGCTACCAGCTTCCGGCTCTGCTGCGGCCCGGGCTCGGGATCGTCGTCTCGCCGCTGATCGCGCTGATGAAGGACCAGGTCGATGCGCTGCGTCAGGCAGGGATACGCGCCGCGGCGCTCAATTCCGGCCTGCCGGCGGGCGAAGCCGCGCAGATCGAGCGGGCGGCGCGGGATGGGACGCTCGACCTGGTGTACGTGTCGCCTGAGCGGCTGATGACGCCGCGCTGCCTCGATCTGCTGCGGCGCTGCCGGATCGCGCTGTTCGCGATCGACGAGGCACATTGCATCTCGCAATGGGGCCACGATTTCCGCCGCGACTATCAGGGGCTCGGCGTCCTCAAGGAGAGTTTTCCCGAGATCCCGGTGATGGCGCTGACCGCGACCGCGGACGACCCGACCCGCCGCGATATCGCCGCGCGGCTGCACCTCGAAAGCGCCCGCCTGTTCGCCGCCGGCTACGATCGGCCCAACCTGTTCTATCGCGTCGTCGCAAAGCGCAACCCGCGCGAGGATCTGCTGCAGTTCCTCGGCGCCGAGCATCAGGGCGATGCCGGCATCGTCTATTGCCTGACGCGGCGATCGGTCGACGACACCGCGCAATGGCTGAGCCGGCACGGCCGCGAGGCGCTGTCCTATCACGCCGGCCTAGCGGCCGAGACCCGCGCCCGCCACCAGGAGCGCTTTCTGCGCGAGGAAGGCGTCGTTATTGTCGCCACCGTCGCGTTTGGGATGGGGATCGACAAGCCCAATGTCCGGTTCGTGGCCCATCTCGATGCACCCAAGAACCTGGAAGCGTACTATCAGGAAACCGGCCGCGCCGGGCGCGACGGACTGCCTGCGGATGCGTGGATGGCCTACGGTATCGCCGACGTGATGAATGTGCGCCGGCTGACCGAGGCGAGCGAAATCGGCGAGGCGCAGCGCCGCATCGAGCGCCAGAAATCCGAGGCGCTGATCGGCTTTTGCGAGACGATGTCGTGCCGGCGCCAGGCGCTGCTCGGCTATTTCGGCGAGCGCGACCATCGCCCGTGCGGCAATTGCGACAATTGCCGGGCTCCGGCGACGGAGAGCTGGGACGGGACGGTCGCAGCGCAGAAGGCGCTGTCGGCGGTCTATCGCACCGGGCAGCGGTTTGGCGCGCATCATCTGGTCGACATCCTTACCGGCAACGCGACCGAGCGCGTCAGGCGCTTCGGCCACGACGCGCTCAAGACGTTTGGCGTCGGCACCGAACTCGACGCCAATGGCTGGCTGTCGGTGATTCGCCAGCTTGTCGCACTCGGCGACCTGCTCCCCGATCCCGAAGGGCATGGCGGGCTGGTGCTGGGGCCGAGCGCCGGCGAGGTGCTGCGCGGCGCTCGCGAGTTGCGGTTTCGCCGCGATCCGCCGCGCGAGCGGGCGGGCCGGCGCAAGACCGCCGCGGTGTCGCGGGCCGACGCGACCCTCGATCCGGCGGCGCAGACCGTGTGGAACGCGCTGCGCGCCTGGCGTCTCGACGAAGCCCGTCGCCAGGAGCTGCCGCCCTATGTGATCTTTCACGACGCGACCCTGATCGAGGTGGCGCGGCGCCGGCCGGCCTCGCTCGAAAGCCTGGCCGACATCCCGGGGATCGGCCGCAGCAAGCTCGATCGCTACGGCGCCGCCCTGCTCGCCGTCGCAACCAACGCCGGATAATCTCCGCCATTGCCTGAAAGGAAACCCGCCATGCGCCCGCAAGCCGCCGCACTGAAAGCGCTGCTCGACGAACCCCGGCTCCAGGTGATGCCGGGCTGCGGCGACGGCATGGGGGCGCGGCTGATTGCCGAGGCCGGGTTTCGCACCGGCTTCGTCTCAGGCTCCAGCATTTCGGCGATGCGGCTGGCGATGCCCGACATGGATCTGGTGGGCTTTGCCGAGATGGCCGATACGGTCGAAACCTGCATCACCGCCGCGCCGGACGTGTTGTGGCTGGCCGACGGCGATACCGGCCACGGCAACGCGCTGTCGGTACAGAAGACGATCCGCGCCTATGCGCGGCGCGGCGCGGCCGCGGTGCTGATCGAGGACAAGATCTGGCCGCGGCCGCTCGGCCATGGCGGCGCCAAGCTGGTTGTCGAGCGCGAGGCGGCAATATTGCGGTGCCGCGCCGCGGTCGAGGCGTGCCGCGAGGAAGGGATATTGCTGCTCGCCCGCACCGACGCGCGCACCTCGCGCGGGTTCGACGAGGCGCTGGCCCGGATCGGGGCGTTCACCGAAGCCGGGGCCGACATCTTGTTTCTCGATTCGCCGCAATCCGAGGCCGAGATGCGCGCCGGTATCGAAGCGTGTCGCGGCAAGCCGGCGCTTGCGGTGACCTCGCCGGCCGGCAAGCATTTTATGCCGGGCGACGCCGAACTGGAACGCATCGGCATCCGCATCGCCGTTTACCCGCAGGATATCCTGGCGGCGACGGTGCAGGCGGTGCGCGCCGCGCTGGCCGGGCTCAAGGGTGGGCCCAAGCCGCCGATGGCGACCCCGGCCGAGCTGGCGACCGCGATCCGCGCCGCCGACTATCTCGCCCAGGACGCCAAATGGCCCGATCCGCGGTAATTTCGGCATGAGCGAGCGTCGGGCGCTGCAGATCGCCGTCGCGATAGCATCGCTGGTCCCGATCTTCGCCGGTGGGGCGGGCGTGCTCCTCGGCCCGGCGATGACTGCGATGGATCATGCGCCGACCGCAGTCGACAGCCATTTCAGGTATCTGTCGGGGCTCCTTCTCGGGATCGGTCTCGCCTTCGTCACGACGATCCCGCGCATCGACACCCACACCGTACGTTTCCGGGGGCTCGGCGCGATCGTCGTGATCGGCGGGCTTGGCCGGCTGCTGTCCCTGGTACTGCACGGCTATCCCGGCGCAGGGATGCTGTTCGGCCTCGTCATGGAACTGGCGGTGACCCCGGCTCTCGTGCTGTGGCAGGGACGGGTCGCGCGCCGGTGATCAGCCTGATTTAAGCCGCTTGGCCGCCTCGACCGCGAAATAGGTCAGCACGCCGTCGGCGCCGGCGCGCTTGAAGCACAGCAGCGACTCCATCATCGCCCGCTCACCGTCGAGCCAGCCGCGCTCAGCGGCGGCGCGGATCATCGAGTATTCGCCCGATACCTGGTAGGCGAAGGTCGGCAGGCGGAAGGTGTCTTTGACGCGGCGCACGATGTCGAGAAACGGCATGCCCGGCTTGACCATGACCATGTCGGCCCCCTCGGCGATGTCGAGTGCGACCTCGCGCAGCGCCTCGTCGCCGTTGGCCGGGTCCATCTGGTAGGTGCGTTTGTCGGCGCTGCCGAGCGAGCTGGCCGAGCCGATCGCCGCGCGGAACGGCGCGAAGAAGCACGAGGCGTATTTCGCCGCGTACGACATGATACGCACCCGGTCGAAGCCGGCTTCGTCGAGCGCACGACGCACCGCGCCGACGCGGCCGTCCATCATGTCGCTGGGCGCGATGATGTCGCAGCCCGCCTCGGCCTGGATGATCGCCTGGCGCTGCAGGATAGCGACGGTCTCGTCGTTGGCGACATACCCGTCGCGGATCACGCCGTCGTGGCCGTGCGAGGTGAACGGGTCGAGCGCCACGTCGCACAACACGCCGAGCTCGGGCACAGCCTTTTTGAGCGCGCTGACGGCGCGGCACACGAGATTGCCGGGGTTGACCGCCTCGCGGCCCTCCGGGTCTTTGAGCGACGGGTCGACCACCGGGAACACGGCGATCGTCGGGATGCCGAGCGCGGCGGCCTCGCCGGCGGCGTCGACCAGCGCCGGGATCGACAGGCGAAAGGCGCCGGGCATCGCCTCGACCGGGGCACGGTCCGCTTCGTCGTGGACGAAGACCGGCCAGATCAGATCGCCGGCGGTCAGCACGCTCTCGGCGACGAGCCTGCGCGACCACGCATCGCGCCGGTTGCGGCGCAGCCGCGAGGTCGGGTAGGGGGGCAGCGGCGGCAGATGGTCTTGGCTCACGGTCTTCCCCTCGGCACGGGTGCGGCTCTCCTTGAGATAGGGCGCCGCCGGTGCGCGCACAACGCGCCGCCGCGCCGCGCCCGCCGGCTCAACACAGCGCGTAATCGTAGCGGATGAAGCCGTTGAACCGGGCGATATGGTCGTAGAGCCGGCGGGCCCGGGCGTTGTCTTCCTTGGTGGTCCAGTAGAGCCGCAGGCAGCCGCGCTCGCGCGCGACCGCGGCGACGCGCTCGATCAGCGCCCTGCCGATGCCGCCGCCGCGTACCCCGGCATCGACGTAAAGGTCCTGCAGGTAGCACACCTCGTTCGGCGCCCAGGCATGGGCGTGGAACAGATAGTGGGTGATGCCGACCAGCGGCGCCGCCTCATTCCCGAGCCGCGCGCCGAAGCCGAAGATCGGCGCCGCCGGATCGATCAGCCGCGCCCAGGTGTGGGCGTAGGTCTCCGGCGGCAGTGCGGTCTGGTAGAATTCGAGGTAGAGCCGCCACAGCCCGGCCCAGCGGTCATGGTCGCTGTCGTGCAATCCGGTGACGACGATCGCTGTCATGGCTTGCCTCCCGCCGCGGATTCGCAGCATATCGGAATTCGGCATCGCGCGCGGAGGGTTCCATGCTGATCTTTCGTCAGCTTTTCGATCCGCAATCCTCGACCTATACCTACCTGCTCGGCGACCGGGAGGCCGGGGTTGCGGTGGTGATCGACCCGGTATTCGAGCAGGTGCGGCGCGACGTGGCGCTGCTCGGCGAATTGGGCCTCAGGCTGATCGCGACGCTGGAAACCCATGTCCATGCCGATCACGTCACCGGCGCCTCGCTGATGAGGCGCCGCACGGGCAGCAAGATCATGGTCGCGAAGGCCGGCGGGGCAGAGGGCGCCGATCGCTATCTGGTGCAGGACGACGTGATCGCATTCGGCGCGCGGCGCCTGCTGGTGCGGGCGACGCCGGGCCACACCAACGGCTGCATCACCTATGTGCTCGACGATTCGAGCATGGCGTTTACCGGCGACTGCCTCTTAATCCGCGGCAGCGGCCGGACCGATTTCCAGGAGGGCAGCCCGGCGGCGATGTTCCATTCGGTGCGCGAGCAGATCTTCTCGCTGCCCGATTCGTGCCTGCTTTATCCGGCGCACGACTATCGCGGGCTCACCGCGACCAGCGTCGCCGAGGAACGGCGCTACAACCCGCGGCTCGGCGGCGATATCGCGCTCGGCGATTTCACCGGGTACATGAACAATCTGCACCTCGCCCACCCGAAGCTGCTCGATGTTGCGGTACCGGCCAATCTGCGCTGCGGCCGGCCGGCAAACGACGAAGAGCCCGGTGCCGACCCGAGCTGGGGGCCGCTGCGCTACAGCTTTGCCGGGGTGTGGGAGATCGATCCGCACGGGCTCCAAGAGCTCGCCGGGCAGGCGCAGATCGTCGATGTGCGCGAGGCCGACGAATTCGGCGGCCCGCTCGGCCATATCGACGGCGCGGTGCTGATCCCGCTCGGCGAATTGGCGGCACGCAACGGCGAACTGACAAAAGACCGGCCGATCGTCGCGGTTTGCCGCGCCGGCAGTCGCTCGGCGCAGGCGACCGCGATCCTGCTGCAGGCTGGATTTCGCGAGGTCGCCAACCTCAACGGCGGGATGCTGCGCTGGCGCGCCGAGGGGTGCCCGGTCGAGGGCGGCAGCGCTTAAGGGGCGAGACCGGCGCTAGTTGAACGGCGCGAGCACGCTGGTGATGCCCGAGGACATTACCCACGACAAGGCAAACGCGATCACGGCGAATACCAGCACATTTCGCCAGGTGCGTGGTATGGGGATCCCCAGCACGAAGACCAGCGCTGCGCCACAGAAGAATAAAACCGCCCAGTCCGACATCGCATCGACCGCCAATGGTCCGGACCCCATGATGGTAGGTTGAAGTTGTTGATAAGAGGTTAACTCAGAATTACTTGCGGCGCCTCCCGGCAGCGGCGCTGCTTTGGATCGCGTGCGGTCGTCACGCAGGCGGGGCGGTTCCGGCCGGCGTCAATGCCAGCTCTGCCGACGCGCAGTGGGCTTTTCTTCGAGCGGAAGTTGCAGTAATCTGAACATAAGCGGAACATGCGCAGGCGCGAGGCCGGTGGGGAGCCGCTGCGCCCGCGCATGGAAGAACCGCCAGGAGGCCCTGGTTTGATCTCGGAAACCGCCCTTTTGATCATCGTCGTTTTGGCGGTCGCAAACATGGCCCTGCTGTTCAGGGCGTTGCGTGCAACAAACACGCAGGCCAGCGCCGCGACGGGGCTGGCGGCCAATCTCGAAGCGCGGTTTGACGGACTTTATCGCGACGGCGAAGCGGTGCGCCGCTCGCTGACCGAGATGGACCAGGGCCTCAGGCGCGAAATCGCCAGCAGCACGCGCGAGGGCTTTACCGCCGCCTTCGACAGGGTGCAGGAGGGCACGAAGGCGCAGGCCGATGGCCTCGTCAACGTCCAGAATGCGCTAAACCA
>DATLRD010000031.1:0-69040 GCA_035534855.1 Allostellaceae bacterium | reverse complement strand
GGGCGGATTTTGCGGCGCGGGTCGTCACCCCCAATTTTCCCGACGGGTTCACGGCGTTCGACGGCGCGGGCCAATGGCGCAACCCGCAGACCGGGCAGATTGCGCGCGAGCCCACCAAGGTCCTGCTGGTTGCCGCCCCGCGCCGCCCCGACCTTGCCGGGCGGCTGACCGTGGTGATCGATGCCTACAAAGCGCGCTTTCGCCAGCGCTCGGTCGGGGTCATCACCCGCGACTCGTGCGCGGCCTTCTAAGATTGGATCAGCCTTGGTTAGTTGCGGTCCGGGCTGATCAGCTCGATGTCCGGGAAATAGGCGTGCAGCCGCTGCATGTCGCGGGTGATCAGCGGGACTCCGGCGATCACCGCGTGCGCGCCGATGAAGAAATCAGGTAGCATGCCCGTCCTCACCCCGCCGGCACGGCGGTATCTGACAAACGTCTTGCCAGCGAGAAACAGTGCAGCGCGAGGTGTTCGAACCAGCGACAGGCCGCAACCTTCGAGGGCCGTGTCGAGCGCGTTCCGGTCGGCGTAGCGCACGGAAAGCTCGGCGTAGACGATCTCGTTGATCACGACCCGGCCGTCGGTGGCCGTGGCGTTGGCGATCTGGGTGCCCGACCACTCGAACCACACCGGGTCGAGGGTAGCAACATCGATCACGACGTTGGTATCAACGAGGATCACGTTACTTCGTAGTCAGGCTCGCCCCAGCCGCGGGTCAGGGCCATCACCTCGTCGGTAGTCATCCCGGGTCCGGCACTGCCGGCAAGCGCGGCGAGGGCTCTTTCGAGCCGATCCTTTTCGCTCTTCCTGGGCTTTGGGGTCGTGATGACAATCTCGCCGTCGCGGCCGACGGCGAATTCGATCTCCGAGCCGGGTTTGAGTCCGAAATGATCGCGCAGTCGTTTGGGAATGGTGACCTGGCCCTTGCTGGTCATCCGCGACATGGTAATACCTCCTGAGGCGCCAGTATTACACAGCATCATTACATAGCATCGGCAGCGCCGAGCTTGTAGGTTTTGCCGCAGAATGACCCCTGGTTCGCAAACCCTGACCGACGCAGAGAGGGCGACGGCTCTCGCTCCCGGCTTGTGCCTGGTGACCGGCGGCACCGGGTTTGTCGGCGCCGCGGTGGTGCGCGCGCTCTTGGCGGCCGGGCTCGCGGTGCGGGTGCTGGCGCGGCCGAAAAGCCCGCGGCGCAACCTTGCCGGGCTCGATGTCGACATCGCCGAGGGCGCGCTCGAACATCCGCCGTCGCTGGCGGCGGCGGTCGAGGGCTGCCGCTATCTGTTTCACGCCGCGGCGGATTACCGGCTGTGGGTGCCCGCGCCGGCGGAAATGTTTCGTGCCAATGTCGATGGCACGCGCGACCTGATGCGGGCGGCACTCGTCGCCGGCGTCGAGCGCATCGTCTATACCAGCAGCGTCGCAACGCTCGGCCTCGTGGCGGGCGGGGTCGCCGACGAGGAGACGCCGAGCCGCGCCGCCGACATGATCGGCCCCTATAAAGGCTCGAAATTTGCCGCCGAGGCGGTGGTGCGCGAGATGATCGAAGCGCAGGATCTGCCGGCCGTCATCGTCAACCCGTCGACCCCGATCGGCCCCGGCGACATCCGGCCGACGCCGACCGGCCGCATCATCGTCGAGGCCGCTTCGGGGCGGATGCCGGGCTATGTCGATACCGGGCTGAACATCGCTCACGTCGACGATGTTGCGGCCGGGCACCTGCTGGCGGCCGAGCGCGGCGCGATCGGGCGGCGTTACATCCTCGGCGGCGAGAATCTCGGCCTTGCGGCGATCCTGGGCGAAGTGGCGCGCGCCGCCGGGCGAAAGCCGCCGCGGCTCAAGGTGCCGTACTGGGTGGTGCTGCCGGTGGCCGTCGCGGCGGAAACCGCGGCGCGCGTCACGGGGCGCGAGCCGTTCGTCACCTTGGACGGCGCGCGGATGTCGCGTAAGAAGATGTTCTTCAGCTCGGCGCGGGCGATGCGCGAATTGGGGTATCGGCCCCGACCGGCGCGCGTTGCCATCGCCGATGCCGTCGCCTGGTTTGGCGCCAACGGATACCTTTGACACAGATGCTTTCGATAAGGCCTGGGGGATGACCGCGCTGGCGACCGAAAGCCGAATTGAAGCCGCAATCTCGGTCGAGACGCCGTCGGGCAAGGGACGGGACGACGAGAACTTTCCGGTCGGCTCGTTTCTGATTCGGCGCGATCTGCGCCCGCACGTCCACGCCTTCTACCGCTTTGCCCGCATCGCCGACGACATCGCCGACAACCCGGCGCTCGCCGCCGACGAAAAGGTGCGTCGTCTCGACCGCATGGCCGCGATCCTCGATGGGGCTGCCGGGGGCGAACCGGGCGAGGATTCGCCGGCCGCCGTGGCGATGCGCGCAAGCCTCGCCGCGACCGGGGTCACCACGCAGCACTGCCACGACGTGCTGCGCGCGTTCCGGCTCGATGCCACCAAGCTCAGATACGCCGATTGGGGCGAGTTGATGGAATATTGCCGCTATTCGGCCTCGCCGGTCGGGCGGCAGCTGCTCGATCTGCACGGCGAAAGCCGCGACACCTGGCCGGCCTCGGATGCGTTGTGCTCGGCGCTGCAGGTGTTGAACCATCTGCAGGATTGCGCCGCCGATTACCGCGCGCTCGACCGGGTCTATGTACCGCTCGACGAGCTTGGCGCGGCCGGGATCGGGATCGAGGCGCTGGCCGCGCCGGCGGCGAGCCCGGCGCTGCGCCGCGTGCTCGACCGGCTGCTCGATAAGACCGAGGCGCTGATCGAAACCGCGCGCGGCCTGCCGGGCGGGGTGCGCGCCGGCGGGCTGCGGCGCGAATCGGCGGCGATCGTTATGCTGGCCGCGCGGCTTGCGCGGCATCTGCGGCGGGGCGACCCGCTGGCGCGGCGGGTCAAGCTCGGCAAAGGGGATTTTCTCGCCGCGCTCGCCGTCGGCCTGTTCGCTGGGCGCCGGCGATGACCAGCGCCGCGTTCGACACGCTGCCGGAAGATGCCGGCGACGAAGCGCTGCGCGAGCTGATCCGCCGCCGCGTTGAGGCGGCCGGCACCTCGTTCTACTGGGCGATGCGCCTGCTGCCGGAGCCACGCCGCGATGCGATGTACGCGATCTATGCGTTCTGCCGCGAGGTCGACGACATCGCCGACGACGATCGCCTCCTTTCCGAAAAGCACGCGGCGCTGGCCGAATGGCGCGACGAGATCGCCCGGCTTTACGCCGGCACGCCACGCCATCCGGTAGCCCGAGCGCTGCTCGAGCCGGTGGCGCGCTATGCCCTGCGACGCGGCGATTTCGATGCGGTGATCGACGGCATGGCGATGGATGCCGAGACCGATATCCGGGCGCCCGACCTGGCGACGCTCGACCTGTATTGCGGGCGGGTGGCGGGCGCGGTCGGACATCTGTCGGTGCACGCCTTCGGCGACGCGAGCGCGCCAGCGCATGACGTGGCCGATGCGCTGGGTCGTGCGCTGCAGCTCACCAACATCCTGCGCGACCTCGACGAAGACGCGCAGCGCGGCCGGCTCTATCTGCCGCGTGAGCTGCTCGACCGGCACGGCATCCGCGGCGACGAGCCGATGGCGGTGCTGCGCCATCCGGCGCTGCCAGCGGTGTGCCGCAACCTCGCGGCGATCGCCGAGCGGCATTTTGCCGACGCCGAGGCGGCGATGGCGCGGTGCTCGCGGCGGGCGATGCGGCCAGCGGCGGTGATGGCGGCGCTTTATCACGCGATGCTGCGCGCGCTGGTCGCCAGCGACTGGCGTGACCCCGGCATTCGCGTCGGCCTGTCGAAGCCGAAGAAACTGTGGCTGGTGCTGCGTCACGGCTTTGTCTGATCCGTCGATGAGCGGCGCCCGGGTGCATGTCGTCGGCGGCGGCCTTGCCGGGCTCGCCGCCGCGGTGTCGCTCGCCCGCGCCGGCCGCGCGGTGACGCTCTACGAATCGAGCGAGCACGCCGGCGGGCGCTGTCGCTCGTTTTTTGATGTCGAGCTGGGCTGCCGCATCGACAACGGCAACCACCTGCTGCTCGCCGGCAACACGGCGGCGATGTCGTATCTGGCGATGACCGGCGCACTCGATACTGTCGAGGGGCCGGACGAGGCGATGCTGCCGTTCGTCGATTTCTCGACCGGCGAGCGCTGGGAGGTGCGGCCCGGCAACGGCCGCATCCCATGGTGGGTGCTGAGCGCGGCTCGGCGCGTGCCGGGAACCCGGCCGCGCGACTATCTGGCGGCAGCCCGGCTGCGCCGCGCCGCGCCAGGCACGACGGTCGCCGAGGCGTTCGACTGCGACAGCGTCCTCTACCGGCGGCTGTGGCAGCCGTTTGCAGTTGCCGCGCTGAACACCGCCGCGGAGGAGGGGGCGGCGGTGCTGTTCGCGCGGGTGGTCGCCGAAACGCTCGGCCGTGGCGGGGCGGCGTGCCGCCCGCTGGTGCCGCGCGAGGGGTTGTCGGAAACCTTTGTCGAGCCGGCGCTCACATGCCTGCGCGCAGCCGGCGGCGAAATCAGGTTCGGCGCGCGGCTGCGGCGCATCGAACTGGTCGGCGATCGGGCGGCCGGGCTTGAATTCGACGGCGGCGCGGCCGCGCTGCCTGCCGGTGACGAAATCGTCCTCGCGGTGACCGCGCCGGTTGCGGCGCGGCTGGTGCCGGACCTCGTGGTTCCCGATGATTACGCGCCGATCGTCAACGCCCATTACCGGATCGCCGCGCCGCCGCAGACGCCGCTGTTTGTCGGTATCATCGGCGGGGCGGCGGAATGGGTATTCAACAAGCACGGCGTGCTGTCGGTGACGGTCAGCGCCGCCGACGCACTGGTCGACCGGCTGGCCGAGGAGCTGGCCGGGCTGTTGTGGGCGGATGTCGCGCGCGCCTGCGGCATCGCGGCGCGGCCGGTGCCGCCGACGCGCATCGTCAAGGAGCGGCGGGCGACGTTCCGTGCGACGCCCGCCCAGCTGCGCCGCCGCCCGCAGTCGGCAACCCGCTGGGTCAATCTCGTGCTGGCCGGCGATTACGTCGATACCGGGTTGCCGGCCACCATCGAAGGCGCTATTCGCTCCGGCTTTGCGGCGGCCGATCTGATCGCCGGCCGCGCACGGCCGGGTTGACGCCGAGGTGCGGATGGCGGGGGAAGCGCCCCTTTTCGATGTGGTGAAGCAGGCGGGGCTCGACCGGGCGATCGAGACGGCGGCCGATTGGCTGTTGTCGCGCCAGGACCCCGACGGCAGTTGGGTGTTCGAGCTGGAAGCCGATGCGACGATCCCCGCCGAATACATCCTGCTCAACCATTTCCTCGGCACGCCGGAGCCCGAGCTCGAGCGGCGCATCGCCCGCTACCTGCGGGCGCGGCAGGGCGAGCATGGCGGCTGGCCGCTGTTTCACGGCGGCAAACTCGATGTGAGCTGCTCGGTCAAGGCGTATTACGCGCTGCGCATGGCCGGCGACCCGGTCGATGCGCCGCATATGGCGCGGGCGCGCGCGGCGATCCTGGCGGCCGGCGGCGCCCGCAAGTGCAACGTCTTTACCCGCATCATGCTGGCCCTGTTCGGCCAGGTGCCGTGGCGCGCGGCGCCGGCGATGCCGGTCGAGATCATGCTGCTGCCGCGCTGGTTTCCGTTTCACATCGAAAAGGTGTCGTACTGGTCGCGCACCGTGATGGTGCCGCTGCTGGTGCTGATGGCGCTGCGGCCGCGCGCCAGGAACCCGCTGGGCATCGGTATTCCCGAGTTGTTTGTCGAGCCGCCCGACAGCGTTGCCGAATGGATCGCACCGCCCGACCCGTCGCCGATCGGGCGGGCGCTGGTCATGCTCGACCGGCTGCTGCGCCGCATCGAGCCGTGGTTTCCGGCCGCGTCGCGCCGGCGCGCGATCGCCCGCGCAGTCGCCTTCGTCACCGAGCGGCTCAACGGCGAGGACGGGCTCGGCGGGATCTTTCCGGCGATCGCCAACGCGGTGATGATGTTTCATTGCCTCGGCTACGATCCCGTGCATCCGAGCTGCGTCATGGCCGAGCGGGCGGTGAAGAAGCTGCTGGTGCTCGACGGCGACGAGCCCTATTGCCAGCCCTGCCTGTCGCCGGTGTGGGATACGGGTCTTGTCGCGCACGCCCTCATCGAAATCGGCGACGAGCGGCTGCGCCCGGCAATCGGGCGCGGGCTCGAATGGCTGAAAGAGCGGCAGGTGCTCGATGTCGTGGGCGACTGGGCGGCGGCGCGGCCCGGTTTGCGCCCCGGCGGCTGGGCGTTCCAATACGCCAACCCGCATTATCCCGATGTCGACGACACCGCTGCGGTCGGGCTGGCGCTCGACCGCTTCGACCGCACCGGCTATGCCGCCAGCACCGCGCGCGCCGCCGAGTGGGTCATCGGCATGCAGAGCAAGAACGGCGGTTGGGGGTCGTTCGACGCCGACAACACGCATTACTACCTGAACCACATCCCGTTTGCCGATCACGGCGCGCTGCTCGACCCGCCGACCGCCGATGTCAGCGCCCGCTGCGTCGGGTTTCTCGCGCAGCTCGGCTACCCGGCCGACCATCCGGCGATGGCGGCCGGCATCGCCTTTCTGCGCCGCGAGCAGGAGGCCGACGGCAGCTGGTTCGGGCGCTGGGGCACCAACTACATCTACGGCACCTGGTCGGTGCTGGCGGCGCTCAACGCGGCCGGGGTCGAGGCCGCCGCGCCGGAAATGCGGCGCGCGGTCGCCTGGCTCGTCGCCCGCCAGCGCGACGACGGCGGGTGGGGCGAAGACGAGGAAAGCTATTACCCGGGTGTGCCGCACGGCGAGGCCGGTTACAGCACCGCCTCGCAAACCGCCTGGGCGGTGCTCGGCCTGATGGCGGCCGGCGAGGTCGCCCACCCGGCGGTCGCGCGCGGCATCGCCTACCTCGTCGGCACCCAGAACGACGACGGCACCTGGGACGAGCCGTGGTTCACCGCGGTTGGGTTTCCGCGCGTGTTCTATCTGCGCTATCACGGCTATCGGGCGTTTTTCCCGCTATGGGCGCTGGCCCGCTATCGCGCGCTGTCGCGCGCCAACTCGCGAGCGGTCACGTACGGGCTTTAGCGGCACCGAACGCACGGCCCCGGCAGGGAAGTTTCATCGGACGCTCTCTCTGCGTTGTTTTGTCGCTGGTCAATTTCCCCGGTGTCGCGTAGGGATGAGCCGCGCTTGACGAGGGCGCGGGGTTCAAACTTGCCTATCGGGCGGTGCTCAGATGGCCGCTGGGGTGTCGCGGGGGAATTAGGCGTGCGGGTGTCATCGGCGGTGTTGTGCACCTCCGGCTTGATGGCCGAGGCAAAGATCGCCCGGCGCGCCGGGTTTGCGGCGCTCGTCGGTGCGGGCGATTATGCGCGTACCGTCGCGCTTGTCGAGGCGGCGGTGCCGCGTGCGGAATACCTGATCAGCTTTGGCATCGCCGGCGCCCTGTCGCCGGATCTGCGCCCGGGCGACATCATCCTTTCGGACGAAGTGATCGAAGATGATCGCCGCTGGGTCAGCGACCAGGCGCTGCGCCCGCGCATCGCCGAACTGGCGCGCCAGATCGGCGCGATCGAGGGGCCGGTGCTCGGGGCGAGGCGGATCGTCGCGACCAAGGCGGCGAAGGCTCGCGCGTGGCACGAGACCGGCGCCCTCGCGGTCGATATGGAAAGCGGTATCGTCGCCCGTGCGGCGGCCGCGGTGGGCATTCCATTTCTCGTACTGCGCGCGGTTGCCGACCCGGCTGAGCGCGTGCTGCCGCCGGCCGCACTGGTGCCGCTCGGCGCCGATGGGCGGCCGGAGATTCCACGGATCGTCGCCTCGGTGCTGCGCAAGCCGTCGCAGCTCAAGGGGCTTTTCGGCCTCGCCCAGGAGGCCCGCCGCGCGCTTGCGGCTCTGGTTGAGCCGGCCGGCTCGCTCTACGATCTGCTGGCGACGCTGTAGCCCCGCGCGGCGGCAGCTACGCCGCCTTGTCCTTGAGCCGCGCCATCGCCTCCTCTACATGGGCCGAGAAGACGTATTCGGCCGGGCGCTGACGGTCGAGCGAGATATCGGGCGCCATCGCGCCGTCGGTTTTGACGCCGCGCAGCGCAACCGCCGCGGCCTTCAGCGGATGGCGCACCGAATCCATCACCGCAGTCGCCTCATAGCCGCTGTGCACCATGCAGTCGGCGCATTTCTCGTAATTGCCGGTGCCGTAGGCGTCCCAATCGGTGTCTTCCATCAGTTCCTTGAAGCTTTTGGCATAGCCCTCGCCAAGCAGGTAGCACGGCCGCTGCCAGCCGAAATAGTTGCGGCACGGGTTGCCCCACGGCGTGCAGTGATAGGTCTGGTTTCCGGCGAGGAAATCGAGGAACAGGCTCGACTGGTTGAATGACCAGCGGCGCCCCCCGGACTTGCCCGGGTCGCGGCGAAAGATGTCGCGGAACAATTGCTTGGTGCGCTGGCGGTTGAGGAAATGCTCCTGGTCGGGGGCGCGCTCGTAGGCGTAGCCCGGGGACACGGTGATGCCGTCGATGCCGATCTCGGTGATCGCGTCGAAGAACGGGGCGATGCGCGCCGGGTCGGCGTTGTCGAACAGCGTGGCGTTGATGTTGACGCGAAACCCGCGCGACTTGGCGAGCTTGAGCGCCGCCACGGCGCGTTCGTAGACGCCGTCGAGGCACACAGCGCGGTCGTGGTCTTCGCGGTCGCCGTCGAGGTGCACGGTCCACGCGAAATACGGGTTGGGCCGGAACAGATCGAGCTTTTTTTCGAGCAGCAGCGCGTTGGTGCACAGATAGACGAATTTCTTGCGGGCGATGATGCCGGCGACGATCTCCTCGATCTCGCGGTGCAGCAGCGGCTCGCCGCCGGCGACGACGACGACCGGGGCACCGCATTCGTCGACTGATTTCAGGCACTCGGCGACGCTGAGCCGCTGGTTGAGGATCGGATCGGGATAATCGATCTTGCCGCAACCGGCGCAGGCGAGGTTGCAGCGGAACAGCGGTTCCAGCATCAGTACCAGCGGATAGCGCTTGACGCCGCTCAGGTGGCGCCCGAGCACGTAGGCGCCGACGCGCAGCTTCTGATGAAGTGAAATAGCCACGGGAACTCCTCGTTTACCAGGTGCGCGGGGCGCGCGGCATCTCGTCGGCCAATTGCGGCGGCATGCGGAACCGCACGTTCTCGGTAACCCCCGGCAGGCGAACCACCTCGGTCGGGGTCATCTCGCCGAGCCGCGCCACCAGCTCTTCGACCAGCAGATCGGGGGCCGAGGCGCCGGCGGTGATGCCGACCGCGGTCGCACCTTCGAGCCAGCGCGGGTCGAGCGCGCTGGCGTCCTCGATCAGATAGCTCGGCACCCCGGACTCTGCGGCGATTTCGCGCAGCCGGTTTGAGTTCGAGCTGTTCGGCGCGCCGACCACGAGCACCACGTCGACGATGTTGGCCAATTCGCGGGTCGCACGCTGACGGTTTTGCGTGGCGTAGCAGATGTCCTTGGTGTCCGGCCCGACAATCGTGGGGAACCGCGCCTTCAACGCCTCGATGACCGCCCGCGTGTCGTCGACCGACAGCGTGGTCTGGGTGATGAACGCCAGCTTTTTCGGGTCGGCGACTTCAAGCCGCGCGACCTCCGCCGGTTTCGAGATCAAGTGCACGCGGCCGGTGATGCGGCCCATCGTGCCCTCGATCTCGGGGTGGCCGGCATGGCCGATCAGCACGATCTCCCGCCCCTGGTTGGCATAACGCTGCCCCTCGATATGCACCTTGGAGACCAAGGGGCAGGTGGCGTCGATAACTCGCAGGCCGCGGTGGTCAGCGCCGCTCTCGATGGCGCTGGCGACCCCGTGGGCGCTGAAGATCGTCACTGCGCCGGGCGGCACCTCGTCGATCTCGTCGACGAATCGCGCACCCTTGGCGCGCAGGCTTTCGACCACGTGGCGGTTGTGCACGATCTCGTGCCGCACATAGATCGGCGGGCCGTATTTTTCGAGCGCCCGCTCAACGATCTCGATCGCACGTTCGACCCCGGCGCAAAAGCCGCGGGGTTGGGCCAGAACCACTCGCATCATCTCGCCTCGTAGCCTGCAGGGCGCAGAACTATCCCTGCCATAAACTATCCCTGCCATAAACTATCCCTGCCATAAACTATCCCTGCCATAAACCGCACCGCGCTGCACGCGCAAACCGGCGATGCGTCCTTTGCCGCGCCCTTTTTATATAGGGAACGCTGCTCGTTGTTTGTTATCACTGGTGGAATTGCCGCAGCACGACACAGGCCGCCCATGCCGGTATCACGACGCCTCTTTCTGGCCTTGCCGCTCGCCGCCGGCGGGCTTGCGCACCGCGCAGCCGCCGCGGCCGGGGGTGACCCCGCCGTGGCGACCGTGTCGCAATTCTACGCCGGGCTGCTCGCGGTGATGAAGGCGGCTAAGACGCTGTCGTTCGACCAGCGTTTCGCCCGGCTCAGCCCGTTGATCCAGCATGCCTTCGACCTCGGCCTGATGACGCGCATCGCGGTCGGGCCGACCTGGCCGCGGCTGACGCCCGATCAGCAGCAGCGGATAACCCAGGCGTTCATCCGTTTTACCGTGTCGGAATACGCCGGCCGCTTTGACGGCTATTCCGGCGAGCACTTCGTGGTCGAGCCCGCCGCGCAGCCCAATCCGGCCGGGGTCATCGTGCAAAGCCGGCTGGTCAAGTCGGACGGCGATTCGGTCACGCTCAATTACCTGCTGCACCACACGGCGTCGGGCGAGTGGCAGATCATCGACGTCTATCTGAAGGGCACGATCAGCGAGCTGGCCACGCGGCGGTCAGAATTCTCGGGGGTGTTGCAGCAATCCGGCCCCGACGGGCTGGTGCAGGTGCTCGACCAGCGCTCGGCCTCGCTACGAACCGGGTGAGAGGCGCAGCGGCCCTTCTCCCGCACCCGGATAGGTCGCTGTCGGCTGCGCGGCGGCCGGCGTCACCGCAGCGGCGGGTTTGCGCGGCATCGGCTTGATCGTCGGGTGCGCTGGCCGGGTGGCCCTGCCCGGGTCGGTGTAGAAGCTTGCCGGCGCCGGCGGCGCGGTTGCGGCTGACGGCGCGGATGCAGGCGGGGCGGGGCTCGCCGGCGGGGCGGGCTTGCCCGGGTCGGTGTAGAAGCTCGGCGATTCCGGCACCGGGGCCGGCTGGCCGTGGCGCAGCTCTGCGGCGCGCTGCTGCTGCGACAGACTGCGCAGCTGGGCGTAGAAGTCGAGTGAGTTCTTTTCCAGGTCGTCGAGCACGTCGAGCACCCGGGCGCGCCGGTCTACCCCATCAAGAACGAAGCGACCGATCTGAAACTCGTCGAGATCGGCCTTGGTCGCCAGATAGTCGAACGGGTCCATATAGGCGTCGACGCCCATGCCGATCGCATCGCGCGGGTTGGACGGGCCGAAGATCGGCAGCACGATATAAGGGCCCTGCGGAAAGCCCCAGACGTACAGCGTCTCACCGAAATCCGCCGGCTGTTCGTTGAGGCCCGATTGCTTGGCGACGTCGAGAATGCCGCCGATCCCGACGGTCGAATTGAGCACGAATCGGCCGACCGAGATCCCGGCGCCCCGGAACCGGCCCTCCAGCACGTTGTTGATGACGATGACCGGCTCTTTCAGGTTGGCGAGCACGCGGTGGAGCGCGCCGCGCGCGCCCTCGGGCAGAATCGCGACATAAACCTTTGCCGCCGGCCGCAGCAGCAGTTTGTCGAACACCATGTTGGCGTCGAGGATCTTGCGGTTCATCGGCTCAAGCGGATCGTTGGTCTGCTCGAACGCGGCTCGTCCCGCCGGGTCGGTCGGCGGCGTGGCGCAGCCGAACAGCACCGGCGCGAGCAACGCAACGGCCGTGACAGCGCGACGAGCGGCCCCGGGAGGCACGACGGTGAGTTTCACGAAGATTCCGGAGACGCTGCGTTTCGGAAAAAAGAGCGCTGGGGTAACCCAGCCAGCGCATCGTCGACAATCCCGATTGCGAACGCAACGACAAATCTCTATCCGGTACCGCCTGCGTCACCGTTGACGGCGTCGCGATGAGTTGGCTGATCGCTGCCCTGGTCCTCCTTCCGGTATGGGCGTATCTCGCCGTTGTCGTCGTCGCGGCGGCGGCGTTCGCACGGCGCCGCGCCGTCGCGCCTGCGACGCGGCCGCCGGTCACCGTGCTCAAGCCGCTGCACGGTGCGGAGCCCGGGCTGCGCGAGAACCTGCTGTCGTTTGTCGATCAGGACTATCCGGCGCTGCAGGTCGTGTTCGGGGTGCGCAACCCGGCCGACGAGGCGGTGCCGACCGTGCAGACGGTGATTCGCTCGCGGCCCGGCCGCGACTTGGCGCTGGTCGTCGACCCGCGCGCCGGCGGCAGCAACCTCAAGGTCGCCAATCTCGAAAACATGCTGCCGACGGCGCGGTACGACATCCTCGTGATGGCCGACGCCGACATGCGGGTCGAGCCGGGCTATCTCGCCGCGGTCACCGCGCCGCTGCACGCCCCCGGAATCGGGCTGGTCACCTGCCTCTACAAGGGCGTGCCGACCGGCGGGTTCTGGTCGGAGCTGGGCGCGCTGCACATCAATTACGGCTTTCTGCCGAGCGCGCTGGTCGGCGAGGTGCTGGGCGCCGGTGGCGGCTGCTTTGGCGCGACAATCGCGCTGCGCCGCGACGTGCTCGACCGCATCGGCGGCTTCGCCTCGCTGCGCGACGAACTGGCCGACGACCACCGCGCCGGCGACGCGGTGCGCGAATTGGGGCTGAAGACCGTCCTGTCGCCGTACCTCGTCGAGAATCGGGTCACCGAGCCGAGTTTCGCCGGGCTGTGGCGCCACGAATTGCGCTGGGCGCGCACCGTGCGGGCGATGGCGCCGCTCGGGTTTGCCGGCTCGGCGATCACCCATTCGGTGGCGATCGCCGCGCTCGTGATGATCGTGTCGCGGTTCAGCGCCGCGGCGTGCTGGCTGGTGCTGGTGGCCTGCGGGCTCAGATGGGCGACGGCATTAGCGGCGGGGCGCCTTCTCGGGCTGCCGATCCGGCGGCTGTGGCTCCTGCCGCTGCGCGATGCTTTGTCGTTTGCCGTGTTTGTCGGTAGTTTCTGCGGACGCAGCGTGCAGTGGCGGGGGCAGCTCTTTCGGGTCGAGCCCAATGGCCGCATGTCCGCGGATGGAGACACACTGGGATGATGAAAACGCTGTTTCTGCAGCCGCCCTCGTTCGACGGGTTCGATGGTGGCGCCGGGTCACGCTATCAGGCGCGGCGGGAGATCAAGTCGTTCTGGTTCCCGACCTGGCTTGCCCAGCCCGCGGCGCTGGTGCCGGGCAGCAAGCTGATCGACGCGCCGCCGGCGCGGTTGAGCCTCGACGCCGTGCTGGCGCAGGCGCCGGATTACGAGCTGGCGGTGCTGCACACCTCAACCCCGTCCTTCGCCTCCGACGTCAAGGTCGCCGAGGCGCTGAAGGATATGAACCCGCGCCTCAAGATCGGCTTTGTCGGCGCCAAGGTCGCGGTCGAGCCCGAGCAGAGCCTTGCCGCTTCGACGGCGCTCGATTTCGTCGCACGCGAAGAGTTCGACTTCACGGTCAAGGAGGTCGCCGAGGGACGCGGGCTCGCCGACATCGATGGGCTCAGCTATCGCGACGGGTCGGGCGCGATCGTCCACAACCGGGCACGCGCCGTGCTCGAAGACATGGACCAGCTGCCGTTCGTCACCGAGGTCTACAAGCGCGACCTCAGGGTCGAAGACTATTTCATCGGCTACCTGAAGCACCCTTACGTGTCGCTCTACACCGGGCGCGGGTGCAAAAGCCGTTGCACATTCTGCCTGTGGCCGCAAACCGTCGGCGGGCACCGCTATCGGGTGCGCTCGGTCGAGCACGTGATCGAGGAAATCCGCCTGGCGAAGAGCTATTTCCCGCAGGTCAAAGAGTTCTTCTTCGACGACGACACGTTTACCGACAATTTGCCGCGCGCCGAGGCGATCGCCCGTGAGCTCGGCAAGCTCGGCGTCACCTGGTCGTGCAACGCCAAGGCCAACGTGCCGCGCGCGACGCTTGAGGTGCTGCGCGACAACGGCTTGCGATTGCTGCTGGTCGGCTACGAAAGCGGCAACCAGCAGATCCTGTACAACATCAAGAAGGGGATGCGGGTCGACGTCGCGCGCCGCTTTACCAAGGATTGCCACGACCTCGGCGTGACGATCCACGGCACCTTCATCCTCGGCCTGCCGGGCGAGACGAAGGAGACGATCGAGGAGACGATCCGCTTTGCCGCCGACATCAATCCGCACACGATCCAGGTGTCGCTGGCGGCGCCCTATCCCGGCACCGAGCTGTATCGCCAGGCGGTGCACGAGGGCTGGCTCGATACCGCCCACGCCGAGCTGCTCGACGACCACGGGGTGCAGATCGCGCCTCTGCACTATTCGCACCTGTCGCACGGCGAGATCTTCGATTCGCTGGAAGTCTTCTACAAGCGCTTCTATTTCCGGCGGAAAAAGATCGCCTCGCTGGTCGCCGAGATGATCAAGAGCCCGCAGATGATGCGCCGGCGGCTGCGCGAGGGGGTCGAGTTCTTCCAGTTCCTGCGCCACCGGGAGATGGCTGGCTGAGCCGGCTACCCAGGCAGCTTATCGTCACGGCCGACGATTTCGGCCGCGACGTCGCGGTCAATGAGGCAGTCGAGCGGGCGCACCGCGACGGCATCCTGACCAGCGCCAGCCTGATGGTGGCCGCGCCGGCCGCGGCGGATGCGGTGGCGCGCGCCCGGCGGCTGCCGGGGTTGAGGGTCGGGCTGCATCTGGTGCTGGTCGACGGCGCGCCGGTGTTGCCGGCCCGCGACATCCCGGCGCTGGTCGGACGCGGCGGGCGATTTCTCGACAACGAGGTGCGGGCCGGGGTGCGGTTCTTCTTCCGGGCCGGCGCGCGGCGCCAGCTTGCCGTGGAAATCCGTGCCCAGTTCGCGGCGTTCCACGCCACCGGCCTCGCGCTCAACCATGTCGACGGGCACAAGCACATCCAGCTCCACCCGACCGTCGCGGGCCTTGTGGTCGAGATCGGGCGAGAGTTCGGCTTGCGGGCGCTGCGCCTGCCGCACGAGCCGGTGGCGCCGCTGCGCGCGGCATTTCCCGGCGAACGCTACCATGCCCCGTTTTTCGGGTTTGCGGTCAGTGCGCTGGCGCGCCGGCTGAGCCGCGCCGGGATCTCCGCCGGCGACCAGGTATTCGGCCTCAAATGGAGCGGCGCGATGACCGAAGCCCGCATTTTGGCGCTGCTGCCGCACCTGCCCGACGGGGTCAGCGAGGTTTATTTCCACCCCGCGGCCCGCCCCGGCGCGATCCCCGGCTATCGGCACGAGGAAGAGCTGGCGGCACTGCTGAGCCCGCAGGTGCGGCGGCGGATCGACGAGCTGGGGATCGAGCTGGCGAGCTACGGCGATCTGGCGGCGGGCTGACCCGCGGGGGGCTGACCCGCGCCGGGCCGAGCAGCGCCGGCAGCACGACCAGCGTGCACAGCAGCGTGTAGGCCAGTGAGATCAACAGCAGCTTGCCCATGTCGGCGGTGCCGGGGTCGTTGGACAGCGCGAGGCTGCCGAACGCGGTCATCGTCGTCAGCGCACTGAACACGACGGCGCGCGCGGTGCTCGATTGCAGATGCGCGCTCGTGCCGCGGCGCCAGTTCATGACGAAATAGATGTCGAAGGCGACGCCGATGCCGAGCAGCAGCGGCAGCGCGATGATGTTGGCGTAGTTGAGCGGCATGCCGGCGAGCACCGTCGTCGCCAGCGTCAGGATCGCCGCCAGCAGGAGCGGCGCCACGACCATCGCGACATCGCGCGGCCGGCGCAGGATCGCCGCGAGCAGCAGCGTGATCGCGATCACCGCGATGATCCCGGCCTCGACAAAGGCGTGGCTGATCAGCCGCCCGGATTCCTGGATCGTCACCGGCGTGCCGGTGGCGTTGGGGGCGAGCGTCCGCACCGCCGCGACAAATTGCTCGAGCACCTTGTGGTCGCGCGCGTTGCCTTTCGGGAAGACCTCGACGCGCGCCCGCCCGTTCGGGGTGATCCAGTCGTCGCGCAGAACCGGCGGCAGCGAGGTGATCGACACGTTGCGAGCCTGGAGCAGGTCGGCGAGCATCGCCAATTGCCCTTTCAGCCCGGCCAGCAGGCTGTGACCCAGCGGCGCGACGATGCCGGGCCCTTTGGTGATCGCCGCCTCAAGCGATTGCGCCAGCCGGGTCGCGGCGCCGTCGGCCTTGCCCGACGCCGAGGCCGCGAGCAACGCGGCGCGGCAATCGGCCATCGCCTTCAGCACCTCGGCCTCGGTCGGCGGCGGCTTGGTGGCCGGCGGCACCAGGGTCGGGCCGAGCAGCAGCGACAGATCGCTGATCATCGCCAGCTTGGCGCTCTGATCCTGCGGCACATAGCTCGCCGCGGTCACCACGCGGGCGACCTCGGGCAGCTTTTCGAGCTTGGCGGCAAGCGCGGTGGCGGCTGCGAGCGACGGGGTCAGGATCTCGGCGGTATAGGGCGAGGTGTCCGGGTTCTTGGTCAGGTCGAGCACGGTCGCGACCGATTCGTTGTGCGGGTTTTGCAGGTCAAGCGGGTCGAAGTCGAACCCGACCCGCGGCATCAGCGCCAGTCCGCCCAATGCCGCCAGCGCGGCGGCGAGCCCGACCCAGGCGCGGCGGCGCAGCAGCAAACGGTCGAGCGGAGCGGCCCAGCGAAACCCCACCGGCTCGGGTTCGGCGCGCGGCCGCAGCACCGTCAGCAGCGCCGGAAGCAGCAGGAAATTCAGCACGATCGCGACGATCATGCCGGCGCCGGCGATCCAGCCCAGTTCGCGCACCCCGACATAGGCGGTCGGTACGAACGAGAAGAAGCCGATCGCGGTCGCGCCGGCGGCCAGCACCAGCGACGGCCCGATCGTGTCGGCGGCGCCGGCGAGCGCGTCGCCGAGCCCGCTGCGCTGGTGCCGCTGGTCGCGGTAGCGGATACCGAACTGGATGCCGAAATCGACCGCCAGGCCGATGAACAGCACCCCGAACGCGACCGAGACCAGGTTCAGGGAGCCGATTGCCAACGCGGCGAACGCGGCGGTTACCACGGCGCCGCTGGCCAGCGTCGCGAGGATCGCGGCGACGAGGCGCACCGAGCGCAGCGCCGCGAACAGCAGCACGCACACGCCGACGACCGAAATCACAATCGAGCGCAACGCCCCCTCGCGCAGCGTCGCAAACTGCTCGTCGCCGAGCGCGACCGGCCCAGTGATCCGCACGCGTACGCCGTTTGCCGGGGTCAGGCGAAGCTCGTTGACGATATGGCGGACCTCGGCCGTGGCCTTGGCACCGGGTTCGAGCGCGCTGTAATCGAGCGTCGGCTGCGCCAGCACAAAGCGCCGTAATTCGCGCGGATCGGGCTTTTCGCCGGTCAGCATCTGGCCCCAGTCAAGTGGCCTGGCGTGGCCGGCAACGACCTCGTCGATCGCCGCGGCGAGGTGGGTCAGCGACGGGTCGAGCTTATCGAGCGTCACGTCGCCGCGCTTTACCCCTTCCAGAAACAGCGTCAGAGCCCCGAACAGTCCGCGCAGGCTCGGGTCGGCCGCCAGGCTGCCGATCATCGGCTGGGCCGCGACGAGTTGCTGGGAAACCTTTTTCAGGTCGCTTTCGGGCAGAAACAGCAGGCCGTTCTGGTCGAAGAACGGACCGCCGTCGGGGCGGCGGACATGGCGGAACAACGCCGGCTCGGCAGTCAGGCGGGCGGCCAGCGCCGCGGCGGCGGAATTCGCCGCCTCCGCCGTGTCGCCGTCGACCACGATCGCCAGTAGGTTGGCGTTTTGCGGAAACGCGCGGTCGAGCGCGATTTCCTGCTGCCGCCAACCCGTGTCGCGCGGCAGCATCCGCTCGACATTGGTGTCGATCGACAGATGGGTGGCGGCATAGTAGCCGGCGGCGACGGTCAGCAGCAGCAGGGCCGCCAGCACGGCCCAGGCACGGCGGTGGGAAAATTCGACCAGACGGGTAACAAGGGCGGCTATCACACAATTTCTCGGTTTGATGGATGAGGCCGGCTTGAGACGAATTCGATTCCCGGGGAGTTCGGAAAAATAATGGCCTGATTGCCACAAATTAACCGATCCCGTGTCATATTTAGGACACGCTTACCAGCGAGCCTGCCTACAATCTTGCAGGTAAGGAGGGGATCATGGCCGCACGGATCGCATGCTGCCGCTATGAGCCGAGCCTTGAAGAGTTGCTCGACGACGAAATGATGGCCCCGGTGCTGCGCAGCGCCGGGTTCGACCACGACGGGTTTCGCGAGATGATCGTGGAAACCGCGCGCCGGCTCGACCCTGCGGACCCTCGATCCGTCGGATTTGCCGAGTGATCTCGGCGGGTCCGGCCGGGCGGCATCGTGGGCTCACGCCGGGAGCGCCGGGAATTCGAGCCGCACCGTCAGCCCCGGTGCATGATCGAGCAGCGACACGGTGCCGTCGTGCAGCCGCGCGGCGGCTCGCACCAGACTGAGCCCAAGTCCGTTGCCGGGCGTGCTGCGGCTCGGTTCGAGGCGGACAAAGCGGTCGAACACGGTTTCCTGGTCCTCCACCGGAATTCCCGGTCCGCGGTCCGATACCTGCAGCGCGGCGCGCCCTTCCCTGGCCGCCACCGACAGCTCGATCTCGCCGGGCCGGTCGTCGCGTATGCCGTATTTGAGCGCATTGTCGAGCAGATTGGCGACCGCCTGCGACAACAGGTGCCGGTCGCCGCGAATCATGATCCCCGGTGCGCTGTCGAGGCGTAGCGCAAAGCCCTTTTCCTCGGCGACCGGCTCGTAGAGTTCGGCCGCGGCGCGTGCCAGCTCGCCGAGGTCAAGTGGCTCGGCCCGGCTGCGGCTGGCCCCCGACTCCGCTTCGGTGATGCTCAACAGCGCGTTGAAAGTGGCCAGCAGCCGGTCGGCCTCGTCGATCGCGGCACGGATCGCCTCGCCCTGCGCCGCCTCGTCGGTCGGCGACAGCAAGGTCAGCTCGAGCCGGGCGCGCAGCCGCGCCAGCGGCGTCTTCAAATCGTGCGCGACGTTGTCGGTCACCTCGCGCATCGCCGTCATCAGCCGTTCGATCTGGTCGAGCATGCCGTTGAGGTTGGCGGCGAGTTGGTCGAATTCGTCGCTGGTGCCCATCACCGGTACCCGGTCGGACAAATTGCCGGCCATCACCCGCTCGGCGGTGCGGTTCACCCGCTCGACCCGCCGCAGCATGTTGCGTCCCATGATCGAGCCGCCGATCAGCCCGACCCCCAGCGCCACCAGCCCCGACCACAGAAGCGTCGTCTTGATGCGATCGCGAAACGCCGCCGCGTCGCTGATGTCGCGCCCGACGAGAAGCCGGTAGTCGCGCGGGATCCTGAACAGGATGCCCTGCGCCGGGTGCGACTGCGTGTGGCCCTTGACCGGCACCTCGACCGTGAACGACACCGAGCCCGAGGCAAACTTGGCGCCGGCCGGCCAGTTCGCGATGTTGCCGGCGAGCGGATGCCCGCTGGGATCTGTGACGAGATAGAACATGCCGTCGCCGCGGTCGCCGGCGCTGCGCGCGGCGACGATCTGAATGAGGCCGCTGAGCCCGCGCTGAGCATATTGCTCGGCGAGGCCGGTCACCTCAGCGTCGAGCGTCGCCTCGGTCTGGCGCTCGACGAAATTCGCGCTGACCCAATAGACGAACAGCAGGACCCCGAGCACCGAAACCGCGAACACCGCGAAATACAGCGCCGCCAGCCGCACCGCGTGGGTCTTGAGCAGGCGCCGCATCGCAGCCGCCAGGCCGCCGTCGGCCGGCCGGTGCGGCGGGGGAGCGGCAAGCCTGCTGATGATCATCGCCCGGCCATCCGGCGCCTACTCCGGCGCGCGCAGGCAATAGCCGGCGCCGCGCACGGTGTGGAGCAGCGGGTGCTCGAAATTGCGGTCGATCTTGTGGCGCAGCCGGCTGATATGCACGTCGATCACATTGGTCTGCGGGTCGAAATGATAATCCCAGACGTTTTCGAGAAGCATCGTTCGCGTCACCACGTGGCCGGCGTGGCGCATCAGGCATTCGAGCAGCTGGAATTCGCGCGGCAACAGGTCGATCGCCTTGGTGCCGCGCTTCACGGTTCGGGTCAGCAGATCGAGTTCGAGGTCGGCGACGCGCAGACGGGTGGTCGCCAGCGCCGTCACGCCCCGCCGCAGCAGCGCTTCGAGCCGGGCCAGCAACTCGCTGAACGCGAACGGCTTGACCAGATAATCGTCGCCGCCGGCGCGCAGCCCCTTCACCCGGTCATCGACGCTGCCGAGTGCGCTGAGGATCAGCGCCGGCGTGCGGATCTCGGCCCCGCGCAGCGCCCCGAGCAGCGCCAGCCCGTCCATCGCCGGCAGCATCCGGTCGAGGATGATCGCGTCGTAATGCCCGGCGGTGGCGAGAAACAGGCCACCCCGGCCATCGGCCGAATGATCCACCGCGTAGCCGCTTTCGCTGAGGCCCTTGACCAGGTAGGCGGCGGTTTCGCGATCGTCTTCGACTACCAGCAACTTCATCGCGCCCTGCGGCATTAACATCTTGCTAAGCCCTCTGCCCGACTCTAGACGGCAGACGAGCCCAGCACCCTTGCTCTCGATCGGCGCCCGGCCCCGGTTGCGGAAGTTGCGTGACCGCCAGCCCGGACCGCACATCGACGGTAGCGGACGGATGTGAAGTGGTTGCGATGGCCAACACAAGCAAGCCGATCACGATACTCATCGCCGAAGACGACTCGTTGGTCGCCGCCTATCTCACCGAACTGATGGCCAAGCTGGGATTCGTCACGGTCGGGACCGCCGCGTCGGGGGTCGAGGCGCTGGCGCTTGCCGCGGTCACACAGCCGGCGCTCGCCCTCGTCGATATCGGCCTGCTCGGGCCGATTGACGGGGTCGACCTCGCCGTGCAACTCAAAGCCGAGTATGGGATTCCGGCGATCTTCATCTCGGGCGATTTCAATCCCGAGATCGCCTTGCGGGCGCAGCGCGCCCAGCCGCTCGGCCTGGTGCAGAAGCCGTTTTGCCCAAGCGAACTGCTGAACGCGATCGAACGGGCGGAGGCCACGATCGGCGGCTGAGGGGGGCCCACGCGCGACCGAACGCCACACGACCGGTCGCGCGGCATTTGGGCTTGACCGGGCGCAGCCGAGCGACGATGTATTGCGTACCAATCCAGTCCGAATTGGACGCAACCCGAGTGGCATCGGCAATCCGATGATCATCCTGTCGAAACTCGCCGATTACGGCGTCATCGTCGCCACCCAGATGGCGATCCACGGCGACCGCCAGGCCAATGCAGCGGCGATCGCGGTGGAAACCCGGCTGCCTCCGGCGACCGTCGCGAAAGTGCTGAAGGCGCTGGGTCATGCCGAGCTGGTCTCGGCGACGCGCGGTGCCGGCGGCGGCTATCGGCTGGCGCGCCCGGCGACCGAGATCACGGTCGCCGAGGTGGTCGCGGCGATCGACGGCGATATCGGGCTGACGCAATGTTCGGTCCATGTCGACGAATGCGCGCACACCAATTACTGCCCGACGCGGCCGCACTGGGCGGCGATCAATCGCGCGGTCGGGCAGGCGCTGGCCGCCGTGTCGCTCGACGACATGATCTCGCCGCTGGCCTTCGTGCCGCCGGCTTCCGAGATTTCCGTTCCTGCCCGCACCTGATCGAACCCACACCTGATCGAATCGGTCTCAGATGAGCGCTTCCCTCGATACCCGCAATACCGTCCGCGCGCTGACGCAGGACGGCTACAAATACGGCTTTGTCAGCGACATCGAGGCCGATTCCGCGCCGCCCGGCCTCAACGAGGACACGGTGCGCTTCATCTCGGCCAAGAAGGACGAGCCGGAATGGCTGCTCGAATGGCGGCTGGCGGCCTACCGGGCGTGGCGCGAGATGACCCCGCCGGAATGGGCCAAGCTCAACATCGCCCCGATCGACTACGAGGGCGCCACCTACTACTCGGCGCCAAAGCGGCAGAATGCGCCGAAATCATTGGACGAGGTCGACCCTGAGCTGCTGCGTACTTACGAGAAGCTCGGCATTCCGCTGCGCGAGCGCGAGGCGCTGGCCGGGGTCGTGCCCTCGGGAGTTGCGGTCGACGCGGTGTTCGACAGCGTCTCGGTGGCGACGACGTTCAAGGGCGAGCTTGCCAAGTTGGGCATCATCTTCAGCTCGTTTGGCGAGGCTGTGCGTGAACATCCCGAGCTGGTGCGGCGCTATCTCGGCACGGTGGTGCCGCAGGGCGACAATTTCTTTGCCGCGCTCAACTCGGCGGTGTTCAGCGACGGCTCGTTCGCCTATGTGCCGCCGGGCGTGCGCTGCCCGATGGAGCTCAGCACCTATTTCCGCATCAACGCGGCCAAGACCGGGCAGTTCGAGCGCACCCTGCTGATCGCCGACAAGGGCAGCTATGTCAGCTATCTCGAAGGCTGCACCGCGCCGCAGCGCGACGAGAACCAGCTGCATGCCGCGGTTGTCGAGCTGATCGCCCACGAGGATGCGCAGATCAAGTATTCGACGGTGCAGAACTGGTACCCCGGCGACGCCGAGGGCAAGGGCGGCATCTACAATTTCGTGACGAAGCGCGGCGCTTGCCGCGGCGCGCGCGCCAAGATTTCGTGGACCCAGGTCGAGACCGGTTCGGCGATCACCTGGAAATACCCGAGCTGCATTCTTGAAGGCGACGATTCGGTCGGCGAATTCTATTCGGTCGCGATCACCAACAACCGCCAGCAGGCCGATACCGGCACCAAGATGATCCATATCGGCCGCAACACCTCGTCGACGATCATCTCCAAGGGCATCTCGGCCGGGCGCGGCCAGAACACCTATCGCGGCCTCGTCCGCGTGCAGCCGCGAGCCGAAGGGGCGCGCAACTATACCCAGTGCGACTCGCTGCTGATCGGTGACCGCTGCGGCGCGCACACCGTGCCCTATATCGAGGTGCGCAATCCGTCGGCCCGCGTCGAGCACGAGGCGACGACCTCGAAGATCAGCGACGACCAGCTGTTCTACTGCCGCCAGCGCGGGCTCGGCGATGAGGACGCGGTATCGTTGATCGTCAACGGGTTCTGCAAGGAAGTTCTGAAGGAACTGCCGATGGAGTTCGCGGTCGAGGCGCAAAAGCTGCTCGCCGTCAGCCTGGAAGGCAGTGTGGGATGATGCTTGAAATCAAGAACCTCCACGCGCGGCTCAAGGACGGGCGCGAAATCCTCAAGGGCATCGACCTGACGGTCGAGGCCGGCGAGGTGCACGCGGTCATGGGTCCGAACGGCTCGGGCAAGTCGACGCTGGCCGCGGTGCTGGCCGGGCGCGACGGCTACGAGACCACTGCCGGCAGCGTGACCTATCGCGGCCATGACCTCCTGGCGATGAAGGCTGAAGAGCGCGCCTGCGAAGGGGTGTTTCTTGCCTTTCAGTATCCGGTTGAGATACCGGGTGTTAACAACATGTATTTCCTGCGTTCTGCGCTTAACGCGCAGCGCCGCCACCGCGGCGAGCCGGAGCTTGATGCCGGGCAGTTCCTGCGCACGGTGCGGGCCAAATTGAAGCTGCTCGACCTCGGCGAGGATTTGATGCAGCGCGCGGTCAATGTCGGGTTTTCCGGCGGCGAGAAAAAGCGCAACGAGATCTTCCAGATGGCGATGCTCGAGCCGACTCTGGCGATCCTCGACGAGACCGACAGCGGGCTCGACATCGACGCGCTGCGCACCGTCGCCGGCGGGGTCAACGCGCTGCGCGCGCCCGATCGGGCGATCGTGCTGATCACCCATTACCAGCGGCTGCTCGACTATATCGAGCCAGACCGGGTGCACGTGCTGCAGGACGGCCGCATCGTGCAGTCCGGCGACAAGAGCCTCGCCGTCGAGCTGGAGCGCACCGGCTATGCCGCGTTCGGCGACGCCGCGTGAGACAGCCGATGCGGTGCAGCCTTTCTTTCGTCATCCCCGCGAAAGCGGAGATCCAGTCGCCGGCGACGGAGCGCTCGCCCTGGACCCCCGCTTTCGCGGGGGCGGCGAGGGTTGTTCGATGACCACCCTCGTCGATTTCCCGGTGAAGCCCGAGGCGCGGCCGTATCTCGACGCGTTCGCCGAGTGCGCCAGCGAGCCGCAATGGCTGCGCCGGGCGCGCCGGGCGAGCCTCAACCGTTTCGCCGAGCAGGGCTTCCCGAGCCGGCACAGCGAGGCGTGGCGCTATCTCGACCTGCGGGATTTGCAGGAAAAGCCGCTGCTGCCGGTCGCGCCGCACCGGCTCGATGCGGCGATCCGCGGCCAACTCGACAGCCTCGATCTGCTCGCCGGCGCGCATCGCCTCGTCTTTGTCGATGGCTGTTTTTCGCCTGTTTTATCAGCCAGGGATGGACTTCCGGACGGTGCCTGGCTCGGGCCGATCTCGGCTGCGATCGTCGCCCGGCCGGAGCTGGTGCGCGACGCGCTCGACGATCGTGTCGATGGTGCCTTCGCCGCGCTCAACGCCGCGTTCTTTGCCGACGGGTTCGTGCTTGATGTCGCGCCGGGCGTCGTGCTCGACCGGCCGATCCAAATCATCCATTTCGCCGCGACCGGCGGGTCGGCGCACACCCGCAGCCTCGTCAACCTCGGCGCCGGCAGCCGGGCGACGCTGGTCGAAACCTATGCCGGCGAGGGCGGTGCCTATTGGCGCAACGATGTCGTCGATGTGCGGCTCGGTGACGGCGCCGCGCTCGACCGCACGGTGCTGGTCGAAGAGGGCGGCGAAGCGGTGCATCTGAGCGACACGCAGGCGGTGCTCGGCGCCGGGGCACGTTTCAGTTCCTTCGCTTTGCTGCTCGCCGGCCGCACGGTGCGGCACGAAATCGCCGTGACGATGGCCGGCGAGGGCGCGCATTGCACGCTCGACGGCGCGTTTGTCGTCGGGGGGCAGGATGAAGCCAACATCGTCACCGCGGTCGATCATCGCGCGCCCGGCGGCACCACCCGCGAATTGTTCAAGGGCGTCGCGGCGGGGCGCGGGCACGGCGCGTTTCAGGGCAAGATCGGGGTTCGCGAAGGCGCGCAGCAGACCGACGCGAAACAGACCAGCCGCAACCTGATCCTCGGCCGGCGCGCGACGATCGACACCAAGCCCGAGCTGGAAATCTTCGCCGACGATGTGAAGTGCGCGCACGGCGCCAGCGTCGGCGACCTCGATGAGGCGGCGCTGTTCTATCTGCGCGCCCGCGGCATCGCGACCGACGAGGCGCGGCGCCTGCTGGTCGAGGGGTTCGTGCGCGAGGCGGTCGAGCGGGTCGGTGACCCGGCCGTGCGCGAGCGGCTGCTGAGCCGCCTGGCCGTCCGGCTCGCCCAGTTGGAGACCGAGTGATGATCGACGGGCGTGCCCTGCGGCGCGAGTTTCCGGTGTTCGAGCACAACCCCGGCCTGGTTTTCCTCGATTCGGGCGCGAGCGCGCAAAAGCCGCGCGCGGTGATCGACGGCATCGCCGAGTTCTATCGCAACGACTACGCCAACGTGCATCGCGGGGTCTATAAGCTCAGCGCGCGCTCGACAGATCTGTTCGAGGAAGCGCGCGTCGCGGTGCGCGACTTCCTCAACGCCGCCGACGAGTGCGAGATCGTGTTCGTGCGCGGTGCGACCGAGGGCATCAACCTCGTCTCCTACAGCTGGGGCGGAGCGTTTCTACGGGCCGGCGACGAGGTGGTGATCAGCGATGTCGAGCACCACTCGAACCTGGTGCCGTGGCAGATGGCCTGCCAGCGCGCCGGGGCGAAGCTGGTGGTCGCGCCGACCGACGAGACCGGCGAATTCGACCTTGGCGCGTTCGAGGCGTTGTTGTCGCGGCGCACCCGCATGGTCGCGGTAACGCATGTGTCGAATGTCACCGGGACGGTGCTGCCGGTCGAGAACATCGTGCGGCTGGCACACGAGGTCGGCGCCAAGGTGCTGATCGACGGCTGCCAGGCGGTGCCGCGCATGCCGGTCGATGTGCAGGCAATCGACTGCGATTTTTATGTGTTTTCCGGCCACAAGGCCTACGGGCCGACCGGCACGGGCGTGCTCTACGGCCGCCGCGATGTGCTGGAGGCGATGCCGCCGTGGCAGGCCGGCGGCGGGATGATCACCAGCGTCGAATATGCCGGCACCGAGTTCCAGGAGCCGCCGCATCGGTTCGAGGCCGGTACGCCCGACATCGCCGGCGCGGTCGGGCTGCGGCTGGCGATCGGGTTCATCGAGGGGATCGGCCGCGGCGCGATCCAGGAGCACGAGGCGGCGCTGACCGATTACGGCGTCGACGTGCTGTCGCGCATCCCCGATCTGCGGCTGGTGCCCGGCGGACAGCGCCGGCTCAGCATCCTGTCGTTCAACCTCGACGGCGTGCACCCGCACGACGTGGGCACCGTGCTCGACCAGCACGAGGTCGCGGTTCGGGTCGGCCACCATTGCGCGCAGCCGTTGATGGACAGGCTCGGCGTTGCCGGCACGGTGCGCGCCTCGTTCGGCATCTACAACGATCGGGACGATATCGACCGGCTGGCGGCGGCGGTCGAGGCGTGCCGGGAGATGTTTTCGCGATGATGGATCTGCGCGAGCTGTATCAGGACATCATTCTCGACCACGGGCGCCGCCCGCGGAACTTCCGTGTGCTCGAACACCCGACCCACCTCGCCAAGGGCCACAACCCGCTGTGCGGCGATCGGGTCACCGTGTACCTGGCGCTCGACGGCGACCGCATCGCCGATGTCAGCTTTGACGGGCGCGGCTGCGCGATCTCGACCGCGGCGGCTTCGCTGATGACCGAGGTGCTGAAGGGCAAGACCGTGGCCGAGGCGCAGGCGCTGTTCGCCCGCTTCCATGCCGAGGTCACCGGCGGCGATCCCCCTGCGGTGCCCGATTCCCTGGCCGACGACGCCGAGCGGCTCGAACCGCTGATCGGGGTCAAGGCCTATCCGATGCGGGTCAAATGCGCGACCCTGCCGTGGCACGCCTTTGAGGCGGCGCTCAAAGGCGGGCTCGCCGGCGACCCGGTCAAGACGGAGTAGCGGCGATGGCGCCGGAAACCCATGAGCGCGACTATTTCGATTTTCAGCCGCCGCAGCAGCCGGAAAGCGAGCCGGCCGAACGTCCCGAGGGCGAGGACGATCTGGCATTGTTCGGGCCGGTGCTCGATGCGCTGAAGACCGTGCGCGACCCGGAAATCCCGATCAACCTCGTCGATCTCGGGCTGATCTACGAATTGCTGGTCAAGCAGGGCGGCATTGTCTTTGTCGAGATGACGCTGACCACGCCGGCCTGCCCGGTGGCGCAGAGCATGCCGGGCGAGGTCGAGGCGGCGATCGCCGCGGTACCCGGCGTCAACGACGTGCGGGTCAACCTGGTGTGGTCGCCACCATGGGACCGCGACCGCATGAGCGAGGAAGCCAAGCTCGAACTGGGGCTGATGTAGGCGCGCTCACCCCGCCAGGGCCTGCGTCAAATCGGCGATCAGATCGTCGGGGTCCTCGATCCCGACCGAGAGGCGCAAGAGATCGGGCGGCACCGGGCTGCCGGGGCCTTCGATCGAGGCGCGATGCTCAATGAGGCTCTCGACCCCGCCGAGCGAGGTCGCCCGCTTCCACACCTGAACCCGCGCCGCGGCGGCGATCGCGGCGTCTTCGCCGCCCTTGACCCGGATGCTCAGCATGCCGCCAAACCCCTGCATCTGGCGCGCCGCGACATCGTGGCCGGGATGGCCCGGCAGCCCGGGATAGAGCACCGCCGCGACGTGGGGGTTTTCCCTCAGCGCCTCGGCAACCCGCTGGGCCGAATGGCAGGCACGCTCGACCCGGAGATAGAGCGTGCGCATGCCGCGCAGCAGCAGGTAGGTCTCGAGATTGCCGAGGATCGCGCCGCCGCTGCTGCGGCCGGCGACGAGGCGTTGCCAGAACTCGTCATCGCGCGCCGCGGTCAGCGTGCCGGCGATCACGTCGCTGTGCCCGTTGAGGTATTTGGTCGCCGAGTGCATCACGATGTCGGCGCCGTGCTCGATCGGCCGGGTCACGACCGGGCTCGCCGTGGTGCTGTCGATTGCGAGCAGTGCGCCGGCGCGGTGCGCGATCTCCGCGGCGCCGGCGATGTCGGTGATCGACCACAGCGGGTTGGCCGGGGTCTCGATCCACACCAGCCGGGTGCGCCCCGGCACCACCGCCGCGGCGAGCGTGTCGGGCGATGTCGTGTCGGCGAAATCCGCGGCGATGTGCCCGTCGGCAGCATAGGCGGCGATCCACCGCCGCAGGGCGTGATACATGACCAGCGGCGCGACGACATGCGCGCCGACCGGAAGGGCGCGAAACACCGTCGTCGCCGCCGCCATGCCCGAGGCCAGCACCAGCGACGCGGCGCCGCCTTCGAGCGCGGTCAACAGCGCCTCCGGCTGGTCGTAGCCCGGGTTGTCGGCGCGCGCATAGTTGCGGCCGCGGCGATACTGGTTGTCGGGGTCGCGGATATAGGTCGTCGCCGGCTGGATCGGCAGGATCACCGCGCCGGTCGTCGGGTCGGTCCAGCCGAGCGCCTGCGCGGCGAGGGTCGCGGGGTGAAGCGGCTGGTTGCGCATCGCCGGCATCTCCTGAAAGTGCTTCATCCTAGCCGATTGACCGCAGCTCGGCGCTCGATTATCGGATCACCCCATGGCCATCCGCCACCGCCTGCTTCTGGTCATCGCGCTAATCGCGCCGCTGTGGGCGACGGTGCCGGCGGCCGCGTTCGAAACCTTTGCGACCGCGCAGCTGACGATCGTCTCGGCGAGCGGACCGCACAAATTCACCGTCGAGCTGGCGACCACCCCGGCGCAGCAGGCACAGGGGCTGATGTTCCGCCGCAGCCTCGCGCCTGACGCGGGCATGCTGTTCGATTTCGGCACGCCGACCACGGTTTCGTTCTGGATGAAGAACACGCTGATCCCGCTTGACATGCTGTTTGTCGCGCAGGACGGGCGGATCGTCGGCATCCACGCGCGCGCGGTGCCGGAATTGACCGACCCGATCCCGTCGCCCGGGCTGGTGCGCGCGGTTATCGAGGTCAACGGCGGCACCGCCGACCGCCTCGGAATCAAGCCGGGTGACCGGGTGATCTACCCGATCTTCGGCGCCCGCGGCTAGTCCGCCGCGTCGGGCTTCAGAAACTCCCGCAACAGCGCGAGGAACCCGTCGAGCCGGTCGTGGTGGACCCAATGGCCGGCGCCCTCAAACGATACCACGCGGGCGTTCTTGAAGTGCTTGATCCGGCCGTCTTCCTCGGGGTTTGAGGCCCAGCTCTCCTTGCCGTAGACCAGGAGGGCCGGGCAGGCGATGCGCGCCCAAAGCTGCTCGGTTTCGGCCTGGGTCATGCCGTAAGGCCGCTCTGAGCGGACGTAATTGTCGAATTTCCAGCTATAGGTGCCGTCTTCGTTTTGGTTGACGCCGTGCTGGGTCAGGTGAAGCGCCTGCTCCGGCGACAAATGCCGGTTGGCCTCCTGCATCCGCTTCAGCGCTTCGTCGATCGAGGCATAGCGCCGCGACATCCGGCCCGACAGGCCGCGCTGCTCCTCGACCCAACGGCGCATGCGGTCGGCGATCGGCTGGCCGGCGCGCTCGATCATCACCCGCGGGGTGACGCCGAGCCCCTCGATCGCGACGAGGCGGCGGACGTTTTCGGGATAGATGCCGGTGTAGCGCAGCGCGATCATGCCGCCCAGCGAATGCGCGACGATCGTGACCGGCGCCAGTTCCTGCTGATGGATCAGCTGGGCGAGGTCGTAGATATAGGCTGCGATCGAATAGCTGCCGTCGGGTGACCACTGGCTGTCGCCGTGGCCGCGCAGATCGGGGGCGAGCACGTGCCACTCATGGCGCAGCGCGCTCGCCACCCAGTCCCAGTTGCGGCAATGGTCGCGCCCGCCATGCACCAGAAGCAGCGGCGGCGCGCCCGGGTTGCCCCAATCGACGTAGTGAAGCCGCAGCCGCTGGGAAAAATAGACCCGCGAGGTCGGCCCCGAAGTGTCGAGGACGAGCGGGCTGGCGAGATTGGCCACGGATTCGATCCTTATCAAATCGATAAAGACAACAAGACCCCCGTGCGCCCTGATTTTTCATCAGAAGGCGACAATCGGGGGTCCGTTGCGGAGCTTTGCTCCGCGCTCGACAGCATCCGCCGAGCTAATTCTTGGACTTCTGGCTTCGTTGCCGATGCCAAGCGGTCGGCAACTGGTGCTTCCCAGGTGGGGTCATGCTTGTTACACACCCTCCTGTCAAGTTGGCGACATTTAAAACTTGGCATCTCTATGCCGGCTTCGCAAGAGAAAATAAGCTGGCGTGATAATCGCGCCGGGCGTCCACGCGAGGCCGCCCGCTATCGGCACAGGCCGGGATCGGCGGCCTTGCCGTAATCGTGCCACAGGCAGCGCGCGATCTCGACATTGGCCAGGTCTGGGTTGCCGAGCGTCTGCAGCGCTTCGGGGTTGTCGACGTGGCCGGCGACCAAGTGAAGCGTGTCGTGATAGCCGACGCCGCCATTTTCGCCGTCGAGCGTATAGGCCTTGAGCAGAAACCGGCGCACTTCTGCGTCAGGTTTGGTGATCTCGAGCGCGCGGGTGACGATCAGGCGGCGTTCGGTGTCGCCGCTGCCGGCGGCGACGATGATCGGTCCGGGAATGTCGAGGCTTTGATCGGGCGGCAGCCCGGTGACCGTGGCGAGCAGCGACCAGCCGCCGTACAGCTCGCGGCTGATGCCGGTGATGTGCAGTGCCGGCGGCGCGGCCGGGCCGCCCGCGGCGGCCACGGGCTGCGCCACGCTGGTCAACGGCGTGCCGGCCTCGCGGTACTGGATCGCCGGTCCCGTATCGGGCAGCGCCGGGGTGCTGTCTTCATCCTCGCGGAAGTACCACAGCAGGTTCTTTCGCGGGATTGTGGAGTTGCGCTTCAGCGCGGCGAGCGAGATGCCGACCGCGTCGGCGACCTCCTGCGGCGTCACGTCCGAGGCGTACTGGAACAGCGCGAGCGCGCGCTCGCGCGGCGACAGACCGTCGAGCCAGGCATCGATCTCCCACGGGGTCAGCTCCTCGGACAGGTCGGCAGCGGTCGGCCTGCCCAGCGGACGCCGCAGGTGACGGTTGATCTCGCGTCTGGTGTGCTGTTCGGAGCGCTCGGCGGCGGTCTCCTCGGCGGCCGGTGGCCCGCCCGCGCGGCCAGGTTCCTCGCGTTCCTGCGCCCGGGCGAGGGTCGCGCGCTGGATGATGTCGATGGCGGCTCCGAGGAGGTCGGGGGGGGCGGTCTTGGCCAGCCCCAGACAATCCTTGATCATGTTGTCCAGCGCATCCTGCACCGCCTCGTCGACCAGCGGGGCGGTGACGCGAATACCGTTATAGCCGAGCGTGTCGCGCACCGTCAGGCTGATCAGCCCGTAGATGCGGTCCTCTTCGTTGGCGCGCAGATCGTCGGTGCACAGCCGGCCGAGCAGATATGCATCCAGGTCGGTCTTGGGCGCCACCTCGGTTGGGCTTGCCCCCACCTCGGTTGGGCCTGCCGCCGCCGCGGTTGGGTCTGTCGCCGCGGTTGGGCCTGCCGCCGCCGCGGCGGCGGCAGGTGCCGACGGCGGGGCCGCGGGCGCCGGTGTTACGGGCGCAGGTGCGGCGGGCGCGGCGGAAGCGGCGTGCATCGATGCCGCATGCCCGGCCGCGTCGGCCGAGGCGAGGGCTGCCGACGCCGCCGCTTCGACCTCGGTCGCCGGCCACGGCATCGGCGACGGATACCCCGGCAGCTGCTGGGCCGCGGCCGGGCGGCACAGCCCGGCGATCACGGCCGCCACGGCCAGCGCGGCGGCGAAACGCGGGCCGGTTCTCGCGTCGCCGCGATCACGCACCATGCGGTACCCTCCTGTCGAAATCTGCTTCATTGCGTCTGATCGGTGCCGGCCGGAGATCGGGGCCGCGAATTTCCCGCAATCACGCCGGCGGGACAAGCCGCATGCGCACAGGCGCGGGCGCATACTCAGCCGTTGCGCAACATCCCTGCCTGCCTCAGATTGGCGCGTGCAATGGGCACGACCAACGATCCCGAATCTGAACTGACGGCGGCGGAGGCGAGGGAACTGCGCCGACTCGCCGGCTTCATGGTGCCGGCCAGCGCCGAATACGGTGTGCCGGGTGCGGATGACGCGGTCATCTCCACGGACATTGCCCGATCGCTGGGGCGCGACCGTAACGCGGTCCGCCAGGCGCTGGCGATGCTGCGCGACATCGCCGGCGGCGATTTTGCCGGGCTCGACGAGGCGCAGGCGGCGGCGGCGGCGATGAGCCTGCTCGGCTGCGAGGGCCCGCTCATCACCGCGCTCGGGCGCGCCGTGCTGCAATGCTATTACCGCGACGACCGGGTGATACGCGCCCTGGGTCTCGATCCGCGGCCGCCCTATCCCAAAGGTCATGTAGTGGAACAGGGCGATTGGTCGCTGCTCGATGCGGTGCGCGGCCGGCCGCGAATGTGGCGCGACGTCGACGGCACAGGGCGGTGACATGGCGGCGGATGCGAACCCCGAAACGGCCCGGCCGACCGACGAGATCGTCGATGTGCTGATCATCGGCGCCGGCGCCTCTGGAGCCGCGGTGGCCTGGAGCCTCGCCGAGACGCGGATGAAGATCCTGTGCCTCGAACAGGGCGACTGGATCAAGCCGACTGAATTTCCGACCAACGGCCGCGACTGGGAGGCGCGGCGCTACGCCGATTTCGACATCCTCCCCAACCGCCGCGCGCGCGACACCGACTACCCGGTTAACGATGACAACTCGTTGATGAAGATCGCCAACTTCAACGGCGTCGGCGGCGGCACGATCCTGTTTACGGCGCATTATCCGCGCCTGCACCCGTCCGATTTCCGGGTGCGGACGCTGGATGGCGTGGCGGACGACTGGCCGGTCGATTACTGGACGCTCGAACCGTATTTCGCCGAAAACGACCGCATGACGGGCGTCGCCGGGCTGGCCGGCGACCCGGCCTATCCGCCGCATCAGCCGACGATGCCGCCGGTACCGCTGGGCAGGACCGGCACGCGCTACGCGCAGGCGATGAACCGGCTGGGATGGCACTGGTGGCCGTCCGACATTGCGGTTGCCACGACCGAATATGACGGGCGAGCCAAGTGCATCAACCTTGGCCACTGCACGCCGGGTTGTGCCCAGGGCGCGAAGGCGAGCGTCGACATCACCTATTGGCCGCAGGCGCTGCGCGCGCGGGTCGATCTGCGCACCCGCTGCCGGGTGCGGCAGATCACCACCAACGAGCAGGGCATGGCGTCGGGGGTCGTCTATTACGATTCGGAGGGGGTGGAGCGGTTCCAGCCGGCGGAAATGGTGATTCTGGCGGCGAACGGTATCGGCACGCCGCGGCTGCTGCTCAACTCGGCCTCGGCGCGGTTTCCCACCGGACTGGCCAACTCGTCCAGTCTGGTCGGCAAAAACCTGATGCTGCACCCGTGGCCGATGGTGTTCGGCTATGTCGACGACGAGGTCGACGGCGACCGCGGGCCGCAGACGGTGATGTGGAGCAAGGAATTCTACGAGACCGACCCGTCGCGCGACTTCGTGCGCGGCTACACGCTGCAGTTCACCCGCGGCACCGGGCCGGCGAACGAGGCGATCACCAGCATGGCCGCCGGCCGCCTGCCGTGGGGCCGCGACCATCACCGCGTGTTTCGCACGCTGCACTATCGCCGCCTGCTGATCGGCGTTGCCTGCGAGGATTTGCCGGAAGAGCACAACCGCGTCACGCTCGACCCGGTGCTGAAAGACAGCAACGGCATCCCGGCGCCAAAGATCGACTATGCGATCGGCGAAAACACGCGCCGCATGATGGAGCACGGCATCGCCCGCGCATCGGAGATTCTGGAGGCGGCCGGCGCGCGGAGCATCTCGTGCTCCCGTACCGTGCTGAACTACCCGGGCCACCTGTTGGGCACCGCGCGCATGGGCCTCGACCCCGAGCGGTCCGTGGTCAACGAGTGGGGGCGCAGCCACGACGTGAAGAACCTGTTCATCGTCGACGGCAGCATCTGGGTCACCTCTGGCGGGGTGAACCCGACATCGACGATCCAGGCGCTAGCGCTCTATATCGCCGACAGCATCAAAAAGCGCCTGGCGACACTCTTCGACTGAGCCCGCTTCGACCGAGCGGGCAGGCGTCTCGCACCAAGCATGGTGTTCGGCACCCGCGGCCCGACAGAGAGTGGTGCTAACGCGCCGAGGTGGTGCCGAACATCGGCATCAGCTTTTCCCACGCCTCGGTGGCGAGGCGGGTGCCGAGTTCGGTCAGGCGCAACGACCGCGCCAGTGCCGCATCGACGTTACGGCTGGCCAGCCGGGCATTGACCGCAAATCCATCGCTGAGCGTCTTGGCGGTGAGCAGACCGGTCGCGGCGTCGGTGGCGCTGTCGATGCCGACGCGCATCATGTCGGCCATCTCGTCGGCAACCGCGACGGTGCTGCCGGTGAACGCGGCGCGCGCCGCGTCAAACGCAGCAAAGGGGTCGATACAGCCGGCGCCTGCGGGTCTCGGCGGCGGCATCGTGCGGCCTGGCGCTGCGGTAACCGGCGGCGCGGCGGTCGCTACGGTGGGCGCCTCGGCCGCAGTTGGTTGCGGCGGGGTCGCCGGGGCGTGTTGCTGGGGCAGGCGCTTGGTGCGGGATTCGCTCATCGCGTCCTCATCCGATCGGGGCGCGCCGATGCTGCGGCGCACAATGAAAAGATAAGTATGAGATACGGTTTGCGCAAGCAATTTTGTGCATTGCACAATCTTGGCGACCGGAGGAGGCGCGCGAGGGCATGGGGGCAGCGCGTCGGGCCTTGGTCATTTTTGAGCGGTCGCGTGCCGGCGCGCGCCGGCCGCCCGGCCTCAGAACTTTGACAGGAGTCGCCGTTTTCCTTACCCTGACGGCGATGGGTGCGTGCTGGGGGGCCGTATTCGTCTGGGGTGGGGGGTGTTAAGGGTGCGCGCAGAGACAGCAGGCAAGGAAGGGCCGGGCTCCGGCCCGGTGCGGTGTGGTGTATTGATGCGCCGCTTGGTGGTGTGCGTTACATTCGCCGCGATGGGGGCCATCGGCCTGACATCGCCGGCCCTGGCGGGACGCCATCGTCACGTTGCCCACCATCGGGCACTCGCCCGCCACTCGGCGCCGGCGTGGTCGCCGGTGTTCGAGTCGATCATGCTGGACGCCGACACCGGCCAGGTGCTGGCCCAGAACAACGCCGATGCGCTGACCTACCCGGCCTCGCTGACCAAGATGATGACGCTGTACCTGACCTTCGAGGCGCTCAATCAGGGCAGGCTGCGCCTCGATCAGCGGTTCTACGTATCGGCGGCGGCCGCCGCTAAACAGCCGTCGAAACTGGGGCTGCGGCCCGGCGACACGGTTTCGGTGCGTAGCCTGATCCTGGGGATCGTGACCAAATCGGCCAATGACGCGGCGGCGGTGCTCGCCGAAGGCGAGGCCGGCAGCGAGGCGGCTTTCGCCGAGCGGATGAACCGCAAGGCTCAGCAGCTCGGCATGACCAATACCTTTTACCACAACGCCTCGGGGCTGCCCGATCCGCTGCAGCACACGACGGCACGCGACATAGCCCGGCTGGCGCTGGCACTCTTTCACGATTTCCCCCGCGAATACCGCTATTTCTCGGTCCGTTCGTTTGATTTCCGCGGCGAGACCGTCAACGGCCACGACCACCTGCTTGATTGGTATCCTGGCGCCGACGGCATCAAGACCGGTTTCATCAACGCCTCCGGCTTCAACCTTGCGACCTCTGCGGTACAGGGCGGGCACCGCTTGATCGGTGTGGTGATGGGCGGGCGCACATGGCGCTCGCGTGACCAGGAAATGGCGCAGATGCTGAACCGCGGCTTCGCCGAGGTCGAGGCCGGCGGCCCGGGGCCGGAGCGCGGCGCGGTGACGGCAATCGCGATGGCGGCGCCCGCGCCGGCGCGGACCCAGGTAGCCGCGGCGCCCCAGCTTGCGGCCCGCGAAATCCCGACGGCGCCGGGACGCGGCGACGTAATCGGCAAACTCGCGGTCGCGGCGCTGCGCGATACCGGGCCGGCGCTGCGCGATGCGGCTGAGTCGCTGCATGCGGTCGCACCGGCACGGGCGGCTGCGCCGGCACACGCGGCTGCCCCGGCGGCCAAGGCTGCCGACGAATCGCCGCATGACGACAGGCGCGTCGAGGCCGAACGCTGGGGTATCCAGGTCGGTGCCTATCACGCACAGCGATTGGCCGAGCGGGCGGTGCGGAAGGCCGCAAAGCTGCCGCTGACTCGTGGCAAGCCACAGCAGATCGTCTCGCCGTCAAAAGGCGAGCGGAACTCGCTCTATCTCGCGCGGCTGGTCCATTTCACGCCAAAGGCGGCGCGCGCCGCGTGCGTTGCGCTGCATCGCAAGCGCATCGCCTGCGAGGTGGTGCCCCCCGACGCGCTGCGCTACGCCAACCGGTAGGGATCAGCTTTCCGGCAGGGTGAGGCCGCTGGCGGCGAGTTCGGCCGCCAGTTCGGCCTTGACCGCGGCGAACCCGGCTTCGCTGGCAGCCTCGGCGCGGGCGACGACGATCGCCTGGGTGTTTGATGCGCGCACCAGCCACCAGCCGTCGCCGCTGCGCACGCGGACCCCGTCGATAGCGGTGATTTCGGCGCCGCGCTGCCGCAGTCGCTCGTGGATTTCCTCGACGATCTTGAATTTCCGCGCCTCGTCGCACGGCAGGCGCAATTCGGGCGTGTTGATGACCTGGGGCAGCGCGTCGATCATCTCGTCAAGGCTGCGATCGGCGCGGGCGAGGATGCCGAGCAGTCGCACCGCGACGTAGATCGCATCGTCGTAGCCGAAATAGCGGTCGGCGAAAAAGATGTGGCCGCTCATCTCGCCGGCGAGCGGGGCGCCGCTCTCGGCGAGCAGCGCTTTGATTCGCGAATGCCCGGTCGGCGCCATCACCGGCTTGCCGCCGAGGCGGGCAACCTCGTCGAACAGCACCTGGCTCGCCTTGACATCGGCGAGGATCGCCGAGCCCGGCAGCGTCGCCAGCACATCGCGCGCCAGGATCATCATCAATTGGTCACCCCACAGGATGCGGCCCTTGGCGTCGACCACGCCGATGCGGTCGCCGTCGCCGTCGAAGGCGATGCCGAGGTCGCAATGCTGCGCAGCGACCGTCTCCTGCAGCTGCACCAGATTTTCCGGCACCGTCGGGTCGGGGTGGTGGGCCGGGAAGGTGCCGTCGATCTTGTTGTTGATCAGCACGTGGTCGCCGGGCAGCACCGGGGTCAGCGCGGTGATCGCGTCGCCGGTCGCGCCGTTGCCCGGGTCCCAGGCGACCTTGAGCATGCGCACGCCGTTGTAGTCATGCTGGATGCGGTCGAGGTAGTCGGCAAAGACGCTGCGCTGCTCGATTCGGCCGCGGGCGTTGGCGGGTGGCCCCAGCGACTGCGCGGTGGCGGCAAGACGCTGGATCGCCTCGCCGAAAAACGGCTTGCCCAGCATCACCATCTTGAAGCCGTTATGGTCGGGCGGGTTGTGCGAGCCGGTAACCATCAGCCCGCCGTCGACGCCCAGCGTCGCCGCGGCGAAGTACAGCATCGGTGTCGGGCCAAGTCCGATGCGCACGACATCGATGCCGCCTTCGGCGAGCCCGCCGACCAGCTCCGCCTCCAGTTCCGGCGAGCTCAGCCGCCCGTCATAGCCGACCGCGATCCGTTTGCCGCCGGCGGCGGCGAGCGTCGCTGCAAAGCAGCGGCCGAGCGCGTGCGCGTCCGCCGCGGTGAGCGTGTCGCCGACAATGCCGCGAATGTCGTATTCGCGCAGGATTGTAGGATCGAACCGGTGCGGCATCGGCACTCCCGTTGGGCTGAGGATTAGCGGTTCAAAGATAGCCTTGCAGCAGCCGGCGCAGCGGGCCGCCGAGCTCGGGGTGCTCCAGCCCGAGCGCGAGGTTGGATTCGAGAAAGCCGAGCTTGTCGCCGCAGTCGAAGCGCCGACCCGCGGTGCGCAGCCCGTGAAAGCTCTGCCCTTCGGCGATCAGCGCGGCGAGCCCGTCGGTGAGCTGGATTTCGCCGCCGGCCCCGGGTCTGGTGTTGGCCAAGTGGGCGAAAATCTCTGGCTGGATGATGTAGCGGCCGATGATCGTCAGGTTCGACGGCGCCACGGCCGGGTCAGGCTTTTCGACGACGCCTTTGGCGCGCGCCAAGCGGCCGTCGTCGGAGACGATGTCGAGCACGCCATAGCGTTTGGTTTGTTCGCGCGGTACCTCGACGACCGCGACGATGTTGCCGCCGATCTCGTTATAGACCTCGATCATCTGCTTGAGGCAGGGCGGGTCGCACATCATCAGATCGTCGACCAGGATGACCGCGAACGGGTCGTTGCCGACGAGGTTGCGGGCGCACCACACGGCGTGGCCGAGGCCCAGCGGGCGCTGCTGTCGGGTAAAGGCGAGCTGGCCCGCGGCGGGCAGCCACGCCTCCATCTCGGCGAGCATATCAGTCTTGCCGCGCTCGCGCAGTGTTGCCTCAAGCTCGAACGCGACGTCGAAATGGTCCTCGATCGCGCTCTTGGCGCGGCCGGTGACGAAATAGAATTCCTCGATGCCCGCCGCGCGCGCCTCCTCCATCGCATACTGGATCAGCGGCTTGTCGACGACGGTCAGCATCTCCTTGGGCATTGCCTTGGTGGCCGGCAGGATGCGGGTGCCGAGCCCGGCCACGGGAAAAACCGCTTTGCGCACGGGTTTGTGCATCGTTCTCCTCGATCCGGTCACCAGGCGGCCCTGCGCCGCCGGCTTTGTAGCATTGTTGCCCCGTGGCAACTAAAACCGGTTAACAGCGCTGGCGGGCGCCGGTTCAATACGCCGCCGTCGTGCTCCTCACGTGACGCGTCTGCGTGGGCGAGGCGAAACGGCTGGAACGTCACCGCCTTGAGGCCGAGCGACCGGATCGCCTGGCCGATCTCGGCCGGCGTGCCGTCAAACGACAACAGATCGTTCTCGAAGATCTCGATGCCCTTGAACCGGGCGCCGGCAATCGCAGTCTGCATCGATCCCCTCACATACTGGCGAAATGCCGGATCATCCGGTCGGGGTCCGGCTCGATCCCGGCAAATAGGCGGAACGCGCCGACCGCCTGGAACACGGCCATCATGCCGCCGTCCATGGTGCGGCACCCGGCCGCTCGCGCGGCCCGCAGCAACTCGGTTTCGAGCGGGAAATAGACGATTTCTGCGACCCACAACTCCGGGCGCAACCAGTCGCGCGGCACTGGCATGCCGGGATGGCCGTCCATGCCAATCGGGGTCGTGTTGACGAGCCCGTCAGCCGCCGCGACCGCCGGCGCGGCATCGCCGATGGCTTCGGCGCGGCCGACGCCGAAGCGGCGGCATAAATCCGCCGCCAGCGCTGCGGCGCGCGTCCGGTCGGTGTCGAAGATCGCCAGGGTGGCGACGCCGAGCGTCAGCAGCGCATGCGCCACCGCCGAGCCGGCGCCGCCGGCACCGAGTTGCGCGACGCGGTGGCGCGGCGCGTCGGCCAGCTCGCGCGCGAAGCTCTCAGAGAAGCCGGACCAGTCGGTATTGTGCCCGGCTGTCCGCCCGTCGGCGCCGAACACGACCGTATTGACTGCGCCGATTGCCTGCGCATCCGGCGACAGGTCGTCAAGCAGAGGGATCACTGCCTGCTTGCACGGATGGGTGATGTTGAGCCCGGCAAACCCGAAACGCCGCGCGGCTAGCAGCAGCTCGGGCAGATCAGCCGCGGTCAGGCCGAGCCGCTCGAGATCGATCAGCCGATAGAGGTACGACAGGCCCTGCGCCTGGCCTTCGCGTTCGTGCAGCGCCGGCGAACGCGACGCCTGGATGCCTGCGCCGATCAAGCCGACGAGGACCGTGCGATCATGCGATTCCATGGCCCTTTCTACCGCTGTTTGAGGAGAACGTCGCGGGCGCGATTGATCTTGCCGGCGAGGTAGTCGCTGCCGCCGTGATCGGGATGCAGCTGCTTCATCAGCCGGTGGTGTGCGGCGCGGATCGCCGCCGTGTCGGCGCCAGGCGCCAGGCCGAGGATGGCATAGGCCTCGTCGACGGTCACATCGCCGGTGCCGCCGCGTGCGCCGCCGGACTGGCCGGAAGGGCCGGCAGCGGCGAAGTCGTCGCGCCAGTCGGGGTGGGCGCGGTCGAGATAGGCCTCGACCAGGCGGGCGCCGGCCTCGTCGGCGGCGCGGCACTCGCGTAGCAGGGCGATCAGATCGGTGCGGCCTAATTCCTCGATCCGGCTGCCGGCGAACCGGCCTTGCAGCACCGTTCCGGTCATCGTGCCGGTGTCGTGGTCGAGGCTCATGCGCAGAAACGGCGTGGACACGTCAGAGCTGCGCCCGGCGGCGGGGCCGCGAAACCCCGAGAACAACGAGCGATAGCGGCGCCACGCCGGCAATGCCAGCGCCAGCGGCAGCCACAGGAAGGCGAACCGCTCCGACAGCAGCAGCACGATGAACAGCCCGACCGCGGCGGCGATCAGCACCCATTTGACGAGCTGGGCCAGCTTTTGCGGCTCGGTCTTGATGAACAGCCAGGCGAGCAGCAGGAACCCGCCGAGGATCACGAGGCCGCCGACCAGAAACAGCATCGTGCGTCAGGCGCGCAATTGCGCCGTCAACAGCGGGATGTCGCCGCCTTTCTTCTCGCCGTAGGCGGTCAGAGCGCGATACCCGCCGGCGGCATAGACGGCGACCGCCGCCAGCAATTCCTTGAGCCGGTCTGCGCTCGCCAGGTCGAAGCGCAGATAGGCGCCGCGCGACAGCTTGGCGATCTGGCGGAACGCCTTTGCTGCGGCCGGGTCGTTGCCTTCGTGAAACACGAAGATTGGCACGCCTAGCAGGCCGAGTTCGCCGGCGAGGCGGCACAGCCGGTCGATGTCTTCTTCCATCGCGTCGCCGACAAACACCAGCGCGTTGACCCTGAGGCGTCGGGTTTCAGCGATCGCGTGGTCGAGCACGCGTTCGATCTGGGTCTCGCCGCCGGCGCACGACACCGCGCGCATCGCACGGTGCAGATCGGCGCCGCTCGCCATCCAGCGGCTCGACTTACACTCGCGAAAGCCGCGATAGAACATCAGCTTGACATCAAGCCCGCCGAGCGCGGCGGTAGCTTCGAACATCTCGCCCTGGATGCGGCAGGCGCGGTCCCAGGTCGGCTCGCGGCTGGCGGTGGCGTCGAGCGCGAAGATCAGCCGGCCGCGCCTACCGGCCGGCCGCACCGCCGGCATCCGGTTGAGGTCACGCAGAAACGCATCGACCTCGGTCGAAGGGGATTTGTCGGGAAGCCGGTTCTTGCCGTCGCTCATCGCCGCCTGAAAATGGTGCCTACGCCGGCTTGAGCCAAACCGACGTATCGTGAAACACGCCGCCGCCGCGTGGCAGGCCTGGCTCGGCGCTGGTCAGCAGATTGATCCCGATGCCTTCCTCGAAGGCATGATTGGGCCACAGCCCCTCGACGACCACGACCCGTTTCTGCAGCCCGGCGAAGGCGCGGGCATGCACGATAACGCTGCCCTTGCCGTTGCCGATCCGCACCCGCGCGCCATCGCCGATCCCCAATTCGGCGAGCGCCGCGGGGTGGATCATCGCCGTCGGCCGCCCCTCGCGGGCGATGCCGGACGGCGTATTATTGAAGCTGGTGTTGAGGAACGATCGCGAAGGTGCTGGAATCATGCGAAACGGCCGGTCTGGGTCACGATCGTCGATAACCGCGACATGGTCCGGGAATGCCGGCATTCCGACATGGTTCGGGCCGATCGCGCGCCAGTTGGCGCGGAAATGGAATTTGCGGTCGGCGTGGCCGAAGCCGTCGAGGAAATGCCCGGTCTCGAAGCCCGGCCAGAAATCGCGCCACACCCCCTCGGTAAACGCTTCGCGCCCGGGCAGGTCGCTGCGCCGCAAGGTTTCGTCGATGATTTCGGCTGCGGTCAGGTCAAAGCCACGATGCCGGGCGCCAAGGCGATGGGCGAGGGCGCGCTGCACCTCGTGGTTAGAGCGGCATTGGGCGTAAGGCGGCACCACTGGGCTGCTGATCTGGAGATAGGTGTGGCCGCCGGCGGTGTAGATGTCGTCGTGTTCGAGAAACGTCGTCGCCGGCAGCACGATATCGGCCATTGCCGCGGTCTCGGTGAAAAACTGCTCGTGCACGCAGACAAACAGGTCGTCTCGGAGAAAGCCGTCGCGCACCAGCCCGCTTTCCGGCGCGACGACGAGCGGGTTGGTGTTCTGGATCAACAGCGCGGTGACCGGTGGGCCGTCACCGAGGTCGCGCCGGTCGCCGCACAGGATCGGGCCGATCCGGCACTGGTCGAGGATGCGGGTCGACGGATCGAGCCGGTCCAGCCCGTCGATCAGCGTGCGATTGAGCGGTATCAGCCCGTGGTTCGAATAATGGGACCCGCCGCCTTCGTACTGCCAGGCGCCGGTCACCGCCGGCAGGCACAGCGCGGCGAACATCTGCGCCGCGCCATTGCGCTGGCGCGAAAACCCATAGCCGAAGCGGATAAAGCTGCGCCTGGTGCGGCCGTAAAGCCGGGCGAACTCGGTGATCTGCGCCGCCTCAAGCCCAGTGATGCCGGCCGCCCATTGCGGGCCGCGGCTTTGCAGATGCGCTTCGAGCCCCGCCGGGTCGTCGGTATAGCGCGCCATGTAGGCGCGGTCGGCATAGCCCTCGGCAAACAGCACGTGCATCACGGCGCAGGCGAGCGCGCCGTCGGTGCCGGGCAGCGGCGCGAGGTGCAGGTCGGCAATCTCGGCGGTGCCGGTGCGATACGGGTCGACCACCACCAGCCTGGCGCCGCGCTCCTTGCGCGCCTTGGCGATGTGGGTCATCACGTTGACCTGGGTCGAGACCGGGTTGCCGCCCCACACGACGATCAAGTCGGATTTCGCCATCTCGCTTGCGTCGACCCCGCGCTTGGCGCCGACCCCGGCGAGCCAGCCGGAATCGCTCAGCATGTTGCAGATCGTCAGGTCTTCGCGCGAATAGCGCATTGTGTGGCGCAGCCGGTTGATGCCGTCGCGCTGCACCAGCCCCATCGTGCCCGAATAATAGTAGGGCCACACCGCCTCGCTGCCGTGGCGCTGCGCGGCGCGGCTGAAGCGTTCGGCGACCTCGTCGAGCGCGTCGTCCCACGAAATCGGGGAAAACGCCGCGCGCCCGCCGCCCCTGTCGCCGACCCGCCTGAGCGGCATCGCCAGTCGCTCTGGGTGGTATTGGCGCTCGGCATAGCGCGCGACCTTGGCGCACACGACGCCATCGGTATAGGTCTGCCCCTCGGCGCCGCGCACCCGCCCGATCCGGGTCCCGCCGATCCGCTCGATCTCGAGTGCGCAGGCGCTCGGGCAATCGTGAGGGCAGACGCTGAACGCGGTATCGACAGCGGCGTCGAGCGGCAACTGATGCTCCTGCGTCGGATTTTGGCGCAGAATATCAGTTATGCCCGACCCGGGTGGTGGAGATTTGGCGATGAGCTTTGGCCTGACCCAAGAGCAGCTCGAAATCCGCGAGGCGGTGGCGCGGCTGTGCGAGCAGTTTGACGATGCCTATTGGCTGAAGCGCGACACCGAGGGCGGATTTCCGACCGAGTTCCACCAGGCGATGGCCGCCGGCGGCTGGCTCGGCGTGGCGATGCCCGAGGAATATGGCGGCAGCGGGCTCGGCATCACCGAGGCGGCGGTGGTCATGCAGGCGGTCGCGCAATCGGGCGCCGGGTTTTCCGGCGCGTCGGCGGTGCACATGAACATTTTCGGGCTGCACCCGGTCGTCGTGTTCGGCACCGACGAGCAGCGCCAGCGCTTTCTGCCGCCGCTGATCGCCGGGCGGGAGAAAGCCTGCTTTGCGGTGACCGAGCCCGATGTCGGGCTCGATACGACGCGGCTCAAGACGCGCGCGGTGCGCGAGGGCAACGGCTACGTAATCAGCGGCCGCAAGATCTGGACCTCGACCGCGCAGGTCACCGAAAAGATGCTGATCCTGACCCGCACCACCCCGTTCGACGAGGCGCCGCGGCCGTCGCACGGCATGACCCTGTTCTATACCGACCTCGACCGCAGCGCCGTCGAGGTGCGCGAAATCCCCAAGATGGGCCGCCACGCGGTCGATTCGAACATGCTGTTCATCGACGGGCTCAAGGTGCCGCTCGAGGACCGCATCGGCGAGGAAGGCAAAGGGTTCCAGTACATCCTGCACGGGATGAACCCGGAGCGCATCCTAATCGCCGCCGAGGCGGTCGGTCTCGGCCGCGCCGCGCTGGCGCGCGCCGCGCGCTATGCCGGGGAGCGCGTCGTTGTTGGCCGCCCGATCGGGCAGAACCAGGGCATCCAGCACCCGCTCGCCGAGCGCTGGATCGAGCTGGAGGCGGCCGAGTTGCTGATGCTGCGCGCCGCCGCCGCCTATGACCGCGGCGAGGAGGCCGGCGCCTTTGCCAACGCCGCCAAATACTTCGCCGGCGAGGCCGGGGCCAAGGCGTGTGAGACCGCGATGCTGACCCACGGCGGCATGGGCTACGCCAAGGAGTTCCAGGTCGAGCGCTATTTCCGCGAGGCGCAGATCGCCCGCATCGCCCCGGTCAGCGCCCAGCTGATCCTGTCGTATATCGGCGAGCGGGTGCTCGGCCTGCCGAAATCGTATTGAGCTGGGCGCCTCGACCGCTGTTCCTCAATCCGGCGGCGATGCCGTTGATCGTCAGGTGGATGCCGGCGACGACCTCCTCGCCGACATCGTAGCGGGGGAACACCTCGGCGAGCGCGATCTCCGCCCGGTAAAGCCTTGCGCGGATGATGCGACGGGCGCACGACGCTACTGTTGCACGACAGCAAACGGGGCACGGATGGCAACGAGGGTGGCGATCGCCGGGTTCGGCACGATCGGGCGGGTGGTAGCGGGGCATCTCGACCGCGGCATCGACGGGATGCGCCTCGCCGCGGTGTCGGCGCGCGACGCCGGCCGTGCCGCGGCAGCGATGGCCGGGTTTGCCGACAAGCCGCCGGTGGTGCCGCTGTCGCGGCTGTGGGAAGAGGCCGAGATCGTCGTCGAATGCGCGCCGGCTTCGGTGCTGCGCGAACTGGCCGAGCCGGCGCTGGCGCATGGCCGCACGCTGATCACGCTGAGCTGCGGCGCGCTGCTCGACAATTTCGACTTGGTCGAGCTGGCACGCGCGCATGGCGGCCGCATCCTGGTGCCGACCGGTGCGCTCTTGGCGCTCGACGCGGTGCAGGCCGCCGCGATCGGCGAGATTTCCCGCGTCCACATGATCACCCGCAAGCCGCCGGGCGGGCTTGCCGGGGCACCTTATCTCGTCGCCAACGGCATCGAGGTCGACGGCCTCAACGCCGCAAAACTGGTGTTCACCGGGTCGGCGCGCGAGGCGGCGCAGGGTTTTCCGGCCAATGTCAACGTCGCGGCGGCGCTGGCGATGGCCGGGATCGGCCCGGACCGCACGACGATCGAGATCTGGGCCGACCCGGCGGTCGAACGCAACATGCACCGCATCGAGGTCGAAGCGGATTCGGCGCGGTTTGCGTTCGAGATCGAAAACGTACCGAGCCTGGAAAACCCGCGCACCGGCAAGCTGACCGCGCTGTCGGTGGTGGCGCTGCTGCGCAAGATGTCGAGCCCTCTGGCGATCGGAACCTGAAGGATGACGACCTATCGCGGCATGGATCGGGCGCAGCTCGATGCCGCCTACAACAATCGTGCGGCAGTGGCGAATTCGCCCGCAATTATCGCCGACTGGAACGCGCGCAGCGCGCGGATCCGGCGCGAGCGCAACGCACATCTCGACCTCGCGTATGGCAAGGCAGCGCGCGAGCGGCTCGATTTCTTTCCCGCGGCCCAGCCGAACGCGCCGACGCTGGTATTCATCCACGGCGGCTACTGGCAGATGAACGACAAGGAGAATTTCGCCTTTGTCGCCGACGGGCCGCTGGCACGCGGGATCAATGTCGCGCTCGTCGGCTACACGCTGGCGCCCGAATCCCGGCTCGACCGCATTGTCGCCGAGGTGCGGCGCGCGGTGCTGTGGCTCGCCGAGCATATCGGCGAGCACGGCGCCGCCCCGGCGCGCCTCTATGTCTCGGGCTGGTCTGCCGGCGGCCACCTGACGGCGATGACGATGCCGCTGCGCGAGGTCAAGGGCGGCCTCGCGATCAGCGGGATCTACGATCTCGAACCGATCCGGCTGTGCTATCTCAACGATAAGCTCGGCCTCGACGAAGACGAAGCGCTGCGCAACAGCCCGCTGTTCGAGATGCCGGCGATGTCGGGGCCGCTGGTCGCCGCCTACGGCACCGCCGAGCTGCCCGAACTGTGCCGCCAGTCGACCGATTACACCCAGGTTTGGGCCGAGCGCGGGCTGCCCGGCCACCTGCTGCCGATCGACGGCGCCAACCACTTCACGATCCTCGAAACCCTCGCCGACCCGCACGGCGCGCTGTGCGAGGCGCTGGTCGCGCTGACCAACGGCTAGCGCCAGCGTGTCGGCGCGAACGGCCTAGCGGCGGTGCCCGCCGCCGTGGCCGCCCCAGCCGCCGCCCCAACCCCATCCGATCCCGATGCCGACGGTCGGGTAGGCGTAATACGGGTACCCATAAGGATAGGCGTAGGGATACGGGGAATAGGGATAGGGAGCCGGCGCCGGTGCCGGCGCGGCGTAGTACGGGTAGGGATAGGCTGGCGCTGGGGCTACCGCGCCGCCGCCGTACAGCTGCTGCTGGTTCAGTTGCTCGGCGGTCTGCGCCCAGGCCGGAGCCGCAATCGCCAGTGCCGCGGCCAGCGCCGCGCCGGTCAACAGATGTCTCATCGCAATGCGCTCCACAAATCGCTGCCTATTTACGGTCGATCGCGCCCGTTTCATCCCCGCGGCGCATGGATGCAGCGCAATTTCGCGCGCTGCGCCCGACCCCGATAACGCTGCGGCCCGCGACATGGTTGCAGCGGGCCGGTCAATCGAAACAGGAAATTTCTGCGGCAAGTCTGGTAGCGGGGGGCGGATTTGAACCGCCGACCTTCGGCTTATGAGTCCGCTGCTCTGACCAACTGAGCTACCCCGCCTCACCAGCGACCGGGGGCCGGATATAGGGGGTGTGCGGGAAGGGGTCAAGCGGCCCGGCGGATCCAGCCGCCGCCGAGCACCCGGTCGCCGCCGTAGAGCACCGCGGCCTGGCCCGGCGCCACCGCCCCGGAGGGCGCGGCGAGAACCAGTTCTGCCGTGTCGGCCGTGGCGCCGGCATGCAGCGTCGCCGGCACCGGCGGCTGCGCCGAGCGCAACTTCGCCGCCACCGGCAGCGCGCTTCCGGCGGCGGGCGGCGGGCCCAGCCAGTTCATCTCGGCAAGAGCGACGCGGGTCTCGTCGAGCGCCGCGCGCGGGCCGACGACGACGCGACGCGTGTCGGGCTCGATGCGCAGTACGTAAAGCGGGTCGGCGGCGGTGACGCCCAGCCCCTTGCGCTGCCCGACCGTGAAATGGGCGATGCCGGGATGGCGGCCGAGCCGCCTGCCGGCCTTGTCGACGATGTCGCCGGGTTCGCCGGCTTCGGGTCGCAGCCGCGCCACGACCGCGGCGTAGGAACCCTGCGGCACAAAGCAGATGTCCTGGCTGTCGGGCTTGGCGGCCACCGGCAATGCGAACTCGCGGGCCAGCGCGCGGGTCTTCTCCTTCGGCAAGGGCCCGAGCGGAAAGCGCAGGAAATCGAGTTCGGCGCGGGTCGTGCGGTAAAGGAAATAGCTCTGGTCACGGGCGCGGTCCTCGGCCCGGTGCAATTCCGGCCCGTCTGGCCCACGCACCCGGCGCGCGTAGTGCCCGGTCGCCAGCGCGCTGGCGCCAAGGTCGCGTGCGGTTTCCAGCAGGTCGCGAAATTTGATCCGCTCGTTGCACCGGATGCACGGGATCGGGGTCTCGCCGCGGCGGTAGGCATCGGCGAAATCCTCGATCACCGCGGCGCGGAACCGTGCCTCGTAATCGAGCACGTAATGCGGGATGCCGAGCCGCGCCGTCACCGCCGCCGCGTCGCGCACATCCTGGCCGGCGCAGCACGCGCCCTTTCGGCCGGTCGCGGTGCCGTGATCGTAAAGCTGCAAGGTGATGCCGACGACGTCGAACCCGGCCTTGACCAGCAGCGCCGCGACAACCGACGAATCGACCCCGCCCGACATCGCCACGACGACGCGGTGGTCGGCCGGATTGCCCGGCAGATCGAAATCATCGAGGGCAGCGGTAGCCATTCGCCACACTAGATACCCATCTCGTCAAGCGCCGCGGCCGTCGCGGCGGCGCTGCGGTGAGTGATCCAGATGCCGCCCGCGGCGATCCACAGATGGCGATATTTCTCCCAATCGTCGATCAGGATGTCGCCGGGCGCGGCGTGGTGCGATTTCTCGCGCGAGCGGACGCAGCGGACCTCGACCTGTGGGCCGAGATGGCGCAGCACCCAGCCGCGCTTGTTGTCGGGCGCCTCCGGTACCGAGGCCGGCACACCGGTCAGCACGATCGGCTTGTAGCGCTCGATCCGCGCCCATAACGCCTCCATGTCGGCCATCGGCGGGATGCCGAGATAGAAGTCGCGGGCGGCTCGGATCGCCGCCCAATCGACGTTGTCTGCGATCTTGTCCGACACTTGGCCAAACACCGCCTCATGGTGCCGGTCGAAATCGGCCAGCACACCGTCCATATCAACAAAAAGCTGCATTACCGGGATATAGTCGCGTCGAGGCCCATTTGCCAGAAGGCGGCTTCGAGCCGCGTCGCCGCGGTGAAATTCGCGGCGAGCGCCGGCAGGCGGCCGTCGCCGCCGCGCCGGGCGAACTGCTCGTCGAGCGCGGCGGCGGCCTCGCGCGCGAGGGTCTGGTATTCGGCGCCGGCATACATTTCCAACCATTCGCGATAGCGGTTGCCAGCGAGCCGGGTCGCCGGGTCGGCGAGGCGCTCGGCGGCGATTTCGGCATAGCCGACGATGCATGGCGCCAGCGCCACTTCGAGGTCGAGCCGGTCGCCGGCGAGGCCCCGGTCGATCACGAAGCGGGTATAGGCGATCGTTTCCAGCGCCTCGGGCTCGGCCGCCATCTGCGCCTCGCCGAGGCCCCAACCGCGGCAATACTCGATGTGCAGCCCGATCTCGACATCGAGCGTGGCGGCGACCAATGCCTGGGCACGGCGCATCTCGGCGAGGGTGTCGGATTTGTAGACCGCGAGGCCCCAGGCACGGGCGAAATGCAGGAGGAACAGATAGTCCTGGACCAGATAGCGGCGGAATGCGGCTTCCGGCAGGTCGCCGCGGGCCAGCGCGAGGACGAATTCGTGGCGCGTATAGCGGTGCCAGTCGGCCCCGGCGGCGGCGGCCAGACGGGGAAACAGCACCGCGCCCACCGGTCAACCGTTGAGCAGGTTGCGGGTGGCCTTGGGCAGCCGCACGGTCAGCCCGTCGAGTTCCTCGGTCATGATGATCTGGCAGCCGAGGCGCGAGGTGTTGGTGAGACCGAAGGCGAGGTCGAGCATGTCTTCCTCGTCTTCGCTTGCGTCCTTCAACAGGTCGTACCAGTCGGGATCGACGATCACATGGCAGGTCGAGCAGGCGAGCGAGCCCTCGCACGCGCCTTCGATGTCGATGTCGTTGCTGTGGGCGATCTCCAGCACCGACAGACCGAGCGGCGCATCGACCTGTCGCCTTGTGCCGTCGCGCTCGATAAACACCATCTTCGGCATCACGCGGTTCCCGGCCGTGGTGCGAGGTCTTCGGCGAGGATCGCCGCAGCGATCGCCGGCGGCTCGCCGCCGGCCGCCGGCATCTCGACGCGCAGCAGCGCGACGCCGGCCGCAGCCGCGGCCTCGCGCAGCGTCTCGACAAATCCGGGGGCGGGCGCGGCATCGACGGCGACCACCGCGTGCGTCACCGGCCGGGCGAGCGCGCGTTCGGCGCGCAGCCGCGCGCCTTCGAACAGCGTATGCCAGGCTTCGGCCGGGGCGAGGAGCGGCGGCACCGAAAGGTCGAGGGTGAACCCATCGCGATCGGCAAGTACGGTGGCGTTGCCGCCGACTGCGACCGCGACCTGGGCCTCAGCGCCGCTGATATCGATGCCGATCGCGGCGCCCGGCGCTTCGGGGTCGCTCGGCGAGCCGTCCGGCTCTTCGATCTGAAACAGTTTCACCCGTTAGCCGCTCTTTTCACCCGGCCGGGAACGACCCCTCACCCCTCCGCGCAGCGGGAGGTAGAGGGCGGTTCGCCGCCATAGATGCCATGGATTCAAACCCAGGGACTCAAACGTGGAACGATTCGCCGCAGCCGCAGCGGCCCTTCTCGTTCGGATTGCGGAAGACAAAGCCGCTTTCGAGCTTTTCCTCGACGTAATCCATCTCGGTGCCGAGGATGAACATGATCGCCTTGGGGTCGACCAGCACGGTGACGCCCTTGGCCTCGACGACCTCGTCGAACTTGCCCTTCTCGTCGGCGTATTCGAGCGTGTAGCTGAGCCCGGAGCAGCCGCGCGCCCGCACCCCGACGCGCACGCCGACCGACGGCTTGCCGCGCTTGGCCAGCAGCGCCTCGATGTGCTCCACGGCGGAATCGGTTACCGAAAGGGCCTGCTTCAACGCCATCTGTCAGGGTCTCCGCAAATTTCGTGCTCGGTCATGGCCCTTCATATTGCGGGCCCGGGCCGCGGCGTCAACCGAGCGACTGCCGCGGCAAGTGCATCGACCGCGAAATCGACGTCGGCGGCGGTGTTGAAGCGGCCGATGCCGATGCGGATCGAGGCGTTTGCGCGCTCGTCGGACAGGCCGAGCGCGCGCAAGACATAAGACGGCTCGACCGCCGCCGAGGTGCAGGCCGAGCCGGTCGAGATCGCGATCGACGGGCAGGCCTCGATCAGTTCGGGGGCGGTGAGCCCCGGAAACGACAGGTTGAGGTTGCCGGCCAGGCGATGCTCGCAGTCGCCGTTGACCACGATGCCCGGAACCCGGCGAGCGAGATTCTGCTGCAGGCGGTCGCGCAGCCCCGCGATGCGGGCCGCTTCGCCCACCATCTCGGCGGCGGCGAGCGCAGCGGCGCGCCCGAACCCGATGCAGAGCGGCGTCGGTAACGTGCCGGAGCGCAACCCGCGTTCCTGCCCGCCGCCGTCGATCAGCGGCAACAGGCGCACGCGCGGGCGGCGGCGCACGTAGAGCGCGCCGATGCCCTTGGGCCCGTACAGTTTGTGGCTGGAGATCGACATCAGGTCGATCTTCATCGCCTCGACATCGAGCGGTATCTTGCCGGCAGCCTGCGCCGCGTCGGTGTGGAACAGCACGCCGCGCGCGCGGCACAGCGCGCCGATCTCGGAGAGCGGCTGGATCACCCCGATCTCGTTGTGCGCGGCCATGATCGAGACCAGCAGGGTCCGGTCGTCGAGCGCGCCGGCGAGGCGGTCAAGCGAGAGGAGGCCGCCCGGCTCGACCGGGAGATAGGTGACGCGGAACCCCTCGCGTTCGAGCGCGGCGCAGCTTTCGAGCACGCATTTGTGCTCGGTCGTCAGCGCGACGACATGGTCGCGCGCGCCGTCAGCGGGCGTATGGGCGCGGGCGAAATGCGCCACCCCCTTGATCGCCAGGTTGTTAGCCTCGGTGGCGCCCGAGGTGAACGTGATTTCGCGCGGGTCTGCGCCGATCAGCCGGGCGATTTCCGCGCGTGCCGCGTCGATCGCCGCCATCGCGTTGCGGCCATAGACATGGCTTTCGCTGTGCGGGTTGCCGAAATGCTCGGTGAAGTACGGCATCATCGCGCCAAGCGCCCGCGGGTCGAGCGGGGTAGAGGCCTGGTTGTCGAGATAGATCGGCAAGGCGTTGGCGTGTTCGGCCGGCGCGGTTTTCGGCACGGCGGCGCTCATGCGGCCCTCCGCTGCTGCAGGCGGCGATGGAGTGCGGTCCACGCCGCGACAAACTGATCGATATCGGCCTCCGACGTGGTCCAGCCGAGGCTGACGCGGATCGCCGAATTGGTGATGACGGGCGGCAGCCCCATCGCCGCCAGCACGTGGCTCGGCCCGACCTTGCCTGACGAGCAGGCGGCGCCGGCGGTGACCATGATCCCGGCGAGGTCGAGCGCGATCACCTGAGTTTCAGCCGGTACGCCGGGCATCGCGATCGCCGCGGTGTTCGGCAGGCGCGGAGCAGCGGCGCCGATCACGATCGAGTCGGGCGCGGCGGCAAGAATTTCGCTTTCGAGCCGGTCGCGCAGCGCCCGCACCCGGTCGTAGGCGGCAAGGTCGGCCAAGGCCGCCTCGGCCGCGGCGGCAAACCCGGCGATGCCGATGAGGTTCTCGCTGCCGGCGCGGCGCCCGCGCTCCTGCCCGCCGCCGCGCAGCAGTGGCGCCAGCTCGACGCCGTCGCCGGCGATCACCGCGCCGATCCCCGGTGGCCCGCCAATCTTGTGCGCCGACAGCGACACCAAATCGGCGCCGAGTGCCGCCGCAGCGACCGGTAACTTTCCGGCTGCCTGGATCATGTCGCAATGGACGAGCGCCCCGCTGGCATGAGCGAGCGCGGCGATTTCGGCGATCGGCTGAATGATGCCGGTTTCGTTGTTGGCCAGCATCACCGATACGAGCCCCGGCCGCGTCTCGGCCGCGAGCAGCGCATCGAGCCCGGCGAGATCGACCAGTCCGTTGCTGTCGACCGGGATGCGCTCGCTGCCCGGTACCGCCTGCAGCACTGAATTGTGCTCGACCGCCGAGACCAGCACGCGCTCGCGCCCGTTGCCGAGCAGCGCGAGGTGGTTGGCCTCGGTGCCGCCGCTGGTGAACACCACGCCGGCCGCTGGCATTCCGGCGAGCGCGGCAACCGCCTCGCGTGCCGCCTCGACCGCCAGCCGCGCCTCGCGACCCCAGCGATGCACCGACGACGGGTTGCCGCAGCGGGCCATCGTCGCCTGCATCGCCGCCGCCGCCGCGGGACGCAGCGGGGTCGTCGCATTCCAGTCGAGATAGGTCTCGCGCATCGGCCTGGTCACAAGATCACCGTTATAAAAGCTCCTTCTCACCGCGGGCCATGCGGCGTCACGAGCCGTCGGCCGCGGCCATCGCGCTATAGGCCCGGCGCTGCACCAGCCCGCTTGTGCCGAGCACCCGCTTTTCGCACACGTCGCCGAGCGAGACCGAGCTCAGGTAGAGATGGATCTGGTTGCTCAATTCCTCCCACAGATCGTGGGTGAGGCACCGGCTGCGGTCTCCGCGGCAGCCGAGCGCCTGGCCCGGCGTGCAGCGGATCGTGCGAATCGGCTCGTCGACGGCGATGATGATGTCGGCGATGCGGGTGTCGTCGCGGTCGTGCGACAGCAGGTAGCCTCCGCCCGGGCCGCGCACGCTCTTGACCAAGCCGCCGCGGCGCAGCTTGGCAAACAGCTGTTCGAGGTAGGACAGCGAAATCTCCTGGCGCTCGGCGATATCGGCGAGCGACACCGGCGCGCCGTTGCTGTGCTGGGCGAGGTCGACCATCGCCATCACCGCATAGCGGCCCTTGGTGCTGAGCTTCATCGCCCAAGCCTCCCGCGACGCCTGCTCACGTCATCCGCTCGCAGCCGGTCGATTCGGCCTCGCCCTCGGCCCTTGGCGCCGCGGAGCCGTCGCCCGCGGCGCGTGGCGCGGCCAGCGCGCGCTCGGCTTCTTCGAGCCGGGCGCGCAGGCTGGCAACCTCGCCGAGCAGCCCGTTGAGGGCGCGGGCAACCGGGTCGGGCATCTCGCCGCTGACCCCGTAGGGAACGAATTTCGGTTCCGCCTCGCCGGCGGGGTGTCGGCGGGCGGCTTGGCGCGCCGGGTTGCCGACCATCGTCGCGCCGTCGGGCACCGGCCCGATCACCACCGCTGCGGCGCCGATGCGCGCGCCGTCGCCGATACGATGCGGTCCCAGCACCTGCGCGCCGGAGCCGACGATGACGTTGTTGCCCAGCGTCGGATGGCGCTTCTGCCCGCTCTGGTCGGCTGAAGGGCGCGTGCCGCCCAGGGTCACCCCGCTGTACAGAGTGCAGTCGTCGCCGATCTCGCAGGTCTCGCCGATCACCACGCTCATGCCGTGGTCGATGAACAGGCGCCGGCCGATCGTCGCGCCGGGGTGGATTTCGATGCCGGTCATCATCCGCCCGAGATGCGAGACGAACCGCGCGAGCAGATAGCGGTGATGCAGCCAAAGCCAGTGCGCGGCGTGATAGAACCGCAGCGCCTGGAACCCGGGGTAGCACAGCACGACCTCGGTGCGCGACCGGGCTGCGGGATCGCGCGCCAGCGTCGCGTCAATTTCGTCGCGCAGCTTCTTGAAAGGCATCGCCATCCCTATGTTACAGTCGCTGCCGGCAATGCGCCGCTCTGCCCCCCACGGCTCATCGCATTCGGGAAGAAGATATAATTCTCCGACTAACGCAATCAAGTAAGCGGCGCATATGGCACTGGGCCATAGGCAACCGTGAGGATCGATATCCGACCCAATTAGTGGGGTATGAACGGAAAGCACAATGCCTGACGTAATTTTCAATGGTCCGGAGGGGCGGCTCGAAGGCCGCTACCATCACGCGCGCCGGACAAATGCGCCCATGGCGCTGGTGCTGCACCCGCACCCGCTGCACGGCGGGGCAATGAACAATCGGATGGTCTATGCGCTGTACCAATGTTTTGTGAAGCGTGGGTTCTCGACGTTGCGGTTCAATTTTCGCGGGGTCGGGCGCAGCCAGGGCAGCTTTGACCGCGGCGAGGGGGAACTGGCCGACGCGGCGGCGGCGCTCGACTGGCTGCAGACCTACAACGCCAACGCCGAGACCTGCTGGGTCGCCGGCTATTCGTTTGGCGCGTGGATCGGCATGCAGCTGCTGATGCGCCGGCCCGAGATCGAGGCGTTCATCTCCGTCTCGCCGCCGGCGAACCAGTACGATTTCACGTTTCTCGCGCCGTGCCCGTCGTCGGGCCTCATCCTGCAGGGCGATGCCGACGCGCTGGTGCCGGCGGAATCTGTGCAGAAGCTGGTGCAGAAGCTGTCGCACCAGCGCGACATCAAGATCGACTTTCGCAAGATCGCCGGCGCCGACCATTTCTTTGCCGATCAGCTCGACCTGGTGACAAAGCATGTCGACGGCTATATCGCCGACCACCTGCCCTCCGCCACCGGGGCCGAGCCGGCGGCCGCGACGCCGTCGGCGCGCGGCCGATAGGCCGCGAGACACAGCGGCATCGCACCGGTGAGGCGTTGGCGTTCCTAGAGCTTGGGCCGGCGGGCGCGCAGCGCGGCCCAGGCGAGGCCGCCGATGCCGATCACGGTGATCCCACCGAACAGCACCGCAAGGGTATTGGCCGAGCCGATGATCCGTTCGCCGGCCTTGCCGACGACATCGCCGGCAAACAGCAGCATCGGCGCCCAGACCAGCGCCGAGCCGACATTGGCGACGCCGAACCATCCCCCCGGCATCTGCATGATCCCGGCGGCGAGCGGGATCACCGCGCGCAGCGGGCCGAAGAACCGGCCGATGAAGACGCTCTTGCCGCCGTTCCGTTGAAAGAAGCGAATGCCGCGCCCCAGCATGTCGGGGTTGCGGCTGAACGGCCACAGCCGGGCAATGCTCCCGCCAAAGCGCCGACCCAGCCAGTACGACACCCAGTCGCCGAGCGTCGCGCCGACCACCGAGCCGATCAGCACCGGCCAATAGGGCAGGGTGCCCTTTGAGACCAGCGTGCCGGCGGCGATCAGCAGCGTGGTTCCGGGAAACAGCAGGCTGACGAAGACAAACGATTCGCCGAACGCCGCGATGAACATCGCGACGACCGCCCAGCCGCTATGCGCGGCGACAAACTCAAGCACGGATTGAACAAGAGCGTCCATGATGCCGATGGGCTGCGGGCGGGCGCGCCGCCGTTTCTACGTGCCGCTAACAGAGCCGGCAAGATAAAGTGCCGGCGTGCCGCCCGCCCTACCGGCGCGGAACCAGGAGGCGCCCCGAATGCCCGATCTGACGCCATGCCAGAAGGCCGAACGCATTGTCGCGCTGTTTCGCGAGCGGCGGCCGGTCGACGTGCTGCCGGCCGAGCTTTGCCCCGCCGGCCTCGACGAGGCTTATGCGGTTCGCGCCGCCTATGAGGCGATCGCAGCGGCCGGTCCGCGCGGGCCAGTCGCCGGGTTCAAGATCGCGATTACCACGAGGGTTATGCAGCAATTGTGCGGGATCGACGAGCCCTGCTATGGCGCGATCTTCACCCACGAGGTGCATCACGGCACCGCGCGGCTGCGCGCTGCCGATTTCTGCCGGCTGGGGATCGAGACCGAGATCGCGGTGCGGCTCGGCGAGGATCTGCCGCAGGGCGGCGACCGCGAGCGCGTTTCCGGCGCGGTCGAAAGCTGTATGGCCGCGATCGAGCTGATCGAGGATTTGCGCTACGACTACAAGCGCATCACCGCGGCGGCGCTGATTGCCGGCAATGCGTGGAACGCCGGGATCGTGCTCGGCCCACCGGTACGCGACTGGCGGCGGCGCGAACTCGGCGAAGTGGCCGCACGGCTGGCGATCAACGGCCGCGAGATCGGCGCGGGGGTCGGCGCCGACGCGCTCGGCCACCCGCTCAACGCACTCGCCTGGCTCGCCAACCGCCGCGCCGCCGAGGGCAACCCGCTGCGGCGCGGGCAGGTGGTGATGACCGGCAGCCTGGTCGCGACGCAGTTTCCGGCGGCCGGCGACGATTGCGTCGTGACGATCGACGGCTTGGGACAGGCCGAGCTGGTGCTGAGCTGAGTGGCGTGCCTGATTTCTATCCGCTGATCCGGCCACTGCTGTTCGCGCTGCCGCCGGAGACCGCGCACGAACTGACGCTGCGCGCCCTCGAATGGGGGCTCGCCGGCGCCGCGGCAGCAATGGACCCGCCGAGCCTCGCGCAAACCCTGTGGGGCCGTGATTTTCCCAATCCGGTCGGGCTGGCGGCGGGGCTCGACAAGGACGCCCGCGTGCCCGACGCGTTGCTGCGGCTGGGCTTCGGCTTTGTCGAGATCGGCACGGTGACGCCGCGGCCGCAGCCGGGCAATCCGAAGCCGCGGCTGTTTCGCCTCGTCGAGGACGAGGCGCTGATCAACCGGCTGGGGTTCAACAGCGGCGGGCTCGGAGGCGTCGTCGCGCGGCTTGGGAAGCGACAGCGGCGCGGCATCGTCGGGGTCAACCTGGGCAAGAACCGCGACAGCACCGATGCCGCTGCCGATTATGCCGCAGGCGTGCGGCGCGCGGCGCCGCTGGCGGATTACCTCGTCGTCAACGTCTCGTCGCCCAACACCCCGGGGCTGCGCGATCTGCAGGCGCGCGAGGCGCTCGATGCGCTGGTCGCGGCGGTGCTGGTGGCCCGGCACGACAGCGGCGTCGCGGTGCCGCTGCTGATCAAGATCGCCCCCGATCTCGGCCCCAGGGAGGCCGCTGATATCGCCGCAGTGGCGCTGGAGCGCGCGGTCGACGGGATCATTGTCGCCAACACGACGATCGCCCGCCCGGGCGGGCTGAAGAGCGCCGCAGCCGGCGAGGCCGGCGGGCTCAGCGGCCGGCCGCTGTTGGCCTGCTCGACGGCGGTGCTTGCCGAGATTTACCGGCTGACTGAGGGGCGCATCCCGCTGGTTGGCGTCGGCGGGATCGCCAGTGCCGAGGACGCCTACGCCAAGATCCGCGCCGGCGCGTCGCTGGTGCAGCTATATACCGGGCTGGTATTCGCCGGGGCGGGGCTGGTGCCGCGGATCAAACAGGGGCTCGCCGACCTGTTGCGGCGCGACGGGTTCACGACGGTCGCCGAGGCGGTCGGCAGCGGGTGCAAGGCGTGAGCGGCAACGGCTGAGGCCCTCTATACTCGTCATACCGGCGAAGGCCGGTATCCACGGCAGGCGTGGGTCCCGGCCTGCGCCTGCGCCGGGACGACGATGCGGAGAGGCGAGGGAGTGACCGTGGAAATGATCGCCGGGATGCACGAACTGGCCGCCGAGTATGACGGGTTCATCCTCGATCTGTGGGGGGTGGTGCATGACGGCGTGGCGCCGTTTCCCGGCGTGCTCGACTGCATGGAGCGGCTCATCGGCGGCGGAAAGCGCGTCGTGCTGCTGTCGAACGCGCCGCGGCGGTCCGATGATGTCGGCCGCCGCATCGCCGCGATCGGCGTGCCGGCGCGGCTCTATCACGGGATCATGTCGTCGGGCGAAGAGGCGTGGCAGTACCTGCACCGGAGCGACGACCCGTTCTATGCCGCGCTCGGCCGAAGCTGTCTGCACATCTGCTCCGACCGCGATCTCGAAATCCGCGAGGGGCTGGGGCTGGCGATCGTCGATACGGTCGAGGCCGCCGACTTCATCCTCAACACCGGCCCGGCCGGGTGGGACGACACGATCGCCGATTACGACCCGGTGCTGCGCGCCGCGGCTGCGCGCCGGCTGCCGATGGTGTGCGCAAACCCCGACCTCGTCGTCATGCACGCCGGCAGGCCGGCGCTGTGCGCCGGGGCGCTGGCGCAGCATTACGAAGCGATCGGCGGCACCGTGCGCTGGCACGGTAAGCCGCACCCGTCGGTTTATGAAAGCTGTCTGTCGCTGCTCAGCATCGCCGACAAGACACGTCTCCTGGCGATCGGCGATTCGCTGCGCACCGATATCGCCGGGGCCAAGGCGGCCGGCATCGCCAGCCTCTTCGTCACCGGCGGGGTGCATGCCGGCGAGTTTGGCGAGGGCGGGGCGCTCGACCCCGGCCGCGTCGCCGCGGCGCTCGACACCGCCGGGCTCAACCCGGTCGGGGTGACCCAGCGCTTCGTGTGGTGACTCGCGGCGCTAATGCCCGCTCTTGTGCAGGATCGCATCCTTGAGGCCGGTGTCGTATTCCTGGCCGAGCGGGGTCACGATCACCGCGTCGGGCAGCTTCGGACGGATCAGGCCCTTGCGTTCGAGCGCGGTCCAGACAGAGGGGTTGCGCAGCCCGGTCGCGTCGCGCGCCGCGACGACGGCTTCGCCCATATGGAAATGGTCGCCGTGCGGGTCGGGCAATTCGGTGATGGCGACGCCCGGCTCGTCGTCGGCCGGCGGTTTGCCGGCGATCCGCGCCAACTCCTGCAACAGGGTCAGCGTCTTGAGCTGGAGCGGGTTGAGGCCCAGCGGGTTGCGTTTCGGTGGCATGGCGTCTGCTTAGCCCGGCGGCGCGCGCGATGCAAATGCGATCCAGCGGGGTTGCGATAGGAACCGGCGCGGTTGCGGGCTAGAGTGTGCTCGAAAAGCCGCGGCGGGGGAACGGATGCGGGTCGTCGAACGGGTCTGGGAGTGGCATTTCCCGAGCCCGCCCGATGCGCTGTGGCCGTACCTCGCCGACACCGCGCGGCTTAACGAGGCGCTGGGCCTGCCGCGCTACACCGTTACCGATACGGCGCAGCCCGACGGTACGGTGCGGCGCACCGGCGAGACGCGGCGCTTCGGAATGCACCTGACGTGGGACGAAGGCGTGCCGGAATGGGTTGCCGGCCGGCGCTACGCCCACCGCCGCGCGTTTCATCGCGGCCCGGTGCGCGCCGTCAGCGCCGAGATCACCCTCGACCCCGAACCGGGCGGCACGCGGGCGCGCTATCGCCTACGGATCGAGACCGGCGGCCTGCTCGCGGCACTGCCGGTGGCGCTCGTGCTGCGCTGGCGCTTTGGTCCGGGGCTCGGCCGGCTCTACCGCGAGGCGGCGGCGCTCGCCGCAGCGGGCGAACCGCGCGGGTTCGAGGAAGCGCCGCCCGACATTCCGGCGATAGTGCGGCGGCGCGTGGCGGCGCAGGCGCGAACCCTCGTCGAACAGGGCTATGGCGAGGCTGAGAAGCTGGCGGATTATCTGCTCGGCGCGACCGAGCACGACCTGTCGCGGATGCGGCCGCGGGCGCTGGCGCGGCGCTGGGGGGCGGAGCCGCGCACGGTCATCGAAACCTTTCTGGCCGCGGCGAAGAGCGGGCTCTTGGCGCTGCGCTGGGACCTGCTGTGCCCGCGCTGCCGCGGCGCGAAGCTGGTTGCGCCAAGCCTCGACAAGCTGCCGCAAGGGGCGCACTGCCCGAGCTGCAACATCGATTACGACCGCGACTTCACGCAGAACGTCGAGGTCACGTTCGAGCCGGCCGACGATATCCGCGCGCTCGGCATCGGCGGCTACTGCCTGGCAAGCGCGCTCGACAACGCGCACGTCAAGGTACAGCACCCGCTGGCGCCGGGCGCGGCGGTGACGCTGGCGGCCGACCTGCCCGACGGCGCCTATCGCGCGCGCACGATCGAGCCTGTCGGAAGCGCCGATTTTCGCGTCGCGGGCGGGGTCGTGCCCGAGATCACGCTGACCGACGACGACCCGCTGCTGGGCGAGGGCGGCGCGCCTGGGCAGGTGCGCGCGCGAAATGCCGGCTCGGCGGCGCGGGTGCTGGTCATCGAGGACCGCGCCTGGGCCGCCGATGCGCTGACCGCCCACGAAGTCACGACGATGCAGGCGTTTCGCGACCTGTTTGCCGATGCCGTGCTGCGCCCCGGCGACCAGGTCGAAGTCCGCCGCGTCGCGCTGTTGTTCACCGATATCAAGGGGTCGAGCGAGCTTTACGATCGGGCCGGCGACGCGCGCGCCTACGGCTGGGTGCGCGAGCATTACGCAGTGCTGACCGGGGCGGTGCGCCGGCACGACGGCGCGGTGGTCAAGACCATCGGCGATGCGGTAATGGCGGCATTCAGCAACCCGGGCGACGCGCTGCGGGCGGCGCTCGCAATCCGCGCCGACATCGCCGCGTTCAACAAGGGGCTCGGTGTCGACGAGGGCACGATCATCGTCAAGCTCGGGGTGCATTGCGGGCCGTGCATCGCCGTGACACTCAACGACCGGCTCGACTATTTCGGGCGCACGGTCAATCTGGCGGCGCGTTTGCAAGGCGAGAGCGGCGGCGGGGACATCGTGCTGTCGGAGACGATGGCGCAGGAGTCGGAGGTTGCCGCGATGCTGTGCCCGCTCGGCGCGCGCGAGGAGACCGCCGCAGTAAAGGGGTTCCGGGAGCCGGTCCGGCTGCGCCGGGTACCGGCGAAGACTGAGGTGGGAGAAGGCTGATGTTGAAGAGCAAGGTCGCGATCGTCACCGGCTCGACCAGCGGGATCGGGCTGGCGCTCGCCGGCGCGCTCGCCGCCGAGGGAAGCGATGTGATGCTCAACGGGTTCGGCGACGGCCAGGCGATCGAGCACCTGCGCGCCGGGCTTGCCGAGCGGCATGGTGTGCGCGTCGGATACAACGGCGCCGACATGACCAAGCCGGCGCAAATCCGCGACCTCGTCGCGGCAACGGCGCAGCAGATGGGCGGGGTCGACATCCTGGTCAACAACGCCGGCATCCAGCACGTCGCCAAGGTCGTCGATTTCCCCGAGGAGAAATGGGACGCGGTGATCGCGATCAACCTGTCGGCCGCGTTTCACGCATCGAAGGCGGCGCTGCCGCACATGCTGGCGAAGAAATGGGGCCGCATCATCAACATCGCCTCGGCGCACGGCCTCGTCGCCAGCGGCGAAAAGGCGGCCTATGTCACCGCCAAGCACGGGTTGGTCGGGCTGACCAAGGTGATCGCGATCGAGACCGCAAACCAGGGCGTCACCTGCAACGCGATCTGCCCCGGCTGGGTGCTGACCCCGCTGGTGCAGCAGCAGATCGAGGCGCGGGCCAAGGCGCAGGGCATCCCGGTCGCGCAGGCGCATGACGACCTCCTGCGCGAGAAGCAGCCGATGCTCGACTACACGACGCCGGAAAAGATCGGTGCGCTGGCGGTGTTCCTGTGCGGTGACGGTGCCACGACGATGACCGGCGCGGCGTTGTCGATCGACGGCGGCTGGGTGGCCCAGTAGCTTTGGGTGGCGTCTACTGGGCGGCCGGAAACACCATCCCCGAATTCGGCTCGACCCATACGAGGTAGTCGCGCAGCGATTTGACGCCGGGCTGGTTTTCGGCGGCGACGCGCAGCGCCGCCCGCTCGCGTTCGTCGACGACCGTGCCGTGCAGCTCGACGACCCCGTCCTTGACCGTGACAGTCACGCTTTCCCGCGGCCCCCAAGGCTGCTTTTCGATCTCGGCGAGAATGCGCGCCCGGATTTCGTCGTCGTCGATCGCCGCCTCATGCTGCGCGGCGAGCGTCTTGGCCAGCGCTTCAACCAGGTTGGCGCGGCTGACGATGCCGGCGAGCCGGCCGCCTTCGACGACCGGCACTCGCTTGACATGCCGGGTTTCCATCAGCGCCGTGACCTCGGCGAGATTGGTTTCCGGCGCCACCGCGAACACGTCGGACGTCATGATCTCGCCGACCTGTCGCGCCCGCGAGCGGACATATTCTGCGGCCAACCGGCCGGGTCCGAACAGCAGGCCATACCAGCCGGAATGCTGTTTCTCGGTGCCGAGCTCGATGCGGTGCAAGAGATCGCCTTCGGTCAGGATGCCGACGATGGCGCCGTTCTCGTCGACGACCGGTAGCCCGCTGATGCGGTTTTCGACCATCAGCCGCGCTGCCTCTTCGATCGCCGTGTCGGGGCTTACCGAAATCACCGGCGCGGTCATGATGTCCCGAGCGTTCATCGTGCAACTCCGCTGTTTGCTTGAAGATTAGGGGTCCGCCGTGCGGCGGCCATTGATCCGGATCAATTTGCCCGCTGCCGCGTCGCGGCAGTATAGCCGCTCGCAAAGGGTACGCCGCCGATGTCCATCCGCAACCTCGACAAGATCTTCGCGGCCAGATCGGTGGCGATGATCGGCGCGACGCCGCGCGCCGGCTCGGTTGGCGCGCTGGCCGTGCGCAATCTGCGGCGCTGCGGGTTTCACGGCGAATTGATGCTGGTCAACCCGCATCACAGCGAGATCGACGGGCTGCCGGTCTATCCCTCGGTCGCTGCCCTGCCGCAGGCTCCCGACCTGGCGGTCATCGCCACGCCGCCTGAGACGATCCCGCGGCTGATAGCCGAGCTCGGCGTGCGCGGCACCAGCGGTGCCGTGGTCATCACCGGCGGGTTCGGCGAACTGGGCGGGCACGGCCGCGAATTGCAGCAGCAGATCCTGGACGCCGCCAGGCCGCACCTGCTGCGCGTCGTCGGTCCCAACTGCGTCGGCATCATGGTGCCGCGCCTCGGCCTCGACGCCAGCTTTTCGCACCTGGCGCCGCCGCCGGGCGGCATCGCTTTTGTCAGCCAGTCGGGGGCGATGATCACCGCGATGCTCGATTGGGCGGCGCCGCGGCAGATCGGGTTTTCCTACGTCGTGTCGCTCGGCGACATGGCCGATGTCGATTTCGGCGACATGCTCGACTATCTCGCGACCGACCCGGACACCTCGGCGGTCCTGCTCTACGTCGAGGCGGTGACGCACGGCCGGAAATTCATGTCGGCGGCGCGCGCGGCGGCACGCACCAAGCCGGTGCTGGTGCTGAAGGCCGGGCGCTCGAGCGCCGGCGCCAAGGCGGCCAGCTCGCACACCGGCGCGCTCGCCGGCGCCGACGCGGTCTATGAAGCCGCGTTCCGCCGCGCCGGCATGCTGCGTGTCGGCACGATGGCAGAGCTGTTCGACGCCGCCGAGACGCTGGCGCTGACCCGCGACCAGCGTGGCGACCGGCTGGCGATCATGACCAACGGCGGCGGCGCCGGGGTGCTTGCGGCCGACGCGCTGGTTCTAGCCGGCGGCACGCTGTCGCCGCTGTCGCCGGCGACGGTCGAGCGGCTCAACGCCGTGCTGCCGCCGACCTGGAGCCGCGGCAACCCGGTGGACCTGATCGGGGATGCCTCGGGTGCACGCTATGTCGCGGCGCTCGCCGCGCTGTTCGACGACGACGGGGTCGATGCGGTGCTGGCGATGAATTGCCCGACCGCGCTGGCCGAGCCGGCAGAGGCGGCGGAGGCGACGATCGATGCACTCGCCGCCGTGCCGGCCGAACGGCTCCACGGGCGCAACGTTTTCGCCGCCTGGCTCGGCGAGCAATCGGCGCAGCAGGCGCGGCGGCTGTTTGCCGGCGCCCGGATCGCCTCGTACGCGACGCCCGACGCCGCGGTCACCGGCTTCATGCACCGGGTCAGGTATCGGCGTAACCAGGACCTGCTGATGGAAACGCCGCCGACGCAGCCCGCCGGGGCGCGCTTGGATGCGGCGAGCGTCAGGCGAACGATCGCGCAGACGCTGGCCGACGGCAGTTCGTGGCTGGCGCCCGAGGCGGCAAGCGCGGCGCTCGCGGCCTACGGCATCCCGGTCGCGGCCACCCTGGTTGCGAGCGATGCCGAAGCGGCCGCAATGGCGGCAGAAAAGTCCGGATTCCCGGTGGTGCTGAAGATCCGCTCGCCCGACATCACCCACAAAAGCGATTTCGGCGGCGTGGCGCTCGGCCTGGCGGATACCGCGGCGGTGCGGCGCGAGGCGGCGGCGATGCTGGACCGTGTGCGGTTGGCCCGGCCCGAGGCGCGCATCCACGGGTTCCTGGTGCAGGCGATGGTCAGCCGGCCCGGCGCCACGGAGCTGTTGGTCGGGATCGCCGACGATCCGGTGTTCGGGCCGGTCGTCGCGTTTGGCCAGGGCGGAACGGCCGTCGAAATCGTCAACGACACCTCGCTCGAATTCCCGCCGCTCAACGCGGTGCTGGTGCGCGCGCAGATGATGCGCACCCGGGTGTGGCTGCTGCTGCAGGGCTATCGCGGTACGCTGCCAGCGAAGCTCGACGCGGTCGTCGACGCGCTGATCCGCGTCGCCCGGCTCGCCGCGGACCATCCGGAAATCCGCGAGCTCGACATCAACCCGCTGCTCGCCGACGATCGCGGCGTCATCGCGCTCGACGCGCGGGTGCGGGTCACGCCGGCGGCCGACGCGACGCGGCTGGCGATCGCGCCCTATCCGCAGCACCTCGAAACCGTGGGGCATACCCGCGAGGGCGTGGCGGTGCGCCTGCGGCCGCTGCGTCCGGAAGACGAGCCGCTGCTGCACGATCTGGTCGCTAACATGACCGCGGAGGATCGGCGCATGCGGTTTTTCGCAACGCTGCGAGGTCTCAGCCATGCGATCGCGGCGCGGCTGTCGCAACTTGATTACGACCGCGAAATGGCGATCCTCGCGGAATGCGAGGGGGTGCCGCTCGGCGTCGCGCGATATGCCGCCGACCCCGACAACCGCCGCGCCGAATTCGCGGTCGCGGTGCGCAGCGACTGGAAGGGCAGGGGGCTCGGCTATCTCTTGATGACACGGCTGATCGAGATCGCCACGGAGCGCGGAGTCGGCGAACTGGTCGGCGCGGTGCTGCGCGAGAACAAGCCGATGCTGGACATGTGCCGCGTCCTCGGCTTCATCCCCGATGGCGCCGACGACATGCTGGCGCTGCGCGTCACCAAGGTGCTGAAACCGGATGCCAGACGAACCTGACAGCCAGCGCGATGCGATCGCCTTTCTCGGCAACCCGGCGAGCTACGGGTCCCGGGTCGGCACGGTCGAGACCCTGAACACACACATCTCGCGGGTGTTCCTCGCCGGCGAGCGCGCCTACAAGCTGAAGCGCGCAATCAAATACTCCTATGTCGATTTCTCGACCGTTGAATTGCGGCGCAGGGCCTGCGCCGCCGAGCTGTCACTGAATCGCCGCACCGCGCCCGAGCTGTACCTCGATGTGCGGGCGATATCCCGGCGGCCCGACGGGTCGATCGGCTGGGGCAGGGGCGGCACGGTCGTCGATTGGGTCGTCGTGATGCGCCGGTTCGCGCAGGACGGGCTGCTCGACGCGATCGCCCGGGCGGGCGGGCTGACCCCGGCGCTGCTCTATGCGCTCGCTGCACATATTGCCGAGTTTCACGCCGCCGCCGAGCCTTGCCCCGAGTTTGGTGGCGCCGCCGTGGCTGCCGAGATCGTGCGCAACAACGATGGGCTGCTGCGCGGCTGCCGCGCGGTCGGCTTCGCGCACGGCGAGATCGACGATCTGCGCGCCCGCTCGCTGACGGAAGCGGCACGGATCGGCGCGGTGCTCGACCGGCGCCGCACGGCGGGCAAGGTGCGGCGCTGCCACGGCGATCTGCACCTGCGCAACATCTGCGTTCTCGACGGCCGGCCGGTGCTGTTCGATTGCCTCGAATTCTCCGACCGGCTCGCCAGTATCGACGTGCTGTACGACCTCGCGTTCCTGTTGATGGACCTCGACCATCGCGGCTTCGCCGGGTTCGCCAATCTGGTGTTCAACCGCTATCTCGATCTGACCGGCGAGGACGATGGGCTGGCGGCGATGCCGCTGTTTCTGTCGCAGCGCGCGGCGATCCGCGCCCATGTTGCCGGCACCGCGATCGACCATGCCGTCGGCGGCGGCGACGCGGAGGCGGGCAAGGCGGCGGAGGCGCAAGCCTATCTCGATCTCGCGCGCGCAGTGCTGACCCCGTCGCCGGCGCGGCTGATCGCAATCGGTGGCCTCAGCGGCACCGGCAAATCGTCGCTTGCCGCGGCGCTGGCGCCGACGCTCGGCCTGCGGCCGGGGGCGCGGGTGCTGCGCAGCGACGTCATTCGCAAGCGGCTGCTGGGCGCCGAGCCCGAGGAGAAGCTGCCGGAAGCCGCCTATGCGCCGGAGATTTCGGCCCGGGTCTACGGCGCGATCCGGGCGCGGGCTGCGGCCGCGCTGCGCGCCGGGTATTGCGCGATCATCGATGCGGTGGCGCTGCGCCCGGAGGAGCGGCAGGAATTTGCCGCGGTGGCCAGCCAGGCGGGCGTGCCGTTTTGCGGGCTGTGGCTCGAGGCGCCGGAGGCGGCGCTGGTGGCGCGGGTCGGCGCCCGCCGCGACGACGCCTCGGACGCGACCGGCGCGGTGGTGCGCCGGCAGGTCGCGCTCGACCCCGGGCCCGTCGAGTGGCATCGGGTCGATGCCGGCCGCGATCTGCCGGAGACGCTGGCGGCCGCACGACAACTGCTGACGCTCTCCTGACCCCGGCCCGGCGGGCAGCGCCGGCGTCGGCTTAAGCGGTTGATTTGCATCAATGCCTTTCGTCGCGGGCGTCGCATCTGTGGCCGCGCATCGCGCACGCCTCGAATGGCGCGAAGGAAGGGCCGCAACGATGAAGATTGCCGGCCACACGGGCCGGGTCTCCCCGGTGCTGTGGCACGCGCACGAGATGCTGTTCGGCGTCGCGGGGCCGGATTGGCGGGGTTCGCTTATGGCCTGGCGCCGTCGAGGTCGCACCCGCCGCCGGCGCTCGGCCTCTATGTCGCCTGCGATGCGATCTTCGGGCCCGGTCTGGTGGCTGCCTCGCGGCGTTGGCCGCCGCCGGGTGTGGTGCGGCTGCCGCGTGCCGCGCGCGCCGGGCGTATGGATTTTGCACCTGGCGTATCTGTGGCTGGTGCTGGGCTTGCTGCTGGCGGCGGCCGTGCCGCTGGCAGGCGCCATCGCCGACATGCTCGCCTCGGCCGTGGTCTGGGCGCTCGGCTTTGTCGTGTTCCTGATCGGCTATCTGCCGGGCGTGATGCTGCCGCGACAGCCGCGGCTTGACCTGGATCAAGGCGCCAGAGGCGACGCCGGACAATGATTTTCTCCTGGTTGCTTTCGAGAGGTCGATCCGATGATGCGAACGATTTTAGTGCCCCTTGCCCCGGGGTTTGACACCGAGGCTGCGCTTGACGCGGCGCTCGCCATCGCCAAGCCGATGAACTCGCACGTCCGGGCGCTCTGCGTGCACTCGAACGCCGAGGCGGTGGTTACCTTGTACCCCGACATCATGGCCAACGCCCAGGTCGGCCGCGACATGATCGAGCGGGAAAACCGCCGGCTGGCAGCGGCCGCACGCGGGCAGTTCGAAAGCTGGCGCCTCAAGCACAAGCTGCCGAGTGCGCCGGTCGACGACCGGCTCGACAGCTGCTTTGCGACCTGGGTCGAACCGGCGATGGAGATCGAGCCGGCGGTGACCCGCTTCGGCCGGGTCAGCGATCTGATCGTGATGAACCGATTCCCGGCGAGCGAGCCGCTCGCCGGCCGCTGCCTCGACGCAGCCCTGTTCGGCACCGGGCGGCCGACGCTGCTGGTGCCGAAGCCGGTGCGGTGGAGCATGCTGGAACACGTCGTCGTCGCGTGGAACAGCAGCCTCGAAGCCAGCCACTCGGTGTTTGCGGCGATGCCGCTGCTGCGCGCCGCGCATCGGGTATCGGTGTTCACCGCGGCCGAGTCCGAGAGCGAGAACGCAAACAGCGCCGAGCTTGACGAGGCGCTGTCGTGGTACGGGATCACCGCGCATCGGGTGTCCCGCACGCATCAGGCGCCATCGGTCGGCGCCGACCTGCTCGCCAGCGCCAAGCGGGTCGACGCGACGCTGATCGTGATGGGCGCCTATACCCATGGCCGGCTGCGCCAGAGCTTTCTCGGCGGCGTCACCCGCCGAGTGCTGGAAGAGGCGACGATCCCGGTTCTGATGACCCATTAAGGGCGTTGTCGGGAAGCGCGGCGTCGGGGCGGATCAGCATGCCGTCGTCTTCGGCGCGCGCCTCGAAGCTCAAATCGCGGCCGAACCCGCCACTGTAATACTTGTCGGGGAAGTCGATCGCGACTTCCGCCTTATCGACGATCGGATGCATGTCGCAGTTTCTCCTTGATCGCTGCCGGTTGCCGCTTACAGGCGACCGATTTCATAGTCGTCGAGCGAATAGCCTAGAATGTTGGTGCCCTCTTCGAGGTAATCGGCGAGCAGCGGCGTGCCGATCAGGTATTCGGTCTCAGCGGCGTTGTGGATTTCGCGCGCCTGCTTCAGCGCGTCGCGCCATTCGCTGCGGTCGAAATCGCCGCGCCCAAGCCACATCAGCGCCAGAAGCTCGATCCGCTGGTCCTCGTCGAGCGCGTCGAGCGCGCCGGCGAGCTCTTCGCGCGTCGGATTGGCGTCGCTGTCTTCGAGGATCGCGACAACCTTGTCGTCGGTCGGGTTCGATCCGGAATCGCCGTTGGCCGGCTCGGTTTCCTCGTCGAACTCGCGCGCCTTCTCGATGATAAAGGCCAGTTGGCCGAGCGGTATGTTGAGCACGCGACTCTCC
>DATLRD010000030.1:0-2486 GCA_035534855.1 Allostellaceae bacterium | reverse complement strand
GCGCAATGCCTGTTGCGGCAGGGTCAGGCCGAGCCGCGCCATCGCATCGTCCCACGCCGTGGCGGCGTGCTGCAACGGTATCAGCGCCGGCCCGTCGCCGAGCCGGTCAAGCCACGACGACAAATCGCGCGAGGCCAGCATCGCCAGCAGCAGCGTGCCGATCAGCCCGACCGCCAGCACCTGCCGTGGCGCGGCGCCATGCCGCCGCAGCGTCGACGGGATCGCATCGGCGCTGGGCAGCGCCCGGACGGCTGACGATTCCCGTTCGACCGCGACCATGGCTCAGAACCGGAAATAGATGAACGGCGCGACCCCCTCGGGGCCGAGCGCGTTGATCGCGGCGACGACAATCCCGGCGGTCACGCCGATTCCCCATACCGGCAGCCGGCCGAAGGCTGCCGCGGTGCGCTCGAACAGCGCGTCGGGAGTGAACTGGCCGGCCATGCCGAGCGCAATCAGCGCCACCGCGAATGGCCCGGCCTGCTGCAGCCCGCCGCTCCAGCCGCTGCCGAGGCCCCCAATATAAAGCCGCGCCATCGCGAAATCCTCGGCCCGGAAGAAGATCCAGGCGAGGCACACGAAATGAAAGACGACGAGGGTTGCGACGATCCGCGCGGCCGGGCTCTGCGCATGCCGGCCGAGCCACGGCGTCAGCAGGCGCTCGGCCGTGAGGCCGCCGCCGTGCAGCGCGCCCCAGGCGACGAATTTCCATCCCGCGCCGTGCCAGATGCCGCCCAGCAGCATCGTGATCATCAGGTTGCGGTAGGTCTTGAGCCGGCCGTTGCGGTTGCCGCCCAGCGGCTTATAGAGGTAGTCGCGCAGCCAGCTCGACAGCGAGATGTGCCAGCGCTGCCAGAATTCGCGCAGCCGCGCGGCCCGGTAGGGCTGGTTGAAATTGGCCGGAAAGCGGAACCCGACCAGCGCCGCCAGCCCGATCGCCATGTCGCTATAGGCGCTGAAATCGCAATAGATCTGCACCGCGTAGCCATAGACCGCGAACAGCAGGTCCGGCCCGCGATAGTCGGTCGGGGCGGCAAACACCGGATCGACCAGCCCGCTCGACAGGTAGTTGGCGATCACCACCTTCTTGAACAGGCCGCCGAGGATCAGCAGCAAGGCCGGGCCGAGCGGGATCGGCTCATCCGACGGGCGCGCCAGCTGCGGCAGGAAATAGGCGGCGCGCACGATCGGCCCGGCGATCAGCTGCGGGAAGAACGACATGTAGAGCGCCATGTCGAGCGGGTTGCGGCACACTCGTACATCGCCGCGATATACGTCGATGATGTAGGAAATGCCGTGGAACGTAAAAAACGAGATCCCGACCGGCAGCAGCACCTCGATAAACGGCAATTCGTGGACGAGGCCGAGCAGATGGGCGAGCCGATTGGCGCTGAGCACAAAAAAGTCGAGATACTTGAAGACCCCGAGCAGCCCGAGATGCAACGCGACCGCGATGCCGAGGACAAGGCGCTGCCGCCGGTCGCTTGCGGTCATGCCGATCAGCCGGCCGGCGAGATAGCTGAGCGCGGTGCTGCCGGCGAGCAGGAAACAGAACCGCCAGTCCCATTGCGCGTAAAAATAGTAGCTGGCGACCACCAGCACGGCCTTCTTCGCCGCGAAACGGGTCTCCAGCACCAGCATCGCCGCGGCGACGACCAGAAAGAACAACAGAAAACCCGAGGTCGGGAACAGCATTATCGTTCAGCCACGACCGATCGATGCCGGCGGCAACCCCGCTTCGCGTCCGTCTGTGGAACCGCCCTATCCCCCCGTCTGGCGCCTCACCCGCCGATCGCGTGCGTGTCGTCGGAATCGGTTCTATCGGGGCGCGGGCTTTCGGGCAAGCGACCTGTGGGGCCCGCAGAATTGCGCCGGCCATTGCCTGGGGGCCCCTGGCCGATCACAATTCGCGCGCCGGTTGGGATGCCGGTTGGGATGCCGGTTGGGATGATTGTGGCGGGGGGCGAGGCAGTGCGCGGATCGGGGTGGCTGTACGGCGGCGCGCGGCTGATTGCGCGAGTGGCGATGCTGGCGGCGGCGCTCGGCCTGTTTGCCGTGACCACGCTCGCCGACCCGCCGCCCGGCCCGCTGACGATCGTCGTCTTCGGCGACAGCCAGGCGGCCGGCCTGGCGCGCGGTCTGCAGCGCGTGCTGGTCGAAGATTCGCGCTACCGGGTGCTCAACCGCACCCATGCCGGGGCCTCCCTGGTGCATGAAGAAAGCGAGTGGCTGGCGCCGGTCCGGCGGTTCACCGCGAACGACAAGGCCGATATCGCGGTCGTCATGTTCGGCGCCAACGACCGCATCGACATGCCCGACGACAAGGGCGGCTATCTGCATTTCCGCAGCGCGGAATGGCATGCGGCCTATGTCTCCCGGGTCGACAAGGTTCTCGCCCGCCTCGCTGCGGCCAAGCTCAGGGTGATCTGGTGCGGCAATCCGATCGCACGCAGCGCCACCTATTCCGCCGACATGGGCTACATCAA
>DATLRD010000029.1:0-24526 GCA_035534855.1 Allostellaceae bacterium | reverse complement strand
CGAGGCGATCAGGTTCGGCGACGGCATCAGCCCATAGCCGTTGGAATGGTGCTCGTTGACGCAGATCGCGTCGAACCCGCACTCGGCGGCGAATTCCAATTCGTCCATGAAATCGTTGTACATGTGATGCGCGCGCCGCGGATCGAACAGCGAGGAATGGATGTCGACCCACACCGACGGGTTCTTCTCCCGGAAGTCATCGGGCAGATCGGTGTACGGCATCAGGTGAAACCACATCAGCTTCATGGCTCAGCCTCCAAAACGTGCGGGAAGAGTAGTCGCGGGGCGGGGGGCGCCGTCAAGATCGTAAGTGACACTTATCTTTATATGGCTCCGGTGAAACCGCGGGCGTCTCGCCCGCCTCGGTTGGCATTGCGAGCGGAGCGATGCAATCGCGTCCGGGCCCGCTCTACGGGATTGCCGCGGCGCTAGGCGCCTCGCAATAACGGCGCAAAATCACCGCCTTCTTGGCGACGCCTCGCTCGCCAGCGGCGAGGTGATGTCGGCGAACGACACCTTCATCGATGTCTTCACATCGATCACGGTCGGCACCCGCGCGCCGATCGCCTCCTTCAGCGCCGGGCCGAGCGCGTCGGGCTCGGTGACGCGCATCCCGTTGCAGCCCATCGCGCGGGCGATCGCACCATGGTCGAAATCCTTGAACTCGGCGGCGAACGGTCCCGAGCCGTGATAGACCCAGCCGAGCGCGTTGTTGTTGAACACGACGACGACGATCGGGATGTCGTGCTCGATCCCGGTCATCAGCCCGTTCATCGTCATCGCGAACCCGCCATCGCCGCACACCGCGACCACCGCGCGATCCGGGTGCACCAGCTTGGCGCCGAGCGCGGCCGGAATCGCAAACCCCATCGGCCCGGTGCCGGCCGCCTGGAGGAACCCGCCGGCCTTCCTGGTCTGGTAGAAATGCGTCATCAGAATGCGGTTTTCGCCGGCGTCGCAGGTGACGATCGCATCGTCGGGCAGGTTCCGCATCAATTCGCCGATCACCCGCTGCGGCAGGATCGGTGTATCCGGCGCCGAATATTCCGGCGCATTGAAATAGCCGAGCTTTTCGCGGTGCGCCGCGACCCGCGCCCGCGCCGCCGCTTCCTTGCCGGCGCCGCGCGCGCCCACAGCCTCGACCACCTGGCCGAGCACCACCGCCGCATCGCCGATCAGCACCTGCTCGGCCGGATAGGTCCACGAGGCGTGGCGCGGCTCGATGTCGATCTGGATCAAGGTCTGCCGCGCCGGATCGAGCAGCTTGCGGTTGGCCCAGGCCGTGTCGCTCGGGCTGAGCTTGGAACCGACCACCAGCACCAGATCGGCCTCACCCACCGTCGCGTTGGCGGCCGGCGTGCCAAACGTGCCGAACACGCCGAGCGCCAGCGGATGCGTCTCCGGAAACGTGCCCTTGCCGGCCGCGGTCGTCGCCACCGGCATTCCCGCCGCCTCGGCGAGGCGCTGCACCTCGTCATAGGCCTGGGCGATGCGCACCCCGTTGCCGGCGACGATGACCGGGCGCTGCGCCGCGAGGATGCGGTCGGCCGCGGCGGCGACATCGCGCGCATCGGCCGGCGGCGGTGTCGGTGGCAGATAGTAGCGGGTCGGAAACAGGCCCGGGTTGAAATCCGGCGACACATCGCCGGCCAGCGCATCGTGGCTGAACAGGATCGCGACCGGCCCCGGCTGCCCGGCCATCGCGTGCTTGATCGCGAGCTGGGTCGCCTGCACCGCCTCGAGCGGCTCGTTGGCCTGCATCACCTCCTTGGTGATGCCGCCAAAGGCGCGCCGCGCATCCCAGCTGCCGTAATCGCCGGTCGCCTGCTGATACGGCGCATGCAGGTGGAAATGCGGCGCGTCACTGAAATCGGTCAGCAGCACCATCGGCGACGACGACAGATAGGCTTCGAGCGTGCCGAGCAGCCCGTTGCCGAGCACCCACGGCCCCTGCCCGATCAGCACACCCGGCTTGCGGGTCAACCGGCCGTAGACCTCGGCCATCACCGAGCCGAGCGATTCCTCGCGCACGGTCACCATGCGCACCTGGTTCTGCACCTGGCTAAGTCCAGAAATGATCCGCCCGGTATGCCCGCCCGAGATGCCGAACACGTATTCGATCCCGGCCTCGGCGAGCACCCGCGCGACCAGCACGCGCGCCGGCGTGTCCTCGCTCAGCATCCGCTCGATGGCCATCGCCCGATCCTCCCTGATGTTGGGAAAAGCTTGCCTCGCCGTCCGGCGAAACACAACCGGGGCGGCGGCGCGCGCCGCTGAGGCGAAATCCGCGCCGCTTTCTGTCATCAAACCGCGACAATTGGTATCGTCGCCGGGCCGGGTCGGCAATCGCCGCGGCGGGAGGGACGGCGATGTCGATTATCGCGACGACCTGGGGGCGGTACGCCGGGGCGCAGCGCCGGGTGATCGGCGTCGCCTGCGGCGCGCACATGCTGCACGACGGCTACACCGACCTGCTCTATGTGCTGCTGCCGCTGTGGCAGGGCGAATTCGCGCTCGGCTATGCCGAGATCGGCCTGCTGCGCGCGCTTTATGTCGGCGCGATGGCCGGGTTCCAGGTGCCCGCCGGCCTCGTCGCCGAGCGGGTCGGCGGGCCGCTATTGCTCGGTCTCGGCACCGCACTCGCCGGTATCGGCTATCTGGTTGCCGGCGCCAGCACCGGGTTTCCGATGCTCGTCATGGCGCTGGTCATCGGCGGCATCGGATCGAGCGTGCAGCACCCGATCGGCTCCAACCTCGTCGCCCAGGCATTTCCGGGGCCGCGTTCGCGCGCCGCCCTCGCCAGCTACAATTTCTCGGGCGACCTCGGCAAGATGGCGCTGCCGACGGCGACCGCCGGCCTGTTGACGCTATTGCCGTGGCGCGGCGCGACCACGGTGATCGGCATCGGCGGCCTCGTTGCCGCGGCCGCGATCCTTGCGGTGCGCGGGCTCCCGGCCCACGGCGAAGCGGCCGCCAAGAGCGACGCGGCGCCGGCCGCCCCGGCCGGCCCGACACGCCGCCGCGGGTTTCCGCTGCTGCTCGGCATCGCGATGATCGACAGCGCGACGCGCATGGGGTTCCTGACCTTTCTGCCGTTCCTGCTCAAAGAAAAGGGCGCCGACCTGCCGCTGATCGGCATCGCGCTGACCCTGGTCTTCGCCGGCGGGGCGACCGGCAAGCTGGTGTGCGGCTGGCTCGGCGCGCGGATCGGCATGGTCCGCGCCACCTGGCTCACCGAAGGCGCGACCGCCGCCGGCATCCTCGCGCTTTTGCCGCTGCCGCTCGCCTCGGCGCTTGCGGTGCTGCCGCTGATCGGCATCGCGCTCAACGGCACCTCGTCGGTACTGTACGGCACGGTGCCCGAACTGGTCGCGCCCGAACGCCGCCAGCGTGCATTCGGCATCTTCTACACCGGCGCGGTCGGCGCCGGGGCGCTCGCGCCGGTGCTCTACGGCGCGGCGAGCGACCTCGCCAGCGTTCCGGTGATGATGATGCTGGTTGCGGCGGTCGTGCTGGTCACGCTGCCGCTGGCGTGGCGGCTCGGGCCGGCGCTGCGCGAGGTCGGCGCCGCGGCCTGACGCGGCCGCTGCCGTCTCGCGCCTACCCCAATTTGGTGCGCGCGATCACCGCGTCGAACTCGGCCGGCGCCCAGACCCGCGGCAGCAACGGGTCGCGCCCGGCATAGAGCTTTGTGCCCCAGCGCGCCGGGATCGTCACGCTGCGCCCAGTCGCCGCGCTGGTCAGGCTGACGCTGCCCTCGAGCACGCCGACCTGCGCCGAGGCCGGCTGCGTGTCGATGAACCAGTCGGTCGAGCGCACCGCCGCGACGCCGACCGCGGTCGACACCTCGAATGTCGCGGGGCGGTCGACCTTCGCCACCACGGCGCGCAGCAGCCCCTGGGCCAGCGACAGCTGCGCCGACACGCGCACGCCGCCGGCCCCGGTGCGATAATCGGCAATCGCCAGCCGCGTCCCCGAGGCCAGCGAGATCACCGATCCGTCGCTCATCCGCAATTTGAGCCGCGCGCCGGCCGGCACCTCGATCGTGTCGGCGACATAAACCGGGTTGCCGAGCGTGAGCGGCCGTGCCTGGCCCTGAGTCTCGGCGATGCAACTGCCGACCGCGCCGACTACCTCGCCGGCGGCCGCCGCGGCGCGCACCGGCCGCACCAAACCCGCCAGCCCCAGGACGCCGCCGATCAGCCGCAGGATCGTCCGCCGCGTGTTCATCCATTACTCCCGTGAAAACAGAGGTTTGCCGATGCTCTCGGGAAACAGGTAGTCGAGCGCGAAATGCACCTGCGCGGTCACCCCCACCCCGGTGCCGGTCGCCCGGGTCGCCGGAACCAGCGCCTCGATCCCCAGTTCCCAGCCGTCGCCGGCATAGCTGATGCCGGGCGCGATCAGCGCCGTTGTGCGCGCGCCATAGCTGCGGCCCGCCGGAACGCCGACCGAGATTTCGGTCAGCGGGGTCAGGCGCCGCATCCAATCGGGAAGATCGACGTTCTGCACCTTGGCTTCGAGATACGGGATCGAATACTCGACGACAAACCCGGCGGTCGCAATATCAGGGCGCGGCGCGGTATCGGCGAACTGCATGCCGGCCAGCCCCTCCACCGCCAGCGGCCTGAGGTAGCCGATATCGAGATCGCCGAAACCCTTGCCGAAATACACCCGCGGCGTCGTCGCCCCCGACGGCGATGCCCCGACCCGCACCGCGCCGGTGCCGCCGGTTTCCCGGTCGAGCCCGAAATCGAGCTGAAATTCGTGCGCAATGCTGTTGACCGCCCGGTACTTGAGCTCGGCGTCGAGGTTCTGCCAGCCGACGAGGCTGCCGGCGCCCTGCTGGTCGATTCGGGTATAGGTTTCCTCGACCTCGATCCCCAGCGTATCGGTGATCGTCTTCATATAGGTCGCGGTCAGATTGCTGCCGCGCGTCGCCCCGCCGGTCAACGGGATCGTGTTGTAATTGAAATAGATCTCGTCGCCCGGCGCAATCTGCGGCAGGACCAGCGTCGCCGGAAAGGTGCGGTCGCCCGAGGCGGTATAGGCCAACGCCGCCGGTGTGGCGACGACGGCCGCCATTAGCATGGTGATTGCCCCGCCGAGTATGCGCGCTGCCGCCATTTACCACCTCGCTTTCGCCTGACAATCGCACATCGCGCCCCGGGGCAAAACCGTAGATAGGCGATGGGGCATCGCGCACGGCTCGACAGCGCGCTTCCGCCGATGTAGAAATCGAACATACCAGGAACATCGGGGGATTGTGATGAGCAAGGCGGCCCAGCACACGCAGCGCGACAGCGAACGGCACTATCCGGTGCGGGTTCGCATCGCTGTGCCGCCCGACGGGTTCGGGCGGCAGCTTGCAGTGATGCACGCCTGGCTCGACGCCACCTGCGGGTCGGCGGGCTGGGCCTCGGCGCCGGCCGGGCTCGCCGGCGTGGTCAACGATGCGGTCGCCTTCTATTTCGACGACGCCGCGTTCGCCCACGCCTTCGTCACGCGGTTCTGCTGCGGCTATCGCATCGCGGCGCCGGTCGCCGGCGCGTTCTCGGTGCGCGTTGAGACGCCCGCGCCGCCGCCGGCGCTGCTCGGCCACAAGACGCCCGATTAGCGGCCCGCGCCCCGGGACGCGCCGAAAAACTCCCCTTTTATCCGCGAGTTGTGCTTTTCTGGCGGTGCGGTGTGCCGGTCTCGGAGTGTCGGCCGGGCGAGCCGTATCGGGTACGGTTTTGGGCAATAAAACGCGCGCGGCGCGATCGCGCGGGCGGAGGCGAGATGAGTGTCGCCGACTGGGCCGGCATGGCGGCGACCAGCTTTGTGGCCGGTCTCTTGCAGGCGACCAACGGGTTTGGCTTTGCGGTGCTGGCATTGCCGTTTTTCCTGCTCTTTGCGCCGCCCGAAGCGGCGATCAAGACCTTGATCATCCTCAGCCTGGTGATCTCGGCCAGCGTCGCGCCGGGGCTGCGCCGCGCGATCGCGCGCCCCCTGCTGCTGCGGCTGACGCTCGGCAGCCTCGCCGGGCTGCCGCTGGGGCTCTTCGCATTTTCCGCCGCCAACCCCCTGGTCGTGCGCGCCGCGGCAGGGGCGACCGTGGCGGTCTTCGCCGGCGTGCTGGCGCTCAACCGCGCGCGCGGCAGCGCTGCGGTGTTTGCCATGCGGCCGGGACGCGACCTTGTCGCCGGCGCGGTGTCCGGGGCGGCCAACGCGCTCGTCGGGATGGCCGGGCCGCCGGTGCTGATTTATCTGATGCTGGGCGGCGCGCCGATGCGCACCGTGCGCGCGACGCTGCTCGCGTTCTTCACACTGATTTATGCCGCGACCGTTGCCGCCGATGCCGTGCTGTTCGGCATGCCGAAACAGGTGTGGCTGATCGCGGCGAGCCTGCTGCCGCTGACCTGGGGCGGCGGGCTGATCGGGCTGCGCCTCGGGAATCGCCTCGAACCCGGCGCCGCTGCCACCCTGGCGATCCTGGTGCTGGGTGCCTCCGGGGTTTATACCATCGCTGCGGTTGCCTCGCACGCCGTGTGGTAAGGCAGGGAGAGAAACTTATGGCCGAGGTTGAGCGATTGCGGGCACTGCACGAGGCGATGACCGGGTGGCGGCACGACATCCACGCCCATCCCGAGCTTGGCTTCGAAGAGCAGCGCACCGCCGACCTGGTCGCCGGCCTGCTCGCCGAATTCGGCATCGAGGTGCATCGCGGCATCGGCAAGACCGGCGTCGTCGGCCGGCTGCGCCTCGGCAATTCGCCGCGTGCGATCGGACTCAGGGCCGACATGGATTGCCTGCCGATCGTCGAGGCCAACCGGTTCGACCACCGCTCGCAAAACGAGGGGCGGATGCACGCCTGCGGTCATGACGGGCACACGACGATGCTGCTCGGCGCGGCGCGCCACCTCGCCGAAACCCGGAATTTCGACGGCACGGTGCATTTCATCTTCCAGCCGGCCGAGGAGGGGCTCGGCGGCGCCGAGGCGATGGTCAAGGATGGGCTGTTCGAGCGGTTTCCGTGCGATGCGATCTTCGGCATGCACAACCGGCCGGGGCTGGCGGTCGGCAGGTTCCAGATCCGGCCCGGCGCGATGATGGCGGGCGGCGCGTTTTTCGACATCACCGTCAGCGGGCGCGGCGCGCACGGCGCCCGGCCGGAGGCGGGCATCGACCCGGTGGTCGTCGCCGCGCACATCACGACCGGGCTGCAGACGATCGTCGCGCGCAACGTGCGCCCGGTCGACACCGCGGTGGTCAGCGTCACCCAGATCCACGGCGGCGACGCCTATAACGTCATTCCCGAGCGCGCGGTGCTGCGCGGTACCGTGCGCTGCTTCAGCGACGCGACGATGGCGCTGATCGAACAGCGCATGCGCGGATTGGCCGAGGGCATCGCCACCGGGTTCGGGGCGCACGCCGAGATCGATTTCCGGGCGCTGTTCCCGCCGCTTGTCAACCACGCCGACGAGACCGACTTCATCGCCGAGTGCGCCGCCGCTGTGGTCGGCGCCGACCACGTCAACCGGCACGGGCCGCTGACCATGGCATCCGAGGATTTCTCGTACATGCTGAAAAACTGCCCCGGCGCCTATATCCAGATCGGCAACGGTGACGGCGACGGCGCCTGCGAGGTCCACAACTCGAGCTACGATTTCAACGACGGCGCGCTGCCCTATGGCGCCGCGCTGTTCGTCACCCTCGTCGAGCGCCGTCTCGCCCGGGTCGGCAGCGGCTGAACCCGTTTCCGCCGGCCGGCGCGATGCGCTATCGTGCGCCCTGCATTTTTCACCGGGAGCGAAGCGATGGCGGATATCGGCGTAGAGCTCGATTGTCTCGAAGGCGTGCGGGTCGTCGATTTCACCCAGTTCGAGGCAGGTCCCTCCTGCACCGAGTCGCTGGCTTGGCTCGGCGCCGAGGTGGTCAAAATCGAAAACCCGCTGACCGGCGACCCCGGCCGCCGGCTGCAGCCCGGCAAGCCCGACAACGACCCGTGGTATTTCCACCAGTTCAACGCCAACAAGAAGTCGTTGACGATCAACCTCAAATCGCCGCGCGGCCTGGAGCTGGTCAAGGAACTGCTGAAAAAGGCCGACGTGACGATCGAGAACATGGCGCCCGGCACGATCGAGCGCCTGGGACTCGGCTATGACGAGGTCAAAAAGCTCAACCCCGGCATCATCTATTGCCAGGTAAAGGGCTTCGGTACCGGCAGCCCGTACGAAAAGAACCTCGCCTTCGACATGATCGCGCAGGCCGCGGGCGGCCCGACCAGCGTCACCGGCGAGGCCAACCGCCCGCCGGTCAAGCCGGGCCCCAGCTTTGGCGACACCGGCACCGGCATGCTGATGGCGATCAGCATCCTCGGCGCGCTCTACAAGCGGCAGCGCACCGGCCAGGGCCGCCGGCTGCAGGTGGCGATGCAGGACGCGATGATCCACTACATGCGGGTGCCGTTCTCGCGCACCCAGGGCACCGGCAAGGCGCCGCCGCGCGGTGGCAGCGCCAACTCGCAGCCCGGCGGGCTGGTGCCGTCGGCGCTCTACCCCTGCAAGCCGGGCGGGCCCAACGATTACGTCTATGTATTCTGCAGCCGCGGCAACGCCGACCACTGGCAGCGTTTGTTGAAGGCGATCGGCCGCGAAGACCTGAAAGGCGACGAGCGCTACGAGACGCAGGACGCCCGCAGCCAGCACGCCGCCGAGGTCGATGAGATCATCGCGGCCTGGACCCGCCAGCACACCAAGGAAGAGGCGATGAAGCAGATCGGCGAGGCCGGGGTGCCGGCGGGCGCCGTGTTCGACACCGCCGAACTGATGGCCGACCCCTCGCTCGCCGAGCGCGGCATCATGCAGGTGATCGATCATCCGACCACCGGCAAGGTCAAGATGCCGGCTTGGCCGGTGCGCTTCGACGGCTCGCCGGCCAAGGTCAAGCCGTCGCCGCTGCTCGGCCAGCACAGCGCCGAGGTGCTGTCATCGTGGCTCGGCATGAACGCGGCAGAAATCGACGGGCTGAAGGCGGAGAAGATCGTCACCGGCTCTTGAAGTCCCCAGAAAGGCGAGACAGCAATAATGAAGCTCTATAACGCCCCCGGCGCGTGCTCGATCGGCATCCACGTGCTGCTCGAGGAAATCGGCCAGCCCTACGACCTGCAGCCGATCAATCTGCGCGACGGCGCGCAGTACAAGCCGGAATTCACCGGGGTCAGCGCCAAGTCCAAGGTGCCGGCCCTGCAGCGCGACGACGGCTCGATCCTGACCGAATTCCCGGTAATTGCCACCTATCTAGCCAAGACTAACCCACAGGCTAAGCTAATTCCGGGTGATCTGGAAACCGAAATGCGCGCCTACGAGGCCATGGAATACGTCGTCGGCACGATGCACGGCCAGGGCTTCGCGCGCATCTTCCGGCCCGGCAATTTCGGCCCGGCCGACCAGGAAGAGGCGGTCAAGGCGCGCGGCCGCGAGATGGTTGAAAAGGGCTTTCAGATCCTCGACCAGACCCTCGCCGGCAAGAGCTATCTCGGCGGCGACAGCCTTTCGGCGGCCGATGCGGCGGTGTTCTATGTCGAGTTCTGGGCCGCAAAGCGCCTCGGCATGCAGCTTCCGCCCAACGTCGCGGCGCATTACCAGCGCATGACCGCGCGCCCGGCGGTCCAGCGGGTGATGCAAAAGGAAGGGGTCGCCTGACGACACCCCACCAACAGCCGAACCGACATTCCCTCACCCGTCCCATCGCTTGCGCGGTGGGCCCCTTTCCTCTCCCGCATTGCGGGAGAGGGTGGTGAGCGGAGCGAACCGCGTGAGGAAAAAATCATGACCCAATCTGCCGCCAATGCCGAAATGGGGCGCTACTGGAACGAGGTGGCCGGGCCGCGCTGGGTCGGCCGCCAGGCGGTCCAGGAGGCGCGCAATGCCGAGGTTCTGGCGCTGCTGCTTGCCGCCTGTAAGGCAGTGCCCGGCGAGCGGGTGCTCGATGTCGGCTGCGGCCCCGGCGCGACGACCCTGCCGCTGGCCCAGGCGGTGGGGTCGACCGGCCACGTCACCGGGGCCGACATCTCCCAGCCGATGCTCGCCGCGGCGCGCAAGCGCATCGAAGAGGCCGGCGTCGCCAACGTGTCGCTGGTTCTGGCCGACGCGCAGGTTCATCCGTTCGAGCCGGCCTCGTTCGACCTTGTGACCTCGCGCTTCGGGGTCATGTTTTTCGCCGACCCGACCGCGGCGTTCCGCAACCTGCACCGCGCGCTGCGGCCGAGTGGCCGGCTGTGCATGGCGGTATGGGCCCCGATCGCCGACAACATGCACTGGAAGATCCCGTATGAAATCACCATCGCGCGGATCGGCCCGCCGGCATCGCGCGACCCGCACGCCCCCGGCCCGTTCGCCTTCGCCGACCGCGACTACCTTAACGGCATCCTGACCGCCGCCGGGTTCGCCGGCAGCGCGATCACCCCGACCCGGTTCCACCTGTTCGGCCCTTCTGCGGCGGCCCTGGCCGAGCATGTCGGACTGTTTGGCGAGGTCCAGCGCCTGATGGACGAGAAGCAGGCCGACGCGGCGACGCGCGAGGCGATCGTCAAGGACACCGAGGCTGCTTTTGCCGCCTATGCGACGGCAGATGGGGTGCGGCTGCCGGGCACGTTCTACCTCGTCACCGCGCGAGCCGAATAACCACTGCCGAACGGAGAGAGACCAAATGGCCAAGATCCCCCGCACGCTGCAGCCGCATATCGACGCCGCGTTCCCGGCCAATGTCTGCCTGATCGGTACCGTGCTGTCCAACGGGCACGCCCAGATCACCCCGCGCGGCAGCACGATGTGCTACGACGACGACCATATCGGATTGTGGGAGCGCGGCTCCGGCTCGACCGCCGAAAACATGGCAGACGGTACCAAGGTCACGGTGTACTTCCGCAACCCCAAGCTGCGCGAAGACGGCACCCTGCCGCGCGGCGGCATCGCCCGGCTTTACGGCACCGCCAAAATCTACAAGAGCGGCCCGGAATACGAGGAGGTCTGGCGCCGGCTGATCGCCCCGGAAAAGGAGCGCGACCCCGACAAGAAAGGCTATGCCGTGCTGGTCAAGATCCACCGCGCCGAGGATCTGGCCGGCGAGTTGCTGAAATTCGACTGATCGGTAAATCCAGCGCAGAGGGGCGCGGAGTAGGCGCAGAGGACGCGAAGGCGACGAACGCCCCGCGACCTCGGCGTAATCCTCTGCGCCCTTAGTGTTAAAATAGTCTGTTTACGACGGCATCTGGCCCATGAAGTCGCGCTTGCCGATCTCGACGCCAAGGCTGCGGGCGATATTATACGCAGTCGTGGTGTGAAAATAGAAATTCGGCATCGCAAAGTGGAACAGATAGATCTGCGCCTTGAACTTGCGCTCGTTGCCGCCGGCGATGATCGTGACTTCGCTGTCTTCCTTGCCGTCGATCTGAGCTGCCGACAGGCCCTTGACGAAATCGAGAGTCTTGTCGACCCGGGCCTGCATCCCGGCGAAATCGCTGTCGCTGTCCGGCAGGCTCGGCAAGGCAACGCCGGCGACGCGGCCGGCACCCTGCGCATGCACGCAGGCTTGGCGAACCTGGCGCTCGAAGGTGAACATGTCGGGGTAGAAGCGCTGGTTGAGGATCACCGCGGTGTCCCACTTGTGCGCGGTCGTGTGAGCCTCGACCTTCTGCAGGACGCCCTTGAGGCCGCCGAGCAGCTGCACGAACGTCGGCACCGACGCGCTGTACATCGAGATTGCCATCGAAACTCTCCTTCTCGTTTTTCTGGGGAATTGTCTGACGCCGCGATCTTACGCGCCGGGGCGAGTTCGGGTCTATACTGCGCCGGCGACAGGAGCGTGACATGGAGATGAGCGGCATCCCGTTCGGCACCACCGATTGGGACAAGGTCGGCGAAACCACCCATCCGGGCGAGACCGGGGTGGCGCGCTGGCGCACCCGCGAGTTTGGCGACATCCGCGTGCGGGTCGTCGAATATTCGCCGGGCTATCGCGCCGACCACTGGTGCGAGAAGGGCCACATCCTCTACGTGCTCGACGGCGTGTTGCAGACCGAGCTTGGCGACGGCCGCACCGTCACCCTGACGCCGGGCACCAGCTATCAGGTGGCCGACGGCGCGCAACCGCACCGCTCGTTTACCGAGACCGGCGCGCGGCTGTTTATCGTCGATTGAACTGAACCCGCGGCCAGGCGCGGGCGCGTTGCCCGCCTTGCCCGCACCTCGGTCAATCCCCGTTGCTGATCGGGTGCGCGCCGAGGCTGGTGCCGATCACCGCGTAGAGCGGGCGCCCGCCGCCCGGCGGGGTGCGGTCGATGCAGCGAATGTCGGCCCAATTGCCGGCCTCGACAAAATGCCGCGCGACGAGGCAGAGCTGGCCGGCCTCATCGAGGAGGCACCAGCACGGTAGCGCCCGGGTCGCCAAGCAGCGCTGCGAAAACGTCACCACCAGCGGCGCGCCCGGTCGCAACACCCGCGCCACCTCGCGCAGCACCTCGCCGGGCCGGGTGAGGTTCTGGATCGCGCCGCAGATCGTCGCACCATCGAATTCGCCGCTGGCGAACGGCAGGACCGGGTCGCGGTTGAGGTCCTGCACCCGCCATTCGTCGAGAAACGGGTTTTCCGTGAGCGCGCAGGCGTCGACGCCGAGCCCGACAACGCGGTGATACGGGATTTCCGGCGGCAGGTGGCAGATCCAGCTCGACGCCAAGTCGAGGATCGCGCCGCCCTCGGGCATTATTTCACGATAGAGGTCGGTGATCGCGGCGATTGCGGCATTGTCGATCGGTTCGGCCGGCACCTGCCAGCCCGCGAACGCGTCCGCCGGCCGGTCGAAAACCGTGTAGCGAAGCATCGGAACTGCCGCCATGATCCTGCCTTACAGCCTCCCTGGGTGAGATGGGAACCGCCGCGCTGTCGCTCAAGAGCCGCAGCGGAGCTGATTTGCCTCATTCAGCAAGGGCGCGTTCCGGAGCGGTCAGCGGCAGGCCGAGATCACGGGCGACGGCGGCATGGGTCAGCCGTCCGCGCGACATGTTGAGGCCGTTGCGCAGATGCGGGTCGTCCGAAAGCGCGCGCCGCCACCCGCGATTGGCGATCGCCAGCACAAACGGCAGGGTTGCGTTGTTAAGCGCCACCGCCGAGGTCCGCGCGACCGCGCCCGGCATGTTGGTGACGCAGTAATGCACGACCCCTTCGTCGACATAGGTCGGCACGGTGTGGTTCGTCGGCCGGCTGGTCTCAAAGCAGCCGCCCTGGTCGATCGAGATGTCGACGATCACCGAGCCCGCCGCCATCGCCCGCACCAATTCGCGGCTCACCAGCTTCGGCGCCGTCGCGCCCGGCACCAGCACCGCGCCGATCACCAGATCGGCGCCCACGACCTCGCGCTCGATGTTTTCGACCGTCGAGAACAGCGTGTGCAGCTGCGAGCCGAACTGCAGGTCGAGCTCATAGAGCCGCGGCAGCGAGCGGTCGATCACCGTGACATATGCTTCCATCCCCATTGCCACCCGCGCCGCGTTGGTGCCGGAGACCCCGCCGCCGAGGATCACCACCTTGGCCGCCGCCACGCCCGGCACGCCACCCAAGAGGATGCCCTTGCCGCCCTGCTCCTTTTCCAGGCAATGCGCGCCGACCTGCACCGCCATGCGCCCGGCGACCTCGCTCATCGGCGCCAGCAGCGGCAGCCCGCCGCGATTGTCGGTCACGGTCTCATAGGCGATCGCCACCACCCGCGAGCGCAGCAGGGCGTCGGTCATCGCGCGGTCGGCGGCGAGGTGGAAATAGGTGAATACGACCTGCTCGTCGCGCAGCATCGCGATCTCGGCCGGCTGCGGCTCCTTGACCTTGACCACCAGCTCGGCGACGCCAAAGACGTCGGCGGCGCGCGCCAGAACCCCCGCCCCGGCCGCTTCGTACTGCGCGTCGTCAAAGCCGATGCCGGTGCCGGCGCCGCTTTCGACGACCACCTTGTGGCCGTGATGCACCAGCTCGCGCACGCTCCCCGGCACCAGGCCGACGCGGTGCTCCTCGACCTTCACCTCTTTCGGCACGCCGATCAGCATCGCCGCCCCCTGTCGGGATTTACTTCCCGTCATCCCGGCGGAGGCCGGGATCCATCCCCGCTATGGATACCGGCTTTCGTCGGCATGACAAATGATAAGAACAGATGGATTCTGATGGAATTTTATAGCCCGAGCTGGCGCATCGCCTCGTCGGCGAGCGGCAGTGACGCTGTGAGCCCGGGCGATTCGATCCCGTACATGTTGACCAGCCCGGGCACGCCGTGCTGCGCCGGGCCCTGCACGACGAAGTCCGCCGCCGGCTCGTTGGGGCCGCTGATCTTCGGCCGGATGCCCGCATAGCCGGGCTGCAGCGCGCCATCCTTCAGCCCCGGCCAATAGCGCCGCACCGCCGCGTAGAACGAATCGCAGCGGCGCGGATCGACCGAATAGTCGACATCGCCGATCCACTCGACATCGGGTCCGAACCGCGCCTGCCCGGCGAGGTCGAGCGTGATGTGGACGCCAAGCCCGCCCGGCACCGGCACCGGATAGATCAGCCGCCGAAACGGCGTCTTGCCGCTGAGCGTGAAATAGCAGCCGCGGCAGAAATAGGCCGGCGGGATCGTGTCGAGCGGGATGCCGTCGATCGCCTTCGCCAGGATTGGCGCGAACAGCCCGGCGGCATTGACCAGATGGCGGCAGCGGATCTGCGTCGGCTCGTCGCCGCCGACCGACAGCTCGAACCCGTCGCCGCGCACCACCCCCGACAGCACCGGCGCGCGGAACACGACAAACGCGCCTGCCGCCTCGGCATCGCCCTGATAGGCGAGCATCAGCGCGTGGCTGTCGATGATCCCAGTCGACGGCGACAGCAACGCCGCGACGCAGTTCAACTCGGGTTCCATGCGTCGCGCCTCGGCGACCGACAGCCATTCGAGGTTGTCGACGCCGTTGCCCTTGGCCGCGGCCTCGATTTTCTCGACGCCGGGGATCTCGTCCTCGCTGGTCGCGACAATCAATTTGCCGAGCCGGGCATGCGGCACGCCGTGCTCTTCGCAATAGGCGTAAAGCCGCTGCCGCCCCTCGACGCAGGCGGTCGCCTTGAGGCTTCCCTTCGGATAATAGAGCCCGCCGTGGATCACCTCGCTGTTGCGCGACGAGGTCTCGAACCCGATCGTGTACGCCTTTTCCAGCACGATGACCTCGCGCCCGGCCAGCGCCAGCGCCCGCGCCACCGCCAGGCCGATGACCCCGGCCCCGACCACCACCGCCTCGACCTCGTCCACGCCGCGCCCTCTCTCGCATTTACCGCGGCCTAGAGTGCCCCGGAACGCAGCCGGCGCACAATCTGGGCCTGCTATCGCCGGCGTTCGGCGTTGACCAGCGCGGCGACGCGCGCCAGCGCCGGGCCGGCGAGCAGTTCGTCGAGGCTGCGCGACATGCAGCGGCGCCAGTTCGGGTGCGCGTCGGTGGTGCCGGGCAGGTTGGCCTGCTCGGCCTCGCCGGCGACATCCTCGAGCTGCACCAGCATCAGCCGGGCCTGCGACCGGGCGAGAAAGGCGTGGACCGCATCGCCCAGCGCCTCGGTAAACACCGGCGCACCGCCGGGCGGCAGAAAGTCGTCGAACCGGTCCCGGTCAATCAGCCCCTCATGCGCCAGCGCCTCGAGCAGCATCCGGCGATCGCGATGGCGCTCCGCGGCCTCGGTCGCCTCGGCCGCGGCGTCAGGGTAGAGCGCCAGTCGGCGGCGCCATTCGATGTCGCGGCCGAGCCAGAACCCCTTGAGGCTCGCCAGATCGTGTGTCGCCGCCGAGGCGGCGGCGACAGGCGGGTAGTCGCCGGGCGGGATGTAGCTGCCGTCCGCGCGCCGCTCGAAATGGATGACGCGGTACGACAGGATCGCCGCGTCGCGCATCGTCTCGCGGAATCCGTCGGGCACTGTGCCCAGATCCTCGCCGATCACCGCGCAGCGGTGTCGATGGCTTTCGAGCGCGACCAGCCGCACCAGCTCGGCAAACGGATAGGCGACATAGGCGCCAGCGACCGCCGGCATCCCGCGCGGGATCCAATAAAGCCGCTGCAGCGCCATCACATGGTCCATCCGCAGGATGCCGGCGTGGCGCATATTGGCGCGCAGAGTGTTGAGAAACGGCGCAAAACCGCGGCGGCGCAGCGTCAGCGGGTTGAGCGGCGCCAGCCCCCAATCCTGCCCGGCGCGGCTCAGCGCGTCGGGCGGCGCACCGATCGCCGCTTCGGGCGAGATCATCGCCTGGTCGGCCCACGCAACCGCCCCGTTCGGGTTCACCCCGACCGCGGCGTCACGATACAGCCCGATCGACAGCCCACCGTCGCGGCCGGCAGCCGCCGCCAAGCCAAGCTGCCGGTCGGCCTGCCATTGCAGAAAGCGGAAAAACCCGGTGCGCTGGGCATGCGCGCGCGCGAACTCGGCGATTTCAGGCGAATGCGGGTCGCGCATCGGCGCCGGCCAGTCGCGCCACGAAAACCGGCCCTCGCCGCGATAGAAATGCTCGTGCAGCGCCTCGAAGGTGGCAAACGCCGCCAGGGCCTCGCCGCCCGCCGCCTCGAACCCGCGAAACTCGGCGAGCGCCGCCTCCCCCGAGCCGCCGCTTTCCAGCCGCCGGTAGAGCGCCTCCAGCACGGGTCGCTTCAGCGCCGCAACCGCGGCATGGTCGACCTCGCCGGGATCGACCTCGCCGGGGGCGCGAGCCGCCGCCAGCGCCGCCTCGGGCGCCAGCCCGCGCGCCGCCGCGTCGGCCGCAAAGCCGGGCACCGCGGTCACGTCGATATAGAGATAATCGAGCTGCGCGCGGCTCGACGGCGAATACGGGCTGACATGGCGCGGCTCGGCGGCGAACAGCGCGTGCATCGGGTTGAGCCCGAGCGCGGCGGCACCGAGCGATCCGGCCGTGCGGGCCAGCGTCGCCAGATCGGTGAAGTCGCCGATGCCCCAGTTGCGGGCGCTGCGCAGCCCGTAAAGCTGCGTCGTCAGCCCCCAGCTGCGCGCGCCCTCGGAAAGCCCGGCCGGCAGGTGGCAGGCGCGCGGCGCCACGGCCAGCGTAACGGTCGCGCTCTCGCCGCCGGCCGCCAGTTCGAGCCGGTGATACCCCAGCGGCAGACCGCCCGGAAGCATGATTCCGGCCGCGGCCGGGCCGGTTCCGCCGTGTTGCATGCCGTCTTCGAGCCGTAAGTGCCAGGCGATGTCGGCGCTTCCCGGCGGCGGGCGCAGCGCCAGCGTTGGGCCGGGGTCGTCGGCGGCGATCACCTGCAACGCCGCGAGGCCGAACGGCATCGCCTCGGCCTCGGCCGCCAGCGCCGCGGCTGCCGCCTCCGGGTCTTCGGGCAGGCCCAGAGCCGCGATCAGGCGCGACAGCACCTCCTCGCCGGGCTCGTGCCACACGCCGAGCGCATCGACATGGCGCAGCGCGACGCCGACCAGCCCGGCGACATGGCGCAGCCGGTCGAGCCGGCTCACGGCGCGCCTCGGTTCGATTTCCCCAGGTTGCGGTCGATGAACAGGGCCAGCGACCGCCCGCGCAGCCGGTAAGCCTCGCCCGCCTTCCACAATACGCCGTCATTGGCGAGCCCGGTCGGCTCGGCGGTGTCGACCAGCGCCTCCCAGGCCATCGTCGTCGGCAATTCCGGGAAAACGAAATCGAGGTCGCCGTGATAGGCGCTCATCATCACCAGAAAGCTGGCATCGATGTCGCGCTGGCCGCCCGTCGTGTAAAACTCCCCGGCCGCCCCGCCGAGCACGTAGGCGAGCGACAGCGCAAACGGGTTGCGCCAATCCTCGGCGGTGGCCTCGATACCGGCCGGAGTGATCCAGGTGATGTCCTTCAGCCCGTCCTCGGACAACACCTCGCCGCGAAAAAACCGCGGGCGGGAAAACACCCGGTGGTGCCGCCGCAGGAGCACGAGGTAGCGCACGAACTCCCGCAGCGCCACATCTTCGGGGCGGATATTGCGCCACTCGGACCACGAGACGTCGCTGTCCTGGCAATAGGCGTTGTTGTTGCCGGCCTGGGTGCGGCCGCACTCGTCGCCCGCCAGCAGCATCGGCACGCCGAGCGACAGCAGCAGCGTCGCCAGCAGGTTGCGCTTCTGCCGGTCGCGCAGCTCCAGGATTTCGGGATCATCGGTCGGACCCTCCACCCCGCAATTCCACGAGAAATTCGGCTCGTGGCCGTCGCGGTTGTCCTCGCCGTTGGCCTCGTTGTGCTTGTGGTCGTAGCTGACCAGATCCTGCAGCGTGAACCCGTCATGCGCGGTGATGAAATTGATGCTCGCCCACGGACGCCGCCCGCGATAGCCAAACACGTCGGACGAGCCCGCGACGCGCGAGGCGACATCGGCAACCTGCCCGCCATCGCCTTTCCAGAAGCGGCGGATCGTATCGCGGTACTGGCCGTTCCACTCGGCCCAGCCGGGCGGAAAATTGCCGAACTGATAGCCGAACGGGCTGATATCCCACGGCTCGGAAATCATCTTGAGGCGGGTCAGCAACGGGTCCTGGCGGATCGCGTCGAAAAACGCCGCGTCCTGCGTGTATTCGCCGCTTTCGCGGCCGAGTGCGGCGCACAGGTCGAAGCGGAATCCGTCGACCCGCATCTCGGTCGCCCAGTAGCGCAGCGAATCCAGCACCATCTGCAACACCCGCGGGTGCTGAAGGTTGAGCGTGTTACCGGTTCCGGTGTCGTCGTGGTAATAGCGCCGGTCTTCTTCGAGCCGGTAATAGGACAGGTTGTCGATGCCGCGAAAGCATAGCGTCGGCCCCATCCGGTTGCCTTCGCCGGTGTGGTTGTAAACCACGTCGAGGATGATCTCGATCCCAGCCTCGTGCAGCCGCTGGACCGCGGTCTTGACCTCCTGGGTCGAGTCGCCCGGCAGCAGCCGCGGGTCCGGTGCGAAAAACCCGATCGAGTTGTAGCCCCAATAGTTCGACAGGCCCGCCTGGACCAGGTGCCGGTCGCTGATCGCGGCATGGATCGGCATCAGCTCGACCGCGGTGATCCCGAGGTCGACGAGGTAATCGATGACCGCCGGCGAGGCGAGCCCGGCAAAGGTGCCGCGCACGCTCTCCGGCACGTCGGGGTGCATCCGGGTGAAACCGCGCACGTGCAGCTCCAGGATCACGGATTCTTCCCACGGGGTCTGCGGGCGGCGCCCCTCGCCCCAGCTGAACGCGGTCTCGACGACCTGGCATTTCGGCATGTAGCGGGCGCTGTCGCGCCGATCGAAGGCGAGGTCGTCGCGCGGACTGCCGATGCGATAGCCGAACACCACGTCGTTCCAGCGCACCTGGCCGCGGATCGCCCGCGCATAGGGGTCAAGCAGCAGCTTGTTGTGGTTGAAACGGTGGCCGGCGGCCGGATCGTACGGCCCGTAGACGCGATAGCCGTAAAGCTGGCCGGGGCGCACGTCGGGCAGATAGCCGTGCCACACCTCGTCGGTGTATTCCGGCAATTGGATGCGCTCTTCCTGGCCGCCACGGTCGAACAGGCACAACTCGACCTTTTCGGCATGGGCCGAAAACAGCGCGAAATTGACCCCCTTGCCGTCCCAGGTAGCGCCGAGCGGATAGGAACTACCCGGCCACACACGCGGCGCTGCCATCTGATTCCTATGTTCCGTTAAAGTTCGCGGGTGAAGACGAGGGTGCCGAGCGGCGGCAGCCGCAGGCACAGCGAATACGGGTGTCCATGCATCGGCTCGGCATCGGCCGCAAGCCCGCCGAAATTGCCGACCCCGCTGCCGCCATAGCTCGCGGCGTCGGTGTTGATGCGCTCAGTGTAATGCCCGGGCAGCGGCACGCCGATGCGATACCCCTCGCGCGGGACCGGAGTGAAGTTGCACACGATGACCGCCAGTTCCTCGGGGTCGCGGCTGCGGCGCACATAGGAGATCACGCTTTCGTGGCTGTTGGCCGCGTCGATCCAGCGGAACCCGTCGCCTTCGCAGTCGAGCGCATGCAGCGCCGGGGTGCCGCAATACAACCGGTTGAGATCGCCTACCAGCATCTGCACGCCAGCATTGGACGGATCGCCGAGTAATTGCCAGTCAAGCCCGACATCGTGGTTCCACTCGTGCTCCTGTGCAAACTCCGCGCCCATAAACAGCAGCTTCTTGCCCGGATGCGTCCACATGAACCCGAGATAGGCGCGCAGGTTGGCAAAGCGCTGCCAGCGGTCGCCCGGCATGCGGCCAAATAGCGACCGCTTACCGTGCACCATCTCGTCGTGCGAGAGCGGCAGGATAAAGTTCTCGTGAAATGCGTAAAGCAGGCCAAAAGTCAGATCGTTGTGGTGGAACAGGCGGTGGATCGGATCGCGCGAGATATAGCTGAGCGTGTCGTGCATCCACCCCATGTTCCATTTGAACCCGAAGCCCAGCCCGCCGACATAAACCGGGCGCGACACCATCGGCCACGCCGTCGACTCCTCGGCCGCGGTCGTCGCCCCGCTGCCTTCGCCGAACACCAGCTCGTTCATCCGCCGCAGAAACGCGATCGCCTCGAGATTTTCCCGCCCGCCGTACTGGTTGGGGATCCACTCGCCTTCGCGGCGGCTGTAATCGCGGTACAGCATCGACGCCACGGCATCGACCCTGAGCCCGTCGATGTGAAATTCGCGCAGCCAATAGAGCCCGCTTGACAGCAGAAAATTCGCCACCTCGCGCCGGCCGTAATTGTAGATCAGGGTTTTCCAGTCGTGGTGAAACCCTTCGCGCCGGTCGGCGTGCTCGTAAAGCGCGGTGCCGTCGAACCGGCCGAGCCCGTGCGCATCAGCCGGGAAATGGCCGGGTACCCAGTCGAGCCATACCGCGAGCCCGGCGCCGTGACAGGCATCGACAAAGGCGCGGAAATCGTCGGGGGTGCCATAGCGCGCGGTCGGCGCGAACAGCGCGATCGGCTGATAGCCCCACGACCCGTCAAATGGGTATTCGGTCACCGGCAGCAGCTCGATATGGGTAAAGCCGAGCCCGGCGACATAGGGCACGAGCTGCTCGGCCAGTTCGCGATAGGTCAGATAGCGGCCGCCTTCGGCAAGGTTGCGGCGCCACGACCCGAGATGCACCTCATAGATCGCGATCGGCGCCTCGCGGTCGTTGCGCCTGGCGCGCTCGGCCATCCACGGGCCGTCCTGCCATTGGTGACGCGGCGGCGGCGCGACGACCGAGGCGGTGCGCGGCGGCGGCTCGGTCTGCTCGGCATGCGGGTCGGCCTTCAGCGGCAGAAGCTCGCCGGCCGGGCCGAGGATTTCGTATTTGTAGCAGGCGCCGGGACCGAGGCCGGGCACGAAAATCTCCCAGAACCCGCCGAAATCGCGCCGCCGCATCGGCATCCGGCGGCCGTCCCAGGCGTTGAAATCGCCGACCACGCTGACCCGCCGCGCGTTCGGCGCCCACACCGCAAAGGCCACGCCGTCGACCCCGTCGTGCCGGATCAGGTGGGCGCCGAGCCGTTGATAGCTTTCGAGATGGCTGCCCTCGGCCAACAGGTGCATGTCGAGTTCGCCGAGCACCGGCGAAAACCGGTAGACATCGTCGAATTCGCGCACCCCGCCCGCGCCCGAAGCGCGCAACCGATAGGGAAACGGCTTTGCCCGGCGCGGGATCGGGGCGATGAAGACACCGGCGGGATGGACCCGCTCGGCGATCGCGGCGACCGCGCCGGTCGAGGCGTCGACGATCTCCACCGTCTCGGCATCGGGCAGCACGGCGCGCACGCACAGCGCGCGCCCCTGCCCGTGCATGCCGAGAAACGAGAACGGGTCGCCGTGGCGCGCCTCGGCGATTTCGGCGATCTGCGGATCGTCGGGCTGCCGGTGGAGCGGGGGGGCCGGGGTTTCGATCGTGTCTGCCGGAGTCACCACGAACCCTCGCCTGCAAACTCCATCGCGCCGACTCCCCCGCTCACCGAACCCGTCAGTCCGGCAAACACCCCCACACCCGATTAGGTTTCGTCGCGAGCCCGCACCGTCAGAGCACGACCTCGACGAGAAACGGCCCTGGCGCCGCCAGCCCGGCGGCGAAATGCCGGTTGAACTCCTCCATCGTCTCGGCCCGCGCCCCGGGCACGCCCAGGCTCTTCGCCAGGCTCACCCAGTCGATGTCGGGCCGGTCGAGGTTCAGCATGTCCATCGCCTTGCGGCCGGGGTTGCCGGCGCCGACATTGGCGAGCTCGCCCTTGAGGATCTGGTACGAGCGGTTGGCAAACACCACCGTCGTCACGTCGAGCGCCTCGCGCGCCTGGGTCCACAGCGCCTGCACCGTATACATGCCGCTGCCGTCGCCTTCCAGGCAGACGACCTTGCGGTCGGGGCAGGCCACCGCCGCGCCGGTCGCCAGCGGCAGCCCCAACCCGATCGAGCCGCCCATGTTCGACAGCCAGTCGTGCGGCGCGGCGGCCTTGGTCGGGGCGAAAAACCCGCGGCCCGTCGTTACCGCCTCGTCGGCGACGATCGCGTTCTCCGGCAAGAGTGCGCCGAGCGAGGCGCCGAGCGCCTCCGACGTGATCGCCCCGGTGCCCGGCCCGCCCGGCTTGTCGTTGACCACCGGCGGCGGGGTGTGCCGCGCGCCGACCGCCTCGCACAGCGCTTCGAGCGCGGCGATTGGGTCCTCGTCGGGCCGCGCCAGCACATGGCCTGCGCAACCCGGCGGCGTCAGCACGCTCGGCTTGTCGGGATAGGCGAAGAACGCGACCGGCATCTTCGACCCGACCAGGATCACGTGCTTGAGCCCGGCCAGCACCTTGGTCGCCTGATCGACGACATAGGGCACCCGCTCGACCGAGACCCGCCCGCGCCCGCGCTGGGTGCGCGCGTTGGAGCCTTGCGCGATCAGCCGCGCCCCGGTCTTGGCGGCGATGCGGCCGGCGAGCGCCAGGCCGTCCGCCCGCACCGCGCGCCCGGTCAGCAGAATGAGGGTCGGCTCGCCCGAGTGCAGCACCCGCGCCGCCGCCTCGACCGCATCCGACGACGGCGCCTTGGGCGCCACCGGCGGCGCCACCGCCGCCGCGCCCGCCCCCTCGTTCCACGCCGTGTCGGCCGGCAGGATCAGCGTCGCGATCTGCCCCGGCGCCACCCGCGCCGCTTCGATCGCCAGCGCCCCGTCGGCGGCGACCGCCATCGCGTTCGGCGAGGTCTTGACCCAATGCGACGACGGCCGCGCCAGCCCCTCGATATCCGAGGTCAGCGGCGCGTCATACTGCCGGTGATAGGTCGCATGGTCGCCGACGATGTTGACCATGCCGGACATCGCCTTGTTGGCGTTGTGGATGTTGGCGAGCCCGTTGGCGAGCCCGGGCCCGAGATGCAGCAGCGTCGCCGCCGGCCCGTCGGTCATCCGAAAATAGCCGTCGGCCGCGCCGGTCACCACGCCCTCGAACAGGCCCAGCACGCAGCGCATCCCGTCGACCCGGTCGAGCGCCGCCACGAAATGCATTTCCGACGTGCCGGGGTTGGTAAAGCACACATTGACCCCGCCGCCGACCAGCGTGCGCACCAGGCTTTCCGCGCCGTTCATCCGAGCTTCTCCGCGATCCGAGGCGTCCTCGCCGCAGCATGCCCGCCGCGCCCGGCCGCCGCAAGGCGCGACCGCGGCGCCCCGGGCTTAAGAATTCCTGCAACAAATCCTGAAATCATCCGTCTGTTCCGAAGGCGACGGACTTCGGCGGATCATGGAACGGAACAGCTGCGACATCGCCTTCCGCTGCCTCGAGGTCGCCGTCCATCCCAATACCGGCGACCAGGAGGCGCTGGCGGCAATTGCCGGGTACCGCCGCACCGCCGGCGGCGCCTCGCTCGCCGATCTCTGCCTGCAATTCGCCCGCGACGCCCACCCCGCCGCATCAGACGAAAGGGCGGAGCGGCTCGCCCGCGAAAACCGTCTCCTGCGCCGCGAGCTTGGCCGCGCCAAGGCCGGCGAGATCGCCGCGCTCCGCCGCGCCGAGGCCGCCGAGCAGCGCGCCGACGCCGCCGACGCCGAATTGCACGCGGCCCGCGAGCGCGCCGACGCCGCCGAATACCGCCTCGCCGAAGCCGCCCTCGCCCACGACGAAATCACCGACGGCCTGCGCCACGCGATCTTCGACCTGCGCAGCGCGCTCAACCACGCCCGCCGCCAGCCTGCCCCGTCGTTCCGCGACGTCCTCGCCGCGGCAAGCGAGGGCTCGGCGCCGCGCCCGGTTCGCTATCCGGTAATGCCGGAGCGCCATTCGCAACCGTCGCGCAGCCCCTGGACCGCCTGAGCGACGATTGGAGCGGAATAAGGTTAGCTCAGGTTGAATGAGGTTAAGTTGGATCACCGTCCCTCGTCATCCCCGGGCCTGACCCGGGGATCTCCGCAGATGGCCGGGTCAGGCCCGGCCATGACGATGAGGAAAAACCGATTTCATCCGATCGAATACGGCTGTCGCTGCGGCTGAGCGCGGGTCGGCGTCTCGACCAACAGCATCGAAGCCGTCTGGGCGCTCTTGAAGCGCGGAGTCTATGG
>DATLRD010000028.1:0-79502 GCA_035534855.1 Allostellaceae bacterium | reverse complement strand
CGCCATCCATCCAGTGGGATAGCCGCGCCGGGCCCGCATTGTAGGCCGCAGCAGCCAAGCCGAGATTGCCGAAATGCCGGTCAAGCTCGACCAGGAGCTGCGCGGCATGGGTGATCGCCGCCGCCGGGTCGCGCGGATTGACGAGGCCCCGCTCCGCTGCAGTCTCCGGCATGAACTGCGCGATCCCCTGGGCGCCGGCCGGGCTGACCGCCCCGGTGTCGAACCCGCTTTCGGTCCACAGCAGCCGGGTCAGGTAATCGACCGGCAGGTGGTTGGCCGCCGAGGCACTCTCCACCAGCCCGCATAGCGGATCGTCCGCAGGGGCTGACGGTGCCGCCGCGGCGCGCACCGTCGCCATGCCGGCCGCGACGGCCAGCGAAACTGCCAGCGCCAGGAGGTGCTGCCGGGCCCTGCGCCATTGCCGAAACCGCCTTGCCGTGCCGCGCCGCATGCCGAAAGCCACTCCTGATCAGCGCGAGGACAGGCCGACCGCGCGGTCGAGCAGGCGATGCAGCGACAACCGGTCGGCGACCGTAACCGGCCGCCCGGTGCGCCGTGCGATCAGGCCGCCATCGGGGGAGATCGTCAGCGGTTCATGAAACCACGGCGTGCTGTGGCCGCCCAGCAGCTCGACCCCATATCCGTGGCCGTTCAGAGTCCAGTTGCGCACCGGGCCGGTGTCGAGATGGATAAAGCCGGAGCGGGGATACCAGCCGACGCCGCCGCGCTGCATCGCGCGCGCCGCCTGCATCGCCTCTTCCAGCCGCACCGGCAGATAGATATCGAGGGCCCTTCCGTACAGGTGCTGGCTGTGCTCGGCGACGCCGAAGGTGGTGCGCGCCAGCATCGCGTTGGTCTCGGGCGTGCGATAGGCCGACAGGACCGTCGCGCGCGGCGCCGCGACCGCGTCCATGACGCGGGTCAGGAAATCGAGCACCGACACGTGGTAGCCGATCGTGGTGCCGCTGTGGAAATCGCGCAGAAAATACGACAGCTCTGTGAGCGCATCCGGGATCGGTCCCTGCGCGTCGCGGTACGGCCCGGCAAATTTCTCGCCGGTATGGGCGTTAGTCAGGTCGAGACGCCAGAGCCGCGGGGTCGGCACGGCGCGCGCCGGCAGCGGCAATGCCGCCAGCCCCGTCGCCAGCGAGAGAAATCTGCGTCGGTTCATCCTGCACTCGACCCGGCAACCACGCAGAGCGGGGGCTCCGCAGCCCTCACAACCGAAGGGCGATGGGACCCTAGCTTTCACCAAAATGCCTTGAAAGCATGCCCTCGTATTCCGCGAGCACGCTGCGCCGCACAAATCGCTATAAACACCCGGACTCGCGGTCGCTTTTCTGCTGATGCGACATAGCGCCGCATACATGCAATCCATACAGCGCCGGCGTATCATAAAAGACAAGGGTGACCGGAATTCATTTCGTTTGCGCCGGCGGGGAATCCTTCCACGGATTGAACACGGGAACGGGAACTCGAGCGCGGGCGTAATCGCCGGTGTCGCGCGTCACGACGGTGAGGCCGTAATGCAGCCCGGTCGCGGCAATAATCAGGTCGGGCTGCGAGAAAATGTGCCCGGCCTTGCGCCCCTCCTCGACGAGCAGGCGCCATTTAAACATCACCTCCTCGTCTATCGGCAAAACGCGGCCCTCAAACATCGGCCGCACCTTGTGGGTGAGCCAATCACTCAGCTCGGCCCGGTGCGCCGGATCGGCGACGAACTCGATACCGAAGCGGATTTCGGCGAGGGTGACCGTACTGATATGGAGAACCTCAAGCGGCTGCGCAGCGAGGAAAGCGACAACTTTCGTCGCCGGCGTCACACGGCGCAATTCCGAGAGAATGGTAGTATCGAGCAACCACCCCGTCACAGGGACACATCGCGCACCGCCATGGCGCCGCGCCGCGGCGCGATGTCGATCTCGTGGTGCGGCGAGGCCTGCAGGGCGTCGATCAAGGCCTGGCCCGTCGCGCCGCCCTTGAGGCGGCGAAATTCCTCGGCGGAAATCACCACCACCGCGTCGCGCCCGTGGACACTCACATGCTGCGGCCCGTCGCTGTGGACGCGACGCACGAGTTCGCTGAACCGAGCCTTGGCGTCCTGCAACATCCAGTGGCCCGGCCGCGCCGACGCCCGATGCGGCCGGAGCGAGGCGAGCTTGGTGTGCCGAACTTTTCTGGTCATACTGACCAAAATACCACAAGGGCGGACCGCCGACAAATTAGCGGCTTTCCCCCGATATGGCTTGCTGCTGCTGTCGCTCACTCCCCGGAGTTTCCACCATGCCTCACCCCAGCTGGAACGGCTTTCTTCGTTTGTCGCTGATGTCCTGCCCGGTTTACCTGTCACTCGCGGCCGACGAGAACGAACTGACCGAGAAGGATCAGAAAGCGTTCCAGGACATGAGTTCCAATGTCATCGACCTCGTCCGGTTCGTCGATCGCGCCGAAATCGATCCGCTCTACCTGAATACATCGTACTACGTCTATCCCGACGGAGAACTGGCAGCCGAGCCGTTCCGCGTGATTGCGGAGAAGATGGCGGCGAAGGGATTGGTCGGGATCGCCCGGGTGACGCTGTTCAACGCCAGACGCCTCCTCATGTTTGAGCCGCGCGGCGCCGGGATGGTCATGTACACGCTGCGGAGCCCTGGTGAAATTCGCGCTGCCGAGTTCGATACGAAGCGTCAGGAGGACATTGAGCCCGAAATGCTCGACATCACCGAGGCGGTTGTCGAGCGGCGCAGAAGCACATTCGATCCGGTCAGCTTCCTCTCTGATTAGCACCGAACGCCCCCTGCATGGCGGTGGCGGACATCGTCTCCTCTACCGACCCGACGACATCGCCGGCAGCAACACCACCGCGGTATGAACTCAGCGTCGCCGCGCGATCACGATGCCGGCGAGGATCGCGCACGCCGCGACAATGAGCCCAAGGGTGAGGCGCTCGCCGAGCAGCATCAAGCAGAGGCGAAATCCGCATAACCCGGTGTCCACCAAACCGGGGGAAAGTCACCTCCTGGCGGGCCTCCATCCGAAGATCGCGCAGGAGCGTCTCGGGCACTCGACGATCGCGACGACAATGGATACTTATTCGCATGTCAGGCGCAAATGCACGACGATGCCGCGGCCCGGCTCGATGCCGCGTACAGGAGCAAAAATTTGGGGCACAAAGCCGAAATCGAGATGCCAGACCCTATCTAAGTCATTGATATTGGGGCGTAGCCAAGAGGTAAGGCACCGGATTTTGATTCCGGCATTCCCTGGTTCGAATCCAGGCGCCCCAGCCATATTTATCAACGAGTTATACCTATATCGGATAAGCGACCCCGTCGGTGCCGGATAGGCATCGGCGCCCTCCTCGATCGCTTCACCCTACAGGAAGGCGCCAACCATCCCGCCCAACGCCGGATATGCTTCCACCTAAATGGATGGCGTTCTAGGCGACGCGATCGCCCTGTTTGATCTCCACCGTACGGTTGTCGACCGCGGGCAGCATCTGCGCCGGGTCGCGGGTGACAACGACGTCGATGACGGTCGGGCGGTTGCGCTCTTCCATGCCCTGCCGCAATGCCGGCGACAAGGCCTCGGGATCTTCGACGCGGATGCCGCCGCAGCCCATCATGCGGGCGATCGCCGCGTAATCCTGCTCGACAAGGTCGGCCGATTGATAGCGCCCGCCCATCATCGCGTGCTGCAGGGCCTTGACGTAGCCCGAGGCGGCGTTGTTGACGACGATCACAGTGAGGCCGCAGCCGGTGCGGCGCGCGGTCTCGAGTTCGCCGAGCATCATGTTGAACCCGCCATCACCGCTGATCGCGACGACCGGCCGGTCGGGCGCGGCGAGACACGCCCCCATGCCGCCGGGCAGCCCATAGCCGATCGAGGCAAAGCCGCGATCCGGGATGAAATGCCGCCCGGCGCTCTTCGTGTCGTAGAGCAGCCCGGTCCAATGCCCGGCAAACCCGCCATCGGCCACCAGGATCGCATCCGCCGGCAGCGTCTTGTTCAGCTCGCGGCAGAGCCGCGCCATGTGCACCGGCCGGTCGCGCGAATTGAGCCGCGGCGCGGCATCGTCCTCCCATTTGCGCATGCGCGGCGCGATCTCGGCGACATGGTCGGCGCGCGCCGCGCGGGCGGATTTGCCGCTGTCGGACAGCGCTTCGTCCAGGTCTTCAAGCCCGGCGCGCGCATCGCCCCACAGCGCGATCTCGGCCGGGATGCAGCGGCCGATCTCTTCGGCGACGATGTCGAGGTGGATCACCGGGATATGCGCCGGCGGCAGCGCAAAGCGCTTGGTGGCGATCTCGCCGAGCTTGCAGCCGACGACGATCAGGCAATCCGACTCCGCGATCAGATCGTTGGCGATGCGCGAATAGCGGCCGAACAGCCCGATATTGAGCGGGCTGGCGCAGGCGATGCCGCCCTTGCCGCTCATCGTGTGCGCGACCGGGATCGACTGCGCCTCGGCAAAGCGGGTCAGCGCGTCCCACGCTTCCGACAAATGGACGCCGCCGCCGGTCAGCAGCAGCGGCCGTTTCGCTTTGGCGATCAGCTTTGCGGCGCGCTCGATGTCGCTGCGGTCGGGGCGGATGCGGCGGGCCGGCGCCTTCAGCGTCGCCTCGTCGACGACAAAATCCTCCGCCGTGAAATCGTGGAGCCCGTGGGCCACATCCTCGGGCACGTCGAGCAGCACCGGCCCGGGCCGTCCGGAGGTCGCCACGGCAAATGCGCGGCGCACCAGTTCGGGGATGCGGCTCGTCATCTCGACGCGGATCAACTCCTTGACCGCAGGCTTGAGGATTTCGACCTGCCGGCATTCCTGGGTCATGTTCTTCCAGGAATGCGCGCGGTTGGTGTCGCCGGCGATCGCGACGATCGGGATGCCGCCGTTCAGCGACTCGACGAGCCCGGTGACGAGGTTGGTCGCGCCGGGGCCGAGCGTGCCATCGCAGATGCCCGGGCGGTTGGTGACCCGGGCATAGGCATCGGCGGCGAAGGCACCGCAGCGCTCGTCGTTGATCAGGTGATGATCGAGGCCGACAAGGCCGATCGCGTCATAGAACGGCAAGAGCTGAAACCCACCCATGCCGAACATCGGTCCGGCACCCGCCAGCTTCAGCATCTCGGCCAGCGCGCGCCCGCCGGTCATCGTGCCCGACGGACGGTTTTGCAATGAAACGGTCATGGTTCCTCCCTGTCAGGCGAGGGCGCGCCGCAGCCCGGCAACGAAATCGCGGGCGGTCATGCCTTCGCGCAAGCCAAACCCCGCAGCGCGGGCGTTGACCCGGCTGATCACTCCATCTTCATAGGTCGAGCGCGCCTCGCCGATGCGGGCGCTCATCGCCGCGACCGTCGCCGCAGCGATGCCGCGGGCGTCGAGCGCGGGCAGCCGCGACACGCCGGCCTCGTCCTTGCCGATACCAGCGTCGTTGTAGAGCGCGCCGAGCACGTCGTATTTGAGCGCGGTCTCCGGCTTGCCGCCGAGCAGCCCGCCATGTGAGCCGGTGACGACGATCGCCTTCCGGTGCTCGGGCAGGACGAGGGACGCGGAATCGAGCGCCCAGACCTGCGGCGCGTCCGAGACCAGCAGAAAGGCGCCTTCGATCGCCTCGGGCGGGTCGCGGCGCGTCTGCGGCGCCTGTTGCAGCCGGGCGGCGGCGGCGCGGCACGGCTGGCCGGGGCTCACGCCAAGCCCGGCGGCGAGCGCGTTGGCAACTGTAACGACGCCGCCCGCCATCATGTCGGCCCCGTCGCCGATCCGCGCCGTGTCGTGGCCGACCGTCGCGGCGGCGATGCCGAGGTCCTGCAAATAGTCTAGGCCGCCGATCCCGGCGTGGTCGCGGCCGATTCCGGCATCGTTGAAGATCGCCGCCGCGGCCCGCAGCTTCGCGGCGAGATACGCGGCGTAGACGCCGCCATGCGAGGCGTTGACGACAACCGCGCCGGCGGCTTCCGCCCCGACCCGGGTGATGCTGTCGGCGACGACGATCGGAGCGGACATCGGCCGGCTCTGCCTCACGCCGCCCGGGCGGGGCCTCGCGCCTGCACCACCTCGCGGATGCCGGCGGCGATGCGGTTGCGGTCCGGAAAGACGTGGTTTTCCAGCACCGGGCTGTAGGGGATCGGCACCTGCAACGCGCACACCCGCCTTACCGGGGCCTTGAGGCGCGCGAACGTCTCGGGGTCTTCGGTCGCGACGGCGGCGATCTCGGCCGAGAAGCCGGCGGTCGGGCCGCCCTCATCGGCAATGACGAGGCGGCCGGTCTTGCGCACCGAGTTGCGGATCGTTTCGGTGTCGAGCGGCACCAGGCTGCGCGGATCGACGATCTCGGCCGAGATGCCCTCCTTGGCGAGCTCTTCGGCCGCGGCGAGCGCCTCATGCACCAGCCAGGCGAGCGCGACGACGGTCACGTCGGCGCCCTCGCGCTTGATGTCGGCCTTGCCGAACGGGATCGTGTAGTCGCCTTCCGGAACCGGCCCCTTCAAGCCCATCAGCCGGCTCGACTCGAACGAGATGACCGGGTTGTTGTCGCGGATCGCGGTCTTCAGCAGTCCCTTCATGTCGTAGGGCGTCGACGGCAGAAACATCTTGAGCCCGGCGACATTCATGAACATCGAATAGGGCGATTGCGAATGCTGCGCCGCGACCCGGCCGCCGCCGCCGACCGAGGCGCGGAACAGGATCGGGAAATTCACCTGGCCGCCGAACATGTAGTGGATCTTGGCCGCCTGGTTGACGATCTGGTCCATCGCGACAAAGCAGAACGTGACCTGCCGCCAGTCGGCGATCGGGCGAAAGCCGCAGCCGGCCGCGCCGATCGCCATGCCGGTAAACGCCGCCTCGGTGATTGGCGTCGCCTTGATCCGCTCGGGGCCGAACTCGTTGAGCAGCGGCGGCAGCGCGTCGGTCGACATATAAAAGACCTTGGGGTCGCGCCGCATCTCCTCGGCGACCGCTTCGAGCGCCGCTTCGCTATAGGTCAGCTCTCGCATCGTCCGGTTCCTTGAATCGCGCGGGGCGTCAGGCTGCAAAAACGTCGTCGGTCGCGTGCTCGGGCAGCGGGAACGGGCTGGCCTCGGCGAACGCGACGGCGGCTTCGAGCGCGCCGGTGACCTCGCCCTCCATAGCGCGCCGCCCGGCATCGTCGAGCTCGCCCTGATCATGCAGCCGCCGTTCGAGGAGCGTGATCGGGTCCTTATGCATCCACGCCGCGATCTCTGCCTGGTCGCGCGGATCGGACTGGCCGGGGCGCTCGGTATGGCCGCGCCAGCGATAGGTCTTGCATTCGATCAGGCTCGGCCCGCCGCCCGACCGCGCGCGGTCGACCGCAGCATTCGCCGCCTGATGGACCGCGAAGATGTCGTTGCCGTCGACGACGACCCCCGGAATGCCGTAGCCGGCGGCGCGGGAGGCCACATCGCTCTGGGCATGCGTCGCCGCGGCCGCCGTGTTCGCCGCCCACATGTTGTTTTCGCAGACATAGACCATCGGCAGTTTCCAGGTTGCCGCGATGTTGAGGCACTCGTGGAACGGCCCGGCATTCGAGGCCCCGTCGCCGAAAAACGAGACCGCAACACCGCCTTTGCCCTCCATCTGCGCCGCCAGCCCGGCGCCGGTGATGATCGAGATGCCGCCGGCGACGATGCCGTTGGCGCCCAGCATGCCGATGCCGAAATCGGCGATGTGCATCGACCCGCCCTTGCCTTTGCAATAGCCGGCCTGCCGGCCGTACAGCTCGGCCATCATGCGGTTGAGGTCGGCGCCCTTGGCGATGCAGTGGCCGTGCCCGCGATGGGTCGAGATGATCCGGTCGGTCTGCGTCAGCGCCGAGCACACGCCGACCGCGACCGCCTCCTCGCCGATATAGCAATGCACCACGCCGTAGATCTTGCCGGCAACATAATCGGCCGAGGCGCGCTCTTCGAAGCGGCGGATCGTCAGCATCCGGCGCAGCATCTCGCGCTGCTTGTCGGGCGGCAGGTTGGGCGAGAGGCTCATCATCGGCGCGATCTCCCGTAGCCTGTTGGGCATTTCCGGTATTTTGGGCGCCGGCGCGACCCGTGGCAACCACAACGCAGCCCCGCGCCGGACCGCCGACGCGCGGGCGCGCCCCGGCTTGCGGCAGGCGCCCGGCGGGATCATGCTTGCCGCGCAGGCAGACAGCGACCGGGAGGAGCGAGAATGACCGAGACCCTATCCGCCACCGCCGCGCCGACGATCGGGCCGCGCCTGTCACCGGCCGGCGGCGCCGCGATCACCGGCGCCGATCTCTCCCGCCCGCTGTCGCCGGCCGTGCGCGAGGCCATCCTCGCCGCCTTTCTCGACCACCACATCCTGGTGTTTCGTGACCAGGATTTGAGCAACGACGAGCAGCTCGCCTTCACCCTGCAGTTCGGCGAGATCGAGGAGCATGTCGCGCGGCATTCGGCGGCGGGGCGCTATGGCCTCGTCCACATGGTCACCAATGTCGGCGACGACGGGCGGCCGACCGGCAAGCTGACCCAGGTCGGCAACTATCATTGGCACACCGACAAATCGTACCACGCCGTGCCGTCGCTGATGACCATGCTGCACGCCAAGGCGCTGCCGCCGGCGGGCGGCGACACCCAGTTCGCCAACATGGCGATGGCGTATGACGCGCTGCCGGTAGCGACAAAGCAGCAGATCGCCGGGCTGCGCGTGGTGCACAGCTGGGCGGCGAGCCGACGCCGGGCCGGGGCGCCGCCGCCTTCGGATGTCGAGATGCGCGAGCGTCCGCCGGTCGACCATCCGCTGGTGCGCACCCACCCGGAGACCGGCGCCAAGACCCTCTATATCGGCAACCATGCCTCGCACGTCCTAGGCATGCCCGAGGCGGAGGGCGAGGCGCTGTTGCTCGAACTGCTGGAGCACGCGACCCAGCCGCAATTCATCTACACGCACCGCTGGCGCGACGGCGACCTGGTGCTGTGGGACAATCGCTGCCTGCTGCACCGGGCGCTGGCAAATTATGAGATGACCCAGCACCGCCGCGTGCTGCACCGCACCGTGGTCACCGGCTCCATCCCGTACTAACCCGCTCCGCGCGGCGCCGGGCGGGGCGCGCACTCAGCCGTGCACGCCGCGTGCGAGGCCGCGCTGCGCCGCCTCGCCAAAGGCTTCGCCGAGCGACGGGTGCGGGTGGATCGTGCCGGCGACGTCGTCGAGCACCGCGCCCATTTCGAGCGCGTGGGCGAACTCGCCGGCAAGTTCGGCGATCTGCCGCCCGACCGCCTGGACTCCGACCACCCGGCCGGTATCGCGCTGCGCGACGACGCGGACGAACCCGCCGTCGTCACCGGCTTCCAGCGTCAGCGCCCGGCCGTTGGCGGAAAGCGGTACTATCGACACGATGGCGTCGATGCCCGCATCCCTGGCCTCGTCGGGCGACAAGCCGATTGTGACGATCTCGGGCTCGGTAAAGCAGATCGCCGGGATCGCCGCCGGCGCAAAGCGGCGGCGCGCGCCGGCGATGATCTCGGCCACCATGATCCCCTGCGCCGAGGCACGGTGCGCCAGCATCGGCTCGCCGGTCAGGTCGCCGATCGCCCACACATTGCGCATCGTGGTGCGGCACTGGTCGTCGACCCTGACAAAGCCGCCGGCGAGATCGACCGCCATCGTCTCGAACCCCCAGCCGTGGAGCGCCGGGCGGCGGCCCACCGTAACCAGCACGCGATCGGCAGCAAGGGCGATCGGCTCGCCGGCTTTCGGCGCGACCCGCAAGTTGCCATCGGCATCGAAGCCGGTCACCGCGGCGCCGGTGTGCAGCGTGACGCCGGCGCGATCGAGCCAGCGCCGCACCGGCCCGCTCAGCGCCGCATCGTAGCGCGGCAGGATGCGCTCGGCGGTCTCGATCACCGTGACCTCGGACCCGAGCTTGCGGAACGCGGTGCCGAGTTCGAGCCCGATATACCCGGCCCCGACCACCGCCAGCCGGCGCGGTAACCCTGTCAGCGCCAGCGCCTCGGTCGACGAGATTACCGCGCCGCCGAACGGCAGCGACGGCAGCGCCACCGGTTCCGAGCCGGCGGCCAGCACGACATGCTCGGCGGTGATCCGCGTGTCGCCGACGGTGCAGGTCTTGGCGTCGCTGAAGGTGGCCCAGCCGCCTATCACCCGCACCTTCGCCCGCGCGAGCAGCCCGGCGATTCCGGCGTTGAGCCGGGCGACGATGCCATCCTTCCACGCGATCGTCCGCCCCAGGTCGAGCCGCGGCGGTGCATCCAGCGCGATGCCGAGCGCGTCGCCGCCGACCGCACCGGCGATCGCGTGAAATTTATCTGCGGCGTGGATCAGCGCCTTCGACGGGATGCAGCCGCGCATCAGGCAGTTGCCGCCGAGCCCGCCGGCATCGACCAGCACCGTGTCGAGGCCCAGTTCGCCGGCGCGGATCGCCGCGACATAGCCGCCCGGCCCGCCGCCGACCACCAGCACCTGCGCGCGGATCGTCTCGGCCACGCCGGCTACTCCCCCGTTACTCAATGAACAGCGTGGCGGGGAATTCGAGACCGGCCTTGACCCGCTGGATGAACGACGCCGCCTCCCACCCGTCGACGATGCGGTGATCGAACGACGACGACAGGTTCATCATCTGCGCCACCGCGATCTGCCCGTCGCGCACCACCGGCCGGGCGACGATCTTGTTGACCCCGATGATCGCGACCTCGGGCAGGTTGATCACCGGCGTCGCGGCGATGCCGCCGAGCGCGCCGAGGCTGGTGATCGTGATCGTCGAGCCGGTAAGCTCCTCGCGCGTTGCCTTGCCGCTGCGCGCCGCCTCGGCGAGGCGGGCGATCTCGGCCGCCCCCTGCCACAGATCGAGCGTTTCGGCGTGGCGCACGACCGGCACGACGAGCCCGTTTTCGGTCTGCGTCGCGATCCCGACATGCACCGCGCGATGGCGGTTGAGGATTCCAGCCGCGTCGTCATAGCGGGCGTTGACCTGCGGGTGCACCGCCACGCCGCGCACGATCGCGCGCATCAGAAACGGCAGCAGCGTCAGATGCGGCCGGCCCGGGTGAGCGGTGTTGAGATGCGCGCGCAGCGCCTCGACCGCGCCGACATCGACCTCTTCGATATAGGCGAAATGCGGGATGCGGCGGTGCGCCTCTTCGAGATGCGCGGCGATCGCCCGACGCAGCCCGACGACCGGCACCGCCTCGACCGTATCGTCCGGCGGAACCGCCGGCCCCGCTCCGGCCGGCGCCGCGCCGCGCGCCAGATAAGCGTCGAGATCGTCCTGGGTGATCCGCCCGCCGGGCCCGGTGCCGGGCACGAACTGCAATTCGACGCCGCGGTCCCACGCCCGCTTTCGCACCGCCGGCGCGGCAAGCGGCTTGGCGACCGGAGGGCCGGCTACTCGCTCCCTACCCTCACCCGCCTCGGGGCCTCGCCCCTCGGCACCCTCTCCCGCATTGCGGGAGAGGGGCAGGATTGGCTCGGCGTTAGAACCCTCTCCCGCTTGCGGGAGAGGGGGGACCGGCCGCGTCGCGGCCGGTGGGTGAGGGCCAGCCGGTACCGCGACCTCAGCCGACGCCTCCGCTCCGACCTCCAGCTCGACCAGAACGGAGCCGACCGCACGCTTCTCGCCGACCGCGCCATGGATCGCCACGATCCGTCCGCCGGCGGGCGACGGCAATTCGACCGTCGCCTTGTCGGTCATCACGTCGACCAGCGGATCGTCTTCCTCGATCGTGTCGCCGACCGCGACGTGCCAGGCGATGATCTCGGCCTCGGTCGTGCCTTCGCCGATATCCGGCACCTTGACGATCTGGCGCGCCATGTCAGTTCGCCGCCATGTCATTTCGTCAAGGCGCGGCGGATGCCATCGGCGACACGCTTCGGCCCCGGAAAATATTCCCACTCGAAGACGTGCGGATAGGGCGTGTCCCACCCGGTTACCCGCACGATCGGCGCCTCGAGGTGATAGAAGCAATGCTCCTGCACGAGCGCCGCCAGTTCGGCGCCGAACCCGCTGGTGCGTGTCGCCTCGTGTGCGATGACGCAGCGCCCGGTCTTTTCGACCGAGGCGACGATCGTATCCAGGTCGAGCGGGAGCAGGCAGCGCAGGTCGATCACCTCGGCGTCGACTGCGGCCTCGGCGGTCGCGGCCAGCGCGACATGCACCATCGTGCCATAGGCGAGGATCGTCACCGCGCTGCCCGGCCGCACTACCGTGGCCTGGCCCAGCGGGATCGCGTAGTACCCTTCGGGCACCTCGCTTTGCGGATGCTGGGCCCACGGCGTCGCCGGCCGGTCGGGATGCCCGTCGAACGGGCCGTTGTAGAGCCGCTTCGGCTCGAAAAACACGACCGGGTCGTCATCCTCGATCGCGCTGATCAGCAGCCCCTTGGCGTCGTAGGGGTTGGACGGGATCACCGTCTTCAGCCCGCAGACATGGGTGAAGATCGCCTCCGGGCTCTGGCTGTGGGTCTGGCCGCCGAAGATGCCACCGCCGCACGGCGCGCGCACGGTGATCGGCGCCCAGAACTCGCCGCCCGAGCGGTAGCGCAGCCGCGCCGCCTCGGAAATCAGCTGGTCGGTCGCCGGGTAGATGTAGTCGGCAAACTGCACCTCGACGACCGGCCGCAGGCCGCAAGCGCCCATGCCAACCGCGACGCCGAGCATGCCCCCCTCGGCGATCGGCGCGTCGAACACGCGCTGCAGGCCGTGCTTTTTCTGCAAGCCTTCGGTAACCCGGAAGACGCCGCCGTAAAACCCGACATCCTCGCCAAAGATCAAGACGCTGGGGTCGCGCGCCAGCATCACGTCCATCGCCGAATTGAGCGCCTGTACCATGTTCATCGCGGCCATCTGTCTAAGCCCCCTCGCGACTCGTCATTCCCGCGAAAGCGGGAATCCAGGGCAAGCGCCCCGCCGTTGGCTCCTGGCCCCCCGCGTTCGCGGGGGCGACGGTTGAAGGATTTCCGGCCGGCATCGCCTAAACCCCCAGCTCCTGGCGCTGCGCGCGCAGATGCTGCGGCATCTCCTTGTAGACGTCGTCGAACATCGTCGCGGCGCTGAATTGCGGGCCCTGGTCGAGCGTGCCGGATTTCTCCGCCTCGCGGTTGGCGGCGCGGACCTGCTCAACCAGCTCCTTTTCGAGCGCGGCGTGGCGCTCCTGCGACCATTCGCCGAGCCGGATCAGGTGGTCCTTGAGGCGCACGACCGGGTCGCCCAGGGGCCAGGTCGCCGGCTCGTCCTCGGGTCGGTAGCGGGTCGGATCGTCGCTCGTCGAGTGCGACCCGGCGCGGTAGGTGAATAGCTCGATCAGCGTCGCGCCGTGGTTGGCGCGGGCGCGCTCGGCGGCCCATCGCGTCGCCGAATAGACCGCGAGAAAATCGTTGCCGTCGACCCTGAGGCAGGCGAGGCCGAACCCGATCGCGCGCGCGGCAAACGTCGCCTCGTCGCCGCCCGCGACCTCCTGGTGCGACGAGATCGCCCATTGGTTGTTGACGACATTGAGCACGACCGGCGCTCGGTACACCGCGGCAAAGGTCAGCGCGTGGTGGAAATCGGGCTCTGCGGTCGCCCCCTCGCCGATCCACCCGGCGGCGATGCGGCGCTCGCCCTTGTAGGCCGAGGCCATCGCAAACCCGACCGCGTGCGGGAACTGGGTCCCGAGATTGCCCGACAGCGAAAAGAACGAATACGCGCGCGACGAATAGAGCACCGGCAATTGCCGCCCTTTCAGCGGGTCGCGCGCGTTGGAATAGATCTGGCACATCATGTCGACGATCGGATAGCCGCGGGCGATCAACAGGCCCTGCTGGCGATAGGTCGGAAACACCATGTCGTCGGGATTGAGCGCCATCGCCTGGGCGACGCCGATCGCCTCCTCGCCGGTGCATTTCATGTAGAACGAGGTCTTGCCGGCGCGCTGCTGCCGGTGCATCCGGTCATCGAAGACGCGGGTCAGCATCATCGCGCGCAGCCCCGTGCGCAGCGTCTCGGGGTCGAGATGCGGGTCCCACTCGCCCACCGCGCCATCGCCGTCGAGCACGCGAATGAGCGCCGTCGCCAGCTTGTGCGTCTCGACCGCCGGGCAGTCGAACGGCGGCCGGGCAAACCCGCCCGCCGGCGGCAGGCGGAAATAGCTGAAATCGGCGTGCCCGCCGGGCGTGCCGTGATGCTCGGGAATATGGAGGCGAAGAGGCCCGGCCGCTGGCCGCGCCGAACCGGTCGGCTGATCGTTCATGATGGGCACCCGGAAAAGCGCCGCGCTGCCTGATCTTACACGCTTTCAACGCCGCGTTGGTTCCTCACGACATCCGCCGCAGCCGCGCCATGCCGGCGAGCCAGCGGTCGTGATCGTCGGCCTTGCGGCGCCAGTAGGTCGCGACCTGCGGGTGCGGCAATATCAGAAAACGCTCGGCGGCGAGCCCGGCGACGACGGCGTCGGCGATTTCGGCCGGGGTCAGCACGCCGTCCCTATCGGGCACGCCGCGGGTAATGCCGTGCAGCATCGGGGTATCGACGCCCTGCGGGCACAGCACCGATACGCGGATGCCGCGGTCGCGCGTCGCGATCGCCAGGTTCTCGGCGAAACCGAGCGCGGCGTGCTTGGTCGTCGAATAGGCGCCGCTGCCGATCTGCGACAACAGGCCCGCCGCAGACACGGTGTTGAGGAAAGTGCCGCCGCCGCGCGTGCTCATCCGCGGCACCAGATGGCGCGCGGCATAGACATGCGCCATGACGTTGACCGCCCAGCTGCGCGCCCAACCGTCGTCCGGCGCGCTCGCCGGGTTGTCCCAATCGGGGTCGAGCACGGCGATCCCGGCGTTCGAGCAGAACAGGTCGATCGGCCCGAACCGGCGCTCGGTATCGTCGATCAGCCGCGCGATTTCAGCCTCTTGCGACACGTCGCAGCGCATCGCCGCGCCGTCGATCTTGCCGGCCACCGCGGCGGCGCCGGCCTCGTTGATATCGGCGACGACGACTGCCCCGGCGCCCTCTGCGGCAAACCGCTCGGCGAGGCCGGCGCCGATGCCCTGCGCCGCGCCGGTGATGACGGCGACCTTGCCGGCCAGGTTCACTTGCGCCAGCCCTTGCCGCCGCGGCCGCCGACAAACCCGGCGCGCACCCGCTGCTTGAGCAGCGCCGGCGGGCGGAAACGCTCGCCATAGGCCTCGTGGAGGATTTCGGTCGCCTGCAAACACAGGTTGGAGGTGGTCGCGTCCATCAGTTCGAACGGACCCATCGGGTGGCCGAGCCCGAGCTTGCAGGCGGTGTCGATGTCTTCGACGGTGGCCACCCCGTCCTCGACAAGCCGCACCGCCTCGGCGAGGAAGATCAGGAACATGCGGTTGACCGCGAACCCGGCGACGTCCTTGACCCTGATCGGCACCTTGTCGGCCTCGCGCATCAGGCGCAGCGCGGTCTCGAGGGTTTCCGGCGCGGTCTCGAACGCCGGGATCACCTCGACCAGCTTCATGCGCGAGGCCGGCGAGAAATAATGCGTGCCGATGAAATAGGGCCGGCGCGCCGTGCCGACATGCGACGCGAGGGTCGAGATCGGGATCGTCGAGGTGTTGCTGGCAAAGATGCAGCCGGGTTTGCAGATCGCGTCGAGCCGACCATAGGTCTCGGCCTTGACCGCCTCGTTCTCGAACACCGCCTCGGTGACGAAATCGCAGTCGGCGAACGGGTCGAGCGCGACCGTGGTGGCGATGCGCGCGAGCGCGGCGGGCTTTTCGTCGTCCTTATAGGCGCCGCGGGCGATGCCGCGGTCCATGACCCGGCCGAGCCGGTCGAGCGCGGCGGCAACGACATCCTCGCTGCGGTCGGCGAGCACCACCTCGTGCCCGGCGAGCGCAAAGACCAGCGCGATCTCCGCCCCCATCAGCCCGGCCCCGACGACTCCGACTTTGTTAGGCATCTCTCATCCTCCTCACGGTTACCGCTGCAGATCGGACCCGATCATGGCCTCGTAGTTGCGGCCGCCGTAAAAGAACCGGCCAATTTCCACATCGCCCGATGGCAAGATCGTGTAGGCGATAACGACCCGCCGCTCAAACGCGACGACGCGGATACCCGGCCGCAAATCATCTCTTGTCCGACCGGCCTCCGGGAACACCAGCAGGTGCTCGCACCATTGCCTGATCCGTAGAACATAGTCGGCAGCGATGTTTTTGTGGCCGCTTTGGCGTTGGATGTATCGGGAGATTTGGATCAGGTCGGTGCGGGCAGCGGGCCTGAAAAGAAGTCTGGGCACGCCCCCTCAGCGGTCTCGACTGTCCGCATAAAAGGCATCGATCTCATCAAAGACGTCATCGGCAGGTAGGCTGGGACGCGGATCTTCCCACGCCTCGTCAATCTTTGCCTTGAGCAGTTCCGTCCGTTCTTCGAGGCTCATCTCGTGCTCTTCAAGCAACCTCAGACCCGCTCGGACGACCTCGCTGGCGTTTTGATATCGGCCTTGCGCCACCCGGTCATGAACGAATTTTTCGAAATGCGTTCCGAGATTGATGCTGGGCATGTCGTCATCCTTGACAATACCTGGCAATAGATAACCAAAACCTTGTCCACGGCAACCTTCGGGGATGCCACTACCCCAGCGACCGCGCCATCTCCCACGCCATCTCGCCGAGCGGCCGGGCGAGGCGGCCGGTTTCAGCGGCCTCGGCGCTTGACGCGGTGCCGTCGATCGCCCGCTTGGCGATGCCCTGCAGGATCGCGGCCAGCCGAAACAGGCTGTAGGCGAGATAGAACTCCCAGTCGCCGATCGCCTCGCGGCGGGTGCGCCGGCAATAGGCGGCGAGGTATTCGGCCTCGGTCGGGATGCCGAGCACGGCGAAATCGACCCCGGCGAGGCCGCGAAACAATTCCGGCGTCACCCGCCAGGTCAGCACGTGAAAGGCGAAGTCGGCGAGGGGGTCGCCGATCGTCGACAATTCCCAATCGAGCACGCCGATGACCCGCGGCTCGGTCTTGTGAAAGACGAGATTGTCCATGCGGTAGTCGCCGTGGACGATTGCCGGCGCGCTTTCGGCCGGCAGATGCAACGGCAGCCAGTCGATCAGCGCATCCATCGCCGGCTGAGACTCGGTCTCCGACGCGCGGTACTGCCGGCTCCAGCGCGCGATCTGGCGGCCCATATAGTTGCCCGGTCGGCCGAAATCGCCGAGGCCGAGCGCCGGGTAATCGACCGAGTGCAGCGCCGCGATCACCGCGTTCATCGAATCGAACATCGCCGCGCGCTCTTCGCGACCGAGGTCGAGCAGCCGCTGGTCCCAGAAGATGCGGCCGTCGAGATATTCCATCACATAGAACGCGCTGCCGATCACCGCATCGTCCTCGCACAGCGCAAAGACGCGCGGCACCGGCACGCCGGTTTCGGCGAGCGCGCGCATCACCCGGTATTCGCGGTCGACCGCATGCGCGCTCGGCAACAGCGGGCCGGGCGGCTTGCGGCGCAGCACATATTCGCCCGAGCCGGCGGTGAGGCGAAAGGTCGGGTTCGACTGGCCGCCGGCAAACCGCTCGGCGGCAAGCGGGCCGCGAAACCCGGTGACGTGCGCCGCCAGCCAGCGTTCGAGCCGGTCGAGCGCCAGTCCGCCCGCCGCTGCCATGCTCAGGCCGACCCGCCGCGCAGGATCGCCGCGCTGCCGACGGGCGCGTAGCCCGGCTCGACCCGTACATCGACGAGCGCGACCCCACCGCCATCGACATGGTCGATCGCCGCGCGCAGCGTGCGCATCAGTTCCTCCGGCCGGCGCAGCGGGCCGAACCCGGCGGCGCCCTGGCCGCGCGCCAGCATCGCGAGGTCAGGCTCGGGGTCGGCGATGCGCTGGCCGATCCACCGGTTGCCGACCGGCCGGCCGCGCTGCCGCGCCATGCGGTCCTGGTGCAGTTCGTCGTTGAAGAACGAGTTGTTGTTGGAGACGACGACGAGCAGCGGGATGCGGTAGTGCACCGCGGTCCACAGCGCGGTCACCCCCATCAGGCAATCGCCATCGCCGAGCACTGCGATCGGCAGCCTGCCGCTGCCGCCCGACAGCTCCTTTAGGGCGAGCGCTGCACCGACCGCCATCCCCGGCCCGCCGCCGATGCCGCCGCCGCCGTCGCCGCCCAAGAGATCGAGCGGGTGCGCCGCCTCCCAGAACCCGGCGGCCCAGGCAAGCGGCGTGCGGATCAACGTCGTCGGCCGCGCGCCGACCGCCTCGCGCAATGCCGCCGCGACATCCGACGGCGCGATCGTGTCGCCGGTGCCGAGCGTGGGCAGCGGGCCGAGCTTTACCTGATAGCCCTGCCAGCCCGGCGCGCGCGGCTTTAACAGCGGCAGGATCGCCGCCACCGCGCGGTCGGGCTCGACCGGCAGATGCAGGTCGGTCGGCGGCAGGCCCTGGTAATCCATGCTCCAGCCGTTGTGGATCTGATGGTCGAGCGAGGCGAGGATCACCTTGGCGGCGGGCGCCCCGCCGGGCTCGCCGGCGCAGGCGGCCTTGAACGCGCCGGCGAGGTCGACCCAGTCGAGGCTGAGGATCACGTCGGCCTCGCGGATCAGCGCGCACGCCTCGGGGCCGGGGTTGTTGCCGGCCGGCGGGCCGTGCAGCCGGTGCCCGGTCGGAAAGGTCGCGCCGGTCTTGGTGTCGGTCAGCACGATCGCGCCGAGCGCCTCGGCGAACGCGACCCGCGCCTCCCATTCGGCCTGGCCGCGCCCGAGCCGCCCGGCGAGGATCAGCGGCCGCTCGGCGCCTTGCAGCAGCCCCGCCGCCTCGGAAGCGGCGGCGGGATCGGGCGCGGCGGGGCGCGGCGGCTTGAAGCGTGCGGCCCCAGGCAACGGCGGCAGCGCGCCGATCCGGCTTTCCTGCAATGCGGCATCGAGACAGACGTAAACCGGGCCGCAGGGCGGGGTCACCGCCATGCGGTGCGCGCGCAGCACCGATTCGGCCGCGGCCGCGACCGAAGCCGGCTGATCGTCCCATTTCGTGTAGTTGCGAACCAGCGCGCCCTGGTCCTGGGCGGTGTGAATCCAGTCGATCCACGGCCGGCGCTGGGCCGCGTCGACCGGGCCGGTGGCGCCGAACACCACTACCGGAACGCGGTCGCACCACGCGTTGAAGATGCCCATCGTCGCGTGCATCAGCCCGACATTGCTATGCACGATCGCCCCCATCGGCCGGCCAGCGACCTTGGCATAGCCGTGGGCGATCGCGATCGCGTGCTCTTCGTGCAGGCACAGGAGCATCTGCGGCGCGGTGTTGCCGAGCAGGTTCACGAGGCTGTCGTGCAGCCCGCGATAGCTGGCGCCCGGGTTGAGCGCGACATATGGCAGCCCGATCTCGCGCATCATCAGCGCGACCGTGTCGCTGCCCCAGTAATCACCGGTTTCGTTGGCCAGGGCCGGCCGCTCGATCGCGCCGGGCCCGTCTTTCGCCTCGCTCATCGCCCACCCCGCCGTTCTGACCGGCCCGGATTAGACCAGCCTTACCCGGAACGCCAGAGCTTACGACGCAGAAACGGGGCCGGCAGCGATTTCCGTCGGCGCCGCTCCGTCATGCCCGCGTCAGCAGGGGGCGCACCAGCAGCGGTGGCCATAGGGCCCGCACACGCGGTGGCGCCCCGGCGGGCAGAACGGCCCCCGCCCGCGACACGCCGCCGGGTGGATCGGCTGGCTCGCCTGGGTGTCGAGCGGGATCGCCCCCACCACGGCGGATGCCTGGGCCTGCGAGAAGAAGGCACCGCCCAGCGCCATGGCACCGGTGATCGCGACGGCAGCAATGATTTTGCGCATCTGGTGCCCCTTTGGAAGGATATACACGCCCAAAATCTACCAGAAGAGCGCGAATCCTCTCGACAGATTTTTTCGCGGTTGCCGTTGAAATGCGGGCCGGCGCCGGCGCAGTGACCCGGCCGGCCCCGGCCCCGCCCGCGCCCGCCGCCGAGATCTTGGCTCCCTTAAGGATTTGTTATCCAAACCGATGGGAAATTGGGTGTCTGATTTGGTTGGATTCACAACACCGAATAACGACGACGGCCCGGGATGCCCCATTACTTGAAAAATACCGGAGATAAGCGATCGTTTCCGCGAACCGGCCGCTGCCCCGCCCGATCGATCCGGCGGAGCTGAGCCGGGCAATGAGCCTTCTGAAGACGAGAAAACTGCGGCTGCGCAGCAGCATCGTCGTGTTGTTCGCGGTGCTGATCACCCCGGTTTTCTTTGCGATCATCACGCTCAACTACATATCCAACAAGAACATTGCGCGAGACGACGCCAATGCGCTGATCGCCCGGTTCCGTACCGAGACGATCGACAGCATCCAGGGCATGTTCAACCCGATCAAGTCGCTGATTCGCAGCGCCGCGATGGTCGGCAATCAGCAGCCCGGCTTCTATGCCGACAACCGCTCGCTCAAATACCTGCTGAGCGTGCTGCTCCACAGCAATAAGGTGGTGAGCATCTATGTCGGCCTGGCCGACGGCTCGTTCCGCCAGGCGCGGCGGATCAATCCGACCGTCAAGGTTCAAGGTGGGCTGCCGCCGGCCGGGGTCAAATACGCCTATCGCTGGATCGCGCCGGAGCCGGGATCGAAACCGCTCGACCACTACATCTTTCTCGACGAGCAGCACACCCAGATCGGCACGACCGCGCAGCCCACGACCTATGACCCAAGGCCCCGGCTGTGGTACCGCCAGACCGCAGAAAACCACAAGCTCATCATCACCGATCCGGAAGTCTTCGCCGCCCTCGGGCTGATCGGTTTCACGATCGCAGCGCCGATCTACACCGACGGCAAGGTGACCGGCGTCGCGGCCGCAGACATCACGCTCGACGGCCTGTCGCAGTTTCTCGCCGAGCGCAAGATCAGCCCCGGCACCTCGAGCTACATCCTCGATACACGGGGTGGCGTGCTCGCTAACTCTGCGCTCGCGAAGACCTACACCAACGACGACGGGACGGTGACGCTGCAGCCGATCACCTCGCTCGGCGGGCAATTGCCGGCGATCGCCTATAGCGCACGCCCGCGCGACACCCAAAAGTCGTATTCATTTTTCTACCGCGGCAAGGAATACATCGCGAGCTGCTCGATGCTGCCGGTACGGTTCGGCAAGCACTGGCAGCTCTTTACAGTCACCCCGCTCAGCGATTTCACCGGCCCGTTCGACCACAACGCCAAGCTGCTCTTCGAATGGGGGCTCGTCGCGATCGTCATCGAGATCCTGATCATCTATTTCTTGTCGGCGGTGATTTCGTCGCCGCTCGAACGGCTGGCAACCAACGTCACCAAGATCGAGTCGCTCGGCGCAGAGGACGTGCCGCCGCTGCGGTCGCCGTTTTCCGAAATCTCGGTGCTGTCCAAGGCGATCGATACGCTGGGAGCGACGGTCGAATCTTTCGCGGCGTTTGTTCCGGTGAGCCTCGTCAAGCAGCTGATCAACTCGGACAGGCGCGTCGAGCTTGGCGGGCACAGCCGCTTTCTGACGATTTTCTTCACCGACCTCGAATCGTTCTCGACGCTGTCGGAAGAGGTGCCGACGCAGGAACTGATGCGGCGCCTGTCGGCCTATCTCGAACTCGTCACCAGGGCGGTCAATGCCGAAGCCGGAACGATCGACAAGTTCATCGGCGATGGGGTGATGGCGTTCTGGGGGGCGCCGGCGCTGCTCGAGGACCATGCCTGGCACGCCTGCGTCGCAGCGCTGCGCATCCAGCACGGCATGGATGCGCTGAACGAAGGGTGGCAGGCCGCCGAGCTAAAGCCGCTGAAGGTTCGCATCGGCATCCACTGCGATGCGGTGCAGGTCGGCAACATCGGCTCCCGGGTGCGCATGGACTACACCGTAATCGGTGACGGCGTGAACATTGCAGCGAGGCTCGAAGGCGTGAACAAGGAATACGGCACCCGCATCTGCATCAGTCACAACGTGTTCAAGGAGGCCGGCGACCGCCTCTGCGTCAGGCCGATCGACGACGTCACCGTCAAGGGGCGGCGGGCCCAGGTCCAGATCTACGAGTTGATGGGCGCCTACGGATCGGGGGCCGATCTGGAGCCGACGCCGGAAACGGTGCGCCTGTGCCGGCTGACCCGGCTGGCGCACGAAGCCCTGATCCATGACGATCGGCCGTTGGCGCTGAGCGGCTATCGCGAAATCCTCGACGAGTTCCCGAACGACACGGTGGCGCGCGCGCTGATCAGCCGGCTCACCGGCGTGGAACTGCCGCATCGCCTGCCGGCACAGGCAGCGGATTGAGACGATGGCCGGGTTGTCGCTAATGCCGGCCGCAGAAGCTGGCCCCCTAGAAGCTGGCCCCCTAGAAGCTGGCCCCCTGTCGCCGCCGCCGGTGATCGCCGCGCTGCGCCCGAGCGAATACACCGCGGCCCTGATCCAGGCGCTGCACGCCCGACCCGGGTGGGTCCGCGGCGCCGACGCGGTCGAGATCGGCTCGGGCAGCGGCGTCGTGCTGGCCGCAATCGGCGCGCTCGGCGCCGCGACGCTGTGCGGCGTCGACATCGAAGGCGTCGCGGTCGCCTCGGGCAATTTCCTGCTGCACAAAATGGGCTTCGGCGAGCGCACCGAGATGCTCTGCGGCGACATGTGGCGGCGGCTCGCCGGGCGCCGCTTCGATCTGGTCGCGGCAAACCTGCCGCAGTTTCCGATGCCGACCCTGGGATATGACGGGCGCCTGCCGAGCTGGAGCTGCGGCGGTCGCGACGGCCGCGGGCTGCTCGACCCGCTGCTCGCCGGGCTCGCCGCGCATCTCGCCCCCGGCGGCCGCGCCGTGATCACCCATAACGGGTTTATCGGCATCGACCAGTCGCGCGCCATGCTGCGGCGCGACGGGTTGGCATTGCGGGTCGCGGCGACGCGGCTGGTTCCGCTGGCCGACGAAAAGCTCGACCTGATGACCCCCGCGATCCTCGGCGCCGAGGAAGGGCGATCGATCCACCGCTATGGGCCGCACGCGTTTGTCGAGATGCATATCGTCGAGATCGGCAGCGATGCGGCGCTCGATTAAGTCACTGGGCCGACGCGTCCTGGCCGCCGCAGCCGGGGCCGCGCTGTGCCTTCTCGCCGCGTTGCCGGCCCCGGCGCGCGCCGGCAACAACTCGCCCGATGCGGCGCTGGTCCGCGTGCTCGACGATGCACGAGCCGCCGCAGCCGCGCCTGGCGGCTGCAGCGCAGCAAACGCCGACCGGCTCGTCCGCATCCTATGCAGCGGCACGATCGACATCGGGGTGCGCGAGGAATATCCGCTGTTCGGCATCCGCCACGGCACGGTGCGCGAGGGCTACGAGATCGACGTGGCGCGGACTGTCGCGCACCGGCTCGGCGTCAAGGTGAAATTCGCCAAGGTCAAGGCGGCGACGCGGATCCCGATGCTGGCCGACGGCAGCATCGACCTGGTGATCGCGACGATGGGCGACAATACCCAGCGCGAGGGCCAGGTGCACTTTATCCGGCCGCACTACTACCGGTCGGAGTCAATCGTGGTCGGTCCGCGCGACCTTACCGTCGCCGATTGGCACGAGATCCGCGGGCGGACCGTCTGCGCCACGGTCGGCAACGGCTCGAATGCCGAGCTGGTCGCCCGCGGCGCGCGGCTGATGCTGTTTGACGAACCGGCTGTCCTGCCCGACCGGCTCGACGACGAGACCTGTACGCTGGCCGCCCAGGACGACAGCTTTTTCGCCTATTATTTCAACGAGCCGGCGTTTGCCGCCCGATTCTCGACCAAGTTCGCCTTCGCGCCGGTGCCGTGGGGCATGGCCGTCGCGCGCCGCCACGCCACCATGCTGGCGCGGGCGCTGGACCTGATGAGCCAGGTGTTTCACCGCGACGGCGTGTTTCTCGCGGCGGCGCGCGCCAACCACATCGGCACCGAATTTCTGGTGCAGCAGAAGGCAGTGTGGGCGCGCCCCGAGTGCAACACCGACACCGGCAGCACCAACCCCGCCTGCGTGCTGCCGGCCGCCAATGTCGACCTGCAGCCGACCCCGTTCGCCGGCCGGGTCACCGCGTTCGAGCACTGGTTCAGCCGAACGAGCGGGTTCGCCCTGCATCTTCCGATGCTGAAGACCGCGCCGGCGTGGTCGCTGTTTCTCGATGGCGTCGTCAATTCGCTGGTGCTGGTCGGCGGGGCGCTCGCCGCAACGCTCGGCTTCGCGCTGATGTTCGGCTTTGCCCTCGGCGCGCGATGGCGTGTGCTGCGCTGGGCCACCCGCGCGGTCACGATCGCGCTGCAATCGTCGCCGATCGTGCTGACCCTGGTCATCGCCTCGTCGGTCATCCACGCGCTGGTCCCCTATTCGTCGGTGGCCGCCCTTGCCGCGGCGATCGTCGCGCTCGGCCTCGCCAACGGCAGCAATGCCGGGCAGGCGATCTCGGAAGCCTATTTGACGCTGGGCGCCGAACGCGCCGGCACCTCGGCCGACGACCGGACGGGGCTGTTTTCCCGCGCGGTGAGCCGCTCGGCGACGCAGATCGCGGCGTTTCTGATCAACGCGGTCAAGGGCACGCCGATCGCCAGCTTCATCGGCGCGCCCGAACTGCTCAGCGCACTCACCGACATCACCTCGTTCTCCAGTGGGCGGGCGACGACCTATACGCTGCTCCTCGTCTTCTACACGGCCATGGTGATCGTGGTGGTCTGGCTCTGCCGCCGCGTCCAGGGCTTCCTCGAGCGGAGCCACGCCACGCCATGAACCCCCTCTTCGCCCACCTGGCGACCGATTTTCTGCCGGCCTTTCTTGCCGGCATGTCGGTCAATTTCGAGATTGCCGGGACCGCGCTAGGGCTGGGCGTCGTGATCGGCGCCGGGCTGACCATCGCCCGCCTGCGTCACGGCGCGGTGGCGCTCGCGGCGCGAGCCGTGACCGGGCTGATGCGCGCGGCGCCGACCTTTGTCGTGATGTTCTTTCTGCTGAACGCGCTGCCGCATGGGGGCGGCCTGTCGCCGGAGATGACCGTGGCGATTGCCCTGGTGCCCTATGCCGCCGCCTATGTCGCCGACAGCGCGGTCGATGCGGTGCGCCACCTTCACGCCGGGTCGCCGCTGGCCGGTCTGCTGATCCTGCCCAACATCGCGCGGGCGTTTTTCGTGCTGGTGATGTCGTCGAGCGTCGGTGCGGCAATCGGCGTGCCCGAAGGCATTGCGGTCATCCTGCGCCAGGCCGAAAAGATGCCGACGCTCGGCGGCATGCTGGTGCTGTTCGCGATCGGGGTCGTCTCGTTCGGCATCCCGCTGCAGGCCGGGTTTGCGGCGATCCGCTGGTTGCAGCGGCGCCTTGGACACGCCGCGCTGCGCTATCTGCGGCAGTTGCCGCCCGAGGCGGCGACGATGCTGAGCAACCCAGCGGGGCCCGACGCAACGCCGGTCGGCTGACCGCGCCCGGGAAGCGGCGATGGGATGCCCGCACCGCATTCCAAAGCGTTGACCTTCCCAGAGCGGGAGATGCATTGCGCTCCCCGATTGTCATTGGTGAAAGTTCGAAGCGAGCTTGCGAAGCCTATCGGATGGGGCATAGTCGCCGGCAGGTCTGAACCGATCAGGCAAAAAAATAGGCCCCGCGGGGTGTGGCGGGGCCTACCAGCAGCCCAAAGTCGGGCCATTCGTATTTGGTCGCGCGCTACTGGCGCTGTCCGGGACGATCGTTCTGCGAACCGGGCGAGGATTTGTCGCGACCCTGACCGCCCTTGTCGTGCTCACTGCCCACACCGTGGCCGGATGGGTCCCGTTTCTTTTCGGCAACCCCTTGGCCCTTTGCGGGATCGTGCTCCTGGCCCGAGCCTTCGCCCGGTTTCTTGTTCTGGTCCTTGTGTTCGCCCATCGACCCATGGTTGGGGTTAGACAAAGGCCGTTGATCACGGTTTTCCATGACTACTCCTGTGTAGGGTAAGGGCATATTGAACAACAATCGTTGCCCATCCAGAAAACACAGAAGGTATATTTACGTTCCGCGACTTTTTGGTTGAACATCATTTTTATTATTTACCCATTCGATTTGGAAATTTTGATTATTCTATGTCATCTAATACGCGACGAATTTTTATTGCCAGGTCGGAGTAACCGAATGGCTTGAAGATGACCTCGATGTCGGGATCGAGCCGCCCCTGATGGACGATGGCGTTTCGGGCATAGCCGGTCGTGTAGAGGACCTTAAGCCGTGGTTGCCGACGCAGGGCTTGATCGGCGAGTTGGCGACCATTCATCCCGCCGGGAAGCCCGACATCCGTAAAGAGCAGGCTGACCTCGTGGTTCGAATACAACAGCCGTAGCGCGGTTGCGCCATCCGCGGCGCTCAACACGGAGTATCCAAGACCGCTGACCATCTCAACTGTGTAGTCGCGCACGTCTGGATCATCCTCGACTACGAGGACCAATTCCCCGCGACCGCGCGGAGCCTCGCAAGTCTCTGAACGCGCATCGGCAATATCGTCGGTGGGGTAATAGCGCGGCAGATATAGCTTTACGGTCGTGCCCTCGCCGACTTCGCTGTAAATTCTTACGTGCCCACCCGATTGCTTGATAAAGCCGTAGACTTGAGACAGCCCCAACCCTGTCCCCTGGCCGATTTCTTTTGTCGTGAAGAACGGCTCGAATGCCTGAAGGGCAGTCTCGGGCGACATTCCAATGCCGCTATCGGTGACAAAGACCCCGACATATTGACCGGGCTGAACCTCCTCGTTCATCCGTGCATAGGCTTCGTCGAGATGCGAATTAGCAGTTTCGATGGTCAGTTTGCCCCCATCGGGCATTGCGTCACGGGCGTTGACCGCGAGGTTCAGGAGCGCGTTTTCAAGCTGATTGGCGTCGGCCAACGTAGACCACAGACCACCTGCCAGGACGGTTTCGACCAAGATTGCCTCGCCGATTGTCCGCCGCAGCAGATCGGACAGGCCGCTCACGAGCTTGTTCACGGACAGCACTTTTGGGGAGAGTGGGTGACGCCGAGAAAACACGAGCAGTCGGTCGGTCAATATTGCCGCCCGCGATGCACCCCTGAGGGCTGCCGCAATAAGCCTGTGTGTGGGTTGCCCGGGGGGCGTCAGACGCTCAAGACTTTCCAGGTTACCCATGATGACAGTCAGCAGATTGTTGAAATCATGGGCAACCCCGCCGGTCAGTTGTCCAATGGCTTCCATCTTTTGAGCTTGACGAAGCTGATCTTCGACTGCCTTTTTTTCAGTGATATCGCGGGTGAGCTTCACGAATCCCAACAATCTTCCATGCTGTTGATCATGAATAGCGTTGATGACCACGTTCGCCATGAAGGTGGTGCCATCTTTGCGGACGCGCCGGCCTTCCGCCTCGTATTTTCCTGACCGTTCTGCCGTCCCGAGCGCGGTCTGCGGGACGCCCTTCCGGCGGTCATCCTCGGTGTAGAAATAGGAAAAGTGCTGACCGATAATTTCTTCTGACGCGTATCCCTTGATCCGCTCCGCTCCGGGATTCCAACTGACGACATTGCCGGTCGGATCGAGCATGAAGATCGCGTAGTCAGTCACCCCATCTATAAGATGTCGGAAACGAAGCTCGGATTCCTCTAATTGGGCCGTGGTTGCGGCAAGCCGCCGGGCGCGATCAGCGACCCGTGCTTCCAACCCCTCGTTGAGCGCCAGCAACCGGGCTTCCAGCGCCTTCCGCTCGCTGATGTCAAAATACACGCCTGCCACGCGCTGCGGGCGACCGGTCTCATCCTTGGCGATCTCGCCTTTACCGGCAATCCAATGGCTGGTGCCGTCAGGGTGCGTTACACGAAATTCGACGTAGTAGCCGCCAGTCGCGCCGGCCTGCTCGACCGCCGCGCGCAGCTTCGGAACGTCATCAATAAAAATGGCGGGTTGCCAGTCGGCAAATGACGGTCTCGGGGTTTCGGGATCGAAACCAAACAGGACGGCAAGGTGCGGCGTCCACTCCCACGTATTCGTCACCAGGTCCCACTCGAACCATCCGATCCCACCCGCGATCTGAGCAATCCGAAACCGTTCTTCGGTCCCCCTCAGTATGCGGGCGATCTCGTCGCGTTCCGCCCGATAATCGCTCATGAGACACCCTAAGAACCGTTACTGAGGATGGCCTTCGCCTCGCTCATCGCGCGCATCTTGCCAACGGCGATGTGCCGGGGCAGATGGTTGAACCCGCATGTGCTGGTAATGATGGTCTGCTCGGGCGCAAGCCAGCGATGGGCGGCAATCCGTTCGGCAACCAGCGCGCCGGTTTCGATATTGGGAGCCTGGACATCGACTGCGCCGACGCCGAGTTGCCGGTTTCCGAGCAGCCCTTCGAAAGCGTCTGTCCGATCATGCTCGATCAGAAAGGAAGCGCATTCGATCTTCGCGATCAGTTCTGCCTTGTAGCGACCGCTGTCGAAATAGCGGTGTCCGATCTGCCCATCATAGTGGGGGCCTACCGCGTAGTTGCCCTGACAGACATGAACCGATACATGAACATCGGCGGGGAGATCTTCGATCGCCAGATTGATCGCCTCGACCGCATTCCGCACTTCTTCATCGCTCGGCGGGGTCAGATACGGCTCGTCGATCTGGATGTGCTTGCAGCCCGCTTCGACCAACCGCTTAAAGTTATTCCGCAATAGCTTCGCTACATCGAACATCATCCGCGTCGGGTCGTTGTAGTGCTCGTCGAAGGCGACGGCGGTGAGAAAATGCGGCCCCGTCATTGTGATCTTGACGGGTCGGTGCGCCACCGCCGATACCTCTTTGAACTCATCAACCAGGCCAAGATCAATCGAGTCAGTTATTGGTCCCTGGCAAATAGCTGCCGGGTGCGTGACATTTGGATCGTAGCTGGTGATCCGCTTCGGTCGGGTATCTCCATGAAATGCGGGTATCTTTTTCCAGAAATGATTGAGCATCGCATTGGGTGGTGAGTTGCGATTATGGGTCCGGCGATGTGTTTCGCCCCCCGTGATTACGTCAATTCCAGCCGCTTCCTGCTCGACGATCGCCGCCTGCATGACCCGACATTGCGCGTCTGTCATATCATCAGGATGTAGCTGCCCCATCGTGACGAGGCGATCCAGCGGCTCATACCATCGTGGGACGCTGTAAGCGCCGATCACGGTGGTCGTATATTTCGGATATTGGCGCATCCGTTTTCCGTCCCCTGTTCGGCGGCACGTTTCCGAATGACGAACTTTGCGCCCATTTTTTAAGCAGTAGCCAGGATTCCAGTAGCCAGGATTCGGCCCCTTCGTGTAGGCCCCACAATGGCATCTGACGAACAAACACCCGGCGATCCGTGAAGTTTCACTCGCGCTCCTGAGCATGAGCTTCGAGGAACCACAGCGCTTTATCGAGATCGCGCGAATAAGCTGTGAACAGATCCGCCGTATCGGCGGCGCCGGCATCGGGAACATCATCGATAGCCGCCCGGACGACGTTGGCGACCTTGCCGTAGCGCTCGATCAGGGCGGCGAGATGGTCCGCCGTCTTGTGGATATGAAGCCCGATAACCAGAATATGTCGAGCGAGGTCTATGCGATTTGCCGTGGTCGCTTTATCGAGGCGATGCTCGCGCGTTTCGACAAGCGGGTCGCCTACTCCTATGCGACCGCGATGCCCGACGCCAATGATCTCCTGTGAACCTCAAGCGAGGAATTCGAGATGGCACGGCAATGCGACAGTGGCCTCGAGATCTCTCGCTCAAGTTAGCGGTTGGTAGGCCCGGCAGGACTCGAACCTGCGACAACACCGTTATGAGCGGCGCGTTCTGACCAACTGAACTACGGGCCCGCGGGGTGACAGAATAGGGCAAGACCGGCGGCGCTGTCGCCCCTCACCCTTCCCATCCCTGACGGGATGGGCCCCTTCCCTCTCCCTCAAAGCGGGAGAGGGTGGCAGAGCGGGGCGAACCGGGCGAGGGTTACGTGTCGAGGAAGCTGCGCAGCTTGCGCGAGCGGCTCGGGTGCTTGAGCTTCCTCAGCGCCTTGGCTTCGATCTGGCGGATGCGCTCGCGGGTCACCGAGAATTGCTGGCCGACTTCTTCGAGCGTGTGGTCGGTGTTCATGCCGATGCCGAAGCGCATGCGCAGCACCCGCTCTTCACGGGCGGTCAGCGAAGCGAGGACGCGGGTCGTGGTCTCGCGCAGATTGCCCTGGATCGCCGCATCGATCGGCAATATCGCGTTCTTGTCCTCGATGAAGTCGCCGAGATGCGAATCCTCCTCGTCGCCGATCGGGGTTTCGAGGCTGATCGGCTCCTTGGCGATCTTCAGCACCTTGCGCACCTTTTCCAGCGGCATCGCCAGCTTTTCGGCGAGCTCCTCCGGGGTCGGCTCGCGGCCGATCTCGTGCAGCATCTGGCGCGAGGTGCGCACCAGCTTGTTGATCGTCTCGATCATGTGCACCGGAATGCGGATCGTGCGCGCCTGATCGGCGATCGAGCGGGTGATCGCCTGGCGGATCCACCACGTCGCATAGGTCGAGAATTTGTAGCCGCGGCGGTACTCGAACTTATCGACCGCCTTCATCAGGCCGATATTGCCTTCCTGGATCAGGTCGAGGAATTGCAGCCCGCGGTTGGTGTATTTCTTGGCGATCGAGATGACGAGCCGGAGGTTGGCCTCGACCATCTCCTTCTTGGCCCGGCTGGCTTCGCGCTCGCCGCGCTGCACGGTGTGGACGACGCGGCGGAACTCGGCGATCGGCAGCTTCGCCTCGACGGCGATCTGGGCGATCGTCGCGCGGTGCTTGGCGACATCGGTCGCCGAGCGCTCGATGAGGCGTGCCCAGCCACGGCCCGGCAGCGTCGAAATCCGCTCGATCCAGCCGACATCGAGCTCGTGGGTCATGTATTGCTCGATGAATTCGGCACGGCGCACGCCGGCGTTTTCGGCGAGCCGCAGCATCCTGCCTTCCTCGCCGACGAGCCGGCGGTTGAGCTCGTACAGCCGCTCGACCAGATGCTCGATGCGGGTGTTGTTGAAGCGCAACCGCTTCAGGTGCTCGATGCTGTCGTCCTTGAGCCGGTCATAGCGCCGCTCGGTCGCGCGCGGCAGCCCCTCGCCCTTGGCGAACAGCGTGATGCGCTGGTCCTGGATCTTCTGCAGCCTTTTGTGGATCTCGGCGAGCGCGTCGAAGATCGCGACGACGCCCGGGCGCAGCTGCGCCTCCATCGCCGCCAGCGAGATCGAGCTTTCCTCGCCGTCCTCGCCCTCAGCCTCGCCTTCGATCTCGCTGGCTTCCTCTTCTTCGTCGGCCTCGGCACCGTCCTGGGCCTCGGCGTCGACCGGCGGCGGCGCCGGCAGCGGCACGACCGCCTCGCTCGGCTCGATGATGCCGCTGGCATAGGTCGCATCGAGGTCGACGATGTCGCGCAGCAGAATCTTGCCTTCGTTGAGCGCCTCGCGCCAACCCATCAGCGCGCGCAGCGTCAGCGGGTTTTCGCAGATGCCGCCGATCATCATCTCGCGCCCGGCCTCGATGCGCTTGGCGATCGCGATCTCGCCCTCGCGCGACAGCAATTCGACCGAGCCCATCTCGCGCAGATACATGCGGACGGGATCGTCGGTGCGGCCGATATCCTCGTCGTCGAGGTTGCCGCGCACCTCGCCGTCGCCGTCCTCGGCTTCGGCGCTGGCCGGCTCTTCGCTCTCCTCGCTCTCGATGACGTTGACGCCCATCTCGGACAGCATCGTCATCGTGTCCTCGATCTGCTCCGACGACACCTGGTCGGGCGGCAGCGCGGCGTTCAACTCGTCATAGGTCAGATAGCCGCGCTCCTTGCCGCGCAGCACCATCTTCTTGACCGCGACGGCGATCGCATCGAGCAGCGGGGTTTCCGCCGCGTCCTCGCGAGACTCTGACACTTCCGCCACATTTGCCGCCTTGCTCGCCATGCCGCCATCCTTAGATGAATGAATCCACCCGCAGGGGGGACGTAAGGTCGCCCTACCCTAATGTCGATATTCTTAATCGCGGCACGACCGGGATCTACCAACCGATCCCTCCGACCGGGCCGTCCTGCGCCTCGCGCTCCTTGAGCGCCAGCAGCCGCCGCTCGTTTTCCACCGACGGGTCCGCGTCGAAGGCGCGCACCGCTGCCTCGAGGTCGCCGGCGCTCTGCTCGCGCAACAGGCGAAGGGTCTCCTGTAGGCCAAGCCTGATCACGTCAGGATCGTCTCCTCCGCCGGCTGCGAAGCCCGCATGCGCCGCCATGGTTCTGGTCAGGTGGCCGATTGTGTCGGCAAACCCGCAAGAGCCTAGGTGTTGCTGAAAGCGCTCGGCGTCAAGCCCCGCAAATGACTCAGCGACCTCTAAAATCTTGGCCCGCAGCCTGTCAAGCTCGGGTTCGCCTATCTCGATCTCGGCGATCTCCTCGACCCACTCGTGGATCAGTTGCGGATGGCAGATCAGCGTGCCCAACAATACTTCGCCGTTGCGCCGGCCGGGCAGTGGTGGCGGCGCGAAATCGTGAAGAAAATCCGGCCGCGCCGGCGCGCCGTGCAGTGCTGCCCCGCCGCCGCGGCGCAGCGGGCGGCTGCTCTGGGTCAGCGCGTAATAGCGGTGGATCAGCGCGCGGCGGTATTCGCGCTGCACGTCGGCATCGGCGATTTCGCGGGCGCGGTGTTCGAGCCGTGCCTTGAGGTCGGCGCGCCGCTCGGGCGTGTCGGCCGGGCGGACGCCCAGTTCGGCCTGCCACAGCATGTCGGCGAGCGGCGACGCGGCGTTCAGCACCGCGGCAAACGCCGCCGCACCGCGGGCGCGGATCAGCGAGTCCGGGTCTTCGCCCGCGTCCAGCTTTGCAAAGCGCAGGCTGCGCCCGGGCTTGAGCAGCGGCAACGCGCGGTCGAGCACCCTCCGCGCGGCGCGCTGGCCGGCGCTGTCTCCGTCGAAGCACAGCACCGGCTCGGGCGACAGGCGCCACAATTCCTGAAGCTGGGTTTCGGTCAGCGCGGTGCCGAGCGGCGCTACCGCGGTCTCGAAGCCGGCGCGGTGCAGCGCGATGACGTCCATATAGCCTTCGGTGACGATCACGCCGTGCCCGCGGAAATCGCCGTCGCGCCCGACATGGGCCTGCGCGAACGCGAGGCCGTAGAGCGTGCGGCCTTTGTCGAACAGCGGCGTGTCGGGCGAATTGAGGTATTTCGGCTGGTCGGTGCCAATGGTGCGGGCGCCGAATGCGATCGGCCGTCCGCGCCGGTCGCCGATCGGAAAGATCACCCGGTTGCCGAAATAATCATACGGGCTGCCGCCACGGTCCGAGACGCGGATCAGCCCGGCTTCCATGAGCAGCGGCTCGGGATATTCGCCGCCGAGCGCGCGGCGCAGGCTCTGCCGGTCCCCACCTTCTTGATAGCCCGGTTGATAGCCCGGCGCCCAACCGAGCCGGAAGCGGCGGATCGTGTCGTCGTCGAGGCCGCGCGCATGGAGGTAATCGAGCGCGGCGCGGCCGAGCGGCGACCATAGCCGCTGCTCGAAAAACCCGGCGGCGGCCTCCAGCGCTTCGAACAGCGTCTTCTGCCGCTGCGCCCGTTCGCGCTCCTGTGGCGTCGATTGCGGCACCGCGAGCCCGGCGAGCCCGGCCAGCCGCTCGATCGCCTCGACGAAATCGACATTGTCGGCGCGCATCGCATAGCCGATCGCGTCGCCATGCGCACCGCAGCCAAAGCAGTGGAAGAAGCCCTTGTCCTCGACGACGCAGAACGACGGCGTCTTCTCGTTATGGAACGGGCAGAGCCCGACATATTCGCGCCCGCGCCGGGTCAGCCTGACCCGCCGGCCGATCAGTTCGGCCAGCGAAATCCGGCTGCGCAGTTCGTCGAGAAACCCCGGGGGAAAAGCCATCGCATGACGGTTCTACACCCCTCGCCCTCATTGCGGGAGGGGGCAGGGTAAACGCCGCCGGATACGCCGCCCTACCCCAGCAGCCGCTTGACCACGCCGCCGGCACGGGCGAGGTCGATCGTGCCGGAATGGCGCTCGCGCAGCGCCGCCATGACCTTACCCATGTCCTTCATCCCGGCGGCGCCGGTCTCGGCGATGACCGCCTGCACCGCGGCCTCGGTCTCTGCCTCGCCCATCTGCTCCGGCAGGAACGATTCGATGACCGCGATCTCCTCGCGCTCCTGCGCCGCCAGCTCGGGCCGCTTGCCCTGCTCGTAGAGCGCCGCCGATTCGCGCCGCTGCTTGATCATGGCCTGCAGCAGGCGAAGGATATCGGGGTCGCCGAGCGGCTCGGGGCTGGCGGTGCTGCGCTGCGCGATGTCGCGATCCTTCAGCGCCGCAAGGATCAGGCGGACGGTCGAGGTCGTGCGCTGATCGCGCGCCCGCATCGCGGTTTTGAGCCGATCGGCAAAGGCCTCGCGCAACATCTCCCGCTCCTCACCGGCAATTCCGGACGGGGCCGCGCCCATCGCACCACTGCCGCCATAAGTTATTGAAAATTCGATATGATCGATAGTAACACAGTTGACAATAAATGCCGAGGCGCTAATGTTGCGGCGCAGCACTTGCGCTCCCGGCTGTGATGCCGCATGTTCCCGCGGCCCGGTTCGCGCCGCCAGGATTTGCTTACGATGACCGACCCCAACGCGGCTTCGCCGACGCCGCGACCGCCCGACTGCAACGCGGCCCTCGTGCTTGCCGACGGGACGGTGTTTTGGGGCCACGGGATCGGCGCCCCGGGCCGTGCGGTCGGCGAGGTGTGTTTCAACACCTCGATCACCGGCTACCAGGAAATCCTGACCGACCCGAGCTATGCCGGGCAGATCATCACCTTCACCTTTCCGCATATCGGCAATGTCGGCACCAATGCCGAGGATATCGAGACGATCAACCCGCCGGCGCGCGGCCTGGTAATCCGCGAGCGGATCACCGAGCCGGCCAACTACCGTTCGGACCAGTCGCTCGATTTCTGGCTCAAGGCGCGCGGCCTCACCGGGCTGTGCGGCGTCGACACCCGGCGGCTGACCCGCCTCATCCGCGACCGCGGCGCGCCCAGCGGCGTCATCGCCTATGCGCCGGATTGCTGCCTCGACATCGGCGCGATGCGCGACGAGGCGTGCGCCTGGCCCGGGCTCGAAGGCATGGACCTCGCCCGCGAGGTCAGCTGCACGCAGAGCTACGAGTGGGACGAGACCGTGTGGCGGCACGGTGCGGGCTATGGCCGGCAGGAGGCGCCGCGCTGTCACGTCGTCGCGGTCGATTACGGCATGAAGCGCAATATCCTGCGTATGCTGGCGAGCGAGGGCTGCCGCGTCACCGTGGTGCCGGCCACCGCCTCGGTCGACGACATCATGCGCCACCGCCCCGACGGCGTGTTTCTGTCGAACGGGCCGGGTGACCCGGCGGCCACCGGCGAATACGCGGTGCCGGTGCTGCGCGAGCTGATCGCCGCGGGCACGCCGATCTTCGGCATCTGCCTCGGCCACCAGATGCTGGCGCTGACGCTAGGCGCACGGACCAAGAAGATGGCGCGCGGCCATCGCGGCGCCAACCACCCGGTGCGCGACGAGGCCACCGGCCGGGTCGAGATCACCAGCCAGAACCACGGCTTCGTCGTCGACCTCGACGCCTTGCCGCCGGGGATCGAGCCGACCCACCTCTCGCTGTTCGACCGCAGCAACGAAGGGCTGCGGATCGCCGGCAAAAAGGTGTTTTCCGTACAGCACCACCCCGAGGCCAGCCCCGGCCCGCAGGACGCGCAATACCTGTTCCGGCGGTTTGTCGAAATGATGGACGGGGCGAAGTGAAGCGACCGCGACCCTCCACGCGTTTCCCGGCGAAAGCCGGGATCCACTTGTCCGGTGCTCGTGCGGCTGAAACATGGGCCCCGGCTTCCGCCGGGGAGCGGACCTAGCTTGCCTAAGCGCACCGACATCAAATCGATCCTGATCATCGGCGCCATTCTTCGGGCGTCATGGCCGGGCTTGACCCGGCCATCCCCGGCGCTCGACGCCCGCTTGTCCAGAGATGCCCGGATCAAGTCCGGGCATGACGAAATTGGAGAACGCTCCGCCTTTTTTGCGTCATGGCCGGGCTTGACCCGGCCATCTTCCCGACTCACAGCAGACTGTCGTAGAGATCCGCCCAATTGGGATTTTGCGATTCAATCAGCTCGATTTTCCAGGCGCGCGGCCAATGCTTGATGTTCTTCTCGCGCTGGATCGCATCTCGGATGTCGGCATGATGCTCGGCGTAGACGAGTTGTTTCAGCCGGTACCGTCGGGTAAATCCCTCGACGACTCCTTCGCGGTGCTCCCAGGCACGCTTCGGAAGATTGCTGGTTACGCCGACGTACAGGACTCCGCCCCGGCGGTTTGTCATAAAATAGACCCAGCCTCCCATGGTCGGCGAGCCTCGTCCGCCGAGTTGCGGTTTGCAACGGCAACGAAGATGGCCGGGTCAAGCCCGGCCATGACGAATTTGAGTTGGGCCATGACGAATTTGGGTTGGATTGATCGTGCCTAAGCGCACCGACATCAAATCGATCCTGATCATCGGCGCCGGGCCGATCGTGATCGGGCAGGCGTGCGAGTTCGACTATTCGGGCGCGCAGGCGTGCAAGGCGCTGAAGGAAGAGGGCTACCGGATCGTGCTGGTCAATTCGAACCCGGCGACGATCATGACCGATCCGGAGCTGGCCGACGCGACCTATATTGAGCCGATCACCCCGGCGATGGTCGAAAAGATCATCGCCCGCGAGCGGCCCGACGCGCTGCTGCCGACGATGGGCGGGCAGACCGCGCTCAACATCGCGATGGCGCTGGCCAAGACCGGAGTGCTGGCGCGGTACGGCGTCGAACTGATCGGCGCGCGCGAAGAGGCGATCGCCAAGGCCGAAGACCGACTGCTGTTCCGCGAGGCGATGGATCGGATCGGCCTCGCCTCGCCGAAAAGTCGGCTGGCGCAATCGCCCGAAGAGGCGCAGGCCGCGCTCGCCGAAATCGGCCTGCCGGCGATCATCCGGCCGTCGTTCACGCTCGGCGGCACCGGCGGCGGCATCGCCTACAACACCGAGGAGTTCGACGACATCATCCGCGGCGGCCTCAGGGCGTCGCCGACGCACGAGGTGCTGGTCGAGGAATCGGTGCTCGGCTGGAAGGAATACGAGCTCGAGATCGTCCGCGACCGGGCCGACAACTGCATCGTCGTGTGCTCGATCGAAAACGTCGACCCGATGGGCATCCACACCGGCGATTCGGTGACCGTGGCACCGGCGCTGACGCTGACCGACAAGGAATACCAGATCATGCGCAACGCCGCGATCGCGGTGCTGCGCGAAATCGGCGTCGACACCGGCGGGTCAAACGTGCAGTTCGCGGTCAACCCCGATGACGGCCGGCTCGTCATCATCGAGATGAACCCACGCGTATCGCGCTCGTCGGCGCTGGCGTCGAAGGCGACCGGGTTCCCGATCGCCAAGGTCGCGGCCAAGCTCGCGGTCGGCTACACGCTCGACGAACTCGACAACGAGATCACCCGCGTCACCCCGGCCTCGTTCGAACCGACGATCGACTATATCGTCACCAAGATGCCGCGGTTCACCTTCGAGAAATTCCCCGGCACCGAGCCGCTCTTGACCACATCGATGAAATCGGTCGGCGAGGCGATGGCCATCGGCCGCAGCTTTGCCGAATCGGTGCAGAAGGCGCTGCGCTCGATGGATACCGGGCTCGACGGGTTCAACGAGATCGCGATCGACGGAGCCGAGGACGACAGGGAACGGGTGATCGCCGCGCTTGCCCGCCCGTCGCCCGACCGGCTCTTGGTGATCGCCCAGGCCTACCGCCATGGCCTCACCACCGCCGAAATCCATGCGGCCTGCAAGTTCGAGCCGTGGTTTCTCGACCGCATCCGCGAGATCGTCGAGGTCGAAGAACAGGTGCGGCGCGACGGATTGCCCGACGACCCGACCGCGCTGTTACGGTTTAAGCAGATGGGGTTCTCCGACGCGCGGCTGGCGCGCCTCGTCGGGCTCGACGCCGACGCGGTGCGCGCGCTGCGCCACCGGCTCGGCCTCACCCCGGTCTACAAGCGCATCGACACCTGCGCCGCCGAGTTCGCCTCGCAGACCCCGTACATGTATTCCTGCTACGAGGGCGACGGGCTGAGCCAGCCCGAATGCGAGGCCGCCCCGTCGGACCGCGACAAGGTGGTGATCCTCGGCGGCGGGCCCAACCGCATCGGCCAGGGGATCGAGTTCGACTATTGCTGCGTCCATGCCGCCTACAGCCTCAGAGAGGCCGGCATCGAGACGATCATGGTCAACTGCAACCCCGAAACCGTCTCGACCGATTACGACACCTCCGACCGGCTGTATTTCGAGCCGCTGACCGCCGAGGACGTGATCGAAATCGTCCGCGTCGAGCAGCGCAAGGGCCGGGTGCTGGGGGTCATCGTCCAATTCGGCGGGCAGACCCCGCTCAACCTCGCCAAGGCGCTCGAAGCCGAGGACATCCCGATCCTCGGCACCTCGCCCGACGCGATCGACCTTGCCGAAGACCGCAAGCGCTTTCAGCAGCTGTTGCAGAGCCTCGGCCTGCGCCAGGCCGATAACGGCACCGCCTATTCCGCCGCCGAGGCCGAGGCGATCGCGCGCGAGATCGGCTATCCGGTGGTGATCCGCCCGTCCTATGTGCTGGGCGGGCGGGCGATGGAGATCGTCCACGATACGGCGGCGCTCAACCGCTACATCAGCCGCGCCGTCATCGTCTCCGGGGCGAGCCCGGTGCTGATCGACCGCTATCTGCAGAACGCGATCGAGGTCGATGTCGATGCGGTGTCCGATGGCAGCCAGGTCTATGTCGCCGGCATCATGGAACACATCGAGGAGGCGGGAATCCATTCCGGCGACTCGGCGTGCTCGCTGCCGCCCTACAGCCTTTCGGCCGAGACGATCGCCGAGATCGAGCGCCAGACCGTCGCGCTGTCGCGCGCGCTCGACGTGGTCGGGCTGATGAACGTGCAGTTCGCGGTCAAGGGATGCGAGGTCTACGTGCTCGAAGTCAACCCGCGGGCGTCGCGCACCGTGCCGTTTGTCGCCAAGGCCACCGGCGTGCCGATCGCCAAGCTCGCGGCGCGGATCATGATCGGCGACAAATTGTCCGACTTGCTCGGCGATGCCGCGCGCCCCAAGCCCGGACGCGGCCATGTCGCGGTCAAGGAGGCGGTGTTTCCGTTCGCACGGTTTCCGGGCGTCGACCTGATCCTCGGCCCGGAGATGAAATCGACGGGCGAAGTGATGGGGCTCGACACCGATTTCGGCCGCGCCTTCGCCAAGGCGCAGCTTGGCAGCGGCACCGACCTGCCACTCAAGGGCGCGGTGTTCGTTTCGGTGCGCGACAGCGACAAAGGGGCGCTGGTCGCGCCGTGTCGCGAGCTTGTCGCGATGGGGTTTGCGTTGATCGCTACCGCCGGCACCGCCGACGCGCTCGCCGCCGCGGGGCTGGAGGTGGCGCGGGTCAACAAGGTGCGCGACGGGCGCCCGCATATCGTCGACCGGATGCTGAGCGGCGACGTGCAGCTGGTGTTCAACACCACCGAAGGGGCGCAGGCGATCGCCGACAGCTTCAGCCTGCGGCGCACCGCGCTGACCCACAGCATCCCGTATTACACGACCGTCGCCGGCGCGCGTGCGGCGGTCCAGGCGATCGGCGCGCTGCGCAAAGGCAGCCTTGAAGTCGCCCCGCTCCAATCCTACGTTTGAACGTCCCCGTTTCCGATTAGTGCGGGTACGATGGATTCGATGAACAGAATTCCGATGACGGGGGAAGGGTACAATCGGCTCCAGGACGAGCTGAAGCGCCTGAAATCCGTCGATCGACCGGCGATCATCCGCGCCATTGCCGAGGCGCGCACCCACGGCGACCTGTCAGAGAACGCCGAATATCATGCCGCTCGAGAGCGCCAGAGCTTTATCGAAGGGCGGGTGATGGAGCTCGAAGACAAGATCGCGCGGGCCGATGTCATCGACACGTCGAAACTGTCGGGCTCCCTGATCAAGTTCGGTGCCAAGGTCACCCTGGCCGACGAGGAGACCGACGAAGAGCAGACCTTTCAGATCGTCGGCGAGGACGAGGCCGACATCAAAAGCGGCCGGCTTTCGGTGACCTCGCCGCTCGCCCGCGCACTGATCGGCAAGGTCCAGGGCGACAGCGTCGAGGTCTCGACCCCGCGCGGCGCCAAATCCTACGAGGTCGTTACCGTCCTGTTCGGGTAAGGCACCCGTCATTCGCCCAGCGGAACGCCGGGGACGATTTTCGATACACGCAGCATCAGCGCCGATTTGACATGGCTGACATTGGGTGCCGAGGTCAGTTTGGCGCTGAGGAACCGCTGGTAACTGTCCCAGTCGGTCGCGACGATCTTCAACAGGAAATCGGTTTCGCCGGCCAGCATGTGCGCCTCGCGCACCTCGGGCCAGCCGGCGACCAGCCGCTCGAACGCCTGCAGGTCGCTTTCCGCCTGGCTGGCGAGCCCGACCTGGGCGAACACGGTCACCGCAAACCCCAGCGGCTCGGCGGCCAGGTCGGCATGGTAGCCGCGGATATACCCGGCCTCTTCGAGCGCGCGCACCCGCCGCAGGCAGGGCGGCGCCGAGATGCCGACGCGCTGCGCCAGCTCGACATTGGTCATGCGCCCATCGTCCTGGAGATGGCGCAGTATGTCGCGGTCAATTCGGTCGAGCCTGGTCTGCCGCATCGGCGTCCCCCGCTAACGCCGCAAAATCGCTCGCAATCATAGAAAGCCCGGCCCGGTCGCGCAATTTTATTGCGCGACGGCACGGATGCTTGCCGCCCTTCGCATCATCCCGTAGAGGAGACGCATGGTCGCCCTGTCGCTTCGTGAACCGCCAAACGCCGTGCCCGCGCCGGTGCCACGCCGACCGGTCGCCTGGGTGCTGCACGACGGCAAGGCCGGGATGGCCAGCCAGGCGCTCGGCCTCGCCGAGGCGACCGGCCTGCCGTTTGTCGAGAAGGCGCTGGCGGTGCACCGGCCCTGGGTTTGGTTGCCGCCGCAATTGTGGCGCGCGCCGCTTGCCGCGGTCACCACAAGCGACGGGCCGCTCGCCCCGCCCTGGCCGGATCTGGTGATCGCCTGCGGCCGCAACGCGGCGATGCCGGCGCTGGCGATCCACCGTGCCAGCCGCGGCGCCTGCGTCGCGGTGCAGGTCCAGGACCCGCGGGTCGGGCGCGACGAATTCGACCTGATGGTCGTGCCCGAGCACGACCGCTGGCGCGGCAGCCGCGTCGCGGTGACGCTGGGCGCGATCCATCGGGTGACCCCGGACAAGCTCGCCGCCGAGCGGCGCCGCTTCCCGCGGCTCGAAACCCTGAAGCGGCCGATCGTCGGCGTGCTGATCGGCGGCCCCAACCGCGCCTACCGGCTCGACCTCGCGCGACTCGGCAACATCGCCGACCGCATCGCCGCCGCGGTGGGCGCGGCCGGCGGCTCGGTCGTCGCGACCGCGTCGCGGCGTACCGGGGAGGCCGGACTCGCCGCACTGCGCGCGCGGCTCGGCGCGCTGCCGGGAGAGATCTGGGACAATACCGGCGACAACCCGTATTACGCCTATCTCGCGGTCGCGGATCACCTGCTGGTGACCGCCGACTCGGTGTCGATGGTCAGCGAGGCGGCGGCCACCGGCAAGCCGGTGCACATCATCGAGCTGGACGGCGGCGACGCCAAATTTGCCCGGTTTCACGCGGCGATGCGCGCCGCCGGCGTAACCCGGCCGTTTGCCGGCACGCTCGACACATGGTCCTACGCGCCGCCCGACGACACGAGCCGGGCCGGCGCCGCGGTGCGCGCGCTGGTCGCGGCGCGGCGAGCAGCGCTGGCACCGCCGTGAGGGCGCCGGCGCTGTTCTGCGGCGCGTTTCTGCTTATCGGGCTGCTGTTCTGGCTGGTGCCGGGGATCGACCTCGCGGCCAGCGGGGTGTTTTACGATCCGCACAGCCGGTTTTTTCTGGCCTCGACCCGGCCGCTGCTGATCGTGCAGCACTCGATCCCGTGGATGACCGGCGGTATCATCGCGCTCGTCGTCATCGGCACGGCGTGGCTGATGCTGACCGGCCGGCCGCTGTGGCGGCTCGACGGGCGGGCGCTCGCCTTTATCGCGCTGGCGACGGCGCTCGGACCCGGGCTCCTCGTCAACACCGTGCTCAAGGACCATTGGGGCCGGGCGCGGCCGTACCAGGTCGAACAGTTCGGCGGCACCCGCACCTTCACCGCGGCGCCGCTGATCGCCGACCAGTGCCCGAAGAACTGCTCGTTTGTCTCGGGCCATGCGGCGCTCGCCTTTTCGCTGGTCGGCTTTGCCTTCCTGCTGCCCGAAGGGCGGCGGCGGCGCCTCGGCATCGCCGCGGCGGTCGGCTTCGGAGCGGTGGTCAGCCTCGCCCGCATCGCCGCCGGCCATCATTTCCTGTCCGATGTCGTCTATGCCGGGTTCCTGGTCATCGCGGTGAGCTGGCTGCTGCACCGCTGGATCGTGGTGCATGACGGGCTGGGCCGGCCCCGCGCCCTGCGTTTCTACCGCGCGGCCGGCGCCGCCCTGTTAGCCACCGCACAAGGCCTGCGCCGCCTCTACGAGCGGCCCAACGGGCGGATCGTCATATGGCTCGTAGCAGTCGCGGCGATCGAGGCGGTATGCATCCTGTGGGTCGACCGGCCGTTCGCGCTGTACCTGCACGCGACCGATGGGCGGCTGCGGCCATTTTTTGACCTGGCTGGCCGGCTCGGCCTCGGCTACCCCTACCTCATCCTGTTCGGCCTTTCTTTTGCGGCGCTGCGCTGGGGCGGCGGCTTTCCGCGCTTGCAGCCCCATGCCGGGGCGATGCGCGAGGCGGCCGCGGCGCCGGCCTTTCTGTTCGCGGCAATCGCTGTCTCCGGGCTGACCGTCGATCTGCTCAAGGTGATCTTCGGCCGGGCCCGGCCGAAACTGCTGTTTGCCAGCGGCACCTATGATTTCGGCTGGCTCGGCTGGCAGGCCGACCGCTGGTCGTTTCCGTCGGGCCACGCCACAACGGCCACCGCGCTGGCCGTGGCGCTGTGGGTTCTGTGGCCGCGGCACGTGCTGTTCTATGTGGCAGTGGCGCTGCTGGTCATCGCCAGCCGTATCATCACCGGCGCGCATTACCTGAGCGACACGGTGATGGGCGCGACGATCGCGATCGTGACGACGCGCCTGCTCGCCGCGATGTTCGCGCGGCACGGGTTCGCGCTAGGCGGCAGAAGCGCGCGGGCCGTGTAAGATCGCGGTCATGGCCCTGCGCATCGAGACCTTCGACAACGTCCGCGGCGGCAACACGCTGTACAAGGCGCTGACCCACCCGCACGCCGCCGCCAGCGGGCGCGGGCTGGTCGACGAGCTGCGCCGCGAAGGCGGTGCGGCAATCGTCGACCCGATCGGCGCGCTCGACGGTTTCGCGCAGATTTTCGACCTCGGCGAAAGCGACGCCGCCGCGGTCTATGTGCGGGATGTGGCGCGGATCGGCGACCGCGTTCTGGAGCACGCCGCGCTGCCGCTGACCGAGCTTTCCCGGTCTGCCGCGCGAACCGTCTTTATCGCCGCGTTCGACGGCGAGCGCCTGCTGAGCCAGATGCGGCCCTGCCTGCCGCCGGGCGCGCGAATCGTCTCGCTCGATCGGCTGCGCCTCCCGGCAGAGCGGCTGACCAATCCGCAGCGCTATCTCGACCCGCTCAATTTCGCGACCAATTTCGCGCTGTTCCGCGACGGTGACGGGGTCCATACCCGGCTGGTGACGGCGAACTACTGGGCGCGCTACGGCGCCGGCGCGGTCGTCTGCTGGCTGACGCTGTTTGACGCAGCCGGAACCGCGATCGCCGAATGGTCGCTCGAATGCGGCGCCGACGGCGGCGCGATCACGATCGACAGCCGCGAGGTGCGCGCCCGCTTTGCGCTGCCGGAATTTGCCGGGCAGCTGTTCATTCACATCGTCGGGGCCGCCGGGCATGATGTCGTCAAATACGCGCTCGACGTGTTTGGCGACGCCCCGGGCGAGGCCGATCGTGCGCTGTCGTGCACTCACGACGCCAATGCCTGGCCGGCCGACCGCTATGCCGGGCTGCCGGCGCCGGCGCCGGGCGAGCGTGTCGTCGTGTGGATTCAGAACAGCCACCCGAGCCCGGTTCCCGCCGGAGCGATCGGCCTGACGCCGATGGGCGAAGAGGCGGTCACCGCGATCGACCGGCCGATCGGGCCGTTTGCCAGCGTCGCGGTTGACGCCGCGAGCCTGCTGCCCGGGCTGGCGTGGCCGCGGCAGATCGAATTGCGCGCCGGCAAGCATGTCGTGCGCCCGCGCTATGAGGTGATCGGCGCCGATCACCGCCGCCTCGCCCACGTCAACGTCGAACGTGGCGACCTGAAGTCGGACCCGCAATTGCCGCGGCTCGGCAACACGCTGGGCAAGGGCTATCTGCTGCCGGCGCCGATCCTGCCGCGCAGCGAATGGGACAGCGAGTTGCTGCCGACGCCGATGTCGACGGCGCAGACCGATCTGCCGCTCGCGGCGCTGGTCTACGACCCCGCCGGCAACGAGATCGCCCGGCACCGGTTCGGCTGCCTGCCGCGCAGCCATGCCACCTGCCTCGAGCTCGGCGCGCTCGCCGGTGGGCTCGGCGAGGGCTACGGCCATGTCGAGCTGGTCTACGACTTCGCCGAGGGCGGCAACGGCGACGGCTGGCTGCACGCGCTGTTCCGCTATCGCCATCGCCGCGCCGGGCATGCCGCCGAAACCAGCTTTGGCGCGCATGTGTTCAACACCGCGCTGGTCTACCGCGGCGAGCCGCAATCCTACTCCGGCCCACCACCCGGCCTGACCACGCGGCTGTTCCTGCGGCTCGGCGAGGCGCCCTACGACACGCTGTGCCACCTGATCTACCCGGCCTCGACGCCATGGCATCGGCACAGCACGACCGAGATCACGCTGCACGATTCGCGCGGCGCGGAGGTCGCGCGCCGGGCGCTGGCGATTCCATGCTCGGGCTCGCACCTGTGGCGCTATCACGCGTTGTTCGACAAGGCGGCGTGCGCCCGCGCCGGGGCCGGCGCCTATGCTGTGGTTCGCGACGCGACCTGCCGCCTGTTCGGCTATCACGGGCTGATCGGTCCGGGCGGCCGGTTCAGCCTCGACCACATGTTCGGCTTCTAGCAAGGCCGACACATCGCTTTTCGTCCGAGAATGGTATAGTAGGCTGTCCAATCGATGCGATGTCAGCGATGCTCGAGCGTCACAGCAAGGTTCTGATCGTCGGCGCGGGGCCGGCCGGGTTTACCGCCGCGGTCTATGCCGCGCGCGCTAACCTGCAGCCGATCCTTGTCACTGGGCTGCAACCGGGCGGCCAGCTGACGATTACCACCGATGTCGAGAACTACCCCGGCTTTGCCGAGATCATCCAGGGCCCCTGGCTGATGGAGCAGATGCAGGCCCAAGCCGAGCATGTCGGGACGCAGGTGATTCTCGACCTCGTCACCAAGCTCGACCTGTCGCGCCGGCCGTTTGTCGCGACCGGCGATTCAGGCGAGCGCTACATCGGCGACAGCGTGATCCTCGCCACTGGCGCCCAGGCGCGGTGGCTCGGCCTGCCGAGCGAAGCCACCTATCGCGGATTCGGTCTGTCGGCGTGCGCGACCTGCGACGGGTTCTTCTTTCGCGACAAGGACGTGGTGGTGGTCGGCGGCGGCAACACTGCGGTCGAAGAGTCGATCTATCTGACCAACCACGCCCGCAAGGTGACACTGATCCACCGCCGCAACGCGCTGCGCGCCGAGAAGATTCTGCAGGACCGGCTGTTTCGCAACCCGAAGATCGAGGTGATCTGGGACAGCGTCGTCGACGACATCCTCGGCGTGCCCGAGCCGCCCAGCGTCACCGGCGTGCGCCTGCGCAACGTGCAGACCGGCGCGGTCAGCGATTTCGCGTGCGACGGGGTGTTTGTCGCGATCGGCCACACCCCGGTCACCGAACTCGTCGCCGGGCAGCTCAACCTCGATGCCGAGGGCTATGTGCTGACCCGGCCGGATTCGACCGCGACCAACATCCGCGGCGTGTTCGCCGCCGGCGATGTTAAGGACAAGGTGTTTCGCCAGGCGGTCACCGCGGCCGGAATGGGCTGCATGGCGGCGCTGGAGGCGGAGAAGTTTTTAGCCGAGCAGGAAGACGTCGCCACGATGCGGGCGGCCCAATAGAGGGCGGACGCCGACGCAGCGGCTAGGGCGGGACGATCAAAATGGCGATGGACTGGGACAAGTTACGAGTTTTTCACGCCGTCGCCGAAGCCGGCAGCTTCACCCACGCCGGCGAGGCGCTGAACCTCAGCCAATCCGCGGTCAGCCGGCAGATCAGCGCGCTCGAGGAAAGCGTCAGCGTGCCGCTGTTCCACCGCCACGCGCGCGGCCTTATCCTGACCGAGCAAGGCGAATTGCTGTTCCGCACCGCCCGCGAGGTGTTTGCCAAGCTGGCGATGGCCGAAGGGCTGATTTCCGAATCGAAGGACCGGCCCAAGGGCCCGCTCAAGATCACCACGACGGTCGCCTTCGGCTCGGTATGGCTGACCCCGCGAATCCGCGAATTCCTCGACCTTTATCCGGAAATCCAGGTCAGCCTGGTGGTCGACGATTCCGAGCTCGACCTGTCGATGCGCGAGGCCGATGTGGCGATTCGCATGTCGCCGCCGCGCCAGCCCGACCTGATCCAGCGCCACCTGGTCAGCGTGCAGGTCCATGTCTACGGCTCGACCGAATACCTCAAGAAATACGGCGAGCCGCAGCGCCCGGAAGACCTCGACCAGCATCGCATCATCGTCTACGGCGAAGACGCGCGCCCGCCGGTGCCCGGGGTCAACTGGCTGAATGAGGTGGGCGCCAAACCCGGCCAGGACCGCCGCCCGATTCTCAGCGTCAACAACACCTACGGCATGCTGCGCGCGGTGATGAGCGGGCTCGGCATCGCTGCGCTGCCGGATTTTGTCGCCAGCGAGCACAGCGGCCTGGTACGGGTCCTGCCGGAAATCGCCGGGCCGCCCAACGAGGCGTATTTCGTCTATCCGGAAGAGTTGCGGACATCTAAAAGAATCAGCGTTTTCCGCGATTTCCTGCTGCGCAAGGTGGCCGAGGGGCGACTCAGCTAGAATTGCGTCAACTGCGGCTAGATGCCGCGGATATTTTGCATCTCCCCGATAGCATTGCGCTTTTTGCAGACCCGCCACCGGAAATTCCTTCTGGTGATACTTCGAACAAACAGCCATTTTCCGGGCACGCGATATTGCATCGCTGCGTAATTCCGGGGCTGGGAGCCCCGATAGAGTTTCCGGGACTTGCGCCCGGAAAGAGGGTCTTCGGATCCTTACGTCTCCTAGACGTGAAGCCTCCCTGTTCAGACTTGGCCGGGACCTTGTGTCCCGGCCAATTTTCTTTCACCGCACTGCATCGTTCCGCATTACAGCTCCGCTTCATTTCGCGAGGAACCCGGCCGCTGCAGTGATCGCAGGCAATGATCGGGCACGTCGGCCCCGGTTCACTCCCCTTGCTTTCGCGCCGTCAGATAGGCGATGCGGCTGACCGCCGTGGTGTTCCGGCCGCCGATCAGCGGGCGAAACGTCTGCTCGAACAGCTGCCGTTCTTCGGGCGTGAACTGTTCCGCGAAGATCACGCTGAGCGGCGGGGCCCATGGATGCGGCGAACTGGCGATGAACACCTCCCATGACCGGGCGATGTGGGGGGTAATGTCGATGTGGAATTCCATGTGGATGTCGATGAACCCGCTTTCCTCGGCAAAGCGCACAAGATCGCGCTCGGAATAATTGGTGATCGGGCTCTTGGCGATCTTCTCGACCGTGTCGGGGAACTGCGCAGCCTTCCAGCGATGCACCAGCGCAAGCAGCGGTTCGCGCTGCTCGGGGGGACGGGTGTCGATCTGTATCTTCAGCGCGCTGACCGCGATCGCCTCGTCCCGGAACACCGGTTCGGCGAGCGAAACCCTGCCGCCGGGTTTGAGCACGCGGCGAAATTCACGCATCGCGGCGCCCTTGTCGGCGACGTAGGCGAGCACGGCGCGGGTGGTGACGGCGTCTACCGACGCGTCGGCGATGCCGGCCAGCCGTTCGGCGGCGCAATGGTGAAAGCCGCATTGCCCGCGAACCTGCCGCTGCGTTGCCAGCGCCTCGGCGTGGCGCAGCAGCGGGCGGGATATGTCCGTGAGGACCACGCGGAGCGATGGTCCGACGCGGTCGATGGCGCGAAACGCAATCTGGCCGTCGCCCGCCCCGATATCGAGAAGCGTCATGCCCGGGGCAAGCTCGGCCCGGTCGAGCACGCGGTCGGCGCAGCGCACAAGATCGGCGCGGATCGCCTGCTCGTGGTCGGGATCGCCACCATCCCGATGGTGCAGCAGCCAATCAGACCATTCGTCCGACTGGAGTTCGGGCGGATCGGCCGTCATCGGTCGGTCGGGCTCCTCGCGCCGGCGTAACGATCGGCGGAACTCCGCATCGGGCCAATCTGCAATGGCCTGGTGCCGGCCACCCGATCCGCGCGGGGCGCAGCCGATCGTGCTATTTGGTCGCGCGCTCGGTGATCGTCACCCGCACCGCTTCGAGCGGGTCGTCGGTGACCGGCGAGACGCACATTTCGCCATCGCGCTTGGGCCCGACGATGCCGCCTTCAAAGAAGGCGCCCTCGTAGGTGATTTCCAGCTGGTCGCGCTGGTCCTCGGCCGGGCGGACGGCAAACCCGATCAGCGGCAGGCCGCGCCCGCGCGTGCCCGCGTAGTTGCCGTTGCTGACCCAGGCGGTGGCGCGGCCCTCCTGCGCAAACACGCGGAACTCGACCGCGCTCGCCGGCAACTCCTCGCGCGGACGAATGCTCAGCGCCTCGATCTGCCGGCGGCTCCCAGGGTTTCCGGCCCATCCGGCCTCGACATAACGGCGATCGCCGAGGCCCATGATATGCAGCAGCACCTCGGCCCCCAACTCGCGCGCCTCCGACTCCGACGGGGCGGGCGTGGGTGCCGGAACGGCCGGAGGCGAAGAACTTGGCGCCGTCGACGGGGTCGAAGATGACGCGTCGGAACTCGACGGCGGGGACGAAGGCATCGGTGCGCTTGGCGCCGACGATGGCGATGACGGCGATGCAGCGGAACTCGACGACGACGGCGGGGGCGGGGCGCTTGGTGCCGGCGGAGGCGATGATGACGATGCACCGGAACTCGACGGCGCCGGCGGAGGCAGCGGAGCGCTCGGCGACGGCGGAGGCGATGACGACGATGCACCGGAACTCGACGACGACGGCGGAGGCGGCGGGGCGCTTGGTGCCGGCGGCGACGGCGGGGCGCTTGGCGCCCGTGGAGGCGGTGATGACGACGCAGCGGAACTCGACGGCGCCGGCGGAGGCGGCGGGGCGCTTGGCGGCGGCGGAGGCGGCGGAGCGCTTGGCGACGGGGTCGACGACGACGTGGCGGCACTCGACGCCGCGGCCGGAGGCGGCGAACTCGACGTGGCTGACGGCGATTGCGAAGCCGCAGACGATACGGACGCCCGTGACTCAGCTGCTGGCGGCGGCGATGGCGAGGAGGCTGCCGCAGGCGGGGGCGGGGCCGCTGGGGCGGGCGACGACCGCGGCGGCGATGCGGGCGGGGATGGCGGGGCGCTGCGCGATTTCTGTTCCACCAGCGCCCGCAAGGCCGCTTCGGTGCGGTCCTGCAGCAGGCTCACAGAGAAGTCGCGCGACCGGCGGCTGATGATGCTTTCCGCCACTTCGACCATTTCGACCGGGATCTGCTTGGCTGAGCGCTCGGCAAATCCGGGGAGCTCGATCTGGTCCGGGCTGTGCAGTGTCGACACCATCAGCCCGGTGCCGTGCGGCTGGATCATCACCGTGCGTTCGCGATCGCCCAGCGAGACGCGGCCGAGTCCCACCCGGCCGTTGCGCTCCATCGCCAGGCTCAATGCGTGCACGGTCTCGGCGGCGATCTGACCTTCCGGGTGGAGGTAGCAGGAGGCGTCGACATAGATGCGGTCGATCTGCTCAGGCGGCACGAACTGCTCGATATCGAGGACGTTGACCGGTGCGCCGGTGAGCGCCTTGAGCTCCTCGTCGGAAACGATCACGTAGCGCGCGCTGTCGACGCGGTAACCCTTGGCGACCGCCCCCGCGGCCACGACATCGCCGGTCTTGGAATCGACAAACTGCTCGGCCACCAGGTTGCCGGTGCGCGCGTTGACGTCGTCAAGGCGCACTCGCTTGCCCGCGGTCGTCACCGGCGTCAAATGGACCGGGCAAGACACCAGCGAAATCCGCAGAAAACCGTTCCACAATGTCTCAGCCATCGGCGATCTCCGCTGCCGCGATTCAGGCCCAACGATAACACGTTATCCGCGCGATCGGCGATCACCTGGTCTCGCGATAACCGGCTGGTGCGATTGGTTCATCCCCCGCGGGGCGAAGCCTCGCCGACGATGCGCTGCCAATCGATCTTCTGGCTCAGCTTTAGCCGAGTGCCGGCCTCCGGCATAGGGTATTTCAGCCCTGACGCGCAATTGAACAGGATTGCTTGCTCGCCCGGCCTGACCCGACCGTCGGAGAGCGCCTGCTTATAGGCCGCATAAGTCGCCGCCCCCTCGGGGCACAGCAGCAGCCCCTCCTCACCTGCGACTTCCTGCCATGCCGCGGCGATCGCCGCATCGTCAACCGCGATCGCGAACCCGCCGCTTTCGCGCACTGCGCGCAGGATCAGGAAATCGCCGACCGCCACCGGCACGCGTATGCCCGCGGCAAACGTGTGGGCATCCTCCCAGCGTGGCGCGTGTTCGTCGCCGGCTTCCCAGGCCTTGACCATCGGCGCGCAGCCGGACGCCTGGACCGCGACCATGCGCGGCCGCTTGTTGCCGATCCAGCCGAGCGCATCGAGCTCGGCAAACGCCTTCCACATGCCGATGAGCCCGGTGCCGCCGCCGGTCGGATAGAAGATCACGTCCGGCATCTCCCAGCCGAGCTGCTCGGCCAGCTCGAGGCCCATCGTCTTCTTGCCCTCGATGCGATAGGGCTCGCGCAGCGTCGAGCAGTTGAACCACCCGACCGTCTTTTCGCCCTCGGCGACGAGCCGGCCGCAATCGTCGATCAGACCGTCGACCAGAAATACGCGCGCGCCCTGCATCGCGATCTCGCGCACATTCACCTCGGGCGTGTCGTCGGGGCAGAAGACATAGGATTTGATGCCGGCGCGCGAGCAATAGGCCGCCATCGCGGCGCCGGCATTGCCGTTGGTCGGCATCGCCATCGTCGTGATGCCCAGCTCCTTGGCCATCGACACGGCCATCACCAGCCCGCGCGCCTTGAACGAGCCGGTCGGCAGCCGCCCCTCGTCCTTCACCAGAATTTCACCGCCTTTCGCCAAGCGGCCGCCAAGGCGCGGCAGCGGCACCAGCGGGGTGATCACCTCGCCGAGCGAGACGACGTTTTCCGGCCGTCGCACCGGCAACAACTCGCGATAGCGCCACAGCGTCTGCGGCCGGGCGGCGAGCATGTCCTTGGTCAGGGCGCGCCGCGCACCGTCGAGGTCGTAGCGCACCAGCAGCGGCTTGCCGGCTTTCGACAGTCCATGCAGCCGGTCGGGCTCATAGCGTTCGCCGGTCAACCCGCATTCCAGATGCGTGACAAAATTCGGCAGGTCGCCGCCGGTCCAATACGCCTCGGGCATCGCCTTCTCCTCTAAAGCATCGCCTCGGCTAAAGCATCGCCTCGGCCACGACCCGCATCGCCGCCGCATCGGCACCGCTCAGCACGATCGAGCCGACGCGATGATCGGCCGCCAGCGCCTGCCACGCCTGCAACCGGTCGCGGATGCGGTCGGGCGGCCCGACCAGCGAGATCTCGTCGATCAGCGCGTCGGGCACCGCGGCGGCAGCGGCCTCGCGCCGGCCGGCAAGAAAATGTTCCTGGATCGTCTCGGCCGCTTCCTGATAGCCCAGCCGCTTGGCGAGGTCGTTATAGAAGTTGCGGCTGCGCGCGCCCATGCCGCCGATGTAAAGCGCCAGGCCGGGGCGCAATTTGTCGCGGCACGCGACGAGGTCGTCGCCCATCGCCACCCGCACAAAGGGTGCCAGATCGAAATCGTCGAGCGCTGCCGGCTTGCCCGCGCGGGCGCGGCCCTCGCGGATCGGACCGACCATGATCTCGGCCTTTTCCGGCGACATGAAATAGGGCAAGGCACCGTCGGCGACCTCGCCGGCGGTGCGCAGCCCGGCCGGCGAGTTTGGCGCGGTGTAGATCTTCAGGCTGGGGTCGCCGTGGACGATGCTTCTGAGCGGCTTGGCGAGGCCGCTGCCGCCCGGCCCGGTATAGGGAATGTCGTAGTGCTCGCCGTGGTGTTCGAGCGGCGCCTCGCGCGCCACGATCTGGCGGATGATCGCAATGTATTCTGTGGTGCGCGCCAGCGGCTTGCCGAACGGCACCCCGTGCCAGCCCTCGACCACCTGCGGACCCGACGGTCCGACGCCGCACAGGAAGCGGTTGCCCGACAGCGCCTGCAAGGTCATCGCGGTCATCGCCGCGCAGGCGGGAGTACGCGCCGGCATCTGCATGATGCCGGTGCCCGCCTTGATCCGGCTGGTGCGCGCCAAGACCCAAGCGACCGGGGTCACCGCGTCGGTGCCGTAGGCCTCGCCGACCCACGCCGCCTCGTACCCGAGCCGCTCGGCCTCCCACACAAGCCCCATGTCGATCCCGCCCTCGCCCGGCGAGACCCTGAGCGTGATCGCCAGCTTCATGTCAGGAACTCCGCGCCGGCGCGGGCGATGCACTCGACCGATTTGAGCCAGTCGTCGAGAGTGCGGTCGGACGGCTCGACCATGACGTGGCCGACCCCGGCTGCCACGTAGGCATCGAGCCGTGCGGTCAGCGCGCCTTCGTCCTTGCCGTCCCAGGCGGCGCGCAGCGAGATCGCGAAGTCCGGCCCGGGCCGCTCAGCGCGCAGCCGCTTGACGATCGGTCCCGCTTCCTCGGGCGAGGTGCGCGAACCATGCCAGCCGTCGAGTCGCAGCGCGCGCTTGATCGCCGCCTCCGATCCGCCGCCGATCCAGATCGGGATCGCGGTTTCCGGCTTTGGCATCATCCGCATGCGGTCGATCACCGCCGGCACAAATTTCGCGTCGAAGCTGACCGGGTCGTCGCGCCACACCGCGCGCATCATGTCGATGCCCTCGTCCATGCGCCGGCCGCGCTCGTGAAACGGCGCGCCGAGCGCGGCAAATTCCGCCTCGAGCCAGCCGACCCCGGCGCCGAGGATCAGCCGCCCGCCCGACAGGTTCTGCAGCGTCGCCAACTCCTTGGCGAGCGGCAGCGGGTGGCGCATCGGCAAGACCAGCACGCTGGTGCCGAGCCGCACCCGCGTCGTGTATGCCGCGGCCCAGGTCAGGCTCAGGACCGGATCGTAAAATACCGGCGACGGCGGGTATGGCGCGCCGTGCGGCGTGATGATGTGCTCGCTGGTCCACACATCGGCGAAACCCAGCTCTTCGGCCTGGATCGCCGCCCGCTTGATGCCGTCGGGCCCGGCCTTGCGGCCGATCTGCGGCAGGTGAATGCCGAGTTGCATGGGTCCGGTTCCTTACCCTGTGTTTGTCATCCCGGCGCAGGCCGGGATCCACTCTTCCACGTCAGGTGCGCCCGATCCGTGGGTCCCGGCCTTCGCCGGGACGACGGTTTGTGTCTACTCCACCTCGACCGGCTTGATCTCCCTAAGGCGCGGCAGGACCTCTTTCGAGAACAGGGTGATGTTTTTCACCGCCTCTTCATGGGTGATGAAGCCTGTCTTGCCGACCATGATGAGCTGCCCGAACCCGCCGACCTTGTCGTAGAAATCCAGGATCTGCTTGTAGACCGTGTCGGGGTTGCCGGCATACATGCGGCCGCCGGCCATCGCCATCTCGGCGGTGACGCCGGGCCGGTTGAGGGCCGAGCCGCGCCCCGGCCGGCCGAGGCTGCCGCCCGCATCCGGGTCGCGGTAAAGCTGCGGCGCGAGGTCGGGCGGCGTCGTGCCGGGCAAGAGCTTGTTGTATTGCGGCGCCGATTTCATGCTGGTGTTGACGAACCACAACAGCTTCGAGCCGACCCGCACCCCCTCCTCGTCGGTGTCGCCGACATAGACAAAGGCGGAATAGCCGAAGCGGTCGGTCTTGGCGTTGGGCAGGCCGGCCTCGGCACGGGCCGCCCGATACGAAGCCCAGGCCTTCTTCGTCACATCGACCCCGCGCATCACCATGATGTTGACCATGCCGCGGCGGCCCAGCTCGGCGGTGTCGACCGGGTCGGAGGTCGCCGCCCACATCGGCGGATGCGGCCGCTGGTAGGGCGGCGGCCAGATGTTGACGTGGCGATGGGTGAAGTGCTTGCCCTCCCACGAAAACGGCCCGTCATGGCTGGTCAGCGTCTTGTCGATCAGGTCGATCGCCTCCCAGAACCGCTCGCGGATGCCGATCGGGTTGGCGTTGCCCGAGGCCATCTCGGTACCGCCCGATTTGACAAAGCCGATTTCGAGCCGCCCCCGCGAAATGACGTCGGCGGTGGCGTATTCCTCGGCGGCGCGCACCGGGTCGTCACGCACCGTGATCAGCGTGCCCATCGACAAGAGGCGGATGTTTTTGGTCTGGCGCGCGACGATGCCGAGGATCACCGGGCTCGCGCCATAGAGGCAGTTGATCCCGGCGTGGTGCTCGCTCGACGTGATGTTGAGCCCCAATTCGTCGCACAGAAGGTATTCGTCGAGGGTTTCCTGAAACAGCCGGGCCGCGACCTTGGGGTCGCAATAGCGGTTGGGGAGGCTCGCGCGCACCGAGTCGGTGGCGTCGAGCACCTCGTCGGGCACATAGGGGTACGGGTTTTCGCAGTGAAACCAGGCGTCCATCCCGGCTCTTTCCTTCCGCCGTGTAGTCCCGCTGTTGTATCACCCATGCGTCATGCCGGCGAAGGTCGGTATCCACGGTCCGGCCATGCGAAAGGCGGAGCCGTGGGTCCCGGTCGGAGTTAATCCTTGGACCGCGCGCAGCGCAGACCCGGGGGCCAAGACGACAGACGTGGAGGCGAAGGAGCGAGGCGATGAACCCGATGAAGCCGCATCTCGAATTCCACCGGCTCGACATGAACGCCGGGTGGGAAACGCCGGAGGGCTATCCCGCCGGGATCGAGCAGAAAATCCTCTCCGGCCGGCTCGATGAGAAGGCCCGGAACGGCAGCCGCACCCGCCTGTTGCGCTTTCAACCGGGGGTCTACACGACCGCACCGTTTGTCCACGATTATTGGGAAGAGGTGTATCTGATCGCCGGCGACCTCACCGTCGGCAACGATTCCAGCGGCCAGGGGGGCGAAAACTTCACCGCCGGCACCTATGCCTGCCGCCCGCCCGGCGCCGCGCACGGCCCGTTCAAATCGAACGGCGGCTGCCTGCTGCTGGAAAACCATTACTACGCGGATTGACCTGTCTGCGGGTTGCATGCCGGCGGCGCGGCCGGCCCGATGCGGGTCAGAACGCCTTGCAGGACCCGTCGCATTCGTCGGCGAACAGTCCCAGGCCGCAGCCGCATGGGCCGCGATGCCCAAAGATCAGGCCGGGCTTGTCGCGGTTCGGGGTGGGCTGCGGTTCGGGCAGCCGCTCCCGCCGCAGCTCCTCAAGGCGGGCGCGGATCGTCTTGAAATCGTCGGCGGCGCGGTCTCGTGCCATAACCCCTCCGACGCTCCCACTAACATGCGGCCGCACCCTTCGCCAATTGCCTAAAGCACGGCCGGGCCTTCTTAATCTATCACTCGCGCAGCATCGCCGCGACCTGGTCGAGCGTACGGATGCGCGCATACATCTTCATCGCTTTGTCGAGGCTGTAGGCGTGCGCGGCCTGGTCGCTGCCCCAGCAGCATTCGCGCACCACGACCGACGCGATGTCGCGGTTGAAGGCTTCGCGCACGCTGGTCTCGACGCCGCGATTGGTGGCGCCGCCGCCGATGATGATCGTGTCGCGCCGCAGCATGTGCAGCAGCTCGGCGACCCCGGTGCCATAGAAAGCACTCGGCCGCCGCTTGAGGAACACGTAATCCTCGGCGCGCGGCGCGATTTCATCGGGAAAGCCGGATTCCGGGGTCCCCTCGATCCCGTTGGTCAGCGGCGGGACGCCGGTTTCGGCCGACAGATCGGTCGGCAGCAGCACGACATCGGCACCGTCGGCGCGGCTGACCGGGGTCGTGTAGATCACCGGCACACCGGCAGCACGCGCGACGCCAATCATCCGCACCCAGGCGTCGAGCACCGGGCGCATCGCCGCCCGGCGGGCGGGATCCGACGGTGTCAGTGCGCGGCGGCACACATCATAGGCGATCAGCGCCACCCGGCGCCGGTCAATGCGTTCGGGTTCGGCCATCGCAACCTCCTGCGGCAAGGGATCGGAACACTCCGGCCGGCATCAGCCTAGCCGGCCGCCGGACGAACGCAATCCGCCCAGTGCCGACGCGGCTCAAAAGAACGCGGCGGTGATCCGGAAATGGATGCCGCGGTCCTGCAATGAGGTGCCGACCGGAACATGGCGCAGCGCCTTGCCGTAATACAGCTCGGCCGTGATTCCCGAGCCGACGAGCCAGCGCAGCCCGAGCCCGACGCTCGAAATGTCGGCCGGTGCCGGGGTCGGGCGACCGACATTCCAGCCGCGTCCGTAATCGTAGAACGGCACGAGCTGCACGGTGCCGGCGTCGTCGCCGCGAGCCAGCACCGGCAGGCGCACCTTGCCGACCGGAATGCGCAACTCGCCGGAGGCGAACGCCGCATCGTCAGTGACGGTCAGGTATTCGCGGTAGCCGCGCACCGTGTCGATGCCGCCGAGCGCGAACTGCTCGATCGGAAACAGCGGGCCGTTGGCGAGCTGCACATCCGAGCGCAGCACGACCTCCGAGTTGTGCCACAGCCGGTGGACATACTGCGCCTGGCCGAGCCAGGCGAAGAACTCGCCGCTCGCCACCCGGCCGCCGGGCTGCGGCGGCAGCACCGTCGCGTCGAGGATGTTCAGCCCAAAGCTGAAGGTCGAGCGCAGCCCCAGCGCGTGATCCGCATCTCGGTCGAGCCAGCTTTGCGTCACGCGCAGCGCGGTGACGTTGGTGCGGCCGTTGACATCGGCCCCGGCGACGAACGGGAACGGGGTGCCGAGCAGAAAGCTCTGCGCCCGGCGCCAATCGAGCTGGACGCCCAGGGTCAGGTTCTGCTCCGGCGTGCGGTAGAACGGCCGGGTCAGGCCGAGCGACACGCTCGAATAGTCGCTGCTTACGTGGAGCGGCGCCAGCGCCGGCGCCACCACCAGCGTGCCGTTGCGGTCGTATCTGAGGTTCAGAATCGTGTCGTCGGGGGCGAGCGGGATCGAATAGCTGACGGAGCCGTCGTTGAGCCCCTGGCTGCGGCCGTATCCGGCCGACAGCACGTCGCCGGTGCCCCACAGATTGGCGACCGAACCGGCGAGCTGGCCGCGCACCTCACCGACCGTCGGCGACTGGTCGTCGGCGATCTGCGCGCTGAGCGAATAGGGGCTCGCCTCGGTCACGTCGGCGCGCATCCTGGCCTGGCCCGGCGCCAGCCCCGGCAGCAGGTCGATGTTGAGCCGCTTGACCAGCGGCTCCTGAAGCAGCAGCTGCTGCGCGACCTCGGCGTCGCGGATGTTGAACGGGTCGTGCAGCCCCGCCGCGAGCCGCGAGCGGAAATATTCCGGCCTGAACTGCTTGGTGCCGGTGATCTCTACCTGGGTCACGCGGCCTTCGACGACGTGCATCTTGACGAGGCCGCCGGTGACGTTTTGATCGGGGATCGTCACCCCGGAATTGATATAGCCCGCCTTGATGTACAGCAGCGTCAGCCGCCGGCGGATCTCGTCGAGATCGGCGATCGACACCAGCTTGCCGCGATAAGGCGCGATGACTTTTTCGATCGCCGCCGAGCCGAGCACGGTGTCGCCGTCGACAGCGATGTTGCGCAAGCGAAACCGCGGCGCCTGGCTCAGCCGCGCCGCAGGGCCCGGCGGCGGCGGTGCGGCGACCGCGCTGTGCGACGGGGCGGCCGGGGCGACCCGCGGCAGCGGCTGCTCGGGGCCGGCATGGCGGGCGGGCAGCGGCGACGCCTGCGCCACGACCGGGGCCGCGGCCGGATCGGCGGCGAAACCCGGCGCGGCCGAGCAGACGAGCACCAGCGCGCCGGCCCACGCGCCGCTCAGCGCGCGCCGCACGGCGCCCCTCTGCCGTCGCTCGCCATCCCCTCTTCCCGGCATTCCAGCCCCTCGCCTGGACGCATGACACACGGTGATCGCGGCTCGCCGGCTCGGCGAGGACCGCAACGCAGCTACCTTTGGGGCGATTCGCCCCGCGACATCTCAGCGGCATGGTCAAAACGGGCCGGGCCGTTGAGCCCGACCTGATGGAGCAGCGAATCGAGCGCAGCGTGACCGTCGCCGTTCTCGGCCGCTGCCGCCGCCGCGACGGCGTCGTACCACAGCCCCGCCTGCCCCAGGATCGCGGCCCGCGTGATCGGCGCCGCCGCCGCCTCCCGCCCCGCGGTCAGCGCCGCGGCATCGCCGGTGCGCAGGATCGTCGCGCTGGCGACGATGTTGCGCGACCAGGCGTGCGGGTCGATCACCGCCGAGATCGACCACGTGTAGACGATGCCGGGATCGAGCCGGACCCCGTAATCGGCGAGACGGACGGCATAAAGCCCGGGTGCGGTGGGCGACGGGATCGTCACCTCGATCACCGGCTGGGGCCGCAGCGGCTGGGCAATCGTGAATTCGGTCGGCCATTTGACCGGCGCCGACACGAAATAATACAGGGTCGGCGCCGCCTCTGCGGTCTCGCCGGTGTGATCGGCGGGCGCGACGACGTCGATCGTCGGCAGCACGCCGGCCACCCGAACCATGCCGCGCGACGCACCGCCGACGCGGCCGCCCGGTGCGCCGCGCAGCGGCGGGTGGTAGAGCGCCGGCGGCGGTGCTACTGGCGTCGCCGCAGCGCTGTCCGAGTCGGTCTGGGCCACCGCCATCGGCGGCGCGATGCCGCTGACGGCGGTAAGGGCCAGCAGGGCGGCGATGACGGCGAAAGGGCTGATCCGCGACATTCCGCAGCCGCCCGCTAGAGCCAGTTGCCGATCAGCAGAAACGGCGCCCAATACGCCGGATGCGCATACCGCAGGCTGGCTTCGAGCTGGCGCTGTGCGGTTTGCAGCGCGCGCGCCTTTGACATGCCCGGTTGGCGGAGCGCCTTGTAGAAATCGGCGACCAGCGCCTCGGACGCCTGGTCGCTGACATACCACAGGCTGGCGAGCGCGCTGCGCGCCCCGGCCTTCAGCGCCACCCCGGCGAGACCGAGCGCGGCGCGGTCGTCGCCGCTCGCAGTCTGGCATGCGCTCAGCACCAGCAACTCGAGCGGACTTTCCCGGTACTTGCCGTATTTTATGTCGGTCTCCAGGTTATCCATCGTCAGCGGGCCGTCATAGGCGAGCAGAAAGGTACGGCCCGGCCGCGACCCGAACGTGCCGTGCGAGGCGATGTGGACGATGTTGAACGGCGTCTGCCGCAGCGCCGCGGCAAAGCCGGCGCGGGTGAACTGGCTGTTGAGCAGGGTCTCGCCGCCCACGATGCGGTGCACTTCGGCCATCTCTTGCGGCACATCGGGCAGGCCGACAAACCCCTGGACGCTTTGCGAGATGCCGAGCACCAGCGCGACCGGCCGCTCGGTGCCGAGCGGGCGCGGCGCAACCAGGTGCATACTCGGCGCGATCGCCGTCGCATAACGGTCGATCAGGAAATGCCGCCCGTCGAACAGGGCCGCGAACGGGATCGTGCGGAACACGTCGTCGGGCACCACGACCAGCGTGTCGATATGCTCGGCCTCCAGCAGCGGGTCGATCGGGCGGATCAGCTGGTTGTAGAGCAGCTCAGCCGGCACGAGGTATTGATTGGTCGTGCGCTTTTCCAGCAGCTCGCGAAACAGCGTCACCTCGGTGCGCAGCCGCGCCTCCGACACCGGCACGGTAAACTGCCGGATGTCGCGGCCGAAGCTGACGAGCAATTCGAGCCGGCCCGGCAGCGCGATCGGATAGAGCACGGCGGAACCCGCCGCGATCGTGTCGACCGACTGCTTGCGCGCCATGAAATTGGCGACGCAGGAATCGCGGTAATAGTCCTGCAGCTCGCTTTCCTTCAGCGCCTCGATCGTGTCGCGGGCCTCGCGCAGCAGGGCCGGCGCCTGCGCCGGGTCGCTGCGCGCGCGCTGCAGCAAGAGGTCGGCGAACTGACGGTACAAGGGGCCAAAGGTCACCCGGTACGACGACTGGCCGTTGGTGTACTCGACCGGGATGTCCTGGCGGATCGATTGCAGCGCCGCGACCGCGCGCCGGTAGTCGCCGAGCGCGCCATCGATGTCGCCGCGCTGGCGGGCGAGGCGGGCCTGCTGCCAATCCCAGCGGTACGACAGTTCGGGCGCGCCGGCCTGCTGTGCGGTGAACACCGCGCGGGCGGTCTCTTCCGCGGCCGCCGCCGGCTGTCCGGCGCGCTCGGCGAGCCGCCCGAGCCCGCCGCCGGCGAGCGAGGCAAGCTGGGCGTTGTGCAGCGCTGCGGCCATCGCCGCGGCGGCGCGGAACGCCCGCCCGGCTAGCGCCTGCTCGGCGCCCGACAGCGCCCCGGCATGGTCGAGCGGCACCGAACCGGCCGACACCAGCACCATCGCGGGCTCGTAGGCGGGCGGCATCGGTTCGAGCCGGGCGACGGCGCCGGTCAGCAGGCGCAGCGCCGCCGCAGGGTCGTTGCGCTGCAGCGCCAGCCGCGCCGCGTTGACCTCGCCGGTCGCGGCCAGCGTCTCGTCGCCGTCGGCGACGGCGTTGGCGGTCGCCTCACGGTACGCCGCCTCCGCCGCGGCAGGCCGCCCGTCGGCGGCATAAAGATTACCGAGATCGTTGCTGCTGGCGGCGAGTGTCGCGCGGTCGCCCGATTGGCGCGCCAGGTCGCGGCTCTGCGCGAGCAGCGCCTCGGCCTCTTTGGGATGGCGCTCGGCAAGGTCGAGGCTGCCGAGCGCGCCGGTCGCGGCGGCGATCAGCTTGGGGTCGCGGCTCTGCCGTGCCGCGGCCACCGCGGCCTGGAGGTCGGCATCGGCATCGGGCAGGTGCCCGGCGACGCGATAGGCCTCACCGCGCCGCACCAGCGCCTCGGCGACGAGATCAGAAGCGCCGATCTGCCGTGCGAGGCCGATCGCCGCCTGCCATTCCTCGGTCGCCGCGCTCATGTCGCCGGTGCGGAATGCGGCGGTGCCGCGGCCGAGGTGGTCGAGCACCGCGGCCCGGCCGGGTGCCGGCACGGGCACCTGCGCGAGTGCCGGTCCGGCAGCAAGCGCGACCATGGCAGCCAGCAGGGCGTGCCGAACTAAGGCCATCATCAATTGCAGCCGCCGTAAAGTGTGGTGGCGGCGGTTTCGAACGGCAGCGCGCTTGCCCCGCGCGGCGGCGCCAGCAGCGGCGCGCCGGCAAACCCGCGCCCCGCCAGATACAGCGCCGGGATCGCCGCGTCCGGATCTTGAGGCAGCCCGCCGCGGCCGGCATCGACCAACGTCGAGCGGTCAAGCCCCTCCCGCGCCGCGCATTTGTCGCGCGACACCGCCGGCGTGTCGCGCAGCGCGCCCGACAGCGGCACCAGGCTCTTGTCGAGCTCGTAATTCTGCCCGGAAATGTTGATCGTTCCGGAAATCCCAAGCTGTGAGGTCGCCGAGACGAGGCTGTCGGCCGACGCGAGATAGGAGCCGGCGTCGATCGTGATGTTGCCGCCGTTGCCGCCGACCGCGTCGGCGACGATCTGGCTGTGGTCGAGCACGACAAAAGCCGGGTCGATCGTGATGTTGCCGCCGTTGCCCTTGGCGCCGTCGACCGACGTGCGGATCTGGCTGTCGAGCAGGTAGAGCAGGTTCCCGACGTCGAGCGTGATGTTGCCGCCGTTGGCGCTGGCCGCCTCGGTCGAAATCTCGGCGCCATCGATCAGTTGCAGGTCGGCGGCGCTGACCACGATCGAGCCGGCGTTGCCGGTGCTGCTCGATTGCGCGTTGATCTGCGGCCCGGGCCCTTCGAGCAGGATGTTGCCTGCCACCGAGATGTCGATATTGCCGCCCGCTCCGGGGCCGGCGGTCAGCGTCGCGATCTGCGCGCCGTCCTGAACCGTGAGACTGCCGGCGGCGATCGCCACGGTGCCGGCGTTGCCGGTGGCGCCTCTGTTGGCGTTCGAGTTGATGACCGTATTCTGCCCCGCCAGCGCCAGCGCGCCGGCCACGTTGACCGACACATTGCCGCCGTTGCCAGGGCCGAACGTGCTGGTCGATATCTCGCCGCCATTGGTCACCGACAGGCTTCCCGCACTCACCGCCACCCGCCCGGCATTGCCGGTACTCCCGGGATTGGCGTGCGAAAGGATGCCCGACGGCACGCCCTGATCGCGCCCGTCGATCGTCAGCGCCCCAGCCACGTCGACCGTCACGTCGCCGCCGTTGCCGGCCCCGAACGTGGTTGTCGCGATCTGCCCGACCCCGCTGAGCGACAGGCTCCCGGCCGTGACCGAAACCCGTCCGGCGTTCCCGGTGCTGCGCGGGTTGGCGTTGGAGGTGATGATCGCGAAGTTGCCGACCGACAGCGCGCCCGCGACATCGACCGTGACCGCACCGCCCGACCCCGCACCGCCGGTGCTGGTGGAAACGATCGTCCCGTCGGCCATCGCCAGCGAGGCAGCGGTAATCGCCACCTGCCCGGCATTGCCGCTGTTGGTGCCGACCGTGTTCGAGAATACGCCCGAGCCCAACAGGCTGCTGCCGCCATCCATCGTCACCGCCCCGGCGACCGAGATTGCGATATTGCCGGCGTCGCCTGGGGCAAAGGTGGTGGTCGAGATGATCCCGCCATTGGTCAGCGACAGCGCGCCCGCTGAGACCACAACCCGGCCGGCGTTGCCCGTGCTGCCGGGCAGTGCCTGCGAGCCGATGCCGCTGTTGAAGTTGCCGCTTTCCCCGTCGATCGCCAACAACCCGGCGACAGCGACCATGACGTTGCCGCCATTGCCCGCCCCCTGCGTGCTGCTGGCGATCCCGCCGATACTGCTCAGCGTCACGGCACCCGCCGACACCATCACCCTGCCGGCATCGCCCGAGCCAAAGGTGGTGGTCGAGATTGTTCCGCCATTGGTCACCGACAGCGTCCCCGCCGATACCGTGACCTGGCCCGCGTTGCCAGTGCTGCCGGGCGCCGCCTGCGAGCCGATGCCGCTGCTGAAACCGCGGGCCTGCCCATCGACTGACAGCAGCCCAGCGACATCGACCGAGATGCCGCCGCCATTGCCCGAGGCGTACGTGCTGCTGTTGATGTCGCCGTCATCGGTCATCGACATCGTTCCCGCCGACACCAGGATCGTGCCGGCGTCGCCGGTGCCGGCGGTGCTGCTGATAATCTGGGCCGACCCGGCCAGCGACAGCGAGCCGGCCGACACCGAAATCGTGCCGGCATTGCCGGCACTGCCGACCAGCGCCTGCGACGAGATCACGCCGTCCGCGCTCAGGGTCAAATCGGCGGCCGACACCGAAATCGTGCCGGCATTGCCGGTGCTGCCATATTCGGCATTCGAGTTGATGCCGGTGAGCGCGCCCGCCGCCGTCGACCCGGTGATGGTCAGCGCCTGGTCGACCAGCACGGTGATGTTGCCCGCGGTGCCCGGGCCATACGTATCGGCGGCGATCTGCCCGCCATTCGACAGCGCGAGCCTGCCGGTGTGGAGCACGATGTTGCCGACCGCCGCGGTGCCCGCGATCGTCGTCGACAGGATGCCGGTCGGCCTGGCGCCGCCGTCGATCACCGTGGCACCACTGACCTCGATCGAAACATTGCCGTTCTGCCCGGTGCCGTAAAACGAGGCGCCGCCCACGAGGCCGCCGTTGACGATGTTGAGGCTGCCGGCGGTGATCGTCATGTTGCCGGCGGCGCCGACTCCGGTGCCGAGCGCGGCGGTGAAGACGGCGGTCGACCCGAAGGCCGGGCTCAAGGCGCTGTCGATCGTCACCGCCCCCGACGCGGTCAGCGACACGTCGCCGCCGTTGCCGGGGCCCAGCGTGACGGTCGCGATCGACCCGCCATCGGTTACCGCGATCGACCCCGCCGTCACCGCGACCGAGCCGCTGTCGGCGGGGCCGATCGTAAGGCTGGCGAGCGTCCCGCCATCGAGCACCGACAATTTGCCGGCATCGACCAGCACATTGCCGCTCCGGCCAAATAGCGCGGAGCCGGTCTCGACGAGGCCCGAATCGACTGTCACCCCGCCACCCGGACCGGTGGTCAGCACGATGTCGCCGCCGGGGCCGCTACCCTCGGCAAAGGCGTGAACGAAGGCCTTGTCGCTGAGGGTGATCTGACTGTCGCCGTGAAGCCGCAGCGCGCCGCCGGAGCCCGGCCCGTCATTGTTGGCGTTGATCTCGCTCGCGTCGACGATCAGCACGCCGGCGCGGATCGAGATACTGCCGCCGCTGCCGAAAGTGAACGGATCGCTGACATCGAGCGTCGAGCCGCCGACGATGCCGACCGGCCCGTACGCCGCAACGGTCGGCGGCCCGTTGCCGGGCGCCACCGGCACCTCACCGGCACCGGCGATACCGGTGATGCGGATTTTCCCGGCCGGCGCCCGCAGCGTCGCGCCGACGACGGCGACCGAGCCGCCGGCCAGCCCCAGCGTCTGCCCCGCCGGCACCGACAGCGAACTGCCGTAGACCGTGATCGCCGGCGGCGCCGCGTTGAGAAACCCGAACGCCGCCGGTGCGGCGGCGGTCAGTGTGCTGCCGCTCGGCGTCGTCGCCAGGAACTTCGCGCCGTCGGAGAGGCGCAGATAGTCCGCGGTCGCGGCGTGAAAACTGCCCGATACGTTGACCGCGGCGTTCGGTCCGAAGACGATCCCGGCGGGGTTAATCAGATAAAGATTGGCGCCGGCGATGCTCGATTTGATCGTGCCGTTGATCGACGATTGCTGGCCGCCGGTCACCCGGCCGATGATGTTGGCTACCGTCGCGGGGCCGGTGAAATTTGCGGTCTCGCCGCGGTTCAGGCCGAAGATGCCAAAGCTGTGAAACAGGTTGCCGCCGACCTGCTTACCGAGATTCGCACCGATCGCGTAATTGGGCCCGGCCAGGGTCTGCGCGGGCGACAGGCTGCCGTCGATCGTGATGTGCTGGGCAAGCGCGGGCCGCGACAGGGCAGCAAGAACGCCCACCGCCAGCCCCAATCGCACCAACCCCTGCCCCCAACCCACCGGCCCGAACCCAGCTTGAAACGTTACGAACCAACACGCCCCGTCGATGCGCATACTGACCTGCCCTGCCGGGCTTTGTCCAGAACCTCCGAGCGAGGGCGCAGCGCCCTACTCGCCCGGGGCGGTGGTCAGGCCCAGTGCTCGTCGACCCACCCGGTTTCGTCGTATTCCGACATGCACCGGTCGACGAGGCCGATCATGCGATCCATGTTGCCGTTGCGCCGGGCGCCGGTCAGCGCCTGGATGCGGATGTCTTCGTGGTTGCCCGCGTAGTTGCGCTCGTAAAGCTCGTGGCGGCCGCCGAATTCGGTGCCGATCGCATCCCACAACAGCTTCATGATCTTGATCCGCTCTTTGTAGCCGATCCCGTTCGAGCCGCGGACATAGCGCTCGAGCAGCGGGTCGATCGCCGGGTTCTGGAAGTCGCGGGCCGATGACGGCAGGAAGATGAGGGCCGAGGCGACGATTTTTTCGATGATCTCCTTGATCCGCGAATAGGCGTCGGGCGCGAAGACGCGATAGGCGATTGCCGGCTGCAGATTGGGCAACAGCGCGTCGCCGACCCAGGGCTGCGGGTTCGACGCCATCCCGTCCGACAGCGACCAGAACAGATCGCGCCACGCGACGATCTCGCCGAGCATCGCCTGGTTGCCGCGAAACTCGTCGCCGCCGGTCGCGCGCAGCGCCTTGGCAACGAGGCCGCAGATGAAGTCGAGCTTGACGGCGTAGCGGGTGCAGCCCTGAAAGCAGAACCCGTTCAAAAACCCGGAGCGCGGGTAGAACGACAGGATCTTGTCGGTGTCGCGGTGGACAAGGATGTTCTCCCACGGGATCAACACCTTGTCCAAGACGAAGATCGCGTCGTTCTCGTCGAAGCGCGACGACAGCGGATAGTCGAACGGGGTGCCCATCCGCGTTGCGATTTCCTCGTACGAGTTTCGGCAGATCAACTTCACCCCCGGCGCATCCATCGGCAGGATGAACATGATCGCCATGTCGGGGTCGCTGGTCGCGGTCGCCGCGTTCTGGCCGAGGAAATTGTAGTGGGTCAGCGCCGCCGAAGTGGCGACGACCTTGGCGCCGGAGACGATCACGCCGGCATCGGTCTCCTTGTCGATCGTGACGTAGACATCCTTGACCTCGCTGGTCGGGCGGCCGCGATCGACCGGCGGGTTGACGATCGCGTGGTTCATGAACAGCACGTTGTCCTGCGCCCGCTTGTACCAGGCGCGAGCATTGCCGACGAACTGGCCGTAATACTCGGCGTTGGCGCCCAGCGTGTTCATCAGCGCCGCCTTGTAATCCGGGGTGCGGCCCATCCAGCCATAGGTCAGCCGCGCCCATTCGGCGATCGCAACCTGCTGCGCCTTCAATTCGGCCGGCGCGCGGGCGACGCGGAAATAGCGGTGAGTGAACCCGCCCGAGCCGGTATCGGTGTCGGTGGTCAGCACCCCCTTGCCGTCGGCGCGGTCGGTATGCAGCGCGTCGTAGAGCCGGGCCAGCGAGCGCACCGAATTGCGGAACGCGGGATGGGTCGTCACGTCCTTGACCCGCTCGCCGTTGATGTAGACCTCGCGCCCGTCCTTCAGGCTGTCGATGTATTCCTTGCCGGTGAACGGGCGCGCGGCGCCCGCAATGTGTTGTTCGGGCGTCATGCGGTCCTCTCCGGGAAGCGTGCCGGCATAGGCCCTGGCGTAAGGATTGGCCGGCTGGTGGGTGATGGCGGCGAGCCGGGCGCGGACATCGCCCGGCACCGGCACCTCGCCGTTCAGGTAGCGGTAGAGCGTCGTGCGCCCGATCGCGAGCGCCTCGGCCGCGGCGGTCTTCCACCGCCTGCCATGCTCGGGCGCGAAGGCACGACGGCAGGCATCGGCGAAATCGCCGTTCTGTTCCATTTGTTCCATGTCTTATAGGAACAAATGGAACAGAACTTGTCTATCGCAACCTTAGCTGCGGAGGGCGACACACGCGCCGCCGATGGACCGGATCGCCGCGCAGGTGCGATCCGCATCGGCGCGCGAGGCTTCGGGTATCATTATCCGGTAGAATCGCCGTGTTCCGCGGCTGCGCAGCACGCGGCCGATGATCATCGGCCGGATACCGCCGAGGATGGCTTGATAGCGCCGCGCAGCGCGTGCAAACGAGGCGAGCGCGATGGCCTTAGAGAAATTGCCGGCCAACTGCACGCCCCACGGGGCCAGCGGCGCACCGCTCACGCCCTCTTCTGACCGCAGCGCGGCGGTGACGGTCGCACACGATTCGTCCGTGCCCGGCCCGGCCGTCGCTTTCGCTGTCGCGCGGTCGTGCCGCCACTCCTCGACCGTCGCCCCGGTCAGCAAGAGCACGTAAGCTCGCGTCTGCGCCGGCAGGCCCGCGGACCCCGCGAGCCAGGCGGCAACGCGGTTCGATCCCGCGTTGTAGGCCGCGGCCGCCAGACCGATATTGCCGAACTGCCGGGTCAGATCGACAAGCAGCCGGGCCGCCTTGGGAATGGCCTGCTCGGGGTCGTACGGGTCGGCGAGCCCGCGCGCCGCGGCGGTCTCCGGCATGAATTGCGCGATGCCCTGAGCCCCTTGCGGGCTTGTCACATCGGCGCGGAACCGGCTTTCAGCCCAGATCAGCCGCGTCAACAGGCCGATCGGAACATGGTTTGCCCGCGCGGCGCTGTCGACCAGTGCGCACACGCTTGTCGCGACCGTTCCGGCATGCGCCTGCGGGGCGAACGCAGGCAGCATTGCCGCGATGAGCGCGGCCGAAGCCATCAAAGCCTTTACCGCCATCTCGCGACGATGATCGGTGCAAGCCGCCGCCGTGACAAGCGCGCTCGGTCAGATCGGCGCGAGGTGCACAGGGCGGCGGCTTCGCCGGGCATGTGCGTCCATCGGCAGCAAACGACGCAGTGCACGCTAGCAAATGTATATGAGAGGTTTTCGACACCGAGCTGTGGTGTCGCGCACGCGGCGGAGCAACCAAGCTAGGAAACCCGCCCGGTCGCGCGCTAGGATCGGCGAGCGAATCAAGCAAGGGGCCGGTAATGCAATCCATCCGCGTCGGCAAGTTCGAGATCAACCGCGTCGCCGACTACCAGGGCCCGTTTTTTCCGCCTGGCGAGTTCTTTCCCGATTTCGATCCGGAAGTGGTGCGCGCTAACGCGGCGCTGCTCGGCCCCAAGGTGATCGAGCCGGAAAGCGGCCGGCTGATCTTCAGTTTTCACAGCTTTGTCGTGCGCACCGGGCACCACACGATCCTGATCGACGCGTGCATCGGCAACGACAAGGAGCGCCCGACCCGACCGCAATTCCACCGCATGCGCTCATCCTATATCGACGACCTGGCGCGCTGCGGCGTGCGGCCCGAAGAGGTCGACTATGTGATGTGCACGCACCTGCACTGGGACCATGTCGGCTGGAACACGAGGCTCCGCGACGGCAGCTGGGTCCCGACCTTCCCGAAGGCCAAATACGTGATGGCGCAGCGCGAGTTCGACCATTGGCGCGGCGTCCACGACAGCGGTGCCGATTCGGCGCATGCTCTTGCCTTTGCCGACAGCATTTTGCCGGTGGTCAAGACCGGGCAGTCGCTGCTGGTCGGCGACGATTTCGCGATCGAGGACGGGCTGCGCTTTGAACCCTATCCCGGCCACACGCCGGGTAATGTCGTGATCCACGCGCACTCTGGCGGCGACCGCGGCCTCTTTATCGGCGACGTGCTGCACCACCCGCTGCAATGCCTGAAGCCGGAGTGGTCGACCGTTGCCTGCACCGACGCCGACGCCTCGCGCGTCAGCCGCACCCGCCTGGTCCGCGAACATGCCGATAGCGGCACGCTGATCATGCCGGCGCATTTCCCGACGCCGACGGTCGGCCACCTCAAGCGCCACGGCAGCGCCTATCGCTACGATTTCCACGGATGACGGGGAGCCAGGCCATGCCCACCCTCCCCCGCATCGCCGTGATCGGCACCGGCGGCACGATCTCCTCGCTCGGCGCCGGCAGCCTCGACGTGCTCGATTACCCGGATTTCGGGCAGAAGCTGACGACCGAGGCACTGCTCGACCGGTTTCCCGAGACGCGGCAGGTCGCCGAGCCGGTGCCGGTGACATTCCGTCAGGTCGGCAGCACGGCGATCGGCCCGGCCGATTGGCTCGAACTGCGCGCGCTGATCCACAAGATCGCGCGAGACGACCCCGGCATCGCCGGGTTCGTTATTCCGCACGGCACCGCGACGCTCGAAGAGACCGGGTTCTTCCTGAACCTGACGCTCGGCGTGACCCAGCCGGTCGTGCTGGTCGGGGCGCAGCGCCCGGCCAGCGCGCTCGGCACCGATGCCGGGATGAACCTGGTCAACGCGCTGCGCGTCGCCGGCTCGCCAGCGGCGCGCGGCATGGGTGTGCTGGTCGTGCTCAACGACGAAATCCACCCGGCGCGCGACGTGGTCAAAACCTCGACCTATCGGGTGCAGACCTTCCGCAGCCTCGATTTCGGCGCGCTCGGCCATGCCGATGGCGACGGGGTGCATTTCTATCGGGCGCCGCTAAAGGCGCACATGCCCGATACGCCGTTTGCCGCACGCGAGCTGACGGCATTGCCGCGCGTCGACATCCTCTATTCCTATGCCGGCGCCGACGGCGACCTCGTCGAGGCCGCGGTCAAGGCCGGCGCGCAAGGCCTGGTTTCGGCCGGGTTCGCCCCGGGCACGCCAAGCCCGGCGCAGCAGGCCGCGTTTATCGCGGCGGCCAATTCCGGCACAATCGTCGTGCAGTGCAGCCGCGCCTTTACCGGCCGGATCGCGCCGCGCCGCCGGCTGCGCGAGACCGGGATCGTCGCCGGCGAGGATTTCTCGCCGCAGAAGGCGCGCATCCTGTTGATGCTGATGCTGAGCGAAACCCGCGACATCGCCGCGATCCAGGCCGCGTTCCAGACCTATTGAGAGCCGCCGGCCCGCCTCTGCTCAGCAGCAGTCACAATCAACGTGAAAGATGCGCGCCGCGTTGCCGCCCAGAATCGCCTCGCGTTCGGCCTCGGTCAGCGCCGTCTCGGCGACGATGCGGCACGGATCTGGGTCGCCGATGCCGAACGGAAAGTCGCTGCCGAGCATGATCTTGTCGGCGCCCGCGACATCGCACAAAAAGCGCAGCGCAAGCGGCTCGAACATCACCGTGTCGAAATAGAGCCGGCGGAACTCGGCGTCGGGATCGGCGTATTCGCCGGGGTGGATCGCGTGGTTGCGCTTAAGCCGCCCGAGCGCGTAGGGCAGCGCGCCGCCGGCATGCGACAATACCAGGTTCACCCCCGGAAACCGCGTCAGGTGCCCGGAAAACAACAGCCGCGCCACCGCAATCGTCGTGTCGGTGAGGCGCCCGACCGCGTTGATCAGATCGTACCCGGCGAGCCGCTCGTCGCCGCAGATGTAATGCGGGTGGAGGAAGATTGCTGCCTGCCGCGCCGAGGCGACCTGCCAGAACGGGTCGAGGCTCGGGTCGTCGAGATTGCCGCCGACGCCCTTTGGCTGGGTCGCGATCATCGCACCGTGAAACCCGGCATCGAGCGCCTCTTCGAGCACCCGGGCGGCGAGCGCGCCGTCCTGCAACGGCACGGTCGCCAACGGCAACAGCTGGCCCAGCGCCGCGGCATCGCGCTTGATGTGCTCGTTGTAGAAGCGCGCCCAATCGGCCCCCTCCGCACCCGGCAAGTCGTAGCCATAGACATCGGTCCAGCCGCCGACGAGCTGGCGGTCGACCCGCGCCTTCACCAGCCAGTCGCGGCGCTGGCCGAGATCGTGCAGCCGCGGCTGGATCGGCCGCCCCGGCCCGCCGCCGCCGAATTCCAGGCGCGGCGCCGCCGCGTCGTGCAGCTTTACCGACGGAAACAGCCGCTTTTCGCTGCGCATCGCGTCGAGCAGCGTCGCCGGCACGACATGCGCGTGGGTGTCGATGATCATCGGGCTTTTCTCCTAGGCAGCGCGGATTTTCGGGCTGATCGGGCGATAGAGGCGGATGCGGTCGTCGCGCCGCGCCAGCCCCTCCAGCGGCGTCGGGTCGGCGATGATCGCGAGGCCGCAGCGCCGCACCGTCTGGTCGAGCCCGACCCCGTCGAGCCAGTCGATCACGGTGCCGCCGGGCAGCGCCGGCAGCGCCCCGGCATCGCGCAGCATCACCAGAAACCGGTCTTCCGGCACCTCGGGCGTCGCGTCGAGCCCGGCCAGCAGGTTGCGGTGCCAGTGGGACTGCAACGCGCTCCAATGCCCGACCGAGGGCGGCCCGCCGCGCCCGCGATAGGCGCTGCTGTCAAACAGCGCCGCGCTTTCGACCTCGTGCAAGGCCAGATATGGCGACGGGTTGTCGACGGTCGCGTGAAACCGCTGTGACGCGCGAAACCCCGGCACGGTCAGCAGCACGCCGATATGCGCGAGGTACCACGCGTTCCATTCCGCCTCGCGCTCCGGGTGGCGAAACGCCATCTCGACCATATAGATCATCGCTATCCCTCCGCGCTCCGCCGCCCCGCAACTCATAAGCCAGGGCCGGACCGGTGACAAACCCTGAACAGCCAACCCTCGAACAGCCAACTCCCGAACAGCCAACTCTCGAACAGCCAGCTCTCGAACAGCCAGCTCTCGAACAGCCAGCTCTCGAACAGCCAGCTCTCGAACAGCCAACTCTCGAACAGCCAGCTCTCGAACAGCCAGCTCTCGAACAGATTGCCGCCGCCCGGGGCGTCCGGTACGCTTTCCCCGGCTGAGAGGGAGGCTCCGATGCCCGATGACGTAAGGCCTGCCGCCACCGCCGACGCCGCGCTGCGGATCGTCGGTTTGGATCATGTCGTGCTGCGTGTCGCCAGCCTGGAGCGGGCGATCAGGTTCTACGGCGACGTTCTCGGCTGCCCTGTCGAGCGCGAATTGCAGCAACCCCGCCTCGTACAATTGCGCGCCGGGGCACAGATGATCGACCTGATGCCGTTGCAGCCGGGCGAGGCGCCGGGCCGCAACATGGACCATTTCGCGGTGCGCATCGCAGCGATGGACGCGCCGGCGCTGACCGCGCATCTCGAACGCCACGGCGTCGCCGCCGGCCCGGTGCAGCGCCGCTATGGCGCCGAAGGGTACGGCTCGTCGATCTACATCACCGACCCCGACGGCAACGTCGTCGAGCTGAAAGGCCCGCCGGAGACCTGAACCCGAACCGGGTCAGTGCGAGCGGCTACAGTTTCGCCTTCAGGAACGCCGACAGGCGCTCCCACGCCTGGTTGGCGCAATCGAGGTTGTAGGCGGCGCTGCGTTCGTTGAAAAACGCGTGCGCGGCGTTATAGCGATAGATTTCCGGCGACTGCCCGGCGCCCTTCATGGTTTTTTCGAGCGCATCGACCGCCCCCGGGGTGCACCAATCGTCCTGATTGGCGAAATGGCCCTGGAACGGCAGTTTGATCTTTGCCGGATCGGCGAAATCGGCCGGCGGGATGCCATAGAAGCACACCGCGGCGGCGATGTCGGGCACATGCACCGCGGCCGCGATGGTCAGCGCGCCGCCCATGCAGAACCCCATGACCGCGACCTTGCCGCTCTGCGCTTTCAGATGCTGCGCCGCGCCGCGCAGGTCCTGGTGCGTCGCGTCGGGAAAATTGAGGCTCGACATCAAATGGTTGGCCTCGTCGGGCACGGTCGTCAGCCGGCCCTTGTAGAGGTCGGGCGCCAGCGCGTTATAGCCGGCGCGCGCGAAACGGTCGGCGACGCCGCAGATCTGGTCGTTGAGCCCCCACCATTCCTGGATCACCACGATCCCCGGCCGGCCCTGGCCGGCGGTCGCCAGATAGCCCTTGCTCTTGCCGCCGTCGGGCCGGGCAAATTCGATCAACGCGCCCATGTGTTCCTCCCTCTGCCTGCTCCGCAAACCTCCCCTCGCCCGCCTCAGGGCTGCGCCCTTCGGCACCCTCTCCCGCATGCGGGAGAGGGTGGACCCGGCGCGACAGCGACGGGTGGGTGAGGGCCAAAGTGCCGCAGCGGGCACGGCGAAGCAATGTCAGCGGTGACGGACAAACACCGCGACCAGCCGCTCGCAGCCCGCCCGGTCATCGTCGTCAAAGCGGCCGCGCACCGGGCTGTCGAGGTCGAGCACGCCGGTGACGCGACCGCCTTCAATCAGCGGCACGACCAGTTCCGCCGCCGAATCCGGATCGCAGGCGATGTGGCCGGGAAATTCGTTCACGTCGGGCACGACGACGCTCGCCGCCCTCGCCGCCGCGGTGCCGCACACGCCGCTGCCCCACGCGATGCGCACGCAGGCCGGCTTGCCCTGAAACGGGCCGAGCACCAGTTCGCGCCCTTGCGCAAAGTAGAACCCGGCCCAGTTGAGATCGGGCAGCCCCTGATAAATCAGTGCCGCCATATTGGCCGCATTGGCGATGCGGTCGGGCTCGCCGTCGATCAGCGCCGCAAGCTGCCGCGCGAGTTCGTCGTAGTGAGCAGGCTTGTCCATCACACCGGCGTGTCGCCACAGACCTGCACGCGGCGCATAAGCCGGCGGAACGGCCCGGAATCGTGTACCGCGAGGTGCTTGGTCGAGCGGTTGTCCCAGAATGCGATCGAGCCATTCTCCCAGCGGAAGCGGCAGGTGAATTCGGGCCGGTGGCCGTGCGCCAGCAGGTAATCGAGCAGCGGCCGGCTTTCCTCTTCGGTCATGCCCTCGAACCCGACCGTATAGGCGGCATTGACGAACAACAGCTTCCGGCCGGTTTCGGGGTGGGTGCGCACCACCGGGTGGGTGCTGACCGTCTCGCGCCAGTCGGAATCCTCGCGCACCTTGGTGGCGCGGAAGCGGTTGCGGCCGGCGACCGGCCCGGCGACCAGGCGGTCGGTGTGCACGGCGCGCAAGCCGCCGAGCATCCGCTTCATCCCGTCCGACAACGTGTCGTAAGCGAGGTACTGGTTGGCAAAGCAGGTGTCGCCGCCATAGGGCGGCACCTCGATCGCGTAGAGGATCGCGCCCATCGGCGGCTCGGCAACCATCGTTGTGTCGGTGTGCCAATCCTCGCCGACGATGTGCTGGTCACCCGGCTCGCGTCGCACCATGACGATCTCGTTGTCGTCCTGCATGCCGCGATAATTCGGGTGGATGAAGATTTCGCCAAAGCGCCGGGCAAAGGCCTTGTGCCGCTCGGCGTCGATCTGCTGACCGCGGAAGAACACGACGCAATATTGGTTGAGCGCGGCGCGGACGTCGGCGATCACCCGGTCGTCGAGGTCTTCGGAGAGGTCGACGCCATGGATTTCAGCGCCGATCGCGCCGGCCACCGGGCGGATTTCTAGTGAATTGCTGCGCATGCAAGGCGCCCCCTTATGACCGGCGCAAGGGTAGGCGTGCGCGCGGCCGGCTGCAACGCCGCGCTGCACGTTTTGCGACCCGCCTTACCCGACGCCCCCGATGACCCGTACCTGGTACGAGCTTGGTAAAGGTCGCGACTCATGGTCAAATCCGCGCCCGTGACCCTCTCGCGCCGAATGCTTCTCGCCGTCGCTTCCACCCTGCCGCTAGTGCGACCCGCCGCCGCCATGGAGCCGATCGATCTCGTCTATTCCAGCGGCCGCCTCGTCTGGCCGGCTGGCTCGGCGCGCGCCGCCTGCGGCAAGGGCGGGGTGCGTGCCGCCAAGCGCGAGGGCGACGGCGCAAGCCCAGCCGGCGCCTTTCCCGTGCTCGACGCCTATTACCGCCCCGACCGGTTGGTGCGGCCGCAAACCGCGCTGCCGCTCGGCGCGCTGCGGCCCGACATGGGCTGGGTCGACGACCCCGCCGACCGCAACTACAACCGCCTGGTGACGCTGCCCTATTCCGCGCATCACGAGACGCTGTGGCGCGAGGACGGCATCTACGACCTCATCGTGGTGATCGGCTACAACACTGGCCCGGTCGTGCCCGGCGCCGGCAGCGCGATCTTTCTGCACGTCGCGCGGCCGGATTTCTCGCCGACCGTGGGCTGCATCGCGGTCGCCGAGCCGGTGCTGACGATGTTGTTGGGCTTGCTTGGGCCGGGCAGCACGATCACCATCGCTTGAGCCGAGGACGCAGGAGACAGGCATGGGGCTCGCCGTCGCGATACAGATGGACCCGATCGAATCGATCGACATCGATGCCGATTCGACCTTTGCCCTGGCGCTGGAGGCGCAGCGACGCGGCCACGCGCTGTTCCACTACCTGCCGCAAGCGCTGACCCTGCGCGATGGCCGGCTCTACGCCCGCGGCCGGCCGCTCGAAGTGCACCGCCGCCGCGGCAACCATTATGTGTTCGGCTCGTTCGAAGAGCTCGACCTCGGCGGGTTCGATGTGATCCTGATGCGCCAGGACCCGCCATTCGACATGGCCTACATCACCGCGACGCACCTGCTGGAGCTGCTGCCGCCGGGCCCGCTCGTCGTCAACGACCCGGCCGCGGTGCGCAACGCGCCCGAAAAACTGTTCGTGCTGCGTTTCCGGGAATTGATGCCGCCGACGCTGTTGTCGCTCGACCCAGTGGAAATCCGCGAGTTCTGGAAAGAGCACGGCGAAATCGTGCTGAAGCCGCTGTTCGGCAACGGCGGCGCCGGCATCGTCCACCTGCGCCCCGGCGACGACAACCTCAACTCGCTGTTGGACATGTACCAGCAGATCAACCGCGAGCCGGTGATGGTGCAGCGCTACATTCCCGAGGTGCGGCAAGGCGACAAGCGCATCATCCTGGTCGACGGCGAGCCCAAAGGCGCGGTGCTGCGCGTGCCGGCCGAGGGCGAGGCGCGCGCCAATCTGCATGTCGGCGGGCGCGCCGAAAAGACCACGCTGACCGCGCGCGAAACCGAGATCTGCGCGGCGATCGGGCCCACCCTCAGGGAGCAGGGCCTCGTTTTTGTCGGCATCGACGTGCTCGGCGACTACATCACCGAGATCAACGTGACCTCGCCGACCGGCATCCAGGAGATCGCCCGGCTCGACGGCAACGATCTGTCGCGCGACCTCTGGGATGCGATCGAGACGCGCTATGCCGAGCGCAACGACCGCCGCCCCGCGTGAGCCCCACTCCCCCCTCACCCCGGCCCCCTTCCGGCCTGCGGGGAGAGGGCCGGCCCCGCGCTGCGGGAGAGGGTGAGGGGCAGGAACCTCCACCGTCATCGTGCTTTCCAGGAGACAACCATGCCCGATGCCTCCGGCTCCGATCCGCGCCCCCGCCCGGCGCGGAACGTGTTCGGCGAGCCGCTTTCCGAATGCTGCAGCAAGCCGCTGACCGGGTTCTATCGCGACGGCAGCTGCAACACCGGCGCGGATGATCCGGGCGTGCACACCGTGTGCACCCGGGTCGACGCCGATTTCCTCGCCTTCTCGCAGCGTGCCGGCAACGATTTGTCGACCCCGCTGCCGCAATACGGGTTTCCCGGCCTGAAACCCGGCGATTGCTGGTGCCTGTGCGCGGCGCGCTGGAAAGAGGCGTTCGACGCCGGCCAGGCGCCGCGCGTGCGGCTAACGGCGACGCACGAGGCGACGTTGGAAATCGTGCCGCTCGACCTCCTCAAAAAGTACGCCCTCGATCTGAGCTGAGCACCGCGGCGCAATCATCATCTCGCCGAGCCGTCGCCCGGCGAGTACACTTGCCCTTGGAAACACCCGGCGAGTAACGGAGGTGAACGCAATGGCCGACGCGAAAACGGGCCGCACCGGAGCGCCGCCGGACCTGGCCGCGCTGACTGCTCGCGCCGAGGCCCTGGTGCCGGTGCTGCAGGAGCGGGCGCCGCAGGCCGAGGAATTGCGCCGACTGCCCGACGAGACGATCGCCGACCTGCATCGCAGCGGCCTGTTCCGCATCCTGCAGCCGCGGCGCGTCGGCGGCAGCGAATTGCCGTTCCGCTCGATCGTCGAACTGGTCGCGATCATCGGCCGCGGCTGCGGCTCGACCGCCTGGGTCTTGGCCAACCTCGCCGCGCATCACTGGCTGCTCGGCATGTGGCCGCGCCAGGCGCAGGACGAGATCTGGGGCGAGAGCCCCGACAACCTGATCGGCTCGGCGCTGATCTTTCCGCGCGGCCGGGCCAAGAAGGTGCCGGGCGGGTATCGCCTGTCGGGGCGTTGGCCGTTTTCCAGCGGCGTCGACCCGTGCGCCTGGAACCTGATCGGCGCGATTGTCACCGAGGAGGAATTCGGTGGCAGCGGCACCGCCGAGCCGCGCATCTTCGTGCTGCCGGCGAGCGACTATCAGATCATCGACACCTGGCACGTGATCGGGCTGGCCGGCACCGGCAGCAAGGATGTCGCGGTCGAAGACGTGTTCGTGCCCGAATACCGCACCCTGGCGGTCGATCAGATCACCGGCGGCCCCAACCCCGGCAGCGCGGTCAACCCAGCGGTACTGTACCAGCTGCCGGCGATCAGCCTGTTCGCGTTCTGCATCGCCGGGGTCTCGCTCGGCATCGCGCAAAGCGCGATCGGCCATTTCGCCGAGACGACGCGCACCCGGCTCAGCAGCTACACCGGCCGCAACCTCGCCGATTTCAGCACGCTGCAGGTGCACCTTGCCGAGGCGGCGGCCTATGCCGATGCGGCGCGGTCGATGATGCTCGGCGATTGCGACGAGGCCACCGCGATCGTTGGCGGCGGGACAATCCCGTCGCTCGAACAGCGCGCGCGGTACCGCCGCGACGGCGCCTTTGCCGCGACGCTGTGCACCAAGGCCGTCGATCTTCTGTTCACCGCGAGCGGCGGCGGCGCGATCTATGCCCGCCACCCGCTGCAGCGCGCGTTTCGCGACATCCACGCCGCCAACGCGCATTACGTTTTAAACTGGGACATCAACGGCGCCATGTATGGCCGCGTCGCGCTGGGGCTGTCACCCGATGCGACGTTCTAGGAAACTTCAGGAAATGGCTTTGTCGGACGATCAACCCGGCGACACCCTGGTGCCCGCCGAACCCCTCAGCAGCCACGCCGCGGTGGTGCACAGCACTTCGGCCGAAGGCTTCAACAGCCGCGAATTGCGCAACGCGATGGGTGCGTTCGCCACCGGCGTTACGATCATCACGACGCGCGGTCGCGACGGCAAACTGCACGGGATGACCGCAAACTCGTTCACCTCGGTCTCGCTGACCCCGCCGCTGGTGCTGTGGAGCAGCTCGCTCTACGCGCAAAGCCTGCCGGCGTTTCAGGAAGGCGGGCACTTCGTCGTCAACATCCTGGCCTACGACCAGATCGAGCTGTCGAACAAGTTCGCCAAGCAGAGCGACGACAAGTTCGTGAATGTCGACCACATCATCCCTGAATCCGGGGCGCCGGTATTGATCGGTGCGGCGGCGCATTTCGAGTGCCGCAACGAATTCCGCCATTACGGCGGCGATCACATCATCTTCATCGGCCATGTCGAGCGCTTTGCCTATACCGACAAGCCGGTGCTGATGTTCTGCCGTGGCAGATACGTCCGCGGTGAGCCGATCCTGCAGACCTGAAGGCGAATCGAGATGCTGTCTCCGACCCAGATCGCCGCCTATCACCGCGACGGCGTCATCGTCGTGTCCGACGTGTTCTCCGCCGACGAGATCGCCGAGTTGCGCCGCGTCACCGACGGGTTCGTTACCCGCTCGACTCAGCTGACGGCGAATGACGACACCTTCGACCTCGAAGACACGCACGCGCCGAACCGGCCGCGGGTGCGGCGGATCAAGGCCCCGCATCTGTGGGACGACGCCTATTTCCGCGCCAGCCGCAACGCGAAGATCGTCGCGATTCTCAAGGATTTGTGGGGCACGGTGCGGTTCGATACCGGCAAGCTCAACATGAAGTCGGCCGGCTATGGCGCGCCGGTCGAATGGCACCAGGATTGGGCGTTCTACCCGCACACCAACGACGACCTCGCCGCGGTCGGCATCATGATCGACGACGCGACGCCGGAAAACGGCGCGATGCTGGTGGTGCCGAGCAGCCATCGCGGCCCGATCCTCGACCATCACGGGCCGGACGGCCGGTTCTGCGGCGCGATCGACCCCAACGATCCGGCGCTCGATGTGTCAAAGGCGGTGCCGTGCCTCGGCAAGGCGGGGTCGGTGACGGTGCACCACGTGCGCGCGATCCACGGCTCGGCGACCAATTTTTCCGGCGCCGAGCGGCGCTTTCTGCTCTACCAGTACCGCGCCGCCGATGCCTGGCCGCTGTTGGGCTTCAAGGACGGGATCGAGAAGTTCGACGGCTTGCTGCTCGCCGGCGCACCGACCAAGGCGCCGCGGCTCGCC
>DATLRD010000027.1:0-90910 GCA_035534855.1 Allostellaceae bacterium | reverse complement strand
CCGGGCGGGGCGCTGATTCCGGCCTGCGACAACAGCCAACCGGCGGCCAGCGTCTCGGCGACCGGCACCGGCGCGGCAACGCTGCCGGCGACCCGCGCCACCGCAAACCCGTCGAGGATTTCGGCCCCGGCGCCGCCCAATTCGTCGGATACCCAGGTCAGCGGCAACCCGCTTTCCTCGAGCGCATTCCACAGCGCCGCCGGCCATTCTCCCTTTTCGGCCGCGTTGATCGTCTTCGCTTCGCACAGATCGCTAAAGATCCGGGTCGCGGTGTCGACGATGATGCTGTCCGGCATTGTTCCTCCCCGCGGCGCGCCTCGCAGACGCGCGGGCGATCAAATCTGGGGCGATCGAAGCATGAAGGCGGTTGGGTTACAAGCGCAGGCGCCGCATGATCGGCTGCAAAGGGAGGAACCCGCGATGCTGATCGCCGATGCGCAGGTGCATATCTGGGCCGCCGACACGCCGGAGCGGTCGTGGCCGCAGGGCCACGCGCACCGCGCGCATCGGCCCGTCCCGTTCACTGCGGCCGATCTGCTGGGCGAGATGGACGGCGCCGGGGTCGCCCGCGCGGTGATCGTGCCGCCGTCATGGGAGGGCGACCGCAACGATCTCGCGCTCGTCGCCGCGGCGCACCATCCCGACCGCTTCGCGGTGATGGGAAGGCCGCCGCTCGATACCCGTGACCCGCACGCGCTCGACCGCTGGCGCGAGCAACCGGGCATGCTCGGGATTCGCGTGACGACCGCCGGGGCCGGGGCGCGGGCGCTGTTCACCGACCCCGACGGTGACTGGCTGTGGGCAGCGGCCGAACGCAACGAGCTGCCGGCGATGGTGTCGCCGCCGGGGTTGTTGCCCGAAATCGGACGGCTCGCCGAGCGCTATCCTGGCATGCGCTTTGTGATCGACCATCTGGCGCTGGTGCGCGACGCCAAGGACGAGGCGGCGTTCGGCGATATCGACAAGCTCGTCGCGCTGGCGCGGCATCCGAATGTCGCCGCCAAGGCGTCAGCGCTGCCGCGCTATTCGAGCGAGCCCTATCCCTATCGCCGGCTGCATCCGTTTCTGCGCCGCGTGTTCGACGCGTTCGGCCCGCGGCGGTTCTTCTGGGGTACCGACCTGACCGGCATCCCGTGCAGCTATCGCCAAGCGATCACGCTGTTTACCGAGGAACTGCCCTGGCTCGCGGGCGACAACCTCGACCTGGTAATGGGCCGGGCGCTGTGCGACTGGCTCGGGTGGAGTTAGTCATATATCTAGTCATTAAATGGTGGACTTAAAATATTAGCTAATCGGGTCGGCAGCGCATCAGGCTGATCGGCTTCAGGCTCATAACCGGCTCGCTGCGCTGGTTCAGTACCTCGACAAGGCTGATGATGATGCCCTGGTCGGGCTTTGAGCGCGAATGGCGCGCTTCGAGCACGGTGACCTTGAGGCGCAAGATGTCGCCGGGCCGAACCGGCCGAATCCAACGTAATTCGTCGAGCCCCGGCGAGGCGAGGTTGCAGGCGGGCGAGATGAACACCTCGGTCAGCAGCCGCATCATGATCGCGCCGGTGTGCCAGCCGCTGGCGATCAATCCGCCGAACTGACCCGCAGTCGCCGCCGCCTTGTCGACATGCATCGCCTGCGGATCCCAGCGCCGGGCGAAATCGAGGATGTCGGCCTCGGAGATTTCGACGCGGCCGCCCTCGAACACGGCCCCGACCGGATAATCCTCGAAATAGAGCGGTCTGTCGGTCATGCCTTGTCCGTAAAGTCGATCACCCGCACCTCTTCGCTCGCGGTGTCGAGCACCGCACATGACAATCTCCGCCCGTTGCGGTGGTCGCGGGCGTCGCCGGCCGAGCCCGGGTTTATTACCAGCACCCGGCCGAAACGGCGCACCACCTGGGCATGGGTGTGACCGTAGAGCACGAAATCGGCATCGGCCTCGCCAAACCGCGCGAGCAGCGTGCTTTCCGGGTGGATATAGTCGCCGCGCGGCTCCCACGGCGTCGAGTGAATCAGCAAGAGGGTTTTGCCGCCGACGTCGAGCGAAAGGCGATGCGGGCGTGACGCGAGCCAGTCGACGAGCGCCGGGTCGCTGCCCGGACGGGCGCGGGCGCGTTCGCCAAGCGGGCCGAAAAACGTCTCCTCGTGGTTGCCGAGTATCGTGTGCGCGCCGCGCTCCCTGAGCTGCGCGACGACCTCGTTCGAGAACCGGTATTCCCAGATGCTGTCGCCGAGGCAGATCAGCTCGTCCACGTCGCCCATCAGGCGCAGCGCCTCGCCGAGCCCGGCCGCGTTGCAGTGAATGTCGGAAACGATGCCGAATTTCATCGGCGGCGATTGTGCGGGGCACGCGGCTTGGGCGAAACCGCGTTTCGCGCTACCCTCCCGTGCAGTGCGGCGCGACCCATGTGTGCTGCTCACATGCTGCGGGAGGAGGTTGCCATGGCTATCGCTCTCGATCACACAATCGTGCCGGCGCACGACAAGATCGCCTCGGCGCGGTTTTTCGCCCGCATCTTCGGGCTCGAATTCCGCAGCCTTCATTCCCATTTCGCGCCAGTGCGGGTCAATGACGCGCTGACGCTCGATTTCGACGAACGCGGCGATTTCGAGCACCACCACTATGCGTTCAAGGTCGGCGACGCCGAGTTCGACGCGATCTTCGGGCGCGTCAAGGACGAGGGCATCGCGTATGGCAGCGGCCCGCGCGAGCGCGCCGACATGCAGATCAACCACCGCCGCGGCGGCCGCGGGTTCTATTTCGAGGACCCCAATGGCCACGTGCTCGAAGTGTTGACCGCGTAACGCCCAATTCGTCTTTCCCGCGGGGGGCGGCTATTTCCGGAGCTTCGTTCCGGCGGCGCCGATCGTGCAGACTGCGCGCGGCTTGTCGAGGCGCAGGACGATGCTCTCGCTGATGTAAAGCTGATAGTGCACGCCGTCATGCCCGATATAGCCCGCATGAAAATCCTGGCCGAGAACCAGCACGCCGACGTTGACGTCGATCAACGCCCCGACGTTGATCGATGTCTTGTAGATGCCGGCGGTGCACAAGCGGTGCAGATGTTCGAGCGGCAATACGTCGGTGCCGGGAAACAGGCGGAATAGATTATTGTACTGCAACGGCGCCAGCACGAGGGCATAAGGCCCGCGAAACCCGCTGTCGTCGAGCATCGTCGCGGCGGCCAGCACATCGTTCAGCGCGCTTTCGGTGGTCGACCAGTCGGAGCCCGCGACCGTGTGCCGGCCCTCCACGGTCAGCAGCCCGGCGAGGTTGAAATCCGGTTGGCCGTTGTAAATGAATTCTTCTTCGCGGTTGGCGACGGCCTCGGCCGCATCCTGGGCGGCGGCGAGGTCGAGCGGCTGGCCGTTTTCGATGTGAGCGGCGACGCGGCGGAGGCTGAGGCGAAAGCTCTTGCGCAACATCGGCACGGGCAAGGCGCGACCGAGAATTGCGCCGGCTTCGTCCGCGGCAGGCTGACGGCAATAATCGTCGTTGCCGACCTCGATCGTGGTGAGGCCCGCGCCGAACGGCCCTTCGATACCGAGAAACCGCCGTCCGGTCAGCCGGTCGCGCGCGGCCTTGACAGCAGCCCCGTCGATGGCGTCCCACACCGAGGCGGGGAAGGGCGCCAGCCCGCGATTGAGGTAATCCACTAACGGTATCCTTTCAAAGAGCCGATGGTCGGCGCAAGATCACTGCGCGCGGCGGGCTCGGCGCCATCGGCGGCGGCCTCGGCGGCTTTCTCGACCTGGGTGATCGGCTTGTCGGTGAACAGATAGGTCTGGAGGTGCCCGGCAAAGTCCGGGTTTTGCCGCCGCATCCACTCGATCAGCATCGAGGCGTGTTCCATTTCCTCGCGCATGTTGTGTAGCAGGATTTCGCGCAGCGCTTCGTCCTCGCTGTCGTCGGCGCGCTGACGGTACCAGTCGACCGCCTCCAGTTCCTCCATAAGTGAGGTGATTGCGTAGTGCAGATGCCGCGCCTCCTGCGACAGCAGCTCGCGCGGGACGTGTAGGTTTTCGCTCGGCATTCGGCCGCTCCGCCTCAGTTCGCCCATCAATCGGAGCTTGCGCTCCGATTGATCAACGCTCAGTTGGCCGCAGGGTTGCCTCGCGCCGTGCCGTTTCGCTGCGGCGGATGTTACGGGTCAGCTCGGCATCGTGCTCGGGGTGGAGCGTCCCCATCAGCCGATCCCACAGGCTGAAATGCGTCGCGTAGTTGCAGCGGAAATAGCGGTGGTGCTGGTCGTGATGGGTGACGCCTACCAGCGGCGACGGCGGCAGGCTCCAGCTTCCGGCGTGCTCCCATCCGGAATGACCGACGACGCCGGTGACCTGGTCGTAGAGCTTGTGGGCGAGAAGCACTGCCGGCGCCACCGGAAACAGGAAATGCGCAATCAACCAATAGGATTGCAGGAAGAGGTTGTCGATCAGCCGGTCGCTGTTGTTCGACCACACCACGGGGGTCACCGTCATGTGGTGCCAGCGGTGCACCCGGCGATAGAGCCAGCGGCTGTGGATCAGCCGGTGGAGCCAGTAGAACCAGGTGTCAAACAGGATCAGCGATGCGAGCGCCGACAGGATCGTGCCGGCGATCCCGCCCGACGCCGCAAATCCCCAGCCGAGCGCGTAATAGGCCCATTGCCCGGTGCCGAACATCGCCGCGATCCCGGCGAGCGATACGAGGCTCTGCCGCCGGTCGCGGCGCACCAGCCCGGCGGCGGTCTCGCGCGCCTGGATTTTGGCGTCCGGCATCGCGCGGTTGAGCCGAATGACGACCAGGCAGCTCGCGATGTATACCGCGACCAGCAGCGCGTAGACCGCGGCGATCGTCCCGGCGAGGGAAAGAAGCTGTGCCGCTGCCATCTTGCGCCGACCGGACCCGCTGACCTGATCCGTCAGAACGTGAACATCGTCGCGTCAGGCGGCAGGCCCATCATGATGCGGCCGACGGTTTCGAAATGGGTTTGCCGCGCCTGCATCTGCTGGACGATCGTGTGCATGTCGCGGAACCGGCGCTCGAACGGGTTGACGTTGAAGATCGCGGTCGCACCCGCGGCCTGATACAGCACGTCGACCACGTCGCGCCCCTGGTGCATCGCCCAGGTGGTGGCGAGCCGCAGGGTCGCGTTCTGCTCGAGCGTCAGCGCGCCGGCGCACGACACATGGTCCCAGCAGTCTTCGAGCACGCCCTTGACGTAGCGCCGCGCCGAATCGAGCCGCGCCGCGCTTTGCGCGACCTGCGACTGGATCACGTTGTTGTTGCGCATCGTCAGCTTCGCGCCGCGCGGGGTCTTGTCGCGCGCCAGCTCGATGAACGAGGCGAGCACGTTGCGCGCGACGCCGAGCGCGACGCCGGCAAAGGCTGCCGCGTACACGTTGCTGTGGCTGAAGCGGTAGAGCGTGCCGTTTTCCCGCGGGTGGTTGCTGGGATCGCGGTCGATCGTGAAATCGTCGGCGACGAACAGATCCTCGACCGAATAATTGTCGCTGCCGGTGCCCTTGAGGCCGAGCACGTGCCAAATGTCGGTCATCTTGGCCTGCGACTTGGGGAACAGCAGGGTGCGCATGATCGCGCTGCCGTCGTCGCGCATCAGCGGCGCGCCGTTGCCGGTGAAGACGCTGACATGTGCGCCGAGCCATGTCGCATGATGACTGCCGCTGGCAAAGCTCCAATTCCCGGTGAGCCGAAACCCGCCGGGCACCGTGACCGCCTTTGCCGGGCCGGGCGGACCCCAGGCGACGATGCCGTCGCGCGGGCCGAAAATCGTGCGTGCCACCTCTGGCAAGAGATACGCCGCGCTCATCGTGCAGCCGCAGCCTTGCCCGACGCACCAGGCGACGCTGGCGTCGTGGCTGGCGACCTCTTCGACCACGTCGAGATAGTCTGCCGGCTGCATTTCCTCGCCGCCGAGCGAGAGCGGCTGCAGCAGTCGGAACATGCCAGCGTCGATCAGCGCATCGACGACCCGGCGCGGCAGTTCACGCTCCCGCTCGATATCGTCGACCGCGGCGTCGAGCAGCGGCCCCAGCGCCCGCGCCCGGTCGAGCGGCCGCGGCCCGTTCGCACCGTTTTTGTTGCGCCCGAAATGCTCTGTCATCGCCCGCCCCCGCCGCCGCGCCGCAGATAGGACATAGTAGCGATCTTGCCGGCGGGTGCCAGCCGCCAACCGGGGCGGTTTCGTCGCGCCGCACCCCGGGCGCTGCGATCCTCCTTGAAATCGCCGCCGTTCCCTGGAATCGGTACGCGATGGTCGAGCCTAGCGCGTCCGCCGCCGAGATATTGTCCGAAGCCGATCCGCAACCGCCCACCGGGGCAACTCGCGGGACGGATGCGGCGCGGCCCAAGCCGACGCATCGCGGTTTTGTGCCCCGCGCGGACGACGACGGGCTGGCGCCGGTTGCCGCCGCCCCGGACGACGATTTCGATTGGGGGCAGGCGATCGATGATCCGCCGCCGTTTGTCGAGCCGATGTTCATCGGTTTCGAGTCCGACGACGCGCCCGAGCCGGCTGCGGTTATGCCCGCGGCCGATGCGAAACCGGCGCTCGAGCCGAAAGAAGCGCCGGAGCCGGAGCTGGACGGAGAGCCAGAGCCGGACTGGGACGAGGAACTGGAGCCTGAGGAAGAGCCAGCACCGGAGTCGCTATACGCCGAGGAGGCCGAGGCGCGGTACGCGCCCGACGAGGCCGATGTCGAGCATTCCGAACCTGCGGCGGAGCGTTCGGTCGACGAGGCGCAGCCGTGGTGGCGTGAGCCCCAGGAAGACGCACACCCGATAACGGGAATCCAGCCGGTTCGGCCGCCGCGGGAAGCGGCTGCGGCGCCTCCGACGGGTTCGCTGCAATGGCTGCGGTGGCCGCTGGGGCTGGGCCAGCTGATGATTGCGGTGCTGGTAATCGGGCTCGGCGCGGCCGGGTTCGGGGCTTACAATTGGGTCAACCACCGCTTCGCCCCCCGCCCGGCGCTGGCGCCGCTGCCCGAAGCGCCCAGCGATCCCGCCAAGCGCCTGATCTTTTACGAGACGCGCGCCAAGGCCGGAGATGCCGAGGCGCAACTCGAACTCGCGATCGTCTATGCCAAGGGCGAGGGCGTGCCGCAGAACTACACGACCGCGGCGACCTGGTTCCGCGCCGCGGCCGAGCAGGGCGTGCCGCGCGCGCAATATGATCTGGGCGTGCTCTGCGAGCGGGGTCGTGGGATTCCGCAGGATTACGCCGAGGCCTTCAAGTGGTACAGCCGGGCGGCCGAGGCCAATTTCCCGCTGGCGCAGTACAACCTCGCGGTCGCCTATACCCGCGGGCAGGGGACCAAGCAAGATTTCACGACTGCGGCCGGGTGGTATCGCCGCGCCGCGATCCAGGGCGTGGTGCCGGCGATGGTAAACTTGGCGATCCTCTACGAGCGCGGCGAAGGCGTCACGGCATCGACGATCGAGGCCTATGCCTGGTATCGCGCCGCCGCCTCGCGCGGCAACCAGCCGTCAGCAAAGCGGGCGGCGGAGCTTTACGACATTCTCGCCCAGGTGGACCGAACGAAGGCCGAGGCGCGGGCCGCGACAGTGATCGCCACGCTGCCAGCGGCGACACCCGAGGAAGCCGCTGCGGCAGCGCCTGCGCCGCCCGCGCCGCCGGCAAAGCTCAAATCCGGGCTCGGCCCCGAGCTTGATGAGGGCAGCGGCACCAGCCCCGCGACCACGGCGCAATAGCCGCACCCGCCCTCGCGGGTGATTTTTTGATGCAGATGATGCATTCTCCGGCGTCGCAGCGGAGGCATGGGTATGGCGCGCGCTATGATGCAGCCCGGTGAAGAGCCGGGCACGATACCGGACGATTATCTTATCGACCGCGACGGCGTGCAGCCGTCACCGCCGGTCGGTCTGCAAATCATCCGGGCGTTGCGGTTGCTGCTGATCGTCGTGCTGGCCCTGGCCTCGCTGTCGCTGTTTTGGGTGATCGGGACGATGATCGGCCTGTTCTGAGCCACCGCTTTTTGCCGACGTCGTCATCCGCGGGCCAGCAGCGCCTCGGCCACCAGGTCGACTGGCCAGAACAGCCCGGCATTGGTGGCGACGATGACCCGGCCGAGGGCGAAACGCGCCACCCCAGCGACCGGCGGCTGGGCGAGGTGCAGCCCGGTATCGGCTGCCGCGCACGCCGCATAGAGCAGCAGCGCCACTAGCGAGGCGCGCCGCGCCCGTGCCGCGGGCTGCATCGTCAGACGACCCGGATGTTCTTGAATTGCCACGGGTCGTCGCGGTCGAGGTCTTCCGGAAATAGGCGCTCGCGGTTATCCAGCGGGGTCCAGTTGCCCCAGACCCCGACCACTTCGCCGAGATAGGGGCCGGCGATCTCCAGCACCCGCGCGTAATCCATCTCGTCCGGTTCGACGATGCCGCGGCGCGGGTTCTCGATCGCCCAGACGATCCCGGCCAGGACCGCTGCAGTGACCTGCAGCGAGGTGGCGTTGTTGTGCGGCGCGACCCGCCGCGCCTCCTCGATCGACAGGCGCGAGCCGTACCAGTAGACGCCTCTTTCCGGGCCCATCAGCAACACGCCCAACTCGTCGATGCCGGCGGTGATCTCGTCGACGATCAGCCGCTTGCGGCCCTGCAACTGCCAGTTCTTGCCGGCCAGCTCGTGCAGGCTCAGCACCGCGTCGTCGCACGGGTGATAGGCGTAGTGGCAGGTCGGGCGATAGCGCACCGCCTCGCCGTCGCGCAGCGTTAGATAGTCGGCGATCGAGATCGATTCGCCGTGGGTAACCAGAAACCCGAGATAGGGGCCTTCGAGTGGGGTCCAGCTGCGCACTCGCGTCCCGGCGCCGGGACGCAGCAGATAGATCGCCGCCTGGCTTCCGGTATCGTGCCGCCGCCCGTCATGGGGGAAGTGGCGCTCATGGGTGCCCCAGCCGAGTTCGGCCGGTTGCGAGCCCTCGCTGAAGAATCCATCGATCGACCAGGTGTTGACGAACTCACCCGGCTCCTTCGGGGTTGCCGCGACCTGGGTGTCGCGCTCGGCGATGTGTATCGCCTTCACCCCCGCGGTCTCGGCAAGCCGGCCCCAGCCGGTGCGGTCGCCTGGAACCGGTGTGCCGGGGGGTACGATATCCATCAGCGCCTGCTTGACGAAATGCGAGACGAGGCCGGGGTTAGCGCCGTGGGTGATGACCGCGGTCGGCCCTTCGAGCACCTTGGCGCGCAGCGCCAGCGCGCTTTCGCGCAGAGCATAATTGGAGCGCGCCGATGGCGGCAGGTTGGGGTCGGTATAGCCGCCGGGCCACGGCTCGATGCAGGTATCGAGGTAGAGCGCGCCCTTTTCCTGGCAGTATTCGATCAGCGCCAGGCTCGACACGTCGACCGACAAGTTGAGCAGGAAATCGCCGTCCCCGATTTGCAGTTCGAGGATCTCGCGGTAGTCGGCTCGGGTCAGCGTGTGCTCGATAAAGCGAATGCCGTATTCTGCGGCGACCTCGCGGCCGCGCGGCTCGGCGGTGATGATTGTGATCTGCTCGGGCCGCATGTCGATGTGGCGCAACAGCAGCGGCAGGACCCCCTGGCCGATGCTGCCGAAGCCTATGATGACGAGGCGGCCGGCAAAGGCGGTGTGCGCGGTGTCGGGCATGATCTCGCGCAATGGTCAGGCGGCCCGGGCGGCGGCGGGCCGGCGGGCAAGGACGATCTTTTCTGCGGTGTGGCCGAGGAAATGGGGCGCCGCGCCGCCTTCGGCAAGGAGGTCGAGAAAGGCGTCGGGCTCGGTGATCCGCACGGTGCCGAGAATCTCGGCGCCGCGCGCGAGAAACGGCTCGGGCAGCATCGACACGGTCGGGCCGACCACGGTGACGCGCGCGCTTGGCTGCGCCAGCGCCAGCAGGTCTTCGAGCGTGTCGTTGAGCAGCGTCGAACCGGTGATCAGCAGCACGTCGGCCTGCGGCACGATGTCGTGCGTCGCCTCGGCCGGGCGAAAGAACGGTAGCTCCTCGGCCTTCAGCGCCGCCTTGTTCTGCTCGAGCACCAGATACGGCAGGTCGCGACGCTTCAATTCCTTGAGGAACGGGATGAACGCCCCGACCAGCACGGTGCGGTCGCCGGGGTGGAATGCGGTCGCGTCGAACGCATCGGTGCCGGGCCGCAGTTCGACTGCGGGATCGGGCCTGCGACGCCAGCACAATTCGGCGAGCGCGTTGACCGTAGCGATGCCAACCGCGCGGCGCAGTCCCTCGGCGCCGAGCGCCTCGGCGGCGAGCTCGTCCGCCTTGCGGCCCGCGATCCGGCCGGGAAACCCGACCGAGCCCGCGGAATAGGGGCAGCACACGCCCTCGGGGATGGCCTCGCGCGGGGTGGCGCAGGCGCCCGCGGTGCCGGCGCTGAGTTTGACCCCGGTGAAGAACAGGCCGATGACCGCGCGGTCGATCGTGATATGGTCGAGTTCGGCACCGAGGATCGTGTCGATGGCTGCGATCGTCTCTTTGAGAATGGTGGTCGCCACGGTCCGCGTCCTTTGTGCCGTTCGCAGGGGATTTAGCATAACCGGGGCATGATGAAACCAATCCGGATTGCCGGCGCGGCGATGGTGCTCGCGCTGGGGCTTTTGACGATGCCCGCGGCATGGGCGCAGGGAGCGACGGGAACGATGACCGAAATGCCGGACGGGCTGAAATACACCGATACCCAGATCGGCACCGGCAAGATCGCCGAGCCCGGTCACGGCGTCACCGTGCAGTACACCGGCTGGCTGTACGAGAATGGGGTCAAGGGCAAGAAATTCGACAGCTCGCTCGATCACGGCAACGCCGGGTTTACGTTCAAGCTCGGCGCGCATCAGGTGATCCGCGGCTGGGACGAGGGCGTACCCGGGATGAAGGTCGGCGGCAAGCGCACGCTGATCATCCCGCCCGAGCTAGCTTATGGCTCGCGCGGCGCCGGCGGAGTGATTCCGCCCCTTGCCACGCTCATGTTCGATGTCGAGTTGCTGAAGGTCGAATAGCGGCCGGGCCGGCGCGAGCGGGGCGGCGGCGATGGCGCGGCTCACCCTGCGCATCGATTTCGACGACGAACGGGCGATCGGCCCGGGCAAGATCCGGCTGCTGGAACTGATCGACGCCGAGGGCTCTATCTCGGCCGCCGGGCGGGCGATGGCGATGTCTTACCGTCGCGCGTGGCTGCTGGTCGACAACCTCAACCGCTGCTTCCGCGAGCCGGTCGTCGCAGCGCAGACCGGTGGGGCAAAAGGCGGCGGCGCCGCGCTGACCGCGCTCGGCCGCGCCGTCGTGCGCCACTACCGCGCGATCGAGGAAGAGGCTGCGGCTGCCGCGGCCGACCATGTCGGCGCGCTCGCCGAGGCGCTCGCCGAGGCGGCGCCCGAGCCCGAGCCCGAAGAGGCGCGGGAAAAGCCGCTGGATTGACCCGTCAACCGGGGATCGCGTCGGCATCGGCGCCACCCGCCGGCGCGGCGCCGGCAAAGGCGTGATGGTCGAAGGCGATGCTCTTGATCACGGCATAGACGCGGCGCCCGGGCGCGAGGCCGAGGGTCTCGACCGAGCGGCGGGTCAGGCGCGCGATCAGCGGCTCCCCGGCGCAATCGAGCCGGATCTCGACGATCGGCCCGTCGACGCGGCCGACCTCGGCGACGGTGCCCGGCAGCACGTTGAGCGCGCTCAATCCTTCCGGGGGTGCCAGCGCGATCATCACGTCGCGAGCGCGAATGCGCACCCGTAGCGCCGCGCCGGCCGAAAGGTCGAGCCGCGGCACCCTGAGTTCGCCGGCGGCGGCGCGCAGCACTGTCAGGCCAAAGCGGGCATCGTCGCCGGCGACCACGGTGTTGAGGATCGCGCCGGCCTCGGCGCGACCGGTCAGCGGAAACAGGTCGAGCCGGCCCATGATCTCGGCCGGCGCGCCGATCGCCGCCACCGTTCCCTCCGACAGCACGACGAGGGTGTTCGCCAGGCGCGCGACCTCGGGGATCGAGTGGCTGACATAGACGATCGGGATTTTGGTCTCGTCGCGCAGCCGCTCGATGTAGGGCATGATCTCGCCCTTGCGCCCCTCGTCGAGTGAGGCGAGTGGTTCGTCCATCACCAACAGGCGTGGCCGCGCCAGAAGTGCCCGGCCAATCGCGACACGCTGCTTTTCGCCGCCCGACAGGTTGGCCGGGCGCCGTGTCAAGAGATCGCCGATGCCGAGCAACTCGACGACCTGGTCGACCTCGGCGGGGCTTCTCGGGCCGAGTGCAAAGCGCCGGCCGTAAAGCAGGTTGCGCCACACCGTCAGGTGCGGAAACAGCCGGCCCTCCTGAAACACATAGCCGACGCGCCGGCGATGTGCCGGCACAAACACGCGCCGCTCCGTGTCGGTCAGCACCGCGCCGTCGATGACGATGCGGCCGCGCTCGGGGCGGATCAGCCCGGCGATCGCGTTGACGACCGAGGTCTTGCCAGCGCCCGACCGGCCGAATAGAGCAGTGAGCCCCCCGGTGCTGTGAAATTCGACCGCGAGCCGAAACCCGCCGAGGCGATGCTCGATCGCGACCTCGATCATCACGGTCCACCCGTTTGGCGGGCGGCGCGGCGCGCCATCGCCTCGGAGGCGAACAGCGCGACCATCGAGATCGCGACCGCTACCAGAGTCAGGCGCAATGCCGGCAGGTCGCCGCCCGGCGCCTGGGTCTGCACATAGATCGCGGTCGGCAGGGTCTGGGTTTCGCCTGGGATGTTGGAGACAAACGTGATCGTCGCACCAAACTCGCCGAGTGAGCGGGCAAAGCTGAGGATCATGCCGGCGACGACGCCGGGCAGGATCAGCGGCAGGGTCACGGTCACGAACACCCAGGGGGCGCTGGCGCCGAGGGTTGCGGCGGCGTCTTCGAGCCGGCGGTCGACCGAATCGAGCGATAAGCGGATCGCGCGCACCATCAGCGGAAATCCCATCACCGCGCTCGCGAGCGCCGCGCCGGTCCAGCGAAACGCAAAGACCAGGCCGATCGTATGCTCCAGTAGACGGCCGAGCGGCCCGCGCCGGCCGAACAGCAGCAGCAGCACATACCCGGTTACTACCGGCGGCAGCACCAGTGGCAGGTGTACCACGACGTTGAACAGCGACTTGCCCCAGAACCGGCCGCGTGCGAGCAGCATCGCCGCGCCGAGCCCGAACGGCAGGCTGCACACCATCGCCCACGAGGCGACCCACAGAGACAAGCGGATCGCCGTCAGCTCATCCGGGGTGAAGTCGAAAAACCAATGCAAATCCGGCTCACCGAGCCGTGTCGAGCACGGTGAACCCGCCGGCTTCCCACAGCTTTCGCGCCTGCGGCCCGCGCAGATAGGCGGCAAAGGCCGCGGCGTCCGGGCTTTTCGAGCCGGCTATCAGCGCCATCGGGTAGACGATCGGTGGCACGCTGTCCTCGGGAAAGACCCCGACGATTTTGACGTTGGGCTCAACCGCCGCGTCGGTCTTGTAGACGATGCCGAACGGTGCCTCGCCGCGCGCCACCAGCGCCAGCGCCGCGCGCACGTTTTCCGCCGCGGCGACCCGCCCTGAGACGCTGGCCCAGACACCGAGCCGGATCAGCGCGGCCTTGCCGTAGAGCCCGGCCGGAACCGCAGTGGGGTCGGCCATCGCCAGCCGGCCGCTGCCGAGCAGCTTGGCGAGCGGAAAGTTCGGGCCGATCGTCACTTTCGCGGTGCTGTTCTTCGGCGCGATCAACACCAGAGCGTTGCCGAGCAGGTTCACACGGCTCTTGTCGTCGATCAGCTTCTTGTTGTCGAGATAGTCCATCCATTTGAGATCGGCCGAGATGAAGATAACAGCCGGTGCGGCGTTTTCGATCTGCTTTGCGAGCGTCGAACTTGCCGCATACGAGATCTGGGCGTGCTTGCCGGTTGCTTTTTGATATTCGGCATTGATCGCGTCGAGCGCGTTCTTGAGGCTGGCGGCGGCGAACACCACGATAGCGCCCGATGCCGCCGATGCCGCGACCGGCGCCGCCAGCGCGGCGAGGTACAGGCCGGCCCCGAAAAGAAATGCCCGTCTCCGCATCGCAGGCCTCCACGTTATATCTAATTGTATATATCGCTAAGCGCGCGCCCGCCTGCGTCGTGACGCCGCAGTCTGCAATGCCGGCGGCCAGAAGGTATCGAGCGCGGCGGCGCCTTGCCGGCACGTTTATGATAAGTGGGCAACTCGAATACCGCCGCCGTGGTGAATGGAGATATTGAATGAAGTCGTTCGACCTTACCGGCCGCGTCGCCGTCGTCACCGGCGGCAATGGAGGAATCGGGCTCGGCATGGCCAGGGGGCTGGCTGCGGCCGGGGCGGCGGTCGCGGTCGCCGCGCGCAACCGTGTGAAATCCGAGGCCGCCGCGGCGGAGCTGGCGGGGCTAGGCACCAAGGCAGCGTTTGTCGCGCTCGATGTCGCCGATCCCGCGTCGTGCCGGACGATGGTCGCGGAGGTCGTGGAGCGGTTCGGCCGCCTCGACATCCTGGTCAATAACGCCGGCATGTCGATCCGCAAGCCGCCCGAGGCCTATACGATCGAGGAATGGCAGCAGGTGATCCAGACCAACCTGACCGGCGCGTTTGTGCTGTGCCAGGCGGCGCATGCGGTGATGAAGCCGCAGGGCGGCGGCAAGATCATCAATATCGGGTCGATGATGTCGATCTTTGGCGGCGCCTACGCGGCGCCCTATTCGTCGAGCAAGGGCGGCATCGTGCAGCTGACCAAATCGCTCGGCACGGCATGGGCCAAGGACAACATCCAGGTCAACGCGGTGCTGCCGGGCTGGATCGACACCGAATTGACCCGCGATGCCCGCGCCCAGGTCAGCGGGCTCAACGAGCGGGTGCTGGCGCGCACGCCGGCCGGGCGCTGGGGGGTACCCGACGACCTCGGCGGAATCGCCGTGTTCCTTGCGGCGCCGGCCTCGGATTTCGTAACCGGCGCTGCGATCCCGGTCGACGGCGGTTACGCATCAGAATTCTGAGGGGAATTCTGAGCCGACGGCTCAGCGGCCGAGTTCGGCCAGGTGCATGTTGCTGCGGTCGTGCTTGCTCCACACCCCGGTGTTGTCGCCGACCGCCACGCGCATGCGGGCATAACAATCCTCACGCTCGCTGGGCAGGAAGCGGATGAATGCGCTGCTCTGCTGCTGGCAGGTCGCGAGCGCTTCGCGCTTGCGCGCATCGGTCGGATAGCTGCCGCGATAGATCGCCTGGATCTCGTGGGGAAAGCTGGCCGCAGTGGCCAACACCGCCGCGGCGGCACCGAGCACGAGTTTCTGCGCGAGCGTCATCGTCGTCTCCGAGGATCGAATACCGGCACCGTACCGGCGCCAGGTTCTTCTCAAGCGACGTGCCATCCGCCCAGAACAGACAAAGGCGAGGGTTTCCGCGGACAAGTAAAGTTAATGAATTTGGTGCAGCTGAGCCCCGCCGCAATTTGCAACGGGATTTGCAAGGCAAGAGGCAATCCGTCAGAGCAGAGAAATATCAAAACATGAATAAAAAATTATTAACGCAGTAGCTGCGCGTGCTCTCACGGAGTGGCTATAATCCGAGATAGAATTTCCGAACCAGCTCGTTGTTGTTGAGCTCGTCGGTGTTGTGGCCCTCAAAGGCAATGTGGCCGTGGACGATGACATAGCCGCGGTCGGCGATGCGGACCGCTTGGTTGAAGTTCTGCTCGGCCATCAGGACGGTCAGCTCGTAGCGCTCTTTCAATTCCTTGATTTTGTCGATTGTGCGCGCGACGAGGATCGGCGCGAGCCCGACCGAGGGCTCGTCGATCAATAGAATGCGCGGCTCCGACATCAGCGCGCGGCCGAGCGCCAGCATCTGCTGCTCGCCGCCCGACATGCTGCCGGCGAGCTGGCGGCGCCGTTCGCGCAATACCGGAAAGGTCTCGTAGGCCGATTCGAGGTTGCGGTCGATCGCCGCTCGCGCCTTCTTGCGGAACGCGCCGAGCAGTAGGTTTTCCTCGACCGTCAGCTTGGGAAACAGGCGCCGCCCCTCGGGCACCAGCGCGATGCCGAGGTCGACGATCGCCTCGGTGGTGCGGCCGACCAGATCGTGCTGTACGCCGTCGATCTCGGCGGTGATCGTGCCGCTCTGCGGGCGGAGCATCCCCATGATGCATTTCATCAGGGTGCTCTTGCCGTTGCCGTTGGTGCCCAGCAGCGCAACGGTTTCGGCGTGCGAAACCGAGAGCGATACGTCCTCGATCGCACGCACCAGCCCGTAACCGGCGTTGAGGCCGGTGATGGTCAGGCTATTCGCCAAGATAAGCCCTCTCGACCTCCGGGTTGCGCATCGCCTCCTGCGGGTCGCCATCGGCGATCTTGTGCCCGGCGACCAACACGACCAACCGGGTCGAAAAGCTCATCACGGCGCGCATGATGTGCTCGATCAGCACGATGGTGATGCCCTGCTCGTTGAGCCGGAACAGCACGGCGAGGATTTCCTCGACCTCGGACGGCGACAACCCGGCCATCGCCTCGTCGGCGAACAGCAGTCGCGGCTGCGTCGCCACCGCCCGTGCCAGTTCGAGCTTGCGCATCTCGACCTGGGTAAGGTCACCCGGCAGCCGACGCGCCTTGTCGGCCAGTCCGACATCGCCGAGCAGCTCTTCGCACCGGTCGACGATCTGCGCCTCGCCGAGGTGGTGGCCGCGGCGCGCGTTGACCGTGTAAATCAGCGGCACGCGCAGATTGTCGATCAGGTTCAGCGTACGGAACGGCTTGGGCAGCTGAAAGCTGCGGGCGAGGCCGAGGCGGGTGCGCTGATGCGCGATCAGGCCGTCGATCCGGCGGCCGTCGAACGTCACCGTGCCCATCTCGTTTTGCAGCGTGCCGCACAGGCAGTTGACGAGGGTCGACTTGCCCGACCCGTTAGGGCCGATCAGCCCGAGCCGGTCGCCGGAGTTGATGACGAGGTCGATCGCATCGAGGGCGACAAAGCCGCCGAAGCGCTTGCCGAGCCCTTCCACCCGCAGCAGCGGGTTGACCCTGGGGTCGCTCATCCTGCCCGCTTGCGCCGCCACGATCGCACCAGCCCGACGATGCCGTTCGGGGCGATGATCACGAAGCCGATCAGCAGAAGCCCGACGATCAAGAGATTGAGCGCCGACGAGATCGTCACGGTCGCCACTTGCTGGATCGTGCCCAGCAGGATCGACCCGATCACCGGGCCGATCCAACTCGTCATGCCGCCGATCACCGGCATCGCCACGGCGTTGACCGCATAGGACAAGCTGAAGCTCGATGTCGGGTCCATATAGGTCACGTAATATGGCAGCGGCGCCCCCGCCATGCCCATCAGCGCGCCCGACAGCGTGGTCGCGATCAGCTTTAGGCGCAGCGTCGGCACGCCGCCGGCCTCGGCCGCCTGCTCGTCGTCGCGGATCGCGGCAAAACCGAGGCCGAGCCGCGAGTGCTCGATCGTGCGGGCGATCCCGACCGCGATCACCGACAGCACGATCATCAGCGTATAGAGGTATTGGATATAGCCGCCGCCGAGCGGGGCATTGGCCGGGCGGATGATATAGATGCCGCGCGAGCCGCCGACGTAGTCCCAATTGACGATCAGCGTCTGCACGACAATCGTGATCGCCAGCGTTGCGATCGCGAAAAACACGCCGCGCAGCCGCAGGGTCAAATATCCGGTGCCGAGGCCGATGATCCCCGAAACGACCCCGCCGACGAGCATCATCACCGGCAGCGGCACGCCGCCCAGCTTGTGCAGCACGACCGAGCTGTAGGCGCCCATCGCGAAAAACGCGCCGGTGCCGAAATTCGTATAGCCGGTATAGCCCCCGAGGATGTTCCACGCGGTTGACAGTACGATGTACTGCAACACGACATAGGCGGCGAAATAGTAGTACTCGTTGGCGATCCACAGCCGCGTCGCGGCGACGAAGGCGACGCCGAACAGCACGGCAAGCAGCCAGAACAGGGAAGGGCGCATCGCTAGCGTCCCATCAGCCCGGCCGGGCGCACCGCCAGTGCCACGAGCAGGAACCCGAAGGAAACGGCCGGTGCCCAGGACGGGCCGTAGAACGTCGCGATGATGCTTTCGATGATGCCGAGCAGCATCGACGCGACCAGCATTCCGGGGATGCTGGTCATGCCGCCGAGCACGCAGATCGCAAAGATGCGGCCGATGTAATCACGGCCGATCGACGGCTCGACCGGCTGGATGATGATTAGGAACGCGCCGGCCAGCGAACATGTCGCGATCGAGATGCCGACCGCAGCGCGCTTGATCCGTTTGGGGCTCGCCGCCATCAGCTGCAGGGCCTGCCCGTCCTGCGACACAGCAAGGATGGCGCGGCCGAGAAAGCTGCGCGACAGAAACAGCTGCAGCCCGCCGATCATCAGGAGCGAGAACGTGAACGGGATCAGCATGCGCAGCGGCAGGTCGAGGATGCCCCATTTGAGGCTCGGGCCAATATAGCTCGCTTCGACAAAGCGATAGTCGACGCCGAAGACCAGGACCAGAGAAACCTCGCCGACAAACAAAAGGCCGAAGAAAAACGCCAGGCCCTGGATCGCCTGATCCCCGCGGCTTTCAAAGGCGTGGTAGTAAAGTTCATACACGGCCATGCCGAGCACATAGAAGATCGGCATCATAAAAACGCCGATCACGATTGGGTCGATGCCGTAGCTCTGGTTGAGGATGTAGGCGGCGTAGGAGCCCAACAGGATGAAGGCGGGTTGGGCGATGTTGGCGATGTCGAGCATCCCGAACGAGATCGTGATGCCGAGGCTGACCGCGGCATAGAACCCGCCGAGCAGGATGCCGGCGACAACCGCGTTGATCAGCAGATCGAGGGAAAGCATCGGTGCGTGATGAGGAGGATCAGATCAGTGCCGCTGGCCGAGGAACAACCCTGCCAGCAGCGCGGCGTGGTGGCGCGCTTCTTCCCCCCGTCATCTTCAGCTTCCCCCTTGCGGCACTCTTTCGGCGGTGCCGATTTAAGCACCCGGCGCCATACTACAGGAAGCGGCGTCCGTGTTAAGGGAGATCGCGGGCCGGCAACTCACCTTTGCGTCGGGCGCGGTCCGGGCTGCGTTCGGCTCGGCGATTCCTGTTATGCTCGGGCCGATTATGCTCGGGCCGACAGCGGAATGGCGGCATGCGATGAATGGCGGCATGCGATGAATGATGGTTTCGAACCGCGCTTCGAAGATTACCGGCTGCTGACTGGGGCGGGTCGGTTTCTCGACGACGAGCGCCGGGCGGGGGCGGCGCACGCCGTCTTTGTCCGTTCGCCGCACGCATTCGCCGCGGTTCGCGCGATCGACACCGCGGCGGCGTCTGCTGCGCCGGGCGTCATCGCGGTGCTGACTGCGGTCGACCTGCAGCGTGACGGAGCAGGTGACGTCAACGCGATCACGCCGGTTCCCGGCGGTGCCGATATGGTGATCCCGCCTCACCCGCCTCTGGCCGCAGATTTCGTGCGGCATGTTGGCGACCCGGTGGCGCTGGTCGTCGCCGACAGCGAGGCCGTGGCGCGCGACGCCGCCGAACTCGTCGCCGTGGATTATGACGAGCACGAGCCGGCGATCGACGTCGCCCGCGCCGTCGCGCCAGGTGCGCCGACACTGTGGCGCGAGGCGCCGGGCAATGTCGCGGTCGATTGGCGCGGCTTCGCTCCGGACCCTGAGATGCGCGCCGCGCTCGACCGCGCTTTTGCCGCGGCGCCACATGTCGTGCGCGTGCGCCTCGTCAATCAGCGCATCGTCATGGCGCCGATGGAGCCGCGCGGCGCGCTGGCGGCGTGGGACGGCGAGACCGGGCGCTATACGCTCGATTGCGCCTCGCAAAGCGCGATCGTGCTGCGCCACCATCTGGCGCGCAGCCTCGGCGTCGCCGCCGACCGGGTGCGCGTCGTGACCGGCGATGTCGGCGGCGCTTTTGGCATGCGTACCACTTCCTATCCCGAATATGCCGCGCTGCTGGCCGCTTCCCGGCGCACCGGACGGCTTGTGCATTGGCTGTCGACCCGCTCGGAGGGGTTCCTCACCGACAATCAGGCGCGCGACACGCTGACCGAGGCGTCTCTGGCGCTCGACGCCGACGGGAAATTTCTCGCGATCGACATCGATTCTCTAGCCAGCATGGGCGCCTACCTGACCTCGCACGGCCCGTTCATCGCCACCGCCAATTTCGCCCGCTGCCTGCCGGGGATGTACGATATTCCGCTGATCGGGCTGCGCATCCGCTGCGTCTTCACCAACACGGTGCCGACCGGCCCCTATCGCGGCGCCGGGCGGCCCGAGGCGAATTACTGCCTCGAACGGCTGATCGACGCAGCGGCGCGGCAGACCGGCATCGACCCGATCGAGTTGCGCCGCCGCAACCTGATCGGGTCGTCGCAAATGCCCTACAAGGGCGCGCTCGGCACGGTGTTTGACAGCGGCGATTTCGCGCCGCTGATCGACGCGGCGCTGGCGCGCGCCGATGTCGCCGGATTTTCCGCGCGCCGTGCCCGCTCCGCCGCCGCCGGCAAGCGGCGCGGGCTCGGCGTCGGGTGCTTTCTCGAAATCGCCGGCGGCCAGCCCGGCGAGGGAGCGAAGATCGCGTTTCCCGGCCAGAGCCGGCTGCTGCTGGCGATCGGTATCGGGCCGAGCGGCCAGGGGCATGCGACGGTCTATCGCCGGATGGCGTCCGAGCGGCTCGGCATCCCGGTCGAAACGGTCGAGTTGGCGCTTGGCGATAGCGACAGCGGCGTGCCGAGCGCCGGGGCGGTCGCGTCGCGCTCGACAATGTCGGTCGGCAGCGCGGTCTATGCGACGATCGACGCGGTGATCGAAAAGGGCCGGCGCGCAGCCGCCCATATCCTCGAAGCCGCCGAGGCCGACATCGTCTATCGCAACGGCAATTTCGAGATCGCTGGCACCGACCGCCGTGTTTCGCTGTTTGATGTCGCCGAGGCGGCCGAGCGGCTGGTGCGGCAGGGCATCCTCGACGAAGGGCTCGACAGTCAGCGCACCGCCGACGCGCCGCCGTCGTTTCCGAACGGCTGCCACATCGCCGAAGTTGAGCTCGATCCCGAGACCGGGCGGGTGGCGCTCGCCGCCTACACCGCGGTCGACGATTGCGGCCGGGTATTGCAGCCGGTGCTCGTCGAGGGCCAAGTGCAGGGTGGGGTAGCGCAAGGGGTCGGGCAGGCGCTTCTCGAACACGCAGTCTATGACTCGGAGAGTGGGCAGCTGCTTGCCGGCTCGTTCATGGATTACGCGATGCCGCGCGCCGACGATCTGCCGGATATCACCAGCGCCTTCCGCCCAGTGCCGAGCCCGCGCAACCCGCTCGGCGTCAAGGGCGTCGGCGAAGCGGGCACGACGGCCGCGCTCGCCGCGGTCATGAACGCGGTCGCCGACGCGCTGCCGCCGGGCGCGCAGATCGACATGCCGGCGACGCCGGAGGCGGTGTGGCGGGCGCTGCGCAGCGCCACCGCGTGACTGACATTCCGGCTCGGGCCGGGACCTCGGGATCTCTGGAAATTCTGCGCCCGGGGTCGAGAGCGTCTCGTTCCCGGCGCGCAATCCGCTATAACCTGCCTCTCTGAAAAATGGATCCCGGCCTGCCACGGGATAACAATGGAGCAAGAGGATTCAGAAGATGCTGTTCACCTGCCTGCCGCCCAACGCGCCGATCCCCGGCCGGTTTCCCGGGCCCGCGCATGCGCGCGGCAAATGGTTTTCGGTCGACATCCATTGCCACACGCTCTGCCAGAAAGCGCGCGACCTGGTGCAGGCGGCGAAGCTGCCGAGCACCCGCCACCGGGACGACAGCCCGGCGACCGCGGCGACCACGGCCGAGCACCAGACCCGCGTGCTCCCGCAACTGCTGTCGCTCGAAAAGCGGCTCGCCGACATGGACCAGATGGGGATCGACGTGCAGGCGGTGTCGCCGTCGCCCGACCAGACCTATTACGGCCTGCCGCCCGATCTGGCGATCGAGGCGACGCGGATGGTCAACGACAACATCGCCGACATCTGCGGCAAGTACCCCGACCGCTTCGCCGGGCTCGGCACCGTGCCGTTCCAGGCGCCGGAGCTGGCGGTCGCCGAGCTTGACCGGTTGCACAAATCGCTCGGGCTGCGCGGCATCGAGATCGCCGGCTCGGTCGCCGGCGAGGAGCTGGCGGCGCCGAAATTCTGGCCGGTGTTCCAGAAATGCGAAGAGCTGGGGTTGGTGCTGTTCATGCACCCGACCGGGTTTACCGAAACCAGCCGCATGGGGCCGTGGCATCTCGGCAACCTGATCGGCAACCCGCTCGAATCGACGGTCGCGGTGCATCACCTGATCTTTGGCGGGGTGCTCGACGCCTATCCCGGGCTCAAGCTGGTCGTCGCCCACGGGGGTGGCTTCCTGCCGGCCTATTCGGGGCGCATCGACCATGGCGCGGCGGCCCGCCCCGATACCTGCGAGCACATCCACCACGACCCGACGCATTACTTGAAGCGGCTCTATTTCGATACGATGGTGTTCACCCATCACCAGCTCGAATACCTGGTCGAGGTGTGGGGCGCCGATCACATCCTGATGGGCACCGACTATCCGTTCGACATGGGCGAAATCGACCCGATCGGCTTTGTCGAAGGCGCCGCCCGACTCAGCGACGGCGACCGCAAGGCGGTCCTCGGCGGGAATGCCGCGCGGCTTCTCAACATCCCGCTGAAGGTGGCGAAATGAGCAGCGTAACTCTGGCCCAGGCCTCAACGATCGTCGACACCGCGCTCGCCAAGGCGCGCGAACTGGGGCTGCACCCGCTGACCGTCGTGGTGCTCGATCCGGGCGGCCACATGGTGGCGATGAAGCGCGAGGACAATTCGGGCATCCTGCGCGCCGAGATCGCCGGCGGCAAGGCGTGGGGCACGCTCGGCATGGGGTTCGGCGGGCGCGAGTTTGCCCGTCGCGCGGCGAGCGGCGGCGCGTTGTTTCTCAACGCGCTGATGGCGGCCTCGGGCGGGCGCATCGTGCCGGCGCCGGGCGGGGTCTTGATCCGCGACACCGGCGGCACGGTGGTCGGCGCGGTCGGGATCAGCGGTGACACCTCGGACAAGGACGAAATCTGTTGCGTCGCAGGGATCGTCGCGGCTGGGCTGACTGCGGATACCGGAGAAAAGGCCTAGGTAACTAGCTAAACCAGAAAATTATCTCTGGATCAGCAGGTTAATCGAGGTCTCTCACCTGAAGATCTCAATTCACGCGGACCCGGGCGCTGGCGGAGCCACCGCCTAGTCCCGGCTGCAGGCGGCGCCGCCGAGCACGCAGAACCGGGCACAATGCGGATGGTTGAGCGGCACCGCGCCGCTGGCGCCCGCCAGGCTTGGGCCGAGGTCGAATTGCGGGTCGTCGGGCAGCAGCGTGCAGGCGACGACCGTTGGGTGCGCGGCGCCCTTGCGTTTGACGACCATGCGCGAGGACCCGCACATCACGCTATCCGGCGATTTGTTGAGGATGTCCCAGCACGCTTCAGTGATCTCGGGCACGTCGGCGGTCGCGTCCATCTCTGGGAAGATCACCAGCGCGGTCGGATCGTCGGCGTCGAGCGTCAGCCCGAGCGTGGCGAAGAGCCGGGCAAAACCGCGGCGGATTTCCGCTTCGGGTTCGCCCGACAGGTAGCGGGTGGCGACGGCGACGGAAACCCCGTTCTCGGATAGCCAGACGAGCCCGTCGACCGTCGGCCGCCAGCTCCGCCGGCCGCGCTCGGCCTCGTGCACCGCGTTGGCGTAATGGTCGAGCGAGACGCGGATCGTCAACCGGTCGCCATAGGCCTGGCGCAGGCGCAGCAGCGCCGGCCGGCACTTTGCCATCGGGCGCATCGCGTTGGTCAGGACCAGCGCGCGCAGCCCGCGCGACAGCACCGCGTCGAGCATCTCGGGCAGGTCGGGGTTCATGAACGGCTCACCGCCGGTGAAGCCGATCAGCCGCGTGCTGAGCCCGTCGTTCGAGATCTCGTTGAGATACAGGGCGACCTCGGCGGCGCTCAGGTACACTAACTGGTCGTTGCGCGGCGACGATTCGATATAGCAATTGGCGCAGGTCAGATTGCACAGCGTCCCGGTGTTGAACCACAACGTGTCGAGCGATCTGAGCGTGACCCGGGCGCGGCGGTCTCCGGCGGCGGTTATCAGCGGGTCGCGAAACTTGCGTGGGTCGAGCAGAGCGGCGTTTCGGGCAAGCGGGTTGGCCATCGGCCGCCTCTTGTCGGGGAACCAGGGGTTGGCGGCGACACGAGCATCTTGCCGATGTGGCGCCATCTGGACGCGCCGACCGCACCACCTATATTAGTCTTTTGCTGGGCAAAGCACTGCATGGAACCCGTCGTACCGCGTCACATTCGACTCACCTCGCATCCCGGCAACGCCGGGAACGGCAAAATCCCACTCCACTGGGGTGCGCCCAGCGCTGAACTGCGTGGGCCGGTCGTCGTCAGCCCGGCCGAGCCGCGACATCGTAACGCGATTGGCTCCTATTCCGGCGCTTACGCGATCTATCGCGCGCTTGCGGTAGCGACCCGCGCGCTGGCGTCCGACCACCGGCCCGATCTGACCGACACCGCGCCCGCGGCCTCATTCGGGCCGCAGCCGCAGTGGGCCGACCCGGCCAAGATCGTCTCGCTCGATCCCTACGGCCATCTCGTCGGCGAGGTTTTTGCCGCGCAGATTGCCGCCGGAATCGATACTCGGCCAACAATCGCGGTCACCCGTGCGCGGATCAACCTGCCCGAGATTGCGACACGCATCGGCGGCGCCAATGGCATCGTGCCCGATGGCACAGTTGTGCTGCCGACCGGCGAGATCGCGGTCACCAAGGCGGCGATCGACCCGGTATGGTACCTGCCGGGGCTTGCCGCGCGGTTCGGCGTTGCCGAGCCGGAACTGCGGCGTACGTTGTTCGAGGAAACCGGCGGCATGTTTCCCGAGTTGGTCACGCGGCCCGACCTCGACGTCTTCCTGCCGCCGATCGGCGGCACCACGGTCTATCTGTTCGGCGATGTTTCCCGCATCGCCGACCCGGCGACGCCGATCGCCTGCCGGGTGCACGACGAGTGCAACGGCTCCGACGTGTTCGGTTCCGATATCTGTACCTGCCGACCCTACCTGGTGCACGGCGTCGAAGTGTGCGTCGAGACCGCGCAGCAGGGCGGCGTCGGCATGGTGGTCTACAACCGCAAGGAGGGGCGGGCGCTGGGTGAAGTGACTAAGTTTCTAGTCTATAACGCCCGCAAGCGTCAGGAAGGCGGCGATCGCGCCGACACGTATTTCCGCCGCACCGAATGCATCGCCGGCGTCCAAGATATGCGATTTCAAGAACTTATGCCAGATGTCTTTCACTGGCTCGGGATTAGCCACATCGACCGCTGGGTATCGATGTCAAACCTCAAGCGCGACGCGTTGCTGGCGGCCGGGATCACCGTCGCGGAGCAGGTGCCGATCCCCGAAGGTCTGGTGCCGATCGACGCCCAGGTCGAGATCGCGGCGAAGAAGGCTGCGGGGTATTTCGCGCCGGGCGGGGCGCCGAGCGCGGCTCAGCTGCGCCGCACCAAGGGGCGCGGCCTCGACGCGTGACGTGAGCGCCACCGCGCCCTTGCCCGATGCTCAGGCGGCCGAGCGGTTGCTGACCGCCGGCGCCGTGCGCGCGCGGTGCGAGATCGTGTACCGCGCCGCCGAGCGCGGCGAAACCCGCCATTTCCGCCTGGTCCCCGAGCGCCTCGGTGCGATTGCCGAGCGCGTCGCCGCGGTGACGCGCCGGCGTCATCCCGATCTCGACGTGCCGTTCCACAGCCGATGGCGGCATTTCGCAACCGGTGGCATCGACCGCGCGGCGCTGGTGGCGCCGGGCGCCGATCCGGCGGAGACGGCGCGGGCGCGGCTCGACCTGGCGTTCGTTTCGGTGCTGCTCGATGCCGGCGCAGGGTCGGCCTGGACCTATCGCGAGGCCGAGACCGGGATGGTGCTGAGCCGGTCGGAAGGGCTCGGGGTCGCCAGCCTGCGGGCGATGCAGGCCGGGCTGTTTTCCGGCGACCCGGCGGTGCCGTGGCGCGCCGACGCCGCGGCGCTGGCGGCACTGACGGCGGCGGCGCTGGGACAGACATTCCAGCACGGCTCGGACAACGAATTGGCCGGGCTTGACGGCCGCGTGGCGCTGCTGCGCCGGCTCGGCCAAGCCATCGCCGGTATGCCCGAGATTTTCGGCAGCCCGGCGCGGCCTGGCAATCTTTACGATCACTGGTTGGCGCGGCGGGGCCGGCTCGGTGCGCCCGACATGCTCGGGCTGGTCCTGCGCGCGCTCGGGCCGATCTGGCCGGGCAGGCTGTCGCTTGGCGGCGTGCCGCTCGGTGATTGCGGCCGCCACGGCGCGGTGCCGAGCGATGGGCTGGTGCCGTTCCACAAGCTGAGCCAGTGGTTGGTCTATTCTTTAGTCGAGCCGCTGCAAGAGACTGGTTTTCACATCACCAGGCTCGACGGGCTGACCGGGCTTGCCGAATACCGCAATGGCGGCCTGCTGCTCGACGGCGGCGCGCTGGCGCCGCGCGACCCGGCATTGTGGTCCCGTCGGCTCGACGCGTTCTCCGAGGAGGTCGTCGAGTGGCGGGCGCTGACCGTCGCGCTGCTCGACCGGCTGGCGCCGCTGGTGCGCGCCTCTCTGGGCAAGACCGAAGCCGAGTTTCCGCTGTTGCGGCTGCTCGAAGGCGGCACCTGGGCAGCCGGCCGGGATATTGCGGCCGAACGCCGGCACGATGGGGGCCCGCCGCTGAACATCGTCAGCGACGGCACGTTGTTTTGAGGGGAGACCGATGGAGCCTGGCGCGCTGACGATCGTCGACCACCCGCTGGTGCGGCACAAGCTGGCGCTGATGCGCGATGCCGCGACCTCGACCGCCAAGTTCCGCGGCCTGATGCGTGAGATTAGTCTTCTGCTGGCCTACGAGGCGACCCGCGACCTGCCGCTCGAGGAGGTCGAGATCGAGACGCCGCTCGAACGGGCGCGGTTTCCGGTGCTCGCCGGCAAGAAATTGTGCCTGGTGTCGATCCTGCGTGCCGGCAACGGCATCCTGGACGGCATGCTCGAGCTGCTGCCGTCGGCGCGGGTCGGGCATATCGGGCTCTATCGCGATCCGTGCACGCTGGCGACGATCGAATATTACCTGAAGCTGCCCGACGATCTCGCGGAGCGCGACGTGATCGTCGTCGATCCGATGCTGGCGACCGGCAATTCGGCGGTCGCGGCGATCTCGCGGCTCAAGGAATTGCGGGCACGCTCGATCAAGTTCGTCTGCCTGGTGGCGGCCCCGGAAGGGGCTGCCAAGGTCCACGGCGTCTTTCCCGACGTGCCAATCCTGACCGCGGCGCTCGACCGGGGCCTCGACGACCACGGCTATATCCTGCCGGGACTGGGGGACGCTGGAGACCGGCTGTTCGGAACCAAATAAGCGGCGGGCAGTAATGCCCTCGCCGGCGCGGTCAATGCCGCAGCCAGAAGCCGTGGTGCTGGCGCAGCAGTGCCACGAATTTCTTGCGCTGGTCGGGCGACAGGGTCGACAGAAACGACAGCGTGCTCTCGGTCGCGTCGTGTGCGAAGGACCGGCGCTTGGCGCCGGCGAGTTCGAAATTTTGCTCGATCTTGGCTTCGTCGGGCTGCGGCTTGGCGATCTCGGCCCAGGCATTGCTGATGATCGGGCCCAGCTCGGCCCGCATCAGCTGAAAGCGCAGCCGCATGGTCCGGAAATAGTGCTGGAAGGCAAGGCGCTGCTCGGGTGTCAGGTGCAGCTCCTTGGAGACTTCGGCGGCCCGCGCCTCGGGGCGCCACGCGTGGTGCAGCCGCACCCACGAGGCGCCGCCGACAAAACACAAATTCAGTGTCAGCGATATCGCGAGAAGGACCTGAAGCAGCCGCCGCCGATCTCGCCCTGCTGCGGCCACCCCGTCGTGTGCCGGCGCGGTCACGATTCGAGGCCATCCGTGATGGTGTGCAGGATCCCGCCGGACGGATCGAGCAGATCGCCGAGAAACCCGTCCTGGCTGGGTTGGACGCTGTGGTCGTAGGCTGTCGAGGCGTCGGTGCCTAGGGCGAAGCCAAGCCAGCTCGCCATCATGATCGCGGCGGCGACGCTGCCCCACCGCGCGAACGAAGTGAAGGTCGGGCGCGGGCGGGCCCGGGGGGCGAAGGGGACCACCTGGCCGCGCGCCGCCTCGCCGAGCAGCGCGACGGCGCGGGCGATCAGCCGCTCGGAAACTTCGGCGGTGGCAGCAGCGGCGGTCAGCGCCGGGGCGGCGGCGACGTCGCTGGCGGCGGCGGGATCGGCGATCAGCAGCGCGGCGACGCGCTCGCGCTCGTCGCTGTCGAGGCGTGCATCGACAAACCCGGCGAGATCGAGAAAGCGCTCCGCCTCGTCGGTCTCGCAGTCGATCGCGCGGCAATATTCCCACACCGCCTTGTCAGACGGATGTTCCATGCCGTCGCCGCTTGTCGGGTCGTGTTGCGCCATTCGGTCCTGGTTCCTTGCAATATTCTACGATGCCTGCGGGAACGCCATCCCCACAACCTATTGGTTCTTTCGTCAAGCGTCTTCGGCCTTGAAATGCGCCCGCAGCTTGAGCATCGCCTTGTGGTGCGCGCTGCGTACGGTCTGCGGGTCGATGCCGAGCGCCTGGGCGACCTCGGCGACGTCCATATCGCGATCGTAGAGCATCGCCAGTATCTCGCGCTGGCGCGGTGACAGCAGCGCCTCGGGCAGCTTTAGGCGCTGCACCGGTTCGACCGGGTCGACGGCGAGCTGGGTCTCGGGCACCGCGTCGATCGGGGTCGATTCGATGCGGCGCCGTCGCAGCCCGTCGCGTGTCGTGCTGCGCGCAACGATCGTCAGCCAGGTCGAGACCCCGGCGCGCGACGGGTCATAGCTGCGCAGCAGGCGGAAATCGTCCTTGCACAGGCGAGTGTACACATCTTGCGTGAAGTCTTCGATGTCGCCCGAGGCCGAGGCGATGCCGCGCACCGCGGCGACGATGAGCCCGGCATAGCGGCGCACAAACGCCTCCCAGGCCCGGCGGTCACCGCTCAGCAACGCGTCGAAGCCGCCCTTGTCAGCCAATCAAACAGTCCCGACAGGTGATCCGCCGTGTCAGGTCATCGCGGCGAAGAAATCGTTGCCCTTGTCGTCGACCACGATAAAGGCTGGGAAGTCGACGACTTCAATGCGCCAGATCGCCTCCATGCCGAGCTCGGGATACTCGAGCAATTCGACCTTCTTGATGCAATCCTGGGCCAGCCGTGCCGCCGGGCCGCCGATCGAGCCGAGATAGAACCCACCATGCTTGTGGCAGGCGGCGCGCACCTCGGCGCCGCGGTTGCCCTTGGCCAGTGTCACGAAGCTGCCGCCGGCAGCCATGAACGAATCGACATAGCTGTCCATCCGCCCGGCGGTGGTGGGCCCGAACGAGCCCGAGGCGTAGCCGGTCGGCGTCTTGGCCGGGCCGGCGTAGTAGATCGGGTGGTCCTTGACGTATTGCGGCAACGGCTCGCCGCGGTCGAGCCGTTCCTGCAGTTTCGCGTGTGCGATGTCGCGTGCCACGATCAGCGTTCCCGTCAGGCTGAGCCGGGTCTTGATCGGATAACGGGACAGCGTCTGGCGTATTTCACGCATCGGCCGGGTAAGGTCGATCGGCACGACTTCGCCGCCGAGCGTCGCCTCGTCGATCTCGGGCAGGTAGTGCGACGGGTTGGTTTCGAGCTGTTCGAGAAACACGCCGTCAGCGGTGATCTTGCCGAGGACCTGGCGGTCGGCCGAGCATGACACGCCGATGCCGATCGGTAGGCTGGCGCCGTGCCGCGGCAGGCGGATGACCCGCACGTCGTGGCAGAAATACTTGCCGCCGAACTGGGCGCCGATGCCGAACCGGCGGGTCAGTGCCAGCACTTCCTGCTCAAAATCGCGGTCGCGATAGGCCTGGCCGTATTGGTTGCCCTGCGCTGGCAGGCTGTCGAGATAGCGGCAGCTTGCCAGCTTGACGGTCTTCAGCGTCAATTCCGCCGAGGTGCCGCCGATCACGATTGCCAGGTGATAGGGTGGGCAGGCTGCCGTGCCGAGCGTGCGCAAATTTTTGTCGAGAAAGCCGACCAGCGCTTTCGGGTTCAGCACCGCCTTGGTCTGCTGATAAAGGAAGCTCTTGTTGGCCGAGCCGCCGCCCTTGGCGATGAACAGGAATTTGTAGGCGTCCCCGGGCTCAGCGTAGAGCTCGATCTGCGCCGGCAGGTTGTCGCCGGTGTTGACCTCTTCGTACATCGACAGCGGCGCCACCTGGCTGTAGCGCAGGTTGGTCTCGGTATAGGTGCGGCGGATGCCGGCCGAGATCGCCGCGGCGTCGTCGGCCCCGGTCCACACGCGCTGCCCCTTTTTGCCCATGACGATCGCGGTGCCGGTATCCTGGCACATCGGCAGCACCTTGCCGGCCGCGATGTTGGCGTTCTTCAACAGGTCGAAGGCGACGAAGCGGTCGTTGGCCGAGGCTTCGGGGTCTTCGAGGATCGCCTTCAGCGAGGCGAGGTGTCCCGGCCGCAGCAGATGCGCGCAATCGACAAACGCCTCGCGAGCCAACAAAGTCAGCCCCTCGGGCGCGACCTTGACGACGCGCTCGCCGTCGAAACTGGCGGTCGCGACATGGTCGCCGGTCAATTTCCGATAGGGCGTGTCGTCGTCGCCCAGCGGAAACAGTTCATGAAACGGCAGGCTGCCGGTCTCGCTCATCTCGTCCCCCTTGCCGGTGCGGGGGCAGCATCGTCGTTTCCGGCGCGCCGTCAAGCCGCGCCGGCCGGTCTGGTTGAGGGGGCCCCGAGGTCGGGCAGGGACGGGCGAGGCGCCGGCGCGGCGCGCCGCGCCGGCGCTACCGCTTGCGGAAGGCGTCTAGCGCGACGACCTCGCCGGCCGGCTTTTCCGCCTTTTCCGCCGTTTCGGGCTTTTCCGGCTTTGGTGTCGCGGCGATCGGTGTCGGCAACGCTGGGTTTTCCGCCGGTTCGGTCGTGGCTTCGGCCGGCGCGGTCACCGGGCTGGCGAATTCGAGCGAAAAATTGACCGACGGGTCGGCAAACCCCTTGATGGCGGCAAACGGGATGACTAGCCGCTCCGGCCGGTGCTGAAAGCTCAGCCTCACTGAAAACGCCTCGGGCCCGACCTCGAGATCCCAGAACTGGTGCTGGAGCACGATCGACATCTGTTCGGGAAAGCGCGCGAGCAGCGAGGTGGGAATCTGCACCCCCGGCTCGCGGGTCGCGAAACTCACATAGAAGTGATGGTCGCCCGGTAGTCCGTCGCGCGCCGCCTGTGCCAGCGCGTCGCGCACCACGCCGCGCAGCGCCCGCTCGATCATCTTGTCGTACTGGAGGTCCTGCGCCATCGCCCTATCCTGCGCCGCGCCGCCGTGCCGGAATCTGCCATGCCGGAAGCTGAGTGGGGGGCTTCTGTTGCCCGGTGCCCCCCGAACCGCGAGTTGCTCTAGGCTTTTACCCCGTTAAGGGTTAGGCCGCGAGTGCCTCAGGTGCGAAGTTATCGTTCGCAGCTAAGTAATGACCCGATAACGGCGGTATCATGCCGGGCGACGAACTTACCTTTACCACGCGCGTCGAGCCTGTTTCGCCCCCGTAAGCCGCCGGCCGCGATTCGCGTGCCGGCGGGAATTGGTGGAGGCGCCGGGTACCGCCCCCGGGTCCGCAACGCTTATTTCATAAGCCGTGTATCGCCATAGTCGGTTGCCCGACAGAGAAGATATAGGATGGAAAGCGCCGAGGCGCAATCGTGGGGCGTCCTTCGCGACGGCCGCTTCGTGGCCCCCTTAGGGACGAGGTGGGTATGGCGCGCCACGGTTCTTCGTCATTCCGAGGAGGCCAGCGCGCGCCCCTCGACGCACGCTGGGTTGAGGAGGAGAGATGCCGCTGACCGACGAGCAACGCGGCGAGATCGCGGCGGAGCGCGCGGCCACCCGGCCGACGCGGCGGGTCACCGTGCCGGCGCTCGAAGACATCCTCTACGAGGCGATGCCGGTGCTCGACCACGGGTTCGTCCGGGTCGTCGACTACATGGGCGACGACGGCGCGGTGGTGCAGGCGGCGCGCGTCTCCTACGGTCGCGGCACAAAGCGGGTCAGCGAAGACAGCGGTCTCATCAACTATCTGATGCGGCACCGCCACACGACGCCGTTCGAGATGTGCGAAATAAAGTATCACGTCAAACTGCCGATCTTTGTCGCGCGGCAGTGGATCAGGCACCGCACCGCCAACATCAACGAATACTCGGCACGCTATTCGATCCTCGACAACGAGTTTTATATACCGGCGCCAGAGCATTTGGCGGCGCAGGCCGCGACCAACCGCCAGGGGCGGGGTGCGGTGCTCGAAGGCAAGGCGGCGACGCGAATCCTCGACCTGTTGCGCGAGGATGCCGAGCGAGCCTATGCCGGCTACGTCGAAATGCTCAACGAAGACGAGGCCGGCGCACCGCGCGACCCGGCCTGGCCAGGGTTAGCTCGTGAGTTAGCCCGAATGAACCTGTCGCTCAATTTCTATACCCAGTGGTACTGGAAGACTAATCTGCATAATTTGATGCATTTCTTGAGCTTGCGAGCTGACGCTCATGCCCAGTACGAAATCCGCGCCTATGCCGATGTAATGCTTGAGACGCTGCGGCGCTGGGTGCCGCTGACCCACGCCGCGTTTCTCGAATACCGCATGAACGCCGCGTCGATCTCGGCGACCGGGCTCGCCGTGATCCGCCGGATGCTCGCCGGTGAGGCGATCGATCAGGCATCGAGCGGCCTCTCGGCGCGCGAATGGCGCGAATTGATGGGGACGCTGGAGCAAGACGGGTGAGCGCCCGGTCGCGCGGCCGATTTTGAGCCAGCCGGTTAGACTAGGTCGGCTATTCGACGACGATGCGCGGCGGCGTGCGCACCGGCGTTTCGGCGCCGCTCAGCTTGTCCCACAGCCGCGCGGCGATCTGGCGGAACAGCAGCGCGTACGGGCTGTCGGGCTGCGACACGGTGATCGGCCTCCCATCGTCGGAAGTTTCGCGAATCGACAGGTCGAGCGGCACCTCGCCGAGAAACTCGCTGCCGAGCCGCTCGGCCTCGCGGCGCGCGCCGCCGTGGGCGAAGATCTCGCTACGCTCGCCGCAATGCGGGCACAGGAAATAGCTCATGTTCTCGATAATCCCGAGGACCGGCACGTTGACCTTGTTGAACATACTGAGGCCGCGCCGCGCGTCGATAAGCGCGATGTCCTGCGGGGTCGAGACGATGACGGCGCCGGCGAGGGCCACTTGCTGGGCGATCGTCAGCTGTGCGTCGCCGGTGCCCGGCGGCATATCGATGATCATCACGTCGAGTTCGCCCCAATCGACATCGCGCAGCATCTGCTGCAGCGCGCTCATCACCATCGGGCCGCGCCAGATCATCGCCGTGTCCTCGGGCACGAGGAACCCGATCGACATGACCTTGAGACCGTAATTCCGCATCGGCTGCAGGATCTTGCCGTCGGCCGAGCTCGGCCGGCCGGAAATCCCCAGCATGCGCGGCATCGAGGGCCCGTAAATGTCGGCATCGAGCACCCCGACCTGCAGCCCGTTGGCGGCGAGCGCCAGGGCGAGGTTGGCCGCGACGGTGGATTTGCCGACCCCGCCCTTGCCCGAGGCGACCGCGACGATGGCCTTGCAGCCCGGCACCAGCCCGCCGCGCGCCGGGCCTGCCGGCGCGGCCTGGGGGCGCGGCGCCGGTGCAGCAGCGCCGTGCGGGCGCGCCTCGGCGGTCATTACTGCGGTCACCGAAACCACGCCAGCCAGGGCCTCGACCGCCGCCTCGGCCGCCTTGCGCAGCGGTTCGAGGCGCGGCCCGCGCTCGGCTTCGACCTCGATCGCAAACCCGACATTGCCGTCGCGAATCACGACGCCCGAGATCATGCCGAGCGACACCAGGTCGGCGTTTTTTTCCGGGTCGTTCACCCGCGCGAGCGCGGCGAGAACATCCTTCTCTGTAACCTCTGCCATATGCTGCTCCGCCCCGCCACTGTCGAATGATCGGATTTAGGCCCGGCATCGCGGGTTGACAACCGCTTGACAAGCGGGGCAGGCACGCCCTCTATCGCCGGCGTTCTGCCGCAGAACCCTCGGAAGGGCGGGCGAATTGATGATCTGGATGAGTGAGGGCGGCGGCCCCTGGGGCACTGGACCTCGCGGCGGCGGCCGAGGCCCATGGGGCGGCGGCGGGCGCGGCAACGGCGACGGCGGGCCGGGACCGCGAGGGGTGGGGCCGCAGCCGCCCAACCTCGAAGAGTTTCTGCGCCGCCTGCAGGATCGCACCCGCGGCCTGTTTCCCGGCGGGTTCCGCGCCGGGGCCGGCATCACGATCGCGATCATCGCGGTCATCGTGCTGTGGCTGGCCAGCGGGTTCTACCGCGTCCTGCCCGACGAGGTCGGCGTCGTGCTGCGCTTCGGGGCGTATAACCGCACCACGCTGCCCGGCCTGAACTATCATCTGCCGGCGCCGATCGAGACGGTGGAAACCCCCAAGGTGACACGGGTCAACCGCACCGAAATCGGCTATATCAGCCCCGAGACAGCGAGGGGCAGGCCGGCCGGGAGCGACCAGGTGCCTGCGGAATCGCTGATGCTGACCGGCGACGAGAATATCGTCGATGTCAACTGTACCGTCTTCTGGGTGATCAAGGACGCCAAAGCCTATCTGTTCAACATCCGGGCGCCAGAGAAGACGGTTAAATCCGCCTCCGAGAGCGCGTTGCGTGAGGTGATCGGCGAGCATCCATTGGCGATGGAGCTGTCCGCGGGGCGCCAGCAGATCGAAAGCGACACCAAGACGCTTCTGCAGGAGCTTCTGGATGCCTACGGCGCCGGCGTTACGGTTACCCAGGTGACGTTGCAGCGTGTCGATCCGCCCGATCCGGTCATCGCCGCCTTCCGCGATGTCCAGGCGGCGCTCGCCGACCAGGCACGGCTGAAGAACGAGGGCGAATCCTACCGCAACGGCGTCGTGCCAAAGGCGCGCGGCGAGGCAACCAAGATTATCCAGGGGGCCGAGGCGTATCGCAGCCAGGTTGTCGCCCAGGCGACCGGCGATGCGGCGCGCTTCGACTCGGTCTACAAGGCATTCAAGGTGGCGCAGGACGTGACGCGCGAGCGCCTCTTCATCGTCACGATGGAGCAGATCCTTAAAGACAGCAACAAAGTCATCATTGATGAAGGGGCGGCAGGGAAGAATCCTGTCGTGCCGTATCTGCCCCTTCCGGGGCTGGTGAATCCGGGGGGGGCTGGGGCCGCATCCGCCGCGCCGCCCGCCCATCCGCCCACGGTGGGACCCTCACGATGAGCCGGAAACTTCTTGCCGTCGTTGGCGTTGCGCTGATCGTCGCGGGGATCCTCGCCCTGAGTTCGATGTTTATCGTGACCCAGACCGAGCAGGCGCTGCTGCTGCAGTTCGGCAGGCCGGTGCGGGTCATCAACCAGCCCGGCCTCGAATTCAAACTGCCGTTCGTGCAGAACGTCGTCTATTTCGACAAGCGCCTGCTCGATGTCGAGCCGTCCCCCGAAGAGGTCATCGCCGCGGACCAGAAGCGCGCGATCGTCGATACCTATACGCGCTACCTGATCACCAACCCGCTGCTGTTCTATCAAACGGTCGGCAGTGAAGACGCGGTGCGCGAGCGTCTCGCCGTGCTGGTCAGTAGCAGCAGCCGGCAGGTCATCGGCAAGGCGCCTCTGTCGGCCTTGCTGTCGGCCGAGCGTGCGACGATCATGCATCGCATCCGTGATGACGTGAGGACCGCCGCCAAGCCGTTCGGGATTGAGGTCGTCGATACCCGCATCCGCCGGGTCGACCTGCCGCCGCAGAACAGCGAGGCGATCTACGCTCGGATGAACTCGGAGCGCCAGCAACAGGCCGCGCTCTATCGCGGCGAGGGCGCCCAGGCGGCGCAGACCGTACGCGCTAATGCCGACCGCGAGGTTACCGTGATCCTGGCCGATGCGCAGCGCGACGCGCAAAAGCTGCGCGGTGACGGCGACGCGACCGCGACCGCGATTTATGCCAAGGCCTACGGGCAGGACCCCGGGTTCTATGCCTTCTACCGCTCGCTCGAAGCCTATCGCCACGCACTCGCTGGCAGCAACACGACCTTCGTGCTGTCGCCGCAAGGCGATTTCTTCCGCTATTTCAGCGGCTGGAAAGGCGCCGCCGCCACCGAAGGGCCGGCCGCGCCCGCGGCTGCGGCGACCCCGCCGGGACGCCAGCCAATCGCCGTCCCGCCCGCCACGGTCCCGACGCCATCCGGGCGTTGATGCGCGACCTCGCGACCGCGCTTGCCCTAGTCCTGGTGATCGAGGGCATCCTTTACGCGCTGCTGCCCGAACGGATGCGGCGGGTTGCGGTGCGGGCGGCGACGGTGCCGGCGCAGACCCTGCGCGGTGCCGGCCTGGCCGCGGCCTGTATCGGGGTGATGCTGGTGTGGCTGCTGCGCCGCTAGACGCAGCGACCTTGCCGCTCGAGTCGGGGCCGGGGCCGCGCCAGGATGATCTGGCCTGCTGCCGGCTTCTCCCGTAAGCTTACGGTGGGCGAAAAGGCGCGGAGCGCCGCGGCTAACCGCGGGATCACGTCGCCCTCACGGCAAGGAGCAAAATTAGGTGTCGCTGTTGTCTTTGCGCCTCGGGCGCTCCGCCGTCGTCGTACTTGTCGTCGGGCTGATCGCGCTGCCGGCGAAGATCGATCCGGCTGTCGCCCGTCCGGCGCCGACAAGCTTTGCCGACCTCGCCGCGAAATTGCTGCCGTCAGTCGTCAACGTCTCGACGACCCAGAAGGTGACGGGCGACCAGGGCGACGCCGAGCAAAGCGAGCATAGTTCGCCCGATCTGCCGCAGTTTCCGCCGGGATCGCCGTTTGACCAGTTCTTCAAGCATTTCTTTGAACACCAGCACGGGGGTCAGCCACAGGCCGAAACCCGCGAGTCGATGTCGCTCGGCTCCGGCTTCATCATCGACCCGGCCGGCTATGTCGTAACCAACAACCACGTGATCAAAGACGCCGACGAGATCACGGTGATCCTCCATGACAACACCAACCTTAAGGCGACGGTAGTCGGCCGCGACACGAAGACCGATATTGCGGTATTGAAGATCAAGGCCAACGAGCCGCTAACCGCGGTGACCTGGGGCGACAGCGAAGCCGCCCGGGTTGGCGACTGGGTGCTGGCGATCGGCAATCCGTTCGGCCTCGGCGGCACCGTCACAGCCGGCATCCTGTCGGCGCGCCAGCGCGACATCAATTCAGGGCCGTACGACGATTTCCTGCAGACCGACGCCTCGATTAACCGAGGCAATTCGGGCGGGCCGATGTTCAACATGGACGGCCAGGTGATCGGTATCAACACGGCGATCTATTCGCCGTCGGGCGGATCGATTGGCATCGGCTTCGCTATCCCGTCGTCGTTGGCTAAGGACGTGGTCAACGAGCTGATCAACGAGCCCGACCACACCGTGCATCGCGGCTGGCTTGGTGTCCGCATACAGGAAGTGACTCAGGAAATCGCCGAAAGCCTTGGCCTCGCCAAGCCGCGCGGCGCGCTCGTCGCGAGCGTCAACGACAAGGGGCCGGCCCAGCTCGGCGGCGTCCAGCCGGGTGACATCATCCTGACCTTCGACGGTAAGCCGGTGCCGGACATGCGCCAGCTGCCGCGGCTGGTGGCCGAGACCAAGGTCGACAGGGTGGTGCCGGTGACGGTGTGGCGCAAGCGCCAAGAGGTCACGCTGCAGGTCAAGGTCGGCCGGCTCCAGGAGACCGAAAAGGCCAGCGCCAGGCCGCCCGCGAAGGAGAACCCGAAGCAGAGCGAGAGCGGCGTGGTCAACGCGTTGGGACTGACCCTGTCTAACATCACCGTGGAGCTGAAGAACAAATTCTCGCTGACCGACGGTGCCAAAGGGGTCGTCGTGGTCGAGGTGGCCAAGGGCAGCGCCGCGGCTGAAAAGGGCCTCAAGCCTGGCGACGTGATCATGGAGATCGCGCAGCAGGAGGTTCAGACCACCGCCCAGGTCGCGGCCCGCGTCGATCACGAGAAAAAGGCGGGCCGCAAATCGATCCTGCTGCTTGTCCAGCGCCAGGGCGACCTGCGCTTTGTCGCGCTGCGGCTCGACCAGGGCTGAGGCCGAGGTAGCGCTGCCGGCGGCCGCAGCCGCCGCGCGCCGGCTGCTAATTGCCGCCGCTGATCTCGCTGTCGCGGAAGCCCTGGGCGTACAGCAGTGCGCTCAGGTCGGCGTGGGCGATGCGCCAGCGCACCGCCGCGGCAACCGCCGGCTTGGCATGAAACGCGATGCCGAGCCCGGCCGCCTCGAGCATCGGCAGGTCGTTGGCGCCGTCGCCGACCGCGAGCGTGTCGGAGAGCGCGACCCCTCGCTCCGCGGCGAGCGTGACCAGCGTGTCGCGTTTGGTGTCGCGGGTCACGATCGGCTCGCGCACCGTGCCCGCGATGCGGTCGCCGGCGATGTCGAGCCGGTTGGCGACGGTGTGGGCAAACCCGAGCCGGGCGGCGATCGGCTCGGCAAAGGCGGTGAACCCGCCGGTGACGAGGGCGGTTTCGGCGCCCGCCGCGCGCATCGTCGCGACCAGGCGGCACGCCCCGGACATGACCCGGATACGCGAGGCGGCCTCGTCGAGTACAGATCGCGGCAGGCCCGTGAGCAGCGCCACCCGCTCGCGCAGCGCCGCAGCGAAATCGAGTTCGCCGTTCATCGCCCGCCGGGTGATCTCGGCGACATGCGCGCGCAGCCCGACGAATTCGGCCAGCTCGTCGAGCATCTCGTTTTCGATGATTGTCGACTCCATGTCGGCGACGAGGATGGATTTGCGCCGGCCGGCCGGCGGCTGGACCACGACATCGATCGCCGCGGTGCCGATCGCCCGCTGCGCGGCGCGGGCGGCGGACGTCGTCTCGCCGTCGAACGCTAGGTCGCAGGCGTGGCCGGGTGCAAGCCAGTCGGGGCCGGACGCGGTGAGGGCCCCGGCGAGCGCGGCGGCGCAATTGGCAAGCCGCTCGCTGCCGCCCGGGCCGGCGATCAGGGTCATGACCAGGTTCACGCTGCTCCCATCTCCGGCCCGCCGCCGCTGGTGATTGTCGCCGGGCCGACGGCGAGCGGCAAATCGGCGCTCGCGCTCGAACTCTCCCACGCTATCGGCGGCACGATCATCAACGCCGACGCGCTGCAAATCTATCGCGATCTGCGGATTTTGACGGCGCGGCCAGACGAAGCCGCCGAAGCGCGGGTGCCGCACCGTCTTTACGGCGTGCTCGATGCCGCCGAGCGCGGCTCGGTCGCGCGCTGGCAGGCGATGGCCGAGGCCGAGATCACCGCGGCGCGCGCGGCCGGCAGAACGCAGTTTGTGGTCGGCGGCACCGGGCTCTATCTGCGCGCGCTGCTCGACGGGCTGGCCTCGGTGCCGGAGGTGCCACAGACGGTCCGAGACGCCGCGGCGGCGCTCTATCGTGCGGTCGGCGGTGAGGAATTCCGCCGGCTTCTGGCGCAGATCGACCCGGAGGCAGCGGCGCGGCTGCCGCCCGGTGACCGGCAGCGTCTGCTGCGCGCGTGGGAGGTCGCGCAGGCGACCGGAAAGCCGCTCGCCTACTGGCATCGCCGGGCGCCGCAGCCTTTGCGCTCCCGTGCCGCGATCGTCCTTCTGCTGCCGCCGCGCGACACGCTCTACGCGACGAGCGACGCCCGCTTTGCAGCGATGGTTGCCGGCGGCGGGCTGGCCGAAGCCGCCGCGCTCGCCGCGCGCGGGCTGGCGGCCGACCTGCCGGCGATGAAGGCGGTTGGCGTGCCGGAGCTGCTGCGCCATCTGCGCGGCGAGACCACCCTTGCGGACGCGGTCGCCGCCGGGCAGCAGGCGACGCGGCGCTACGCCAAACGGCAGATGACGTGGTTTCGCCACCAGATCGCGGCAGGACTGGTGCTGGATGAGCAATTTTCGGAAAGTTTGCTGCGGCGCTCTCGTCATTTTATTGATGATTACCTGTTGACCGCCTCGCGCTAGGTGACTAGGGTGCGCGCCCCACCCTTGGCCCTGCCTGGGGTGCTAAAATGTGTTGGCGCTGCGTCGCTGGTGAAATGAGGAGGGATGTCATGTCGGCCGAGCCGATCTGTGGAGCGGATATCGTGATCAAGGCGCTAGTCGATCAGGGCGTCGAGGTCGTATTCGGCTATCCCGGCGGCGCGGTCCTCCCGATTTACGATTCGCTGTACAAGCAGAACGCGCTGCGCCACATCCTGGTGCGCCAGGAGGGTGGCGCGGTGCACGCCGCCGAGGGCTATGCCCGCTCTACCGGGCGGGTCGGGGTCGTGCTGGTGACGAGCGGTCCGGGCGCTACCAACGCAGTAACTGGACTAACTGATGCCCTAATGGATTCGGTGCCGGTAATCTGCCTCACCGGCCAGGTGCCGACGCACCTGATCGGCAACGACGCATTCCAAGAGGCTGATACAACTGGAATTACCCGGCCGTGCACCAAGCACAACTACCTAGTCAAGGATGTGGACGAGCTGGCGCGGACGATGCACGAGGCGTTTTACGTCGCGCGGAGCGGGCGGCCCGGGCCGGTGGTGATCGACTTGCCAAAGGACGTGCTGTTTGCGCTTGGCCCTTATAGCGGGCCCGAGCAGGGGCGCCATAAGACCTATCGACCGCAGCTTGATGGCGACCCGGCGAAGATCGCCGAGGCGGCGGCGCTGATCGCCGCGGCCAAGCGGCCGCTGTTCTATGGCGGCGGCGGGATCGTCAATTCCGGCCCCGAAGCCTGCGCCCGCTTTACCGAGTTGGTGCGCCTTGCCGACGCGCCGTGCACCCTGACGCTGATGGGCCTCGGCGCATTCCCCGCCAGCGACCCGCATTGCCTGGGCCTGGTCGGCATGCACGGAACCTACGAGGCCAACATGGCGATGCACGATTGCGACCTGATGGTCGCGGTCGGCTCGCGGTTCGACGATCGGGTGACCGGCCGGCTCAACGCGTTCTCGCCGGGCTCGAAAAAGATCCACATCGACATCGACCCGTCGTCGCTGAACAAGAACGTGCGGGTCGACGTGCCCCTGCTCGGCGATTGCGGCCGGGTGCTGGAGAGCTTGCTGGCGGCGCTGAGGCATTCGGGCATGCGGTCTGACGGCGCGGCGCGCAAGGCATGGTGGGCGCAGCTAGAGGCGTGGCGCGCGCGTGATTGCCTGCACTACGACCACTCGCGCACCGACCTGATCAAGCCGCAATACGCGATCGAGCGGCTCTATGAGCTGACCAAGGGGCGCGACCCGTTTATCACCACCGAGGTTGGCCAGCACCAGATGTGGGCGGCGCAGTTCTTCAAGTTCGAGCAGCCCTACCACTGGATGACCTCGGGCGGGCTCGGCACGATGGGCTATGGCCTGCCGGCGGCGATGGGAGTGCAGGTCGGGCATCCCGACGCGCTGGTCATCGACATCGCTGGCGAAGCCTCGATCCTGATGAACATTCAGGAGATGTCGACGATCTCTCAGTACAAGCTGCCGGTGAAGGTGTTCATCCTCAACAACCAGTACATGGGCATGGTGCGCCAGTGGCAGGAATTGCTGCACGGGGCCCGCTATTCAGAAAGCTACACGGCTGCGTTGCCCGATTTCGTCAAGCTGGCCGATGCGTTCGGCGCCAAGGGGTTGCGTGTCGAGCGGCCGGACCAGCTCGACGCGGCGATCCGCGAGATGATCGAGACCCCCGGCGCGGTCGTGGTCGACGTTGCGGTCGACCAGCTGGAAAATTGCTTCCCGATGATCCCCTCGGGCGCGGCACACAACGAGATGTTGCTCGGCCCGGCCGATGAGGCGCGCCGGCCGGTTTCGGAGGAAGGCATGGTGCTGGTATGAGCGGCTTGCGTCGTGGCTGACACCGAGCGGCACACCATCGCCATCCTGGTCGACAACGAGCCGGGCATCCTGGCGCGCGTGGTCGGGTTGTTCTCCGGGCGCGGCTACAATATCGAGAGCCTGACGGTCGCCGAGGTCGACCACGCCAATCGCCTGTCGCGGATCACCGTCGTCACCTCGGGGACGCCGATGATCATCGAGCAGATCAAGGCACAGCTGTCGCGCCTGGTGCCGGTGCACAAGGTGCACGACCTGACCGACGAAGGCCCATATGTCGAGCGGGAGATGGCGCTGATCAAGGTCGTCGGCCGGGGCGAGGCACGGGTCGAAAGCCTGCGGCTGGCCGACGTGTTTCGCGCCCGGGTCATCGATTCAACGACCGAGAGCTTTGTCTTCGAGCTGACCGGCGCGGCCGAAAAGCTCAACGCTTTCATTGGCCTGATGGAACCGCTCGGGCTCGCCGAGGTATCGCGCACCGGTGCGGTGGCGATCGCCCGCGGGCCGACCAGTTTTTGACGAAAGGAGAGTTGGGATGCGTGTCTATTACGACCGCGATGCGGATGTGAACTTGATCAAGGGCAAGAAGGTCGCGGTCATCGGCTATGGCAGCCAGGGCAACGCGCACGCCAACAATTTGCGCGACAGCGGCGTCAAGGACGTGGTCGTCGCGCTGCGGCCGGGCTCAGCCTCGGCGCAGAAGGCCGAGACCGCCGGGCTTAAGGTGATGACCCCGGGCGAGGCGGCGAAATGGGCCGACGTGGTCATGGTGCTGGCGCCCGACGAATTGCAGGCCGCGCTCTACAGCGCCGATTTGCGCACCAACATGCGCGAGGGCACCGCGCTCGCCTTTGCCCACGGGCTCAGCATCCATTTCCGGCTGATCGAGCCCCGCCCCGACATGGACGTGTTCATGATCGCGCCGAAGGGCCCCGGTCACACTGTGCGCTCGGAATATCAGCGCGGCGGCGGCGTCCCCTGCCTGGTCGCGGTCGAGCAGAACCCGTCGGGTAACGCGCTCGAAATTGCGCTCAGCTACGCCTCCGCGATCGGCGGCGGCCGAGCCGGGGTGATCGAAACCAGCTTCCGCGAGGAATGCGAAACCGATCTGTTCGGCGAGCAGTCCGTCTTGTGCGGCGGATTAACCTCTTTGATTGTCGCGGGTTACGAGACGCTTGTCGAAGCGGGATATGCGCCAGAGATGGCGTATTTCGAATGCCTGCACGAGGTTAAGCTAATCGTCGACCTAATCTATGAGGGCGGTATCGCCAACATGCGGTACTCGATCTCGAACACCGCAGAATACGGCGATTACACGCGGGGCTCGCGGCTGATCGACGAGCATGTCCGCGCCGAAATGAAGCGCATTCTCAACGAAATCCAGACCGGCCGGTTTGCCCGCGAGTGGGTACTGGAAAACGCGGCCGGCCAGGCCAGCTTCAAGGCGATGCGCCGGCGCGCCGCCGAGCACGACATCGAAAAGGTCGGCGAGCGGTTGCGTGCGATGATGCCGTGGATCGCGCAGAACCGGCTGGTTGACCGGACGCGGAATTAGGCGGACTGCTGCAACCCGTGGCGGGCGAGCGGCGCCCGACCCGACGGCCGCTGCGCGTTCTGCATGTCGCCGCCGAAATCTATCCGTGGGTCAAGGCAGGCGGGCTTGGCGATGTGATCGGCGCGCTGCCGGCGGCGCTGGCGACGGAGGGGGTCGAGGCGCGGCTGTGTCTTCCCGGGTATCGGCCGCTGCTCGATGCCGCGCGCGTGAGTGATGTGGTACGGCTGGCGACGCCGTTTGCGGCCGAGCGGGTGCGCATCGGTCTCGCCCATCTGCCCGGGCAGCCGCCGGCCTATATCGTCGATCATCCGGTTTTCTACGACCGGCCCGGCGGTCCGTATGGGCCCGACAGCGGCGAGTGGCCGGACAACCACCGGCGCTTCGCGCTGCTCGGCTGGGCAGCCGCGGCGCTCGCCAACGGCGCCGATCCACGCTGGCAGCCGCGCGTCATCCATGGCCATGACTGGCACGCCGGACTGGCGCCAGCTTATGCGCGGGCATTCGGAGCGACCGCGGCGAGCGTCCTTACGGTGCATAACCTGGCCTATCGTGGGTGGTATCCCGCTTCCCTGTTCGGCGAGTTGGGGCTGCCGCCCGATTATTTCTCGATCAATGGGGTCGAGTTCTACGGTGGTGTGGCGTTTCTGAAGGCCGGGCTGTTCTACGCGGACCGGCTGACCACGGTCAGCCCGACCTATGCGCGCGAAATCCAGACGCCGGCGCTCGGCGAGGGGCTGGACGGGCTGCTGCGCGGGCGCCAGGCAGCGCTGAGCGGGATTTTGAACGGGGTCGACCCGGCGGTGTGGAACCCGGCGAATGACGCCGCGCTGCCGCGCGGCTACGGCGTCGCCGACGCGGCAGAGGGCAAGGCGGCGGCGAAGGTCGCGCTACAGCGCCGGCTCGGCCTCGCGATAGATGTCGACGCGCCGTTGTTCGGCATCGTCACTCGGCTGACCTCGCAAAAGGGGATCGACCTGATCCTGGCAGCGCTGCCCGAGCTGGTCGGGCGCGGGATCGGGCTTGTCGTTCTAGGCAGCGGCGACCGCGACCTGGAGTCCGGCTTCACCGCGGTGGCAGCGTCCTCTGCGGGCCGGGTGGCGGCGTCGATCGGCTATGACGAGGCGCTGGCACGGCTGATTTTCGCCGGTGCCGATGCCGTTCTGGTGCCGTCGCGGTTCGAGCCGTGCGGGCTGACCCAGCTTTACGCGCTGCGCTACGGTGCGCTGCCGCTGGTCCGGCGCACCGGGGGGCTCGCCGATACGGTCGTGGACGCAACGCCCGAAGGCATTGCCGACGGCACCGCGACCGGGTTTGTATTTGACGAGGCGAGCGCGCCCGCGCTCTCGGCCGCTGTGGCGCGCGCCGTCGGGGTTTACCACGGCGACCGCGCGACCTGGCACTGCATGATGCGCCAGGCGATGACCCGTGATTTCAGCTGGCGCCAGGCGGCTCGGCAATACGTTGCACTGTATCGCGAGCTTGTGGACTAATGCTACGACTAGACCAGAAGGGCATTGGTGCGGGCATCGGCCGGCGGTTTATCCCCCGAGGATCGTACCGACCTCGATTCCGGCCTCCGACGTTTTGATCTTGGGGCCGTCGCCGAGTCGCACCCGCGAGACCTCGATGAACCCGCCCTGGGCATGGATGCGCAGCCCGTCTGGCCCGGCCGCGACAACCTCGCCGAGCTTCTTGCCCCGGACCGTGCCGAAGGTCGGCGCCATGATTTTCTTGGCGTCGAACAAATAAAGCTTCTGCTCGCCATTAATGGTCCACGCGCCCGGCGCCGGGTTGCAGCCGCGAATCAGGTCGTAGGTGAAATCGACGTGGGTGGCCCAGTTGATGCGGCTTTCCGCTTCGCGCACCCAGCCCTCGTAGGTCGCCTCGCTTTCGCTCTGGGTCCACTCGGTGGCGCGGCCGCCGACTACCAGATCGGTGGCCTGGACCAGCGCCTCGACCCCGAGCGGGAAGATCTTGTCGAAATAGAGCGAGGCGGCGGTGTCGTTAGGGCCGATCGTCACGCGCTTTTGCAGGATCACCGGGCCTTCGTCGAGGCCGGGGGTCGGCCGGAAGATTGACAGGCCAGTCTCGGTTCGGCCGCGGATGATCGCCCACGGGATTGCGGCGGGGCCGCGGTGCAGCGGCAGCAGCGACGGATGAAACTGGATCATCCCATGCTTGGGAATAGCGCAGAATTCAGGCGGCGCAAACAGCAGGACATAGGCCATCACGCCAATATCGGCATCGAGCGCCTTGAGCGCGTTCTGCGCCTCGGGGTCGGAATATTTGGGAAACCGGAACAGCGGCAGCTTCTTTTCCTCGGCCGCCTGGACCAGCGGATCGGGCCGGGCGCCGGGCCGCTCGGGCGCGGCAAAGACGCCGACGACCTGGTCGCCGCGCGCAAGAAAGGCATCGAGCACGGCCTTGCCGAAAGCCTGCTGGCCTACGATGACGATGCGCATCTGCGTCCCCCTCCATTCCCGTTCGCTAGGCGCGGTTGCGGCAGAGTTCCACGCAAGCCCGCCGCGGGCAAGCCCATCGCGCAGCCGTGGCAACGTGCGCCGGCCACCGCCTAGCCCTGTCCGGCTGTTACCACCTCGAAGGCGGCGGTCATCAGCGCCTTGGTGTACGGGTTCTGCGGTGCGTCCATCACGGCCTCGGTGGTGCCGGATTCGACAATCTCGCCGTCCTTCATCACCAGTATGTAGTGGGCCAACGCCCTGACTACCTTTAGGTCATGGCTGATGAAAAGGTAGGTAAGTCCATGACGAATCTGTAATTCGCGCAGTAGATCGACGATCTGGGCCTGCACTGACATATCGAGCGCCGAGGTCGGTTCGTCGAGCACCAGAAAGCGCGGCTTCAGCACCAGTGCGCGTGCGATCGCGATGCGCTGGCGCTGTCCACCGGAAAATTCGTGAGGGTAGCGCTGGGAGGCGGAGGGGTCGAGCCCGACCTCGACCAGCGCCGCCTCGATTACCCGGCGCCGCTCGTCAGCGTCGGCCGCAAGACGGTGAACCTGCAATCCCTCGCTGATGATCTGGGCGATCGACAGGCGCGGCGACAGGCTGGAATAGGGATCCTGAAAGACGATCTGCATCTGGCGGCGCAGCGGGCGCAGCCGCGTTTGCGAAGTTTCGGCGATGTCGGCCCCGTCAAAGCGAATCTGCCCCTCGGACGAGATCAGCCGCAGTAGCGCCAGGCCGAGCGTGGTCTTGCCCGAGCCGCTTTCGCCGACGACTCCGACTGTGCTGCCGGCGGGGACGGTCAGCGAGACGCGGTCGACCGCCTTGACGTAGCCCCGGATTCGGCGCAGCAGCCCGCGGCGGATAGGAAACCACACCTTGAGGTGGTCGACCTCGACCAGCGGTAGCGCCGCCGGATCGGCCGGAACGGCTTGGCCTTTGGGTTCGGCCTCGAGCAGGTGGCGGGTATAGGGGTGCCGTGGCCGCGCGAAGATCGCTGCAGTCGGGCCGCTTTCGACGATCTCGCCCTTAGTCATTACACAGACTCGATCGGCCATGTGGCGTACGATCGCAAGGTCGTGCGTGATTAGCAGCAGCGCCATGCCGAGCCGGTCGCGCAGATCGTGCATCAGCTTGAGCACCTGCGCCTGGATCGTCACATCGAGCGCGGTGGTCGGTTCATCGGCTACTAGGATGTCGGGCTCGTTGGCGATCGACATCGCGATCATCACCCGCTGGCGCTGCCCGCCGGACAATTGGTGCGGGTAGGATTGCAGCCGGTCTTCTGCATCGCGCAGGCCGACCAGATGGAGCAGGTCGAGTGTGCGTTCGCGCGCCGCCGCAGCCGACAAATGCCGGTGGATGAACAGGGTTTCGGAAATCTGCTTTTCCAATGTGTGCAGCGGGTTGAGCGAGGTCATCGGCTCCTGAAAGATCATGCCGATTCGGTTGCCACGTACCTCGCGAAGCCGCACTGGCGGCGCGCCAATCAGCTCCTCGCCGGCAAATTTGATGCTGCTGTCCTTGTCATGTGCGGCGCTCGGGTAGGGCAGAAGCTGTAGGATCGACAGCGCGGTCACCGATTTTCCCGAGCCACTTTCACCGACCAGCGCCAGCGTCTCGCCGCGCTCGAGCGAAAACGAGATGCGGCTTACGGCGGAAACGGGCGGCGCCCCACGCCAGCCGGCAAAACTGACGCTGAGGTCGCGTACCTCGAGCAGGCTCATCGCGTCACCTTGCGCGGGTCGAAGGCGTCTCGCACCCCTTCGCCGACAAAGGTCAACAGGCTCAGCATCAGTGCCAGCACGATAAAGGTGGTGATGCCGAGCCACGGCGCCTGCAGATTGTCCTTGCCCTGGGCCAGGAGCTCGCCGAGCGAAGCCGACCCGGCGGGCAGACCGAAGCCGAGAAAATCGAGCGAGGTTAGGGTTGTGATCGAGCCGTTGAGGATGAACGGCATGAACGTCACGGTCGCCACCATCGCGTTGGGCAGGACGTGGCGGAAGATGATGACGCGATTCGACACGCCGAGCGCGCGTGCCGCCCGCACGTAGTCAAAATTGCGCGCGCGCAGAAACTCGGCGCGCACGACGTCGACCAGGCTGGTCCATGAAAACAGCAGCATCAGCCCGAGCAGCCACCAGAAATTCGGCTGCACGAAGCTGGCGAGGATAATCAGCAGGTAAAGCACCGGCAGGCCGGACCAGACCTCGATAAAGCGCTGCATGCCGAGATCGACGATCCCGCCGAAATAGCCCTGCACCGCGCCGGCCGCGACCCCGACGATCGACGAAAGGATGGTTAGCGACAGGCCGAACAGCACCGAGATGCGAAACCCGTAGATCAGCCGCGACAGCACGTCGCGGCCTTGATCGTCGGTACCGAGCCAGTCGGCGGCAGAAGGGGCGGCGGGGTAGGGGCCCGGGGCATGGGTGATCGTGTCGTAGTGATAGGGAATCAGCGGCCAGATGATCCACCCTTTGGCCCTGATCATCCGGACGACCTCGGGATCGGCGAAATCCGCCTCGCTGCCGAGAAACCCGCCGAACGTGCGCTCCGAGTAGTTCCGCAATATCGGCACGTAGAAACCGCCATCGTAGCGGATCAGGATCGGCCGGTCGTTGGCGACGAACTCAGCGAACAAGCTGACGCCGAACAGCACCAGAAAGATCCACAGCGACCACCAAGCGCGCCGGTTGGCCCGGAAATTGTCTAGCCGCCGCCGGGTGATCGGGGTGATCTCCCGGCCGAGGAAGCGGTCGGGGACGAGCGGGTTCGGAACCATGACCCGGATGGCCGAGCCGGACGCGGTGGGATCGGGCGATCCGGTCATCGCACGTGCCGGTCGGCCGCGATGCTCAGGGCGGCGCCGGCCGCCATCGCGGTGTCATTGCGGGCGAGGCTAAGCAATCTCGTACCAGCAGGTCTCGCTCTTAAGGGGATTGCCTCGTCGCCCGGCGGAGCCGCGCAATGACATTGCCTGCTCAGCCCTTACACCGCGCGGCGGCGCAGCACCTCGACCTTTGCGGTGGGACGCGAGCGGCCGCCGCCCAGATACTTCCCGGCCAGCACTTCGGCGATCTGCACCGCATTAAGCGCCGCTCCCTTGCGCAGATTGTCGGCGACCACCCAAAAGGCAAGCCCATAGGGCACGGTCGGGTCGGTGCGGATGCGGCTGACATAGACCGCGTCCTCGCCGGCGGCCTCGGCCGGCGTGACGTAGCCCGCGTCGGCGCGATGGTCGACGACGTTGATCCCCGGCGCGTCGCGCAACGCGTCGCGCGCCGCCGCGACCGACACCGGCCGGGCAAATTCGGCATACACCGCCTCGGCATGCCCGATGAACACCGGCACGCGCACGCAGGTCGCTACCACCGCGATATCCGGGTCAAGAATCTTGCGGGTCTCGACCGCCATCTTCCACTCTTCCTTAGTCGACCCATCATCCATAAACACGTCGATCTGGGGGATCACGTTGAACGCGATCTGCTTGGTGTGGTGCTCGGATTTGATCGGGTCGTTGACGTAGATCGCGCGGGTCTGGCTGAACAGCTCGTCCATCGCCTCGCGCCCGGCGCCCGACACCGACTGGTAGGTCGAGACCACGACCCGCTTTAGTTTGCCGAGGTCGTGCAATGGCTTCAGCGCTACCACCATCTGGATCGTCGAGCAGTTCGGGTTGGCGATGATGCCGCGCTTCTGATAGCCGGCGATCGCCTGCGGGTTGACCTCGGGCACGACCAGCGGCACGTCCGGGTCCATGCGGAATTGCGAGGTGTTGTCGATGACGACAGCGCCGGCCTTGGCGGCGCGCGGCGCGAACGCAGCTGAAACCTTGCTGCCCGGCGACGACAGCACGATGTCGGTGCCGCGGAAGTCGAAATTCTCGAGCACCTGCACGTCGAGCACATCGTCTTCGCCGAACGAGACCTGCGTGCCGATCGATCGCGACGAGGCCAGTGCGACCACGTCGTCGGCCGGAAACTGGCGCTCTGCCAGGATGCTAAGCATCTCGCGCCCGACATTGCCGGTCGCACCGACGACCGCTACCTTGAAACCCATTGCGAAACGCCCCTGGCGAGTTGAAAGACGCGTGCGAATGCGGTTGGAACGCTATGCGCCCATGACTTACGATGCCGGCCCGCCCTTGACAAGCGGCGGGTCGGCGTTTCCTTCGGTTTGCCGCGATGAATTATGCTGATTTCTGGCCCCGCTATCTAAGTGGGCACGCCGACCCGCGCACCCGGGCGCTGCACTATCTTGGCACGCTGGGGGCGCTCGCGGCGCTGGCGCTGGCGGGCGGGACCGGAGATTGGCGCTGGCTCGCCGCGGCGCCGCTGCTGGGCTACGGCTTGGCCTGGATCGGCCATGCCGTCTTCGAGCAGAACCGTCCGGAGACGTTCAGCCACCCGGCATGGTCGCTCTACAGCGATTTCCGCATGCTCGGACTGTTTCTCGCCGGCCGCATCGGCGCCGAATTGCGCCGCGCCGGGATTGGGAGGCGATGATGGAAGCGGTGCCGCTGGTCGAGTACGCCGAGGCGAGCGCCGAGGTGCGGCCCGTCTATGAGGACATCATGACGACCCGCTAGATCGACTGCATCAACAGTTTCTGGAACGCCCTGGCCAACCACTCGGCAATGCTGCGCCGTACCTGGGAAAGCCTGAAAGAGGTCATGGCGCCGGGGGCGCTCGACCCCGCGGTCAAGGAGCTGGTCTATCAAGGAGCTCATCTATCATGCGGTCAGCATCACCAATGGCTGCGGCTATTGCATGGCCTCTCATGGCGTGGCGGCTCGGCGTGACCCCGGCGATGTTCGGCGAATTGGTGGCGATCGTCGGTATGGCGAACGAGACCAACCGCCTCGCCGACGGCTACCGCGTGCCGGTAGACGAACGGTTTGAAAAGCTGTTCTGATGACGGGGAATGCGGCCGGCGCCTCAACTGATGGCGAGCGCGCGGGAACGCCGGAAATTTCGGGAGGGACAGATGGATAATCCATTCGATCGCAGCGCCGAGAACCTCGGCAACATCACTGGGCTGGAACACGTCAACCTCGAGATCCCGGACCAGGGGCTCGCCAGCGAATTCTACCTGATGGGGTTGGGGCTGACCCGCGACCCGTATTTGTTTCCCGGCACCAACAACATGTGGGTCAATGTCGGGCGCACCAGCCAGTTCCACATGCCGACCGGCGACGCCTTGGTGCTGCGCGGCACGATCGGCATCGTCACGCCCGACCGCGAGGCGCTGCTCGATCGGCTCGAAGCGGTCAAGGCGAGGCTCAAGGGCACCAAATTCGCCTTTAAGCCGATGAATGATTATGTCGAGGCGTTCTGCCCGTGGGGCAACCGGTTCCACCTGCACGCCCCCGACATCGACCGTTTTGGCGCGATTAACCTCGGCATCCCCTACGTCGAATTCGACGTGCCGACCGGCACCGCCAAGGGCATCGCCCGCTTCTATGAAGAGATTATCGGCGCCAAGGCCAAGGTCGAGGGCAATGGCAGCGGCAAGACCGCTATCGTCTCGGTCGGGTTGAGGCAGGAGCTGCGCTTCAAGGAGACGAGCAAGACGCTGCCGGAATTCGACGGCCACCACCTCCAAGTCTATGTCGACGATTTCGGCACGCCGCACGACAAGCTCGCCAAGCTCGACCTGATCACCGAGGAAAGCGACCGCTGCCAGTATCGCTTCGAGGATATCGTCGACCTCGACACCGGTAAGGTGCTGTTCACGATCGAGCACGAGGTGCGCAGCATGACGCACCCGCTCTACCTGCGGCCGTTGGTCAACCGCAACCCGGCGCAGTCGAACCGCACCTATTCGCTGGGCGGCGACGCCTGGAACCCGACCCTGACCCAGTCCCTCGGCCCGGGCAATCGCGTTCCGAACCCGCTGGCGGCGCCCAAGGCCCCGACAATTGCCAAGCGCCGCTTTGCCCGGATGGTCGCGGAAGCCGGTCAATCTTAGTCGAACAATTAGTCCGTAATGCGCACCCTCTCCGCTTCCGCGCGGGGAGGGCTTTCCGCCTTGAGTCCGCGAGAGCGTTGTTCGGGCGCAGGGTTGGGATCCACAGGTTAGCCGTACCAGCGGTACATCGATGGATCCCGGCTTTCGCAGGGATGACAAGCAAGATGAGGGGACAGGCCATGCAGACCGGCACCTACCGCTTCCCTGAAATGGAAAGCGTCGTCTACGGCCGGCCGTTTGCCGAGGCGTTGAAGGAGGAGGTCGAGCGCAGCGGCGTGCATGCGGTGTTTCTGCTGGCGAGCGGTACGCTGGCGCGCGATACCGACACGGTCGCGCAGGTTCGTGCCGCGCTCGGCAACAACCTTGCCGGAGTTTGCGCCAAAATCGGCTCGCACACGCCGCGCGTCGACGTCGTCGCGGCGGCCAACGCGGCGCGCGAAGCCGGGGCCGATCTGCTGGTGACGCTGGGCGGCGGCTCGGTCACCGACGCGGCGAAGATGGTGGCGTTATGCCTCGCCAACGACATTGGCGAGCCCGATCAGCTCGACGCGATGCGCAACCGCGTCGCCGCCGACGGCACGACCGCCCGTGCCCAGCCAAAACCGCCGTCGGTGCGCACTGTGTGCATCCCGACCACGCTGTCGGCCGGCGAATACAGCGGCTCGGCCGGGTGCACCGATACGGTGCGGCACGTCAAGGAGAGCTTCGGCCACCCGCTGATGACGCCGAAATCCGTGATCCTTGACCCGCGCGCCAGCATCCACACGCCGGAATGGCTGTTTCTGTCGACCGGCATTCGCGCCGTCGACCACGCGGTCGAGGACATCTGCTCGGATTTCTGCCAGCCGATCTCGGAGGGCGCGTCGTTTCACGCGTTGAAACTGCTGGGTCACGGGCTGTGCGGGGTCAGTGCGGACGCGCTCGACCTCGACGCGCGGCTCGAATGCCAGCTCGGCGCCTGGCTGTCGATGGTCGGCTCGCAGACCGGCGTGCCGAAAGGGGCTAGTCATGGCATTGGTCATGTTCTTGGGGGCACCGCCAATGTGCCGCATGGCTACACGTCGTGCGTGATGCTGCCGCACGTGCTGCGCTTCAACCACCCAGTCAACGCCGTGCGCCAGGCGCGGGTCAGCGAGGCGCTGGGCCGGCCCGGCGAGCCGGCGGCGGATGTCGTCGCCGAGCTGATCGGCGCGCTCGGCCTGCCGATGCGGCTGCGCGATGTCGGAGTCACTCCGGACCAGCTCGACCGCATCGCCGAGCTGTCGATGCACGACCGCTGGATCCACACCAACCCGCGCAAGATCGACGGGCCGCCGGTCGTCCGCCAACTGCTCGACGCCGCTTGGTAGGAGGGGGCGATGAAAGTTAACGGCGCCACAATTCCAGAGGATGTCGTCCGTCGCGTTATCGACCGGCGGGGCAGCGAGCATCCCTTTGCCGAGCTCGACCCGACGAAGACCGCGCTCGTCGTGATCGACATGCAGCGCGCCTTCATGGACGAGGCGGTCGGACACGCAGTGTGCCCGGCGGCGCGCGATATCGTGCCGGCGCTAAACCGGCTCGCTGGTGCCGTGCGAGAAGCGGGCGGCGGCGTCTTCTGGATCAAGACGACGCACAACGATCGCTCGCTGCGCGAGTGGTCGATCTCTTACGAGATGTCGAGCCCGGCCTGGCGTCAGAGGCGCATCGAGGCATTGACGCCCGGCGCGCCTGGTCACCAGCTGTGGCCCGAACTGGATGTCAGGCCGCAGGACGAGATCGTCGAGAAATCGCGCTTCAGCGGCTTCGTCCCCGGTACGTCGGACTTGCCAGATCGGCTGCGGGGCCGCGGCTTTGACACCGTGCTGATTACCGGCACCGTCACCAACGTGTGCTGTGAAAGCTCGGCGCGCGATGCGATGATGACCAACTTCAAGACCATCATGGTGAGCGACGGCAACGCCGCTATGACCGAGCGCGAGCACAACGCTGCACTGACCGCGTTCTACAACATCTTCGGCGATGTGATGGACAGCGACATGATCGTCGCTGCGCTCGAGCGCGGGCGGGCGGCAAAGGCGGCCTGACGAGCCCGGCCGGTTACGCCGCCTTTTCGATTGCGCGCAGCACCACGTCACCCATCTCACGCGTGGTCATCGCCTTGAGATCGGCGCGGCAGATATCCGCGGTGCGGGCCCCGGCCGCCAGCGCCTGCCGCACCGCATTCTCGACCAGGTCGGCTTCCTCGCCGAGGTCGAACGAGTAGCGCAGCATCATCGCGAACGAGAGGATGCATGCAAGCGGGTTGGCGATCCCCTTGCCGGCAATGTCCGGCGCGCTGCCGTGCACTGGCTCGTACAGTGCCTTGCGCCGGCCGGTCGCGTCGGCGGCGCCGAGCGAGGCCGAGGGCAGCATGCCGAGCGAGCCGGTCAGCATCGCCGCGCAATCCGACAGCAGGTCGCCGAACAGGTTGCTGGTGACGATCACATCGAACTGCTTGGGCGCGCGCACCAGCTGCATCGCGCAGTTGTCGGCGTACATGAATGACAGTTCGACATCCGAGAAATCGGCGGCGTGCACGCGCTGGGCGATTTCGCGCCACAGCACGCCGGATTCCATGACGTTGGCCTTGTCGACCTCAGTGAGCCGCTTTTGCCGCTTGCGCGCCAGTTCGAACGCGGCGCGCACCACCCGTTCGATCTCGGCCTCGGTATAGACCTCGGTGTTGATGCCGCGCCTGGTGCCGTCCGGCAATGTCTCGACGCCGCGCGGCTCGCCGAAATAGATGCCGCCGGTCAGCTCGCGCACGATCAACAGGTCTAGGCCCGAGACCAGCTCCTGTTTCAGGCTGGAGGCTTCGGCGAGTGCTTCGAACACCACCGCCGGGCGCAGGTTGGCGAACAGGTCCATCTCCTTGCGCAGGCGCAAGAGGCCGCGCTCGGGCTGGAGGTGAAACGGCAGCTTCTCCCATTTCGGGCCGCCGACCGAGCCGAACAGCACGGCGTCCGCCGTGTGCGCTCGGGCCAGCGTCTCGTCCGTCAGGGGCACGCCCGAGGCGTCGTAGGCGGCACCGCCGACCAGCCCCTCGCTGACCTCAAAGCTCGCGATGCGGCGCTTGTCGAAAAACTCGATGACCCGCATCACCTCGCCCATGATCTCGGGGCCGATGCCGTCGCCCGGCAGCACGAGGACTTTGCGGTTGGAGTGTGATTGTGGCATTTGGGTCTAGCTCCCTGGGAACGCGCGTCATGGCCGGGCTCGTCCCGGCGATCCACGCCAATACGGGTGGTGGCGCTTCCGTGGATGCCTGGCACAAGGCCGGGAATGACGTCGAGAAGTAGGCAAAACGCAGGTCGATCGGGATCCCTAGGCGGTCTTCTGCGTCAGACCGAACTGCCACGGGCGAGCATGCCGCGTCTTCTCCTCGTAGCCGGCGATTTCGGTGTCTTTCTGCTCGGTCAGCCCGATGTCGTCGAGCCCGTTGAGGAGGCAGTGCTTGCGGAACGGATCGATCTCGAAATGCACCTTTTCGCCGTCGGGTCGTGAGACCGTCTGGCTCTCCAAATCGATCGTCATCACCGCGTTGGCGCCCTTCTTGGCATCCTCCATCAGCTCGTCGCAAATTGCCTTAGGCAACACAACGGGTAGGATGCCGTTCTTAAAGCAATTATTATAGAAGATGTCGGCAAAGCTCGGCGCGATGACGCAACGGATGCCGAAATCGAGGAGCGCCCACGGGGCGTGCTCGCGGCTCGATCCGCAGCCGAAATTGTCTGCGCCGATCAGGATCTGGGCGTGGCGGTACGGGGCTTGGTTGAGGACGAAATCGGGGTTTTCCGACCCGTCGGGGTTGAGCCGGATTTCCTCAAACAGCCACTGCGACAGCCCCGTACGCTTGATCGTCTTCAGATAGATCGCCGGAAAAATCTTGTCGGTATCGAGATTGACGATCGGTAGCGGCGCAGCGACGCCGGTAAGGGTGGTGAATTTTTCCATCGCGGCTTCCTCTCAGCCCAAATCGCGCACGTCGGTTAGGCAGCCGGTCACCGCGGCGGCGGCGGCCATCGCCGGGCCCATCAGGTGCGATTTGGCATTCTTGCCCTGGCGGCCCTCGAAATTGCGGTTCGAGGTGGTGGCGACCCGCTCGCCGTTCATCGCCTTGTCGTTGTTCATCGACATGCACATCGAGCAGCCGGCCTCGCGCCATTCGAACCCGGCTTCGAGAAAGACGCGGTCGAGACCCTCTTCCTCGGCCTGGTGCTTGACGTGGCCCGAGCCGGGCACCACCAGCGCCACGACACCATCAGCGACCTTGCGGCCCTTGGCGATCGCCGCGGCGGCGCGCAAATCCTCGATGCGGCTGTTGGTGCATGAGCCGATAAAGACGCGCTGCACCGGCACGTCCTGTAACCGCATGTTTGGCTTGAGCTGCATGTATTGCAGCGCCCGGTCCATGAAGGCGCGCTTCAGCGGGTCGTCGACCTGCGCCGGGTCTGGCACCCGACCGGTGATCGGCACCGCCTGCTCGGGGTTTGTGCCCCAGGTGACATGAGGCGCGATGTCGGCGGCGTCGAGATGCGCCTCTTTGTCGTATGGGGCGCCGGGGTCTGAGGGCAGGGTCTTCCAGTAGGCCAACGCCTGCTCCCACCCCGCGCCCTTCGGCGCGTAGGGCCGGCCCATCAGGTAGGCAAAGGTCTTATCGTCGGGCGCGACGAGGCCGGCGCGTGCTCCGGCCTCGATCGACATGTTGCACACGGTCATGCGCCCTTCCATGGACATGTCGCGGAAGGTGCTGCCGGCGTATTCGAAGACGTGCCCGGTGCCGCCGGCGGTGCCGATCTTGGCGATGATCGCGAGGATCACATCCTTTGGGCTGACCCCGGTGCCAAGTGCGCCGTTGATGTTGATCAGCATGTTCTTGGCCGGAGCCTGGATCAGCGTCTGCGTCGCCAGCACGTGCTCGACCTCGGAGGTGCCGATGCCGAAGGCGAGCGCGCCCATCGCGCCGTGTGTCGCGGTGTGGCTGTCGCCGCACACGATTGTCATACCGGGTTGGCTTAGTCCCTGCTCGGGTCCGATGACGTGGACGATCCCCTGGTCGATACTACTGATCGGGAAATAGGGGACGCCGAATTCCTTAACGTTGCGCTCGAGCGTATCGACCTGCAGCTTTGAATCCGGGTCGGCGATGCCGGCGACGCCGGCGCTGCGGCCGGTGGTCGGGATATTGTGGTCGGCGACCGCCATCGTCGCGTCAGGACGATGCACCTTGCGGCCGGCAAGCTTAAGCCCTTCAAAGGCTTGCGGGGTCGTAACTTCATGTATCAGATGAAGATCGATATAGATCAGGTAGGTGCCCTCGCCCTGCGGTGCGATGACATGGGCATCCCAGATCTTGTCGAATAGCGTGCGCGGTTGCGCCATGGCATTTCTCCCGGAGATCAGGCTCAGGTTTCGGCGGTGGGCTCGCGGCGGCCGCGGTCGCGCTCGGCGATGCGCGCGGCCTTGCCGGTGCGGCCGCGCAGGTAATAGAGCTTGGCGCGCCGCACCGCGCCGCGGCGCATCACCTCGATCGCGGTGATGCGCGGCGAATAGAGCGGAAAGATGCGCTCGACGCCTTCGCCGTACGAGATCTTGCGCAGCGTGAAATTGGAGTTGATCCCGGCATTCTTGCGGGCGATGCAGACGCCCTCAAACGCCTGAATGCGCTCGCGCTCGCCATCGACCACCTTGACGCTGACGCGCACGGTATCGCCTGGCTGGAATGGCGGCACGGGACGCTCGGCGGCGAACTTCGCCACCTGCTCGGCATTGATCTCTTGCAGAAGATTCATTGGGTCACCTCTTTTGCGGAGGCCGGCGCGGCCGGTCGATTAGCGATGTGGCGCGCCCACAGGTCGGGGCGACGCTCGCGGGTCAGGCGCTCGGCCATCTGGCGCCGCCAGTCGCGGACGAGCTGGTGGTCGCCCGAGACCAGTACCTCGGGAACGTTCCGCCCCTGCCAGTGCTGCGGCCGGGTGTAATGCGGGTATTCGAGCAAATCGTCGCCAAAGCTTTCCTCGGCGAGCGTGTCGGCGCAGCCGACGACGCCGGGCAGCAGGCGCACGCAGGCGTCGACCAGCGCGATCGCCGCCGGCTCGCCGCCCGATAGCACGAAATCGCCGAGGCTCACTTCCTCGACCGCGCGGGCTTCCATTAGGCGCTCGTCGATACCTTCGAACCGGCCGCAGATCAGCGTCACGCCGGGCTGCGCGGCAAGAGCGCGGACGCGCTGCTGGTCGAGCGGCCGGCCGCGCGGCGACAGGTTGATCAGCGGACCGATTCCGCCCGACCCGGCGATCGCCGCGTCGAGCACGTCGGGGCGCATCACCATGCCCGGTCCACCGCCGAACGGCGCATCGTCGACCGAGCGGTGCCGGTCGCGCGCAAAATTGCGGATATCGACCGTGTCGAGCCGCCACAGCCCCTCGCGCAGCGCCTTGCCGGCCAGCGAATGGCCGAGCGGCCCGGGCAGCATCTCGGGAAAGATCGTCAGCACGGTCGCGGTCCAGGTCATGCTGGGGCCTTAGCACGGGCGCGGCGCGCCGGCGGCTCGGCGACGAGCCCTTCGGGCGGGTCGATCACGATATGCCCGCCGGCGAAATCAACGACCGGCACCGCCGCGCGGGTGAACGGTACCATGATCGGCTGTCCGGCGGGCCGGGTGACCTCCAGCGTGGCACCGGCGCCGAAATCGTGTACCGCACACACCTCGCCAACCCGGTTGCCCTCAGTGTCTAGCGTCGCGAGGCCGATCAGATCGGCGTGGTAGTATTCGTCGTCCTCGGTCGGCGGCAACGCATCGCGCGGCAAATAAAGCCGGGCGCCGCGCAGCGCCTCGGCGCGATCGCGATCGGCGATGCCCGACAATATGGCGATCAGCACCCCTTTGGCATTGCCGACCAGCCGAACCGTGTAGTGCGTCGTGCCGCTTTCGTCTTCAAGCGGGCCGTAGCGCGCGATGTCGGCTGGCTCCTGGGTAAAGCTCTTGAGCTTGACCGCACCGCGCACCCCATGCGCCCCGGTGACGACGCCGAGGCAGACGCGGCGTCGTGAGAGATTGGCCCGATCAGCCGCCATTCCGGCATGACCCGCAGCGTCAGATCTGGAATCCAGCAGCTCGGCCGCGGCCTCGACGGGCGCTGCGGCGGAGTGTTGGATTCCAGATTCGCGCCGCTGACGCTCCTCGGAATGACGGGTGGAGACCATTGGCGTAGCCTAAGTCCTCGGCGTCAGGCGCCGCGCGCCGCGGCGGCGGCTTCGGCGGCTTCCTTGGCACGCGCCTGGGCCTTGGCCTTCGGCGCCGATTTAGCCGGCGTCTCGCGCCGCGCCGGCTTTTCGGCCAGCCCCGCATCGCCGAGGAAGCGCGCCACCCGATCGGTCGGCTGGGCGCCGACGCCGAGCCAGTGCTGGATGCGCTCGGTCTTCAGCGTCACGCGGTCGGCGTGGTCGCGCGCCAGCATCGGATTGTAGGTGCCGAGCTTTTCGATAAAGCGCCCATCGCGCGGGCTGCGCGCGTCGGCGACGACGATGCTGTAAAACGGTCGCTTTTTCGCGCCGCCGCGGGCCAACCGGATTTTCAACGACATCAATAGCCTCTCAGCAAAAGTTTTTCCTGGTCATAAATCTGACTAATGACGCATGCCGCCCGGCATCAGGGCCGACAGCCCGTGCCGCATCAGGCCGCGCTGGCCAAGCTTTTTCATCTTTTTCATCATCCCGGACATCTCCTGGTACTGCTTCAAGAGCCGGTTGATCTCCTGCACCGACGTGCCCGAGCCGGCGGCGATGCGCAGCCGGCGCGAGGCGTTGAGCAGCTTGGGGTTTTTGCGCTCGCGCCGAGTCATCGATGAGATGATCGCCTCCTGGCGGATCAACAGCTTCTCGTCGAGATTGGCGGCGTCGATCTGGCGCTTGATCTTGCCGATCCCGGGCAGCATGCCGAGCATGCTGTTCATCCCGCCCATGCGGCGCAGCTGGCGCAGCTGCCCGGCGAGGTCGTCGAGATCGAACTGGCCCTGCTCGAACTTGGCGGCGAGTCGCTCGGTCTCGTCCTTGTCGGCGGTCTCGGCTGCCTTCTCGACCAGCGAGACGACATCGCCCATGCCGAGGATGCGGCCGGCGACCCGGTCCGGGTGGAACGGCTCGAGCGCGTCGATCTTTTCGCCGGTGCCGATGAAGACGATCGGCTTGCCGGTAATAGCGCGCATCGATAGCGCGGCGCCGCCGCGCGCGTCGCCGTCGGTGCGGGTCAGCACGATGCCGGTCAGCCCGACCCGCTCGGCAAACGATTTGGCGACGTTGACCGCGTCCTGGCCGGTCATCGAATCGGCGACAAGCAGCGTCTGGTGCGGCGTCGCCGCGTCGCGCACCGCCGCGACCTCGAGCATCAGCTCTTCGTTCACGTGCAGCCGCCCGGCGGTGTCGAGCAGCACAACGTCGTAGCCCTCGCTGCGCGCGGTCTGCAGCGCGCGGTGGGTGATCGCGACCGGGCGCTCGGCGGGCACGATCGGCAGCGTCGCAACGTCGATTTGGCGGCCGAGTTGGGCGAGCTGCTCCTGCGCCGCCGGCCGCTGTACGTCGAGCGATGCCATCAGTACCTTTTTGCGCCCGCGGGTCTTGAGGCGCAGCGCGATCTTGGCTGCGGTCGTGGTCTTGCCTGAGCCTTGCAGCCCGACCAGCATCACCGCGACCGGTGCCGGCGCGTTGAGGTCGAGCCCCCCTTGCATTTCTGTTGGGCCACTGCCCGGCGCCTCACCGCCGCTCAGCACGCCGACGAGGTGGTCGTGGACGATCTTGACCACCATCTGGCCCGGCGTCACCGAGCGGAGCACTGCCTGGCCGACTGCCTGCTCGCGCACCGCCGCCACGAAGTCGCGCACCACCGGCAGCGCGACATCGGCTTCGAGCAGCGCGACGCGGATTTCGCGCAACGCGGCGCCGACATCGTCTTCGCTCAGCGTGCCGCGCCGGCGCAGCCGGTCGAACACATCGTTGAGACGGGTGCTCAGGCTCTCGAACATCCCGGGCCTCTAGTTTCGCGCCCAGCGGCGCATGACAAAAAGCCAGTGCGCGAAACTCGCGGACTGGCCGCCCCCACACGGGGGCCGTTTGCGCACTTCCAGTGAAGCCGCAGGCGGACGCTAGTCTCGGGGGGGCGCAGTGTCAATTCCGCCTCGCAGTTCCGCCTTCTCAGCCGCCATGCCATCGCGCGGACCATGACTCAGTAGCACCGCCATGGTACCGGTTTAAGGAGTAAAGTTATCATGGTATCTGATGCACCATGTTCAATGCCGAGTTCAATGCCGATGCCGCCGCCCGCCGTCGCGAACTGGGCGATTTCGTCAGGGCGCAGCGCGAGCGGGTTAAGCCGGCCTCGGTCGGGCTGGCCGGCGCGGTGCGGCGGCGCACCCCGGGGCTGCGACGCGAGGAGGTGGCGCAACTCGCCGGGCTCAGCCCCACTTGGTACACTTGGATCGAGCAGGGGCGCGACGTGTCGGTGTCGCCGACCGCGCTGGCGCGGCTGGCCCGGGCGCTGCGGCTCGACCGGGCCGAGCGCGAATACCTGTTCGAACTAGCCGGCAAGCGCGACCCTAACCCGGAGTCGGACGCGGCCGACGAATTGCCGCCGGGCCCACGCGCCTGCCTCGACGCCATCACGGCCCCGGCCTACCTCCTCGACCGCGAGTGGAATGCGCGCGGCTGGAATGCGGCGGCCGGGCGCCTGTTTATCGGCTGGCTCGACCGGGAGGGCGAGTGCAACCTGCTGCGCTTTATCTTTCTCGGGCCTGAGGCGCGCGGATTGATCTGCGACTGGGAGCGGCGCGCCCGCCGGGTCGTCGCGGAATTCCGCGCGCATTGCGGCGCACACCTCAACGACCCGGGATTGCGCGTGCTGATCGACGACCTCGCTGCGCGCAGCCCGGAATTCGCCCTGCTGTGGCACCAGCACGGCGTTCTTGGGCGCGAGGGCGGCGAGCGCACCTTCAACCATCCGGCCGACGGGTTCCTGCGCTACCAGCAGGTGACGTTTGGTCTGGCCGGCCATGCAGACATCAAATTGACGATTCTGGTCAAAACCCGGGACAATGGCTCCGGCGCATAGGCCAACCGGCAAACGAGAGGAGGCGGTGGCGGACCGACAGCGATGAACCGCACCGCCATTACCTTCTCGATCATGCTGTCGGTGATCATGCGCGGGCTCGACAATACGATTGCCAACGTCGCGCTGGCGCATATTCAGGGCGCCATGTCGGCGAACCACGAGCAGGTCGCCTGGGTCCTGACCTCGTACATCGTGTCGACCGCGATCGCGATGCCGCTGACCGGCTGGCTCGCCGGGCGTTTCGGGATCAAATACATCTTTCTCGGGTCGGTGATCATCTTCACGCTCGCCTCGGCGCTGTGCGGCGCGGCGCAGAACCTAGGGCAGCTCGTCTTTTTTCGCGTGCTGCAGGGGCTGGGCAGCGCCGCACTGGTGCCGCTGTCGCAGGCGACCCTGCTGCAGATTAATCCGCCCGAGCGGCACGGCCAGGCAATGGCGGTGTTCAGCCTCGGCACGATCCTCGGCCCAATCGCCGGCCCGCCGCTAGGTGGCTTGCTGACCGACTCGTTCAACTGGCGCTGGGTGTTCTACATCAACCTGCCGGTCGGCATCCTGTCGGCGATCGGGATCGCGCTGTTCATCCGGGAGGCGCGCCCGGCGCACCGCGAGCCGTTTGATCCGTTCGGCTTTGTGACCTTGAGCTTTGCGGTCGCGGCGCTGCAATTGATGCTCGACCGCGGCGAGCTGAAGGACTGGTTCAGCTCGACCGAGGTCTGCATCGAGGCAACAATCGGTCTGCTGGCCCTCTATTTGCTGGCCGTGCACACCGCGACGGCGACCGACCGCTCGTTTCTAAACCGTGAACTCTTGAGGAACACCCCCTTCATTGCCGGCACCGTGCTGATCTTCCTGATCGGCATCACGATGAACGGCACGCTGGCTCTATTGCCGCTGATGCTGCAGGAGCTGATGAACTATCCGGTGTTGACGACCGGCCTGGCGATGGCCTCACGCGGCATCGGCACGATGATCGGAATGCTTATCGTCGCCCGGCTGATCAACCGTGTGGACATGCGGATGATTCTCGGCGCCGGGCTCATCCTGCTTACGGTCGCGTGCTGGCAGATGACCTCGTTCTCGCTGATGATGGACATCCGCTTGGTGGTGGTGTCAGGGCTGATCCAGGGGCTCGGCTTTGGCTGCACCGCGGTGCCGCTCAACATCATCGCGCTGTCGAACCTGCCGCGCCGCATATTGACCCAGGGCACCGCCATTCGCGGGCTGATGCGCAATCTCGGCGGCAGCGTCGGCATTCCGATCCTCGTGGCGCAGCTGGTTGAAAACACTCAGGCCGTGCATTCGCGGCTGGTCGAGGGGCTGCGCCCGGACAACCCGCTGGCTCGCGCGCCGTACCTTGCCGGGCACTACAGCCTGACGACGCCGATCGGGGTGGCGGCGCTCAATGCCGAGGTGACCCGGCAATCGGCGATGGTCGCCTACATCGACGATTTCAAGCTGATGATGATCGTCACCTTGGCCTCGTTTCCGCTGCTTTTGCTGCTGCGCCCACCGCGCCCCGCACCCCGCCCGGCGGCGGCGGATTGAGGCCGCGCCGGCCGGCTGGCACTCTTGCTGCACCGATCTGATCGAATCGCGGAGAACCGAACCATGCATTTCGACCTCGCCAAGATGCCGACCCAGGATGGCTACAAGCTGATGATCAGCACGATCGTGCCGCGGCCGATCGCGCTGGCGACGACGGTCGATGCGCAGGGCAACGTCAATGCCGCGCCCTTCAGCTTCTTCAACGCGATGAGCTCTGATCCGCCGGTCGTCGTGCTCGGTATCAACGGCACCGGCGCCGAAGGCGGCTACAAGGACACCGAGAACAATATCCGCGAGACCGGCGAGTTCGTCGTTAACCTGGTCGACGAGGCGCTGGCCGAGCGGATGAACATCTGTGCGGTCGACTTCCCGGCCGATGTCGGCGAGCTCGATATCGCCCGGCTGACTGCCGTGCCGTCGATCGGCGTGCAGCCGCCGCGGATCGCCGAAGCGCCGGTCAGCTTCGAATGCCGGCGCATCACCGGGCTGTCGACCGGCGGCAATTCGACGATCGAGGTCGGCCGAGTCATTCACATCCACATTCGCGACGACCTGATCGACCCGGAGAAGCTCTACGTGAAAACCGACGAGATCGGGCTGATCGGGCGCATGCACGGTCGCGGCTGGTATGCGCGCACCAGCGACCTGTTTCGCATGGATCGGATGAGCTTGGCCGAGTGGCAGGCGCGGCGCCGCTGAGCCGACGGTCCTGCTTGGGCTTTCCGTGCATCGGCATTATCGGCTATGGAAGGGCATGGCTAGCACGTTGACCTGCGCCCTTCGCGCCTGTTGTCTTGCCGCCTCGCTCGGCCTGTTCGGCCTGCCGGCGGGCGCCGTCGAGATGAGCGCGGGCACCAAGAATTTCACGCCGCCGGCCGGCGTGCCCAATTATTTCGGCAACGAGGCCGAGCCGTTTACCGGCGAGCACCCGGCCGCGCGGCGGCCAGGGCCGAGCATGGTTTCCGGGCCGTCGCACCGCAGCGGCGGTGCCGAGCGGTTTGCGGTGTCGCGCCGCGTCGTGCTGCGCCACGTCGTGGTACGCCGTGTAGTCCATGGCCATGTCGTGGTGCGCCGCGTGGTCAAGCGGCGGGTCGTCGAGCGGCGCGTCGCTTACCAGCGCGTTGCGTCGCGGCATGAGGTGCATGGCCGTGAGCGGATGATGCGTCATGCCGGCCATGCCGTGGTCCGCACCAGGCGGGTCGCCACCGTGCATCGCGTCGCCGCGCATCATTTCGTCGCGCATCGCGCCGCCGCGCATCGCGCCGCCGTGCACCACGCGGTCGCGCACCACGTGGCCGCGCATCGCGTCGTTCGGCACACCGCGTCTCGGCACCACCCGGTCAGGACGGCGCGACGGCGCAGCTAGAATCGCGCCCGCCGCGTTGGACAGCGCCGCCCGCCCCGCCATATAAGCGGCGGCATGGATCGTATTCCGTTTCGCAAGATGCACGGGCTCGGCAACGATTTTGTCGTGCTCGACTACCGCCGGGGCGGCGCCACGATCGGCCCCGCGGCGGCGCGGGCGCTGGCAGATCGTCACACCGGCGTTGGCTGCGACCAGATCATCGTGATCGAGCGCCCGCATAACGGCGGCGCAGACGCGTTCATGCGCATCCTCAACGCCGATGGTAGCGGCGCCGAGGCGTGCGGCAACGCGACCCGCTGCATCGCCTCGCTGCTGGCGTCGGAGAGCTCAGCGACCCATGTGCGGATAGAGACCGTCGTTGGGGTGCTCGGCGCCGATATCGCCGATGACGGGCGCGTTTCGGTCGATATGGGGCCGGTGCGCACCGAATGGCGCGAGATCCCGCTAGCGCGGCCGATGGATACGCTGCATGTCGATCTGGCGCTCGGGCCGCTTGTCGACCCGGTTTGCACCAGCCTTGGCAACCCGCACGCGACGTTCTTTGTTGCGGATGCCGAGGCGGTCGATTTGGCGCGGCTGGGGCCGCCGCTCGAGCACGACCCGCTGTTTCCAGAGCGAGCGAACATCGGGGTTGCCTCGCTGCGCGGCGGCGACACGATCCGGCTCAGGGTATGGGAGCGGGGCGCCGGTCTGACGCTCGCTTGCGGCAGCGGCGCCTGCGCCGCGCTGGCGGCGGCGCATCGCCGCGGGCTTTGCGGCCGGGCCACGACGATCGTCGTAGACGGCGGCAGCCTTTCGGTCGAATGGCGCGGCGACGGGCATGTGATCATGACCGGCCCGGCGGCGCTGAGCTTTGAAGGGGCGTTCGACCCGGCGCTGATCGGCGCCTGAGATGGGTGCGGTCGACATCATCACCTTCGGCTGTCGCCTCAATGCGTTCGAGAGCGAGGTGATTCGCCGCGCGGCCAGCGCCGCGGGGCTGGCCGACGCGATTGTCGTCAACACCTGCGCGGTGACCGCCGAGGCCGAGCGCCAAGCGCGTCAAGCGATCCGCCGTGCGCGGCGCGACCACCCGGGCCGGCGGCTCATCGTCACCGGCTGCGCCGCGACCCTGGCGCCAGAGAAGTATGCGGCGCTGCCCGAAGTCGATGCGGTGCTCGATAACGACGCGAAACTGCGGGTGGAGAGCTATGCGGCGACGGGCGCGACCCCGGCCCCGATGCCGCGCCCGTCGCCGGGGCGGAGCGGCGAGGGCGCGGAACCGGCACCGACCGGGCGCGCCCGCGCCTATCTCCAGGTTCAGCAGGGCTGCGACCACCGCTGTACGTTTTGCATCATCCCCTATGCCCGCGGCGCCAGCAGTTCGGTGCCGATCGGTGCGATCGCCGAGCGGGCACGGAACCTAGTCGCTGCGGGAACCTGCGAGATCGTGCTGACCGGCGTCGACCTGACCGCCTACGGCGCCGACCTGCCGGGCCGCCCGAATCTCGGGCAGATGGTGCGCCGTCTGCTCGCCGCGGTGCCGGACCTGAAGCGACTGAGGCTATCCTCGCTCGACCCGAGCGAGATCGACGACGATTTGTGGGCGGTGTTCGCGCGCGACGCGCGGCTGATGCCGCATCTGCATTTGTCGCTGCAGGCCGGGGACGATCTGATCCTTAAGCGGATGAAGCGGCGGCACAGCCGCGCGCAGGCGATCGCGGTTGCGCGGCGGGCGCGCGAGGCACGGCCGGATGTCGCGATCGGCGCCGACCTGATCGCGGGGTTTCCGACCGAAACCGACGACATGTTCCGCCGCAGCCTCGATCTCGTTGAAGAGTGCGGCATCGCCTTTCTCCACGTATTCCCCTATAGCCCGCGGCCCGGCACACCGGCGGCGCGCATGCCGCCGGTGCCCCCCGCTATCGTCCGCGCGCGCGCGGCGCGACTTCGGCAAGCCGGGGCGGTGAGACTGCAAAACGAACTAAGTTCGCGTATCGGTCAAAGCGGCGAGGTACTGGTCGAGCGCGCCGGGCTGGGCCGCAGTGAATTTTATGCGCTGGTTGAAATATCTGATGATAATCCATTGGGGAATATCATAAAAGCGCAATTCATCGCCGCCGAAACCGGTCGGCTTGTCGGAGCGCTGGTGCGATGAGGTCGTGGTGGCGCGGGTCTCAATCTGCTGCGCCGCCGTCCGAAGCGCCGGCGGCAGCCGAGCCAGTTCCGCCGGGCGCGGCAGGCGAGGCACCGGCGGAGGAAGGCCGCGGCTGGTTCGCCCGGATGCGTGCCGGGCTCGCCAAAAGCTCGTCGCGGCTGACCGAAGGTATCAACGCGATCTTCATCCGGCGGCGGCTCGACGAGGTGGCACTCGGCGAACTCGAGGATCTACTGATCGCCAGCGATATGGGGCTGGGCGTCGCCGAGGAGGTTGTCGCCGGGCTGCGCCGGAACCGGTTCAACCAGGAAGTCTCGCCTGAGGAGGTGCGCCGCGCGCTGGCCGACGAGGTCGAACGCCTGGTCCGCCCGGTGACCAAGCCGCTGAATCCCGATCCCGCCCGGCGGCCGTTCGTAATCCTCGTCGTCGGCGTCAACGGCAGCGGCAAGACCACCACCATCGGCAAGCTGGCGCGGCAATACCGTGACGCGGGACGGCGTGTGGTACTCGCTGCCGGCGACACTTTCCGCGCCGCCGCCGTGGAACAGCTTCAGGTGTGGGGCGAACGGGCCGACTGCCCGGTGGTGACCCGTCCGCAGGGCGCCGATGCGGCGGGACTCGCCTACGACGCCCTGGAACAGGCGCGGCGCGACGACGCCGACATCCTGCTGATCGACACCGCCGGGCGCCTGCAGAACAAGACCGACCTGATGGCCGAATTGCAGAAGATCGTTCGGGTGCTCAAAAAGCTCGACCCCGGGGCGCCGCACGCGGTGCTGTTGGTGCTCGACGCAACGGTCGGCCAGAACGCGCATTCGCAGGCCGAGATTTTCCGTCAGATGGTCGGCGTCACCGGCATCGTCATGACCAAGCTCGACGGCACCGCCAAGGGCGGGGTGCTGGTGTCGCTGGCCGAGAAATACGGCATTCCGATCCACGCGATCGGGGTCGGCGAGGGCGCCGACGATCTGCGCCCGTTCGAGGCTGCGGCCTACGCGCGCAGCTTGGTGGGACTATAGACTTAGCTAAATATGGCAGACTTAGCTAAAATACGGCGTACCCGAAGCTGATTCGCCTATGGCGTCGGCAAAGGCGGTCGCGTACTGGTCGAGGGCTGAGCCCGCGCAGCCACTCGACGACGTCGATCCATGCTACAGGCCTTGCGGCTTGCCCGGCTCGGGCGGCAGGCCGGCGGGCAGGCCGATATGCGCGGCGAGATTCCCGCCCGCCTGCGCCTCGCGCTCGTGGTGCAATGCCCAGCGCACCGACGGAAATGCGATCTCGGTCCACGGGATCTCATCCCACCCGAACAGCCCAACTTCGAGGCTTTCTGGACCGGCCGAGACCGTCGCATCGACGAGCCGCGCGCGGTAGACGAGCTGCACCTGCGACAGCCGCGGGATGTCGTAGACCGCGAGCAGCCCCTCGATCTCGATCCGGGCGCGAGCCTCTTCCCAGGCTTCGCGCTGCGCCCCGGCGCTGGTCGATTCGTTGAGTTCGAGATAGCCGGCGGGGAGGGTCCAGAACCCCTTGCGCGGGTCGATCGCGCGGCGGCACAGCAGCACCTTGTCGCCCCAGCGCGCCACCGAGCCGACGACGATCTTGGGGTTGTCGTAATGGATGAAGCCGCACTCGGCGCAGATCAGCCGCTCGCGGTTGTCGCCTTCGGGGATGGCCCGCAGCGACGGGCCGGCAGGACGTTCTGTATGGGACATCGACGGGTATTCGCCAGGGCCGGGCGAGGCGGGTGCGCCCCGCCGTCCGGCGGTTTCGCCTATGCCGGCACCGGGATCGCGCGCTGGTTGTACATGCGCTTGCGGATCGCGGCGCGTTCCTCCTCGCTCAGCGAGTTCGGGTCGGGCGGCAGGTCGGCGCCGACGGCCATGCCACGCTTCACCGCCGGGCGCTCGCTCACCTCGTCGAACCAGCGCTTGAAATGCGTGAATTCGTCGATGTCCTGGCCCTGAACCTTCCAGTTGACGGTCCACGGGTACGAGATCATGTCGGCGATTGTGTATTCGTCGCCGGCGAGGTAGCGGTTTTTGTACAGCCGGTTGTTAAGCACGCCGTAGAGCCGGTTGGCCTCATCGGTGAAGCGGCGGATCGGATAGCTGAGGTCGCCGGCCTCGGGCCCGGCGCGGCGGAAATGGCCGCATTCGCCAAGCTTGGGTCCCTGGTTGGCCATCTGCCAGATGACCCACTCTGTCACCGCGTATTTGCCGCGCAAATCCTGCGGCCAGAATTTCCCGACCTTCTCGGCGATGTACATCATGATCGCGCCGGATTCGAACACGCTGATCGGCGCCCCGCCGCCCTTCGGCGCGTGGTCGACCATGACCGGCATGCGGTGGTTCGGGTTCATCTTGAGGAATTCGGCGGTGAACTGGTCGCCGCGCTGGATGTTGCAGGGAACGATCCGATACTCGACCCCGGCTTCCTCGAGCAGGATCGTCACCTTCTTGCCGTTGGGGGTCGGCCAGTAGTGCAGGTCGATCATCGCGCGCTGTCCTTCCCTTGGGGTCGCGCCGGGCGCCGGCGTCTCAGATGCTTTGGGGTGACACTAGCGCAGCGCCGCCGGCCTGCCTAGCGAGCGGCGCCTTGACAGCGTTGGGCAGCGGGTCCGTGATCCGCCGCTGCCGAGCGGAGCCAGCGGATGAAATTCAGCACGTTCCTGTTCCCCGATTCCCGCGACCCGGCCCGGGACGGCGCCGTCATCGAAGAAACGCTGCGCGAGGCAGCGCTCGCCGACGCGCTCGGCGCCGATATCGTCTGGCTGGCCGAGCATCATTTCGACGGCATCTCAGTTTATGCCGACCCGGTGGTGCTCGCCGGGGCGCTGGCGGCGACGCTGCGCCACGCCGCGCTCGGCTTTGCCGTGATCCAGACCGCACTGCACCACCCGATCCGGCTTGCCGAGCAGATGGCGGTGCTCGATCACCTGCTCAAGGGGCGGTTGATTGTCGGCCTCGGCCGCGGCAGCTCATATAACATCTATGACTACCAGGGCTTCGGCATAGACCACCTGGAGGCGCAGGACCGCCTTGACGAGGCCGAGGCGATTATGCTGAAGGCGTGGAGCGGCGAGCCGTTCGAGCACCGCGGCCGGTTCTGGCAGCTGAGCGTGCCGATGCTGCGGCCGCTTTCCCACACCCGGCCGCACCCGCCGGTGGTCCGCGGCTCGTCGGGCGATGTATCGCTGGTCGAACTGGCCCGCCAGGGCAAGCCATTCATGATGAACGTACAGTCGCTCGCTACCACGAGCCGCCGCGTCGGGCTCTATCGCGACACGATGCGGCAGGCGGGCTACGACGATGCCGCGGTCGATGCCAATCTCGAATCGAGCTGGGTGTGGCGCAACGTCTACGTCGCCGAGACCGACGCCGAGGCCGAGCGGATCGGCGTCCCGGCATTCGACTCAATGACTCGCGCGCGGGGCGAACTGCGCAACCGCGTCTTTGCCGAGACCGGACAGCGCATCGAGGTGCCGCAGAGCGACCTCCCGGGTGCACGCACTGCGCGCGGCGACGGGCTGATTCATGGCTCGCCGGCGCGGGTCGCCGAGGATTTTGCGGCGCTCGACCGGCTTGGCATCGGCGGCGTTATCAACACCTTCCGGCTTGGGCCGATGTCGCACGAGATGGCGGCGGCCAACCTGTCGCTGTTCATGCGCGAGGTTGCGCCGCATTTCCGCAAGTAGAACAGCCGCAGGTTGCGACCTCGCCAGCGAAACCGCCGGCCTCGACCTGAGCCACGCCGCACCGTAGACTGAAGCAGGCTTAGAGGGGCGGAAACGCAAACATGAAATTCGGACTCTTTGGCGGGGCACGGGCGCGCGGCGGCCCGACCGGTGACAGCGAAGGCTACCACGACTTTATCAACTACATCGTGGAGGCCGAGCGCCTCGGTTTTTCCAGCGTCTTTCTGGTCGAGCACCATTTCACCGGGTTTGGCCAGGTGTCCGCCTCGCTCAACCTGCTGACCTATCTGGCGGCACGCACCGAAAAGATTCGCCTCGGCACCGCCGTCGTGGTGCTGCCGTGGCACAACCCGATTCTCGTCGCCGAGCAGGCCGCCACCCTCGACCTGCTGTCGAACGGGCGGCTCGATTTCGGGGTCGGCAAGGGCTACCGCTCCTATGAATTCTCCGGTTTCTGCGTGCCGCAGGACGAAGCGACCGAGCGGTTTGACGAGGCGATCGCGGTGATTCGCCAAGCGTGGACCTCGCCGGGCCGCTTCTCGTATCACGGAAAATGGTGGAACTACGACAACGTCGTCGTCGAACCGGCGCCGATCCAGCAGCCGCATCCGCCGTTCTGGCTGGGCGCCGGCAGCCCCGAATCGATCCGCCGCGCCGCGCGTGACGGGTACAATCTGTTGCTGGACCAGATCGCACCGACCGACGTGATTATCGACCGGGTGCGGGTGTTCCGCGAGGAATGCCAGTATATCGGCCGGCCCTACGACCCGATGACGGTCGGGGTGACGCGCGGGCTGCAAATCGTGCACAACGAGGAAGAGCGCAAAAAGGCGGTCGCGACGCGGCGCGAAGTGCTGAGGAACATCGGCGACCTCGCGCGCGGCCCCGGTGCGGAGCGCTACGTCAACATCAAGGACTCGCCGGATACGTTCGAGCTCGATGACGCGCCGCTGCTCGGCACGCCGGAGGAGATCATCGCCCAGCTCAAGCGGCTCGAAGCCGGTGGGGTCGAAAACGTGCTGTTCGCCGCGCCGGGCGCCTCGGTCGCGCATCTGCGTACGTTCGCCGAGGAGATCATGCCCGCGTTCGATACCAGCAAGCCGCTGGGTCTCGCACAGGTTTAGGGAGAGCACGCGATGGCGGATCAGGTTGCTCTCGTTACCGGAGGGCTGAGTGGGCTCGGCCGGGCGATGAGCCTGGGGCTGGCGCGCGCCGGGCATCCGGTGGTAGCGGTCGGCCATATCGAAAGTGATGTCGCCGAGATCGAGGCCGAGGCGACGGCGCTGCAATTGCGCGACCGGCTGCGCCCGCTGGTCGCCGACCTGCGCCACGCCGAGGAATGCGACCGGGTCGTCGCCGAGACTCGCGCCCGCTTCGGCGCGGTCGACATCCTGGTCAACAGCGCCGGGCTCATTTTCACCTATATCGACCCGGCGCGGTTCCGGCGGCCGACGATCCAGCGGTTTTTCGAGGTCGGCGACGAGATCATCGACAACGTGATCACCACCAACTATATCGCCGCCGACCGGCTGTCGCGGCGGGTCGCGCCGGCGATGATCGAGCGCGGCTGGGGTCGCATCATCAACGTCACGACCAAGCTCGACACGATGAACCGCGCCGGCACGCACCCTTATGGCGCGTCCAAGGCGGCGCTCGAAATGGCGACCGAGGTGTGGGCCAAGGATGTCGCGGGCACCGGGCTGACGATCAACATCGTCAACCCGGGTGCCGGCGCCAACACGCCGGGCATGGCCGACGAGATGCGTGAAATGAGCCGCGAAGGGCGCGTCGCGCGGCTCGTCGAGCCCGACGAGATGGTGCCGCCGCTGCTTTATGTCGTTTCGCGCGACGCCGACCAGGTAAACGGCTACCGGTTCGACGCCAATGCGTGGGACGCCGCGCTGCCGGCGGCGGCGGCGGCAAAGAAGGCTGGGTGCCCGGCCGGGTTCATCCTGCATCCGCAGGAGGGCGATTAGACCGTGTGCTCACAAGCGACGGAGCTTCTGCTCTCGACCCATCTCAGTCATTCAGCGTCGCGGAGAGAACCGCCCCTCCCGTCCCATTTCGATCTTGGTCCGGTCTCCCGCCGTTCGTTTCCGGCGCCGCGAAATGCCCGAAGGGCGCCCGAGACCTGTCTTCAACTGACGATAATGTCATGCGATGCAGTGCTGGGCTATGGCTCGACGCGCTGACTAGGCATGCTCGACAACACAAGCATGAGCAGCAAGCCCCCAGCATCTTGTGTCCCGCCGATTCTGGCTGGCAAGGAGTTTGCCGCCCCGTCGGTGTTCGAACCAGCCAATCTGCTGCGCGAGGCACGGCGGCAGAAGGGGCTGACCGAGGCCGATGTTCCTGAAATCTGCGTCCTCGATCCGGATGGCGACATCCTGCGAGCGCTACTCCGCGAGAAGCGCGCGTCGTTGTCGCCCGCATGGGCCTGCTATCATACCGAACTCTACGAGTTCGATCATGGGCCCGAGCGTCTCGGCATTATCGGTTGTGCCGTCGGCGCGTCGTTTGCGGTGCTGCTCGCCGAGCAGCTTTTCGTTTCGGGCTGCCGATTTCTGATCAGCGTTACCTCGGCGGGTCAGATCCTGCCTCAGGGGAACCCCCCCTATTTCGTCGTGATCGATCGCGCGCTACGCGATGAAGGCACGAGCTATCATTACCTGCCGCCGGCCGAGTTCGCCGAGGCCGACCCGGCGCTTGTCGAGGCTGTGATGGGGTCGTTAGGCCGATGCGGGCAGCGGGTTTACCGGGGCGCCGCGTGGACCACCGATGCGCCTTTCCGCGAGACCGCGGGCGCAATCGAACGATGTCGGGAACGCGATATCCTGGCGGTGGAGATGGAGGCCGCAGCGCTCTATGCATTTGCCCACGCGCGGCGAAAGCCGGTGCTTTGCCTCGCTCACGTCACCAACCAGATGGCCGTAATCGGCGGTGATTTCGAGAAGGGCGAGGCCGATGGCGCCTACGCCTCTCTGGCGGTCGTCGCCACCGTCGCGCGGAGCTGGCGCGAACGCCAGGACTGATCGAATTGAGCGGTGTGCGCTCCCGCTGCTGCGCCATGGCAATCATGGCCAAGGCCCCTCGCGTCGGCGAGGCCAAGACTCGCCTCGTTCCCCCTCTGTCGCCAGAGGAAGCGGCGGGCCTTAGCGCCTGTTTTATCCGCGACGCTGCCGAAAACATCGCGGGGGCTGCGAAACGGGCGTCAATCGAGGGGTACATCGCCTATTCGCCACCTGGAGCAGAAGCTGAATTCTCACCTCTGCTGGCCAATGGCACACGGTTGCTGCCGTCGCCGCGTGTCGGTCTCGGCTTGAGCCTTTATGACGCTGCGAAGTCCTTGCTGGACGTCGGGTACGGCTCGGTTTGCTTGATCAACTCCGACAGCCCGACGCTGCCGACCGCGATCCTCGTCGATGCCGCGCGAGCGCTTTCCGCGCCAGACGACCGCGTCGTCCTCGGGCCGGCGGAGGACGGCGGGTATTACTTGATCGGTCTAAAGCATCCGCACGCAGGGCTGTTCCACGGCATCGCCTGGAGCACGGATGCGGTCTTCGCGCAGACCGTTGTGCGCGCGCGCGAAATCGGGCTCGAACCGATTGTGCTGCCGACTTGGTACGATGTCGACGACGCCGGGTCGCTGCGTCGGCTCATCGCTGAATTGCGGGAAGAAATCGGTCGTGGGGCGTCGGATCGTGCGCCGCACTACACGGCGGCGTTCCTGCGAAACCTCTCCCGTGACTTCGTAGACCCGCTATCGGGGCCTGGGATCGGCGGAGCCTCGACCGGCAGTGGCGACGAGTGAGCCGGGGTCGCGTCGTCGGATTGGCGGCGAGCGGAGCGTCCCTGCTCGCGCTTACGGTCCTCGGGCTCGTGTTCCAGTCGCAGGGCAACATCGACCGTTTCCTGGCCGTCGCCGCCCTGCAAGCAGTGGTTTACGTGGCGGCGGTGTGGTTGGGCTGGGGCGGCGGTTTGCCTCGGCGCATCGTCGTTGGGATCGTCGCGGTAGCCGGGCTGATGCGCGTCCCGGTCGTGTGCGCCCCTCCCTATCTGTCGGACGACATCTATCGCTATGTCTGGGACGGTCGGGTCGAGGCCAACGGCATCAACCCCTACCGCTACGCCCCAGCCGATCCACAGCTAAAGGCACTCCGCGACAGCGACATCTTCCCGCACATCGCCAGCAAATACGCGCCGACGATCTATCCGCCGGTAGCGGAAGGGATTTTTCTGATTGTGACGCGGTTCGGCGAGTCGGTCACGGTGATGAAGTCGGCGATGGTCGCTTTCGAGATTGTCGTGGTTATTCTGCTGGTTCGTCTCCTTGCCTTGGGTGATTTGCCGACTTCCCGCATCCTTGTCTACGCATGGCACCCGCTACCGCTGTGGGAGTTCGCCGGTAGCGGCCACATTGATGCCGCGCTTATCGCTCTTTCCGTCGCGGCGCTGTGGGCGGCGCGGCGCGGTCATGGCCCGGCCGGCGGGCTCTTCCTGGCAGGCGCGACGCTGACCAAACTATATCCGGCCGTGCTGCTGCCGGCGCTCTATCGACGCTGGGGCTGGAAGATGCCCATGGCATTCGCGGCAGCGATCGTTGTCGCTTATCTGCCCTTCATAGCGGTCGGATCGCGGGTCCTCGGCTTTCTACCGGGATACGCCGTTGAAAACGGCTTCGATGGCGGCGGCGCGGGCCTTTACCTGCTGGGCCTGTTGCACCACGTGCCGGCGCTCGCGGGGCTGAGCGCGCGGGCCTATGAGGCTGCGGCCCTGGCGATCCTCGCGGCGCTTGGCATCGGCGTCTTGTTCGGCCGCGCTTCCGCGCTTTCGCCTATGATGCCCGCTGCCGCGATAGCGACGGCGTTCATGTTGCTCGTGTCGCCGCATTACGCTTGGTATTTCGCTTGGCTGATCGTCTTTGCCTGTTTCATCCGTTCATTTGCGCTGTTGTGGCTTACAAACGCGTGTCTGCTCCTATACCTGATCCCAGGGGGAGTCATAATCGCGGGGGATGCTCGCCAGTTCGTGATTGAATCGATAATCTACGGGCCGTTTGCGGCACTGGCGCTGCTCGATCTTTGGTATTGTCGACGCCGTGCCACCGGGAGCAGTTGTGCATGCCGGTTCGCGTGAACGAGGCGAAGCCGCCCGACCCAAGGCGGTATTTCGAACACATCGCGGCCGAGCGCGGCGCGCTCGCCGACGCTGAGCCCGTGTGCCTCTATCTCGAAACGACGAACCGCTGCAATTTGCTGTGCACGACCTGTCCGCGTACCTTCGAGGCGCAGGAACCGCCCGGCGACATGTCATGGGATCTCTTCACCGGGATCGTCGATCAGTTTCCGCGGATTGCTCGCGTCGTGTTGCATGGGGTCGGCGAACCGATGATGGTGCCGGCTCTGCCGCGCATGATCCGCTATCTCAAGGATCGCGGCACCTACGTGCTATTTAATACCAACGGCACGTTGCTGACGCGGCGCAAGGGACGGGAGCTGCTAGACAGCGGGCTCGACGAATTGCGCGTGTCGATTGACGCGGCCGAACCCGAGGCGTTCAAGCTGGTGCGCGGCCGCGACATGTTTGCTCGCATCGTCCGCAACGTCCGCGCCTTCCGGGCGATGCAGCGCGAACTGGCGGTCGAGACGCCGCGGGTGTCGCTGTGGCTGACCGGGCTCAAGGAAACGGTCCAACAATTGAATGATTTTGTGCGCCTCGCGCACGAGATCGATGTCGCTGAAATCTATCTTCAACGGCTCGTCTACTTTCTCGATGCGCAGGGTCTGGCCCGGCCAGAGTCGGCGCTGTTTGCCGGTGGGGATGACGAAGAGGGGCGCCTCGTGCGCGAGGCGGAAGCGCTCGCCCGCGAGCTTGGGATCGCCTTCAATGCTTCGGGCGCGACCGATCCCGCGGGCAGCCTCACGGCGCAGGACGAGGCGCGCCCGTGGTCGCTTTGCAGGCGGCCTTGGACGCTGATGTATTTCACTGCGCATGGCCGCGCGATCCCGTGCTGCATCGCACCGTTCTCGATGCGCGGCTACGACAGCTTTACCTTGGGCGACGCAACGCAGCAAAGCCTCCGCGAAATCTGGAACGGGCCGCGCTATCAGGAATTTCGTAGCGCCCTGTTGAGCGACAATCCGCCTCGCGCCTGTACCGGTTGTGGTCTGCGGTGGAGCCTCTGAGCGATGGCTCGGCCGCGCATCGCGCTCGTCATTCCCACCCTGAACGAGGAGGAGGCGATCGGCGTCGTGCTCGCCGCGGTGCCGCGCGACACGATCGACGAGATCATCGTCGCTGACAGCTCGAGCACCGATCGCACTGTCGAGCGGGCGCAAGCCGCAGGGGCCCGTGTGGTGAGCCTGCGTCAGCGCGGTTACGGGCGGGCATGCCGAGCGGGGGCGGAAGCGGCGCAAGGTTGCGACATCGTCGTGTTTCTCGACGGCGACGGCAGCGATTGCCCCGAACTAATCCCGCACCTCGTCGCGCCGATCATCGAAGGCCGCTACGATTTCGTGATTGGTTCCCGCACGCGCGGCACTCGGGAGTCGGGGAGCATGACGCCGCATCAGCTCCTTGCCGGCCGGGTCATTGGCGCGGCGGTGTGGCTGCTTTATAGCGTGGGCTACAGCGATATGTGCCCGTTCAGGGCGATTCGCCGCGAGGCGCTGCTGCAACTCCGCATGCGCGAAGAGACTTACGGCTGGAACCTTGAGATGCAGATGCGTGCGGCACGCACCGGGTTGCGCGTTCTCGAACTCCCCGTCGCGTATCGCCGCCGCGCTGGAGGAACGTCGAAAGTGTCTGGCAATCTCCTCGGCACGCTAAAGGCAAGCTGGCGCATTCTGGCGGCATTCGTCCGCATCGTGGCGGAGGGGCGCCGTGACATTCCCATGGCGCAGCCATCGGCGCGGAGGCATCTGCAATGATCAGGAACCCTGTATCCGATCTCATCGAATTTCTCACCGATCCGACCTGGACGACCCCGGTATTTTGGCTGCTGACAATCGGCAGCGTCGCGATCGCAGTCGTAGTCTGGCGCCGGTTTCCAGAGCAACGGACCTTCTCTCGCCTCGTGCAGTGGTCGCTCCGCTTTGTCATGGGCGCGTTCTGGTGGCAGCAGAGCCTATGGAAATTGCCGCCGCTCTACACGAACCATCCTGAGGCGCCGCTCACGACCGGCTTGGCCTACTGGATGAGCCAAATGGGCAAGTACGCCGCAATCCCGCTGCAATCCCATCTGGTCAACAATGTCGTGTTGCCGCACTTTTACCTGTTCGCGCCGATCGTCTATGCCGCCGAAGTCGTGACCGGTGTATCGCTGATGCTGGGGGTGTTCGTTCGGCTGTTTGGCGTGATCGGCGCCCTGCAAATTCTCAATCTGTGGCTCGGTCTTTACAACGCGCCCGGCGAATGGCCGTGGACTTATTTCTTCCTGCTGGTCTTGCAGCTGATGTTCGCGGTCCATTGCTACGGGCGCAGCCTAGGCGTCGACGCGATGCTGGTCGCGAGCGACAGCCGGCGTCGCGAGACGGGGGTTATTGGTCGTCTAGTCGGTGCCGCGATATAGCAAGATTGCAGCCGGCTGTGAGGCAATGTTCGACGATTTGGCGCAGCTGCATCAGCGGCGGGGTGCCGCGCCGCTCGTTGGTCGTGGCTGTAGTGGTCAGAACGGTTCTCAATTTGATCAACCAGGGAGACGCGATGTTCGGAGAGCATCCGCTGAGCTTGGTCAAACTCTTGCTGACCTATCTCGTCCCTATTGCGTGGCCACCTATGGCGCGGTCTCCTATCGGCTCGCGCACGGGCGGCGGGAGTCGAGCGTGAACCGGTAAGGGAGGAGCATGACGCATGAGCGCAGAACTCAAGGCCAATGTATTTGACGTTGTTTTCGAAGCCGAAGGCCGCAACATCGCCAAATTCCGTAACGACGTGGCGGTTCACATGCGCGGCGCCGCGCCGGTCAGCGTGGACCTGCCGACCGACGAAGGGCCTTATCACGGCGGCGATGGCACCGCGCCCTATCCGCTGGCCTATTTCACCAGCGGTCTGACCGCCTGCATCATGACGCAGCTGCGCGCCTTTTCCCGCCGGATGCGGATCGATGTCACGACCATCTCGGTTGATGCGCGGATGCACTGGAAGGCGCACCAGCGAACCGAGGTGCCCTACGAAAGCGAGGCCGTCGCGTTCACGCTGGACATCGATCTCGGCGGCGGCGCGGCACAAGCCGACAAGCGCCGGTTGATCGACGCCGCCGCTAAGGGCTGCTTCATCGAGGTGGCACTGAAACCCGGCATCGTGCGCCACCGGCTCAAGGTGGGCACCGATTGGATCGACGTCTGAAGGAGGTTGCATCATGCCAAAAACACCGCTGGTTCCGATCCCGGATTATTCGGATCTCAGTCCAACCTTCCAGGAACTCTCCCGCCAGGGTCGGGAACGTCTTGGCGTGCAGGTGAACAGCGTGCACGCCTTTTCGCATTCCGAGGATCTGGGCGCGGCGGCGCGACGGTTTTTCAGCGAGGCGATGACGCTGGGTATACTGTCGCGGGAATTCCGGCTGCTCATCCGGATGGCGGTTTCCAACGCAAACCAATGCCGCTACTGCCGCGCGCACCAAATTCATCAGTTGCATGGCCTTGGCATCGCCGAGCAGAAAATCCTGGCGATCAGCCGCGATAACGATCCAGCCCTGGATCAACGCGAGCGCGCGGCAGTCCGTTTCGCGCAGGCGATCACGCTCGACGCGGGCTCGATCCCAAGCACGGTTCAGGCGGACTTCGTGCGCCTCTTCACGCCGAGGGAGCGGGTCGAAATCGCGATCGTCGCCACCACGATGGGTGTGCTGAACAAGTGTAACGACGCGCTTGGCGTGCCGCTGGAATCGGCGTTCGAAGAGCTGGTTTCGTAAGACCAGCAAGCACGAGCGAATGCTCCTCCAGGCGGCCTCCCGCGCGCTTGCAAAGGCTCGCCGGACGGCGTGCCGCGCCCGCGGGCCATCTATGAGTCGATGGCTTAATCCGCGGCGGCGCGGGTAGTTTCGGCCGCGTCGAGAGGCTCGACGCAATCGGCCGGCTGCAGCGGGGCGATCGCCTCTTCCTCGTAAAGGCCGAGCCGGTTGATGCCGTCGAACGCCGCCACCTTGTAACACTCGGCGAGCGTGGGATAGTTGAACACGGTGTTGATGAAGTAGTCGATCTTGCCGCCGAACGACAGCACCGCCTGGCCGATGTGGATAAGCTCGCTGGCGCCTTCGCCAATGATGTGGACACCGAGCAATTTGCGGGTTCCGGCGTGGAAGATCAGCTTCAACAGGCCGCTGACGTCACCGATGATCTGGCCGCGGGCGATCTCCTTGTAGCGCGCCTTGCCGATCTCGTAGGCGACCCCGTCGTGGGTCAGCTCTTCTTCGGTCTTGCCGACCATCGATATCTCCGGCACCGAATAGATGCCGTAGGGGAACAGCCCGGGCACGCTGTTGGCCTTGACGCCAAAGGCGTGGCACACCGCTAGGCGGCCTTGCTCCATCGAGGTCGAGGCGAGCGCCGGGAAGCCGATCACGTCGCCGACCGCATAGATGTGCGGCACTTCGGTCTGGAAGTGTGAATTGACCGTCAGGCGGCCGCGGCTGTCGGGCTTGAGCCCGGTGGCGGCGAGGTTGAGCTTGCTGGTGGCGCCGGTGCGCCCGACCGAATAGAGCGCCTTTTCGGTGATGATCGTCTTACCGCTTTCGAGATACAGCCTGACGAGGCCGCGCGGCTCGACCTCGGTGATCTCGATCCGGCTGACCGTTTCGCCGAGCCGCAGCGTCACCCGGTTTTCCCGCAGATGGTGGCACAGCGCGTCGGCGATTTCGGCGTCGATGAACGGCAGCAGGCGGTGGCGCTGATCGATCAGTGTGACCCGCACCCCGAGCGCGGCGAGGATCGCGGCGTATTCACAGCCGATGACCCCGGCGCCGACCACCGTCAGGGTCCGCGGCAATTGGTCGAGATGCAGGATGTCGTCGCTGGTGAAGATGCGCTTGCCGTCGAATTCGATGTGCTTGTCGCGGGTGGTTTCGGTGCCGCTGGCTACGACGATGACCTGTGCGCTGACCGTGCGCGACGTGCTGCCATCGACGAAATCGAGGCGCACCGTCTCCGGTCCGCAAAACGCGGCGCAGGCCGAGATCAGCTCGACCCGGTTGCGCATCAGCTGGTGCCGGGTCACGTCGATCCCGTGGTGGATTACCTGGTTGGTGCGCACCAGCAGGTCCTGCATCGTGATGTTCTGCTTGACCGTGTAGGACGCGCCATAGAACTCGCGCGAGCGGTAGCCCGACAGGTCGAGCGCCGATTCGCGCAACGTCTTCGACGGGATCGTGCCCAGATTGACGCTGAGCCCGCCGAGCACGGTCGTCTTCTCGATGATCGCGACCTTCTTGTCGAGCTTGGCGCCCTGGATCGCGGCGCGCTGACCGGCCGGCCCCGAGCCGATCACCAGCAGATCGTAATCGTAGGAGTTTGCCGTCACGGTCCCCCGCCTTTCCCCAAGCCGGGCCTCGACGCCGCTGCCATCACGGCACGGACATCGGCTTGCGGCCCGAAGCAAAGATTGGGCCGATATGGTTAACCTCGCGTTACAGCGCGGCGCGCCGCGACCGGGCGATCCCCTGGGGGCTAGTCGATGCGGCGGAAGGCGATCGCGTAGAGCGCGAGATACACCGCTTGCAAACCCGCCGCCACCAGCATCGGCAGCGCCAAGAGGCCGGTGTCCAGCAGGACGCCGCCGAATACCGGCCCAACCGCACGGGGGATCTGCATCGAGATCGCATTGAGGCTCGCGGCGAGGCCGCGCCGCGCCGGCCCGACCAGCCGCAGCCCGACCGCCTGGCGGGCGCCGGCGGTGCCCTGGTTGAACGCCGAGCGCAGCACATAGCACGCCGCCGCCAGCCCGTAAGTCGGGGCAAACGGCAGCGCGATCAGCAGCACCAGCCCGGCCAGCCGCATCGCCACGACGGTCATCGCAGTGCCGAGCCGCCGGGTCAGCCAGCCGCTCCACATCGCACCGACCGCGCCCATGAAGAAGCCCAGCGCCATCACCGGCCCGATGGCTCCGGGCCCTTTGCCGAAGCGCAGCTGAAACCACAACGCCATGAACGGACCGATGACGCCGATCGCCAACCCGTTGAGCGAGTTGATGCCCATCAGCCGCAGCAGCATTGTGTGCTGGCGTTGACGCGCAGCGGGCTCCTCCGCAGGTGCCGACCGCCGCTCTTCCGGCGCCCCGCGTGGGTGACGGGCGTCGGTCATCCGCGCCAGAAGCAATGGCGTAATCAGCGAGCCGACCAGCACCAGCAGGAAGAGCGGGCGATAGCGTAGCGCCCCGGGCAACCAGCCTGCCCACAGCGCCGGCAGCGCCGCAGCCAGCGCACCGAGCGCCATTCCGGCGAACCCGACCGCGGAATTGAGGCTGTAGACCGCGCCGAAATCGGCTTCCGCCAGCCCGTCGGAGAGCCAGGCCTGCTCGACCGGACCGAACGGGCCGGCGGCGCCATTGGCGCCGCGGCCGTAAGCGCCGACGACCGCCGCCGCGACGATCCATCCGGGGGCGCTGGTGATCAGAGCGACAATGGCGGCGAGAACCTGCGCGACACCGTAGCCCAACAGGAACGGCTTGCGGCCCCAGCGGTCGCTGAGCGGCCCGGAGGCGAGGGTCAGCCCCGCACCGATGACGAGGCCTCCCATGTAGATGCCGCCGATCTGCACCGCGTTCCAGCGCAGCGCCGCCAGGTAGAGCGCGAAATCCACGGCGAGCGCACCCTGGCCGAGGCTGCGCGCCGCGCGGCTGGCGATCAGCATTCGCGCGGTCGGCGATAGGTGCCCGATCATCAGCCAGCGCGCGGCGGCCGGGCGAACGGCGTCGGCTCCCGGCGGCAGCGCTGTCGTCATCGTCGGTATCGCATCTTGATCTGCACGGCAATTAGGCGGATGCCGCTGTCGGCGCACAAGCGCAGCCCGCGCGACGCAGCCCTGCCTCGCGGTTTTGCCGCGCCGGGTCGGGGTTGCAATCCCGATCCAACCATGCAGTATCGGGCGCAGGGGCCGGAAGGGCAGAAGACAATGAATGCAGAGGGTCTGCGCGAGCGCTGGCGCGATTACTGGCGACCGCGCGAGGCAATCGATACGTCGCCCAAGGTGTCGGACGAAATCAAGTATACGACGTGCTACATGTGCGCCTGCCGCTGCGGCATCAAGGTTCACCTGAAGGACGGCGGCATTCGCTACATCGAAGGCAACCCGAAGCACCCGATCAACCGCGGGGTGATCTGCGGCAAGGGCGCCTCGGGGATCATGCAGCAGCAATCGCCGGCCAAGTTGTCGAAGCCGCTGCTGCGGGTCGGCGAGCGCGGCTCGGGCGAATTCCGCGAGATCGAATGGGACGAGGCGATCGCCACCGCGCTCGGCTGGCTGTCGAAGATTCGTGCCGACGATCCGAAAAAGCTCGCCTTCTTTACCGGGCGCGACCAGAGCCAGTCGCTGACCGGGTTTTGGGCGACCCAGTTCGGCACGCCCAATTTCGCGGCGCATGGCGGGTTCTGCTCGGTCAACATGGCGGCCGCCGGGATGTATACGATCGGCGGCAGCTTCTGGGAGTTCGGCGAGCCGGATTGGGAACGCACCAAACTGTTCCTGATGTTCGGGGTGGCTGAGGACCACGATTCAAACCCGATCAAAACCGCGCTGTCTGGGCTGCGCAGCCGCGGCGCGAAATTCATCACGGTCAACCCGGTGCGCACCGGGTATTCGGCGATCGCCGACGAATGGATCGGGATCAGGCCGGGCACCGACGGGCTTTTCGTGCTGTCGCTGATTCACGAATTGCTGCGCGCCGACAAGGTCGATCTCGAGTACATGGCCCGCTACACCAATGCCGCTTGGCTGGTGATCCAGGCGCCGGGCGCGGCCAATGACGGGCTGTTTCTACGCGATTCCGAAGGCCACCCGCTGGTGCTCGACGGCAACGGGCGGCTTGCCAACGCGCTGGAACCCGGGGTAACGGCACATGTCGTCGGCGAGACGATGCTCGAAGGCGGCGGCCGGGCGGTGCCGGTGTTCCAGCTGATCGCCGAGCGCTACCTCGATGCGAGCTATGCGCCGGACAATGTCGCGGCGACCTGCGGTATTCCGGCAGCGACGATCCGGCGGCTCGCCGCCGAGATCGCCGAGGTCGCGTTTTCACAGGAGATCGAAATCCCGGTGGCGTGGACCGATTGGGCCGGGCGGCGCCACGAGACCATGCGCGGCCGGCCGGTGTCGTTTCATGCGATGCGCGGCATCTCGGCGCATTCCAACGGCTTTCACACCTGCCGCGCGCTGCACCTGCTCCAGATCCTGCTTGGCACGATCGATGTGCCGGGCGGCTGGCGCTACAAATCCCCGCATCCCAAGCCATGCCCGCCCGGGCCGAAGCCGGCCGGCAAACCCGGCCAGGTCGCTGCCGGCAAGCCGCTTGCCGGCGCGCCCCTCGGCTACCCGATGGGCCCGGAAGACCTGATCATCGACGCCGATGGTACGCCGCAGCGCATCGACAAGGCGTTTTCGTGGGACGCACCGCTCTCCAATCACGGGCTGATGCACCTGTTGATCCGCAACGCCTGGGCTGCCGACCCGTACCCGATCGACACGCTGTTTATGTATATGGCCAACATGGCGTGGAACTCGGCGATGAACACGACCGAGACGATCCGCATGCTGACCGATAAGAACCCGGCGACCGGCGAATACAAGATTCCGCGCATCATCTATTCCGACGCCTTTTACTCCGAGATGGTCGGCTACGCCGATCTGGTGCTGCCAGACACGACCTATCTCGAACGCTGGGACTGCATCTCGCTGCTCGACCGGCCGATCGGCGGGGTCGACGGGCCGGGCGATTCGATCCGCCAGCCGGTGCTCGCGCCCGACCGCGATGTGCGACCGTTTCAGGACGTGCTGATCGAGCTGGGGGCCCGGCTCGGCCTGCCCGCCTTCACCAATGCCGATGGCTCGCCGCGCTTTCCGGCCGGCTACAAGGACTATATCGCGCTGCACGAGCGCCAGCCCGGCGTCGGCCCGCTCGCCGGGTGGCGCGGCGAAAGCGGCAACGACCACGGCCGCGGGGCGCCGAACCCGCACCAGCTCGACCGCTACGTCGAAAACGGCTGCTTCTGGAAATATGAGCTGCCGCCCGAGCAGCTGTATTTCAAGCACGCCAACAAGGCCTATCTCGAAAACGCCGTGGCGATGGGGCTGATCGGCAATGCCGACCCGATCATCCTGCAGCTTTACGTCGAGCCGTTGCAGCGTTTTCGGCTTGCCGCGCAGGGGCATGGCGCGGTGCGCCCGCCGCCCGACGCGGCCGCGCGCATCGCGACCTATTTTGATCCGCTGCCGATCTGGTACGAGCCGTTTGAGGGCACGCGGATCGACCCGAAGCAATTTCCGCTACACGCGATCACCCAGCGGCCGATGCAGATGTACCATTCGTGGCACTCGCAGAATGCCTGGCTGCGCCAGATTCTCGGCAGCAACCGGCTGTTCGTCAGCCGCACCACCGGGGGTTCGCTAGGCTTGCAGGACGACGACTGGGTGTGGGTGTCGAGCCATGTCGGGCGGATTCGCGCTCAGATCAAGCTGATGGATGGGGTCAACCCCGATACGGTGTGGACCTGGAACGCGATCGGCAAGCGCAGCGGGGCGTGGAACCTCACGGCCGATGCGCCCGAATTCACCAAGGGCTTTCTGCTCAACCACCTGATCGGTGACCTCTTGCCGCCGGGCGACGCGGCGGACGGGCCGCGCGGCGCCAATGCCGACCCGGTCACCGGGCAGGCGGCGTGGTACGATCTGCGGGTGCGCATCGAGAAGGTGTCGGCGGCGGAGGCGGGCACCAGCGCGCCGGGCTTTACGACGCTGCAGCATCCGGCCTCGCTGGCCGCGTTGCCGGACATCCTGCGCTACGGTGGAGAACGGCAATGACCGATCTGCCGGCCGCGGCGCCCGGCCAGAAAAAACTCGGCCTCGTCATCGACCTCGACATCTGTGTCGGCTGCCACGCGTGCGCTACCGCGTGCAAGGAATGGAACAGCGGCGGCCAGATGGCGCCTCTGACCGATTTTCATCCTTATGGCGGCGACCCGTGGGGCGTTTGGTTCAACCGCATCCATTCGTTCGAGGAGGGCGACGGCGAGGGCGCCCGCACGGTGCATTTCCCGCGCTCGTGCTTGCATTGCGACGAACCTGCCTGCGTCACGGTTTGCCCGACTGGCGCCTCCTACAAGCGCGCTGAAGACGGGATCGTGCTGGTCAACGAGGACATCTGCATCGGCTGCAAGTTGTGCTCGTGGGCCTGCCCCTACGGCGCCCGCGAATTCGACGAAGATGTCGGCGTGATGAAGAAGTGCACGCTGTGCATCGACCGCATCTACAACACCAATTTGGCCGAAGAAGAGCGCGTTCCGGCCTGCGTTATGGTGTGCCCGACCAAGGCGCGCCATTTCGGCGATCTCAACGACCCGCATTCCGCCGTTTCCGAGATGGTGGCGCGCCGCGGGGGGATGGACCTGATGCCCGAACTCGGCTACCGGCCGGTCAACAAATACCTGCCGCCACGCTTTGACCGCATGGCGCCGGCCACCGCGCCGCTCGCCGCTCTGTCGCCCGAGCCGACGGCGGAGGAGGAGGAGGGCAACCGGCTGCTGCGCTGGATCGACCGGCTGTTGTCGCGCTGATCATGAATCCCGCCCTTTCGATCGTCTTCTTCACCACCGCATCCGGCGCCGGGTTCGCACTTTTCGTGCTGATCGGGATAGGCGTGCCGCTGGGCCTGGTGCCGCCGGATGCCGGATTCGGCATCGCCGCACTCGTGGCCGCGACCGTTTTCGCCGGCGGTGGGCTGGCCTCGTCGGCGTTCCACCTCGGCCATCCCGAGCGGGCGTGGCGCGCGTTCTCGCAATGGCGCACCTCGTGGCTGTCGCGCGAGGGTGTGTTTTCGGTGCTCACCTTCGTTCCCGCGGCGGTCTTCGCGATCGGCTGGCTGGTGTTCGGCGCGACCGGCGGGATCATCGGGCTGTGCGGGCTGCTTGCCGCCGGCTGTGCGATTGTCACGATCTACTGTACCGGGATGATCTACGCCTCGCTGAAGCCGATCCGGCAATGGTCCAACGGGTGGGTGGTTCCGAACTACTATGCGCTGGCGCTGATGAGCGGGCTGTTGCTGCTCGACCTGATCGAACGGTTCTGGGTTCCCCGGCCGCTCGGCACCGCGATCCTCGCGCTGGTCGCAATCGCCGTGGCTTGGGGGGTCAAGGAAGCCTATTGGCGGTTCATCGACGGCAATGCGGCGCGCAGCAATGTCGCTAGCGCCACCGGGCTCGGCCGCCGCGGCGCGGTGCATATCCTCGAACAGCCGCACACCGAAGAGAACTACCTGCTGCGCGAGATGGGGTTCCGCATCGCCCGAAAGCACGCGGCACGGCTGCGCCTGATTGTGCGCGCCACGGCCTTTGCGTTGCCGGCAGTGCTGACCCTCATCGGGCTGGTCTGGACCGGTGCCGTCGGCGAGATTGTCGCGGTGGTTGCCGTGCTCAGCGCTGGGCTCGGCCTCGTCGTCGAACGCTGGCTGTTTTTCGCCGAGGCGAAGCACACGGTGACGCTCTATTACGGCGCCGAAATGGTGTAGCCGGCGCGCCGCGCAACGCGGCCATGAGCGGCGCGGCGCGACGAACCCTGCGTTAGCGGTTGACCCGCCGAGTCCCCTCGATTATACCCCGCATTCCTCGGGCTGGCGGTAGGAGGCCACCTAGACGCAGCCCCGTCTTCCAGCATTGTGGTCCGGCACGCCTGCGAGGGGGTGCGCGTAAGCGAGTGGAAAATTCCTGTCGCGCGGCGGCTGCGGCCGTCGGGCGATTGTTCGTGCGTTATAGAAGGCCGTGAAGATGCCGACGATCAATCAGCTGATCCGCCACCCGCGCACTCCCGAGGTCGCGCGCAACAAGGTGCCGGCGATGGAGCAGTGTCCGCAGAAGCGCGGGGTGTGCACGCGCGTCTACACGACCACGCCGAAGAAGCCGAATTCGGCCTTGCGCAAGGTGGCGCGCGTGCGCCTCACCAACGGGTTCGAGGTGACGAGCTACATTCCCGGTGAAGGTCATAATCTCCAGGAGCATTCGGTGGTGCTGATCCGTGGCGGGCGGGTTAAGGATCTGCCCGGCGTGCGCTATCACATCATCCGCGGCACCCACGATACCCAGGGCGTCAAGGACCGGCGTCAGCGCCGCTCCAAGTACGGCGCCGGCCGGCCGAAATAGGGAGGGCGAGGGATGTCGCGCCGTCGCGCCGCGGTCAAACGCGAAGTGTTGCCGGACCCGAAGTTCGGCGACGCCATCGTCACCAAGTTCATGAACTGCCTGATGTACGAGGGCAAGAAATCGGTCGCTGAGCGGATTGTCTATGGTGCGTTCGATCGCATCCAGAGGCGGAGCGGGCAGGACCCGATTCACGTGTTCCACGATGCGCTCGGCAATGTGCGGCCGGCGGTCGAGGTGCGCTCGCGACGGGTCGGCGGCGCGACCTATCAGGTGCCGGTCGAAGTCCGCAGCGAGCGCAGCCAGGCGCTGGCGATCCGCTGGCTGATCTCCTCGTCGCGCGGGCGCTCGGAAAACACGATGGAAGAGCGGCTCTCGGGCGAGTTGCTCGACGCTGCCAACAACCGGGGTGTTGCGGTCAAGCGACGGGAAGACACGCATCGCATGGCCGATGCCAACAAAGCCTTCTCGCATTACCGGTGGTAGGGAGGCAGTGGCCGAAGCACGGTCCCGCAACGAGTAAAGTGATCGCGGCGCTTTGCGCCGCCGGAGTTTAGAGTCATGGCACGCACGACGCCGCTCGAGCGGTACCGCAATATCGGCATCATGGCCCACATCGATGCCGGCAAGACCACTACGACCGAGCGGGTTCTTTATTACACCGGACGCTCCTACAAGATCGGCGAGGTGCATGAAGGCACCGCGACGATGGATTGGATGGAGCAGGAGCAGGAGCGCGGCATCACGATCACCTCGGCCGCGACCACCTGCTTCTGGGATGACCACCGGATCAACATCATCGACACCCCCGGCCACGTCGATTTTACGATCGAGGTCGAGCGCAGCTTGCGCGTGCTCGATGGAGCGGTCGCGGTGTTCGATTCGGTTGCCGGGGTTGAGCCGCAATCCGAGACGGTGTGGCGCCAGGCCGACAAATACGGCGTGCCCCGCATCTGCTTCGTCAACAAGATGGACCGAATCGGGGCCGATTTCCGGCGCTGCGTCCAGGAGATAGAGGATCGCCTCGGGGCCCAGCCGATCGTGCTGCAATTGCCGATCGGCAGCGAGGCGGATTTTGTCGGCGTGGTCGATCTGATCGCCAACAAGGCGCTGATCTGGCGGGATGAGACGCTTGGCGCACAGTTCGATATCGCCGATATCCCGGATGAGTTGGCGGATGAGGCGGCAACTTGGCGCGCCAAACTCGTCGAGCAGGCAGTCGAGCAGGACGACGAGGCGCTTGAAGCCTACCTCGGGGGCGAGGAGCCGGATGCCGAGACGCTACGGCGCTGCATCCGCAAGGGCACGATCGCGGCAACTTTCGTGCCAGTGCTGTGCGGTGCGGCCTTCAAGAACAAGGGCGTGCAGCCGCTGCTCGATGCGGTCGTGTACTACCTGCCGTCGCCGATCGACGTTGCCGCGATCAAGGGCGTGACCATGCACGGCGACGAGCCGATCGTCCGCAAATGCTCGGATGACGAGCCGTTTGCCGGCCTAGCCTTTAAGATAATGACCGACCCGTTTGTCGGCTCGTTGACCTTTGTCCGCATCTATTCGGGCGTGCTGTTCGCCGCCACCCAGGTGCTGAACACGGTCAAGGACCAGCGCGAGCGCATCGGCCGCATGCTGCTGATGCACGCCAACCACCGCGAAGACGTCAAGGAGGCGCGGGCCGGCGACATCGTCGCTCTTGCCGGGCTCAAGAACACGACGACTGGCGACACGCTGAGCGACCCGGCGCACGCCGTCGTGCTCGAACGGATGGAATTTCCCGAGCCGGTCATCGAGATTGCGGTCGAACCCAAGACCAAGGGCGACCAGGATAAGATGGGCCAGGCGCTGGCCCGTTTGGCGACCGAGGATCCGTCGTTCCGCGTGTCGGTCGACGAGGAAAGCGGGCAAACCGTGATCAAGGGGATGGGTGAACTCCACCTCGAAATCATCGTCGACCGTATGAAGCGCGAGTTTAAGGTCGACGCCAATATCGGCGCGCCGCAGGTCGCTTATCGCGAGACCATTTCGCGCAGCGCCGAGGTCGACTACACCCACAAGAAGCAGACCGGCGGTTCCGGCCAGTACGCGAGAGTCAAGCTGCGCTTTGAGCCGCTACCGCCAGGATCGGGCTTTGTGTTCGAAAATTCGGTGATCGGCGGCGCGGTGCCGAAGGAATACGTGCCAGGTGTTGAAAAGGGCTTGCGTTCGTCAACCGAAAACGGCGTGCTTGCCGGGTTCCCGGTCATCGACCTCAAGGCTGAATTGTTCGACGGTGCCTATCACGACGTTGATTCGAGCGCGCTCGCTTTCGACATCGCCGCCCGCGCGGCCTTCAAGGAGGGCGTCATGAAGGCGGCGCCCAAGCTGCTCGAACCGATCATGCGGGTAGAGGTAGTGACGCCCGACGAGTACATGGGTGACGTGATTGGTGACCTGAACAGTCGGCGCGGCCAGGTCACCGGCATGGACACCCGCGGCAATGCCCGCGTCATCGACGCGATGGTGCCGCTCGCCAACATGTTCGGCTACGTCAACACGCTGCGCTCGATGAGCCAGGGGCGGGCGCAGTACACGATGCATTTTGATCATTACGAGCAGGTTCCCCAGGCGGTCGCGGACGAAGTCCGCGCCAAGATGGCCTGAGTGAACGGAGAACGCAGCGATGGGTAAGGCGAGGTTTGAGCGGAACAAGCCGCACTGCAACATCGGGACGATAGGGCACGTCGATCACGGCAAGACGACGTTGACGGCGGCGATCACGAAGGTATTGGCGGAGACTGGGGGTGCGACGTTTAC
>DATLRD010000026.1:0-62814 GCA_035534855.1 Allostellaceae bacterium | reverse complement strand
CGGCTGGAGATCAACAGCGATGCGCGCTATCGCTTCGAGCGTGGCATCGACCCGGATTTTGTTGCCCCCGGGCTCGAAATCGCGACCAGGCTGATCCTCGACCTGTGCGGCGGCGAGGCATCGGACATCGTCGCCGCCGGCGCGGTGCCGGAATGGCGCCGAAGCTATTCGATGCGGGCCGACCGGCCGGCAACGCTCGGCGGGTTGACCGTCTCGGTCGGTGAGTCGTCAAAAATCCTGAGGTCGTTGGGATTCACGTTGCACGAGGAAGAAGAGGAAGAAGGGAAAACGGGTATAGCTTTGCGAGTCACGCCGCCGCCGTGGCGCGGCGACATCGAGGGCGAAGCCGACCTCGTCGAGGAGGTGCTGCGGGTCACGGGTTACGACGCAATCCCGGCGGTGCCGCTTTCCCGCGACACCCCCGTACCGCGCCCGGCGATCGACGCAAAACGCCGGCGCGCCGAATTGGTGCGCCGCAGCCTCGCCGCGCGCGGGCTCACCGAATGCGTGGCGTTTTCGTTCGTCTCGCCGAAAGCGGCCGAAGCGTTCGGCGGCGGCGCGGCGGCGCTGCGCCTCGTCAACCCGATCAGCGCCGACCTCGCGGTGATGCGCCCGTCGATCCTGCCGGCGCTGGTCGAGGCGGCGCAGCGCAACGCGGATCGCGGCTTTGCCGATGTCGCGCTGTTCGAGCTGGGGCCGCTCTACCGCGACGACACGCCGGCGGGTCAGATCACCGCCGCCGCAGGGCTGCGCGCCGGGCAAAGCGGCCCGCGCGACTGGCGGGCAAAGCCGCTTCCGGTCGATTGGACGCTCGCGAAAGCCGATGCGCTGGCCGTGCTCGCCGCCGGCGGTGTGCCGATTGATAATGTGCAGACCGCTTCCGATCCGCCCGCCTGGTTTCACCCCGGCCGCGCCGGAACCCTGCGGCTCGGGCCGACCGTGCTGGGCCATTTCGGCGAATTGCACCCCGACGTGCTCAACGATTTCGGGCTCAGAGGCCCGGCCGCCGCGTTCGAGGTGTTTCTCGACGCGGTGCCGGCGCCGCGTGCCGGGCGCGGCCGGGCGCCACTGCGGCTCAGCGTGTTCCAGCCGGTCGAGCGCGACTTCGCGTTTATCGTCGACCGCGCCGTGTCGGCCGAAACCCTGCTGCGCGCGGCGCGCGGCACCGACCGCAAGCTGACCAGCGACATCCGCCTGTTCGACGTCTACGAAGGCGCCGGCCTGCCCGACGGCAAGAAATCGCTGGCGATCGCGGTGACCTTGCAGCCGCAGGACGCGACACTGACCGATGCCGAGATCGAGGCGTTTTCGCGGCGCCTCGTCGCCGCGGTCGAAAAGGCCACCGGTGGGGTGCTGCGCGGCTAGATTGACAACATAGCCACCAGCCATGGGGTTTCCGCCGGCGGCGCTGTAGCCTCCCCCGGCACCGCGTCCCGGGTTCGCGGGTAGCGTCTCAATTTGAAATTTGAGCGCGCAAAAATCCGGGCGCCTTGACGATAGGGCCAAACAAGACGAGCATCATCCACAAGACGCTCAACCATTGGTTAACGGCGCGTGGCGGATGATACGGCTGAGCGAGGAACGGTTAGGCGTAGCGGCCCGTTTCCTCCTCCGAGGCGAGAGTTGCCGGCCTTTCCTAACGCAAGGAGAGCACCACCTAAGACTCCAAGGCCCGGCGGCGGACTGAGGCCGCGTTGGGTTGACACGGTAGATGGCAAGATTCTTGAATGGGATGCTCAGCACGGGGCGCTGGAAGTCTACGCGAGGAAGGGAAAGCCTCACCTGGGGGAATTTGATCCTGTCAGCGGTAAGCGGCTGAAGGGTCCAAACCCGCAGTATGAAGTGGAGCCGTGAAAATGCCGGTCATGTACGAGGTGAACGGCTACGACAGGGAAACGGGAACGCTCAAAGCCTGCTACGAGGTGCCTTGGCGCCAAGCGTCATCGGTGGGGAAAGTGGCTGGGATCGCAGAGAGCGATGACGGCCTAGGATCGTACCCACTGGATGAGAAACAGGTAGCGGAGATCGCCGTTATCCTCGAATGCTGTATCGCCCAAGAGGGCTTGGGGTTTTTCCTAGAGCCCTACGATGCGCCCCAGCAAGCCACAGGTTAGGCGGCGCTGATCTCAGGCTGCCGGGGCCTGTAGCTGCCCCGCTTCGCTGGCGCTTGCGACTCACACAACCGGGCGACGTCTTCCATCGACCATAGCCGGCTTTCGATCCCCGCCGCCATCGCGGGCGACATTCTCAGCGTCTTTTGCTGCCGGACGAAGTTGTACCAGAGGGCATAGAGCGCAACCATGTGAGCGTGGTTCGTCAGCTTCTTGCTGAACGCATTGATGAGCCGGGTAAACCGCCGCGTCGACATCCGCATCGTAAGGTTCGCCCGCTCGACGTAGGACGTACTGACGTGCTTGGGATCGGGCTTGTCGGTGATCGTGTCCTTGCGCGCTCCGACGCACTCTGACGGGCTGTATTTGCGTTCGTGACCCTGACCGCCAGTCTCGCCGCCGTAGAGCTTCATCAGCATCCCGTAATCGACATCCGCGCCGAATGCTTCCTCGACCGCGCTCAGATAGGCGCGATGGCCGTCCAATCGGCATCGCGACCGCCGACCATGTACGAGACGAGCAACTTGCTATCGGCCTCGATTGCGGTCCAGGTTCAGCAATCGCCGATTGTCGGATCGCCTGCGCGCTTACTGGTCGGCGCGTTCTTCTGCTTGGCGTGAACGAAGCTCCAAACCTCATCACACTGCACCGGCGTCGCCTTCACGCCGCGAACGTGCTTGTCGTGGTAGTCGAGCGCGGCCTCGCGCAGGAGCTTGTCCACGGTGTTGATTGAGCAACCTACGACGCGCTCAATCGACCGCATCTACATTCCCTCGCAGAGCAGTTCGAGAACCTTGGCGCGCTTGGCGAGGGGGGAGCTTGTTCATGACGCGCATTATATGAATATTTATACTTACTGGCAAGAAATCTAATTCACTTCCTCGTCCTCATCGTCAGGTTTCCCGAGCTTCTCCAATTCGAGCGCCGCAAATAGATCGCCTTGGGCAGGGGGAAACGCGCTGTTAAACAGCGTCTCGAAAAAGCGGTAGTTGCCCGGAGGAGTCGCGCGCATCAGGGTGGTCACCGCCATGATCTGGTTATGCAGGTGCGGATGTCCGACATCGTCGGTGAGCAACTGGTGATGCTTCCGCTTCCGACGCTTGGTCTCCGGATCGACCGGGTTCAGTCGGCGCAGTTCAGCAGCAATTCCAGGCGGGAGCTTGTCCCAGATCAGCTTGTTCGTGAGCTTGCCCACATAGGCGGTTCTAGCCGTTGAGGATGCGTCATACTTCCAGCCCATTACTTTATATATTTGCTCATAATAGGAGTTCGGGAACCGCTTTTGCCACGGCATCAATTCCGGTGCGATATATGAGGCCAGAATTATCTGAAGGGCATTCTGTGCACGGCGCTTTTGATAGCCCGTAGCCTCATCAATTATTGCAATAATCGCAACGTCGGCAAGAGCATCAAGTAGTAGCTTGGCGCGGTCGGCTATCTTTTCTTGCGAAGGTCCAAGGACTCCATCCGCCTGTGCACGGAGCCAGACGTTACAAATCCGCCGCAGAACCTCGGCATGAATACCTTCCCCGACACTGCCCCCCTGATCTCGATAGCGGATCGGCGTCCGTAATGACTCTACCAGTTCGACATCTTGCATGATGTATGGTCGGAGATTCTTAAACGCCAAGTGCAGCGGAAGCGGCAATCCCTCATCCTCGCTCCTGCGAGTCGAGAGGGCACCGCTCCGATAGATACCCATAACGCGCATGAACTCGGAGCCCGAGATCACCCGCGTCTCGTCATCTAGGACGGCGCAGCGAAACTCCATGTCGCCAAACTTGGCGGTGCCTTCGTCTATGGAATGTCGGATCGGGCCCTTACGCGGGGCAGGAGCGGCAGCGATAACCTCGGCCATGTCGTGCACCATATTGAACGCGATGCGACATCATGTGCGGTGCACTATCTATGTGCAATGCCTTTCGCCCGCGTGCGGTGCACATGGAGGTTTTATTTGCGAGACCACCGTTTCGCCGCAGCTTTCCTAGCGATTTCGGCCCTACGCTCCGGCGCCATCGTCGCCGCGCGAGCTTTGCCGCCCCGGCTCCCAAGCTCTGCCGCCGCCGATTTGACCGAATCGGTATCGTCGCTTTCCTCGTCGGTCGCGATCCGCATGACCTTGACGAGGTTGCCGATGACGTCGGCGGGGCGCTTCTGGCCTCGTGGTCCCTTGGGCATGCTCGTTCCCTTGTTTGCTTTCCGCTAAGCATATGGGAACGGAAGGCGCGGCGCGATAGCCCCGTCAAGGCCGGTCAATTTCAAACTGAGACACTACCGGTTCGCGATACGGCCTTGACGCGATGCGAACAAAAAGAGTACAAATGCGGATCCCCCGGTGACCGGTTGCAAGACCATACGGGCATGGTTGGCGCCTGTCGCGTTCGAGAGTTTGTCCCCAAGCTGCCTGATATTTGCCTGTTATCGGCCCCAACCTCCTGGCGAAACCCCAGGATTTCTGCGGGGAAGCGAGCGGCCGTTGCCTGTTATTTTCCTGTTTTATCAGGCAGCGAGGACACGATCTTCGGCCACTCCGGCGGGGTGTTCGCGCATTGGTTGATGCGGGCCGCGTTGATCTGGGGCCGCCTCACCCCTATGTTCCGCCAGCAATGACAGCCCTCAGCCATATCCGCAATTTCGCGATCATCGCGCATATCGACCACGGCAAGTCGACCCTCGCCGACCGGCTGATCCAGACCTGCGGCGGGCTCGCGGCGCGCGAGATGCGCGAGCAGGTGCTCGACACGATGGCGATCGAGCGCGAGCGCGGCATCACGATCAAGGCGCAGACCGTGCGCCTCACTTACCGCGCGCACGATGGCGAGGACTATGTCCTCAACCTGATGGACACACCGGGCCACGTCGATTTCGCCTATGAGGTCAGCCGCTCGCTGGCCGCCTGCGAAGGCTCGCTGCTGGTCGTCGACGCCAGCCAGGGGGTCGAGGCGCAGACGCTTGCCAATGTCTACCAGGCGATCGCCGCCGGGCACGAGGTCGTGCCGGTGCTGAACAAGATCGACCTGCCGGCCGCCGAGCCCGAGCGCATCAAGCAGCAGATCGAGGACGTGATCGGGCTCGATGCCAGCGACGCGCTGTTGGTTTCGGCCAAGACCGGGCAGGGCATCGACGACGTGCTCGAAGCGCTGGTTACCCGCCTGCCGGCGCCGCAGGGCGACGCCGAGGCGACGCTGTCGGCCCTGCTCGTCGACAGCTGGTACGATCTCTATCTCGGCGTCGTGATCCTGGTGCGGGTAAAAAACGGCACGCTGACGCCCGGCCGGAAAATCCGCCTGATGGCGACCGGCGCATCGCACCAGATCGAGCGGGTGGGCGTGTTCACCCCCAAGGGCGTCGCGGTGCCGGCGCTCGGGCCGGGCGAGATCGGCTTCATCACCGCCGGTATCAAGACCGTCGCCGATTGCCGCGTCGGCGACACGATCACCGACGACCGCCACCCGGCCGACGCACCGCTGCCCGGGTTTCAGCCGGTGCAGCCGGTGGTGTTCTGCGGGCTGTTCCCGACCGATTCAGCCGATTACGAGCGGTTGCGCGACAGCCTCGCCAAACTGCGCCTCAACGACGCCAGCTTTGAATACGAGCCGGAAACCTCGGCGGCGCTCGGCTTCGGCTTTCGCTGCGGGTTTCTCGGCCTGCTGCACCTGGAAATCATCCAGGAGCGGCTGGAGCGCGAATTCGACCTCGACCTGATCACCACCGCGCCGTCGGTGGTGTATCGCGTGCACCTGACCAACGGCCGCCTGTTGAACCTGCACAACCCGACCGACATGCCCGACCCGGTGCGGATCGACCACATCGAGGAGCCGTGGATCAAGGCGACGATCCTGGTGCCCGACGCCTATCTCGGCCCGATCCTGGCGCTGTGCGAGGAGCGCCGCGGCACCCAGCTCGATCTGACCTATGCCGGCGCGCGGGCGATGCTGGTCTATCGCCTGCCGCTCAACGAGGTCGTGTTCGACTTCTACGACCGGCTCAAATCGGTCAGCCGCGGCTATGCCAGCCTCGATTACCAGCTCGACGCCTATGCCGAGGGCGACCTCGTGCTGATGAACATCCTGGTCAACGGCGAGCCGGTCGACGCGCTGAGCCTTATCGTCCATCGCAGCCAGGCCGAGCGCCGTGGCCGGGCGCTGTGCGAGCGGTTGAAGGACCTGATCCCCCGGCAACTGTTCCAGATCGCGATCCAGGCGGCGCTCGGCGGCCGCATCATCGCGCGCGAGACGGTCAAGGCGCTGCGCAAGGACGTGCTCGCCAAATGCTATGGCGGCGACGTGACGCGTAAACGAAAACTCCTCGAAAAGCAGAAAGAGGGGAAAAAGCGGATGCGCCAGTTCGGCCAGGTCGACATCCCGCAATCCGCCTTTATCGCGGCCTTGAAGATGAGCGACAGCTAGGCTACTCGGCCGCCAGTTCGGTTTCGGACGAGAGGACGGCGCTGGGCGGCAGGGTGACGGTAACGGTGGTGCCGCGGCCCTTTTCGCTGTCGACGCGCAGGCTGCCGCCGTGCATCTCGGCCAGCCGCTGAGCCAGCGGCAGGCCGAGGCCGGTGCCCTCGAAACGGCGGGTGTAATCCGACTCGACCTGGCCGAACGGCTGCAATGCGACGGTGACCTCGTCGGGTGTCATCCCCGGGCCGGTGTCGCGCACCTCGAACACGATCCCACCCTCGGCGCTGCTGCCGACTGCGGCCGTGACTGCACCCCCGGGCTCGGTGAACTTGATCGCGTTGGACAACAGGTTGAGCAGAATCTGTTTCAGCCGCGTCGAGTCGGCGATCAGCAGCGGCAGCCGGTCGGGCAGCTCGGTCGTCAGCGACAGCCGCCCGCGGGTGGCGCGGTCTTTCATCAGGCAGACGCACGCTTCGATGATCTGGCGCGGATCGATGCCGCGCTCGGCGTGGAGGTTGAGTTTGCCGGCGTCGACCTTGGCGAGATCAAGGATGTCATTGATGATCGAGTGCAGGTGCTGGCCGCTCTGGTGGATCAGCTCGGCATATTCCACCTGGCGGGGCTGAAGCGGCCCGGCGACGCCGAGCTGCAGCGATTCCGAAAAGCCGAGGATGGCGTTGAGCGGCGTGCGCAGCTCGTGGCTCATATTGGCGAGAAACCGCGAGCGCGCCCGGTTGGCGGTCTCGGCGGCCTCCTTGGCGGCGCGCAGCTCGCGCTCGGTGCGCATGTTTTCGGTGATGTCCCGCGCGGTACCGCGATAGCCGAGAAACCCGCCGACCGCGTCGAAAAACGGCTCGCCGCTGACTGAGCTGTGCCGCTCGGGCATGTCGCCGATGCAGCGGGTATAGACGAAATCGCGAAACGGCTCATGCCGGTTCAGGACCGCCGCATGCTTCTGCCACTTGACCGGATCGCTGGCGGCATCGGTGGCAAATTCGAGCCGGCTGCGGCCAACGCACATGGCGGGCTCGTCGCCGAACACCCGGATGCCGTCGGAGATATAGGTGAAGCAGTGGTTCTGATCAGTCTCCCAGAACCAGTCCGACGCGATCAGCGCAAAATCGCGAAACCGGCCCTCGCTCTGCGCCAGTTCCCACGAGCGCTGTTCGACCCTGGAAAACTGCGCCCCGAGGGCTTGGAACAACACCCCGAAGCCGCAAATCGCGCCGATCGCGCCGATCGCGACGATCAGCGATTTCTCCCACCACGGAGCCAGAACGCTGTTTTCGGAGACGCCGACAGTGACCGCGAGCGGGTATTCGGAAACCTGACGCACCGAATTGATGCGGACAACGCCATCGACCGCACCCGGTACGCGATAGGCGCTGCCGTCGGCGACCGCCTTGTACCACGGCGAGCCCAGCGGCAGTTTTCTGCCGATCGCGCCCGGAACGTCGGGATAGCGCGCCAGGATCGTGCCGTCGTCACGCAGCAGGCTGACCGACCCGCCGGGATCGGTGCTGATCGCCTTGTAGAAATCGACGAAGTACCGGGCCTCGATGACGCCAGCAACGACCCCGAGGAATTCGCCATCGGGGCCGTTGATGCGGCGCGCCAGCATGATCGTCCAGGCGTGGGTGAACCGGTTGACCACCGGTACCCCGACGTACGCTTTTGGATCGTTGTTGTCGCGCAGGTACTTGAAGAAATCGCGGTCGGCGGTGCCGATCGGCGGGACCGGCCAGAAGTGTGAAAAATTGATGATCTGCCCGGTGTCGTCGATCAGCGCGATCGAATTGGCCTGCGGCAGGCTGTGCAATCGGTCGACGAGGTACTGGTGGACCGCCTTGGTCCCCACGCGCTGGCGAAACTCCTCAGGGGTGAAGACCCCCTCGCCCAGCACCATCGCCCGGGTTTCCCGCAGCACCAGATCGACCGCCTGGACCGTCCGCTCGCTCTGTTGGGCGAGCACGATGGCCAGGTTTCGCGTGTTGCGGACCTCGCTGGCGACGCTGTCGCGATACATCTGCCAGATCGCCACGGTGGCGGCGATGATCGTGATCGCGATGAAGATGAACCCGCCAACAAAAAGTCGCCGGCTGGAACGCGGAGGACGGTTGGGTGCGGCCGAAAAGGCCATTGGCTGTGTGTCGTTTTCCACCGGTGCAGCGGACTCGCCATCGCCTAGATTACAAAGACGTACCCAGAAGAGATTAAAAGACCACCAACAAAAGGTACGGTTGTCCAATCTCGCGCGCGCGTGCAACGGCGCCAGACTGCGGGTACTGCCAGACTGCGGGGCCGCTTCACCGCGCGGCGGCGCTGGGCTATCGTGGTTGGTCGCGAAAGCGGGTCTGTCAGGGACGCAAGAAAATGCCGGGGAAAGCAGACGAAAACACCTACGATTTCATCGTCACCGGCGCCGGCTCGGCCGGGTGCGCGGTCGCCGGGCGGCTCAGCGAGAGCGGCCAGTATCGGGTATTGCTGCTGGAGGCCGGCACCAAGGACACCAATCCGTGGATCCATGTGCCGCTCGGCTACACCAAGACCTATACCGACCCGCGAGTGAACTGGATGTTCGACAGCGAGCCGGAAAAGGAGCTGAACGGCCGCACGCTCTATCAGCCGCGCGGCAAGGTGCTGGGCGGCACCAGCTCGATCAATGGCATGGTCTATATGCGCGGCACCCCGCGCGACTATGACGGGTGGCGCCAGCGCGGCTGCGAAGGGTGGGACTACGAGTCGGTGCTGCCGTTCTTCAGGAAGGCCGAAGACCAGGAGCGCGGGCCGAGCGAGTTTCACGGCGCCGGCGGGCCGCTGCACGTGTCGAACCCGGTGCGCTCGGTGCTCGGCGACGCGATGGTCGAGGCCGCGGTCGAGGCCGGGATCCCGGCCAACGACGATTTCAACGGCGCCCGGCAGGAGGGCGTCGGGTATTACCAGACGACGACCAGCAACCGCCGGCGGTGGTCGTCGGCGCGCGCCTATCTCGGGCCCGCCAAGGGCCGCCAGAACCTGACGGTCGAGACCGAGGCGCACGCCACCCGCATCCTGTTCGAGGACGGACGCGCGGTCGGGGTCGAATACCGCGCGCCGGGCGGGGCCAAGACCGCGTGGGCGCGGCGCGAGATCGTCGTTTCGGGCGGGGTCTACGGCTCGCCGCAGCTGTTGCAACTGTCCGGCGTCGGCCCGGGCGAACTGCTGCGCGAATTCGGCATTCCGGTGGTCGCCGACCTTGAAGGCGTCGGCAAGCACCTGCACGACCATTTCAACACCTACCTGGTGTGGCGCTGCGCCCAGAAAGTGACGCTCAACGACCTCGCCGCCAGCCCATGGATGAAGCTGACCTCGGGCGTACAATACGCGCTGACCCGCTCAGGCCACCTGTCGAACGCCGGCATCTATGCCGGCGCCTTTGTCAGAAGCGACCCACGGCTCGACGAGCCCGACTTGCAGATCAACATGTTCGGCTGGAGCGCGTTCGAGCGCCTGCGCACCGGCATCAAGCCGCACCCGTTCTCGGCCTTTACGCTGTCGCCGGTGCATCTGCGCCCCGAGGGCCGCGGCACGGTGCGGATCAAGAGCCCCGACCCGATGGCGCCGCCGGCGATCCGCTTCAATTTCCTGGCGAGCGAATACGATTTCCAGGCGCTGATCTACGGCTCGAGGCTCAGCCGCAAGATCGCCGAGCAACCGGCGCTGAAACCCTTTGTCGTCGAAGAAGTGATCCCCGGCCCGGCCTGCCAGACCGACGACCAGATGAAAGCGGAAATCCGCCTGCGCGGCGTTTCCAACCTGCACCCGGTCGGCACCTGCCGCATGGGGCGCGAGCCGGATTCGGTCGTCGACCCGCGCCTCAGGGTCCACGGAATCAAAGGGCTGCGCGTCGCCGACGCCTCGATCATGCCCCAAGTGCCGGGCGGCAACACCAACGCGCCGTCGATCATGATCGGCGAGAAATGCGCCGCGATGATCCTGGAGGACGCGCGGGCGGCCTGACACTGAGCCTTGGAGGAGACGAAGATGCCGCCGCAACTGCTCCCACTCGGCGAAAACCTCGGTATGGAGGCGGCGGGCATCGACCTTGCCGCACCCCCCGATGCGGCGACGATGGCGTGGATCGAGGACGCATTCGCCGAACACCCGGTTCTGGTGTTTCGCAACCAAAACCTCGATGCCGCTGCGCTGCTCCGCTACGCCCACCATTTCGGCGCGCCGCAGCCGCACATCCTCAAGAAGTACCGCCACCCGGATTTTGCCGAGGTGTCGTACATCACCAACGTCGCCGCGGACGGCAGCATCGACCCGGTCGGCAACGACCGCGCGACCTCGTGGCATACCGACGAGACCTACAACGAAATCCTGCCGCGGCTGGCGATGCTGCATGCGCTGGAAGTGCCGAGCGAACGCGGCGGCACGATCTTTGTCGACATGCGCGCGGCCTATGCCGCTCTGCCGCCGGAGGCGCGGCGGCGGCTCGCGCCGCTGACCGGCACGCATCGCTGGCTCGCCGGCCCTGCGCGGGCATGGGAAGACTATCGGATGACCGAGCAACAGGTGAAGGCGAACCCCGAGCGCTATCATCCCGCCGTGCTGACCCACCCGGTCAGCGAGCGGCCGATCCTGTTCGTCAACCCGAGCCACAGCACCGGCTTCGTCGGCATCGACGCCAACGAGGGCGAGCGACTGGTCGCCGAATTGTGTGAATTCGCCGTGCAGGACCGGTTCACCTACTACCACCAGTGGCAAGTCGGCGACCTGTTGATGTGGGACGAATTGGCAACGATGCACCGCGGCGCCGGCGACGCCCCGCCGCAAGACCGTCGCGTCATGTTGCGCACGATCGTCCACCCGAATTGAACACGCACGCATAGCTTTCCCCGTATCCATGCGCCGGACGCGGGTGTTCAACCGGGATAATCGGCGTAGAGTGCCCTCTAACGCGATAAATCGGGAGGGCACGCGATGCAGTACCGCCGCATTTCCGCCGATTGTCACCTCGACCTGCCGTGGCTGCCGCCCGACCTGTTCACCTCACAGGCCACGCGCGAGCTGAAAGACCGCATGCCCTTTGTCGAAGACGGGCCGCAGGGCAAGCGCTGGGTCACCAAGGCCGGCGTCCACATGGGCATCCCGGGCGCGGTCGGCTCGGTCGGCGCGCCGTTCGTGCCGGGGCAGAACTACCGCGTCGACAAGATGGCCGAGACCGGGCTTTACGAGGCCGGCCAGCGCGGCGAGCGCCGCCCCGGCGACCCGCATCTGCGGATCAAGGAGATGGAAAAGGACGGCGTCGACGCCGAGATCATCTTCGGGATTCTGGGGGTCGCCTCGCGGGTCGAAGACCATGAGGCGGCCAATGAGATGCTGCGCATCTACAACGACTGGCTCAAGGATTTCTGCAGCCACTACCCCGACCGCCAGATCGGCCTCGCCTGCCTGCCCTATGGCGACATCGGGGCGGCGGCCAAGGAGGTCTACCGCGTCGCCAAATTGGGCCTGCGCGGCCTCGAACTGTCGTGCTCGTGGGACATGGACCCGATGTGGCACCCGTGCTGGGAGCCGCTGTGGAAGGCGGTCAACGACGTGCAGTTGCCGCTGCATTTCCACACCTTTCCGCAGATGCCGCAGCGGGTGCGCAACCAGCTGCCGCCGAGCCTGCGGCGCCAGGCGCAATTCACCACGGTCGCCGGGTTCCAGATGAACCTGATCCAGATCATCGCCGCGATCATCGGCGCCGGCGTGCTCGAGCGCTATCCGCACCTGCGGATCGGCTTTGGCGAGAGCGGCATCGGCTGGCTGCCCTATGCGCTCGACCGCATGGATTTCGAGTTCGAGGACCGCTTCCGCGACCTGATGAAGCTGAAGCCCAGCGAATACTGGCGGCGGCAATGCCGCGCGACGTTCCAGTTCGACCGCATCGGCCCCAAGCTGATCGACGAGATCGGGCTGGAAACCCTGATGTGGGGCTCGGACTATCCGCACCCGGACGGGGTGTGGCCGGAATCGACCAAGTACATCGAGGAACAGTTCGCCGGCCTCAGTGCCGACCAGGTGCACAAGATCACTTGCGAGAACGCCGCCAAATTCTACGGGCTGGTGAACTGATCACGAGCCCCTCGCCCGCTTGCGGGAGAGGGTGCCGAGCGCGGCAAGGCGGGTGAGGGTATCGCCACCCGCAAAACCCTCACCCTCCCACGGCGTCGCCGTGGGGCCCTCCCTCTCCCGCAAGCGGGCGAGGGGTAAAGATTTAGGAGAAACGCCATGGCCTATGACATCCTGATCAAGAACGGCCGCATCGTCGACGGTTCGGGCGGCCCCAGTTTTCGCGGCGATGTCGGCATCAAGGACGGCAAGATCGTCGAGATCGGCAAATTGTCGGGCCCTGCCGGGCGCACCGTCGATGCTAGCGGGCGGGTCGTGGCGCCGGGGTTTATCGACAACCACTGCCACTATGACGCTCAGGTCACCTGGGACCCGCTGTGCACCTATTCGTGCGACCACGGCGCGACCAGCGTGGTGTTTGGCAATTGCTCGCTGTCGCTCGCGCCGGTGCGCAAGGGCAAGCAGGCGCATCGCCGGCTGTCGGAATTCCTGTCCTATGTCGAGGCGATCCCGATGGACGTGCTCGACACGCTCGAGATCACCTGGGAGACGGTGCCCGAATACCTCGACCAGATGGACCGCAACCTCGGCGTCAATGTCGGCAATTTGATCGGCCACACCGCGGTGCGCTACTACGTGATGGGCGACGAGTGCCAGAAGCGCACGGCGACCGACGACGAAATCCGCCAGATGCAGGATCTGGTGCGTGACGGCATGAAGGCCGGCGCACTCGGCCTTTCAGTGTCGCGCAACCAGGGCCATTTCGACCCGCAGGGCGTGCACATCCCGGCGATCTGGGCCGACGAGAAGGAGATGTTCGCGCTCGGCGACGTGCTGCGCGAGCTGGGCACCGGCCTGATCCAGTCGGGCGGCGGCAACGGCGCCGAGATGAAGGACGCGCTGATGAGCCGGCTGTCGGAAGCGACCGGCCGGGTCGTTGTCTACAACAATCTCGGCCAGACGATGCGCCGCCCCGGTCAATGGCAGGCGCAGATGGCGCTGGTCGACGCGACCACCGCGAAGGGCGTCCGCGCCTTTCCGATGTGCACGCCGAACCGCATCACCGACTATTTCCAGATGCGCAACACCCAGACCTTCCGCGGCCTGCCGGTGTGGCACCCGATCTGCCTGTCGAGCCCCGAAGAGCAGCTCAAGGCCTATGCCGATCCGGAAGTGCGGCGCAAGCTGCACCAGGAGGCGGTCGAGTTCAACAGCGGGCCGGCGATCGGCATCTGCAGCACCTGGTGGGACTACATGGTGTTGCAGACCGCCGTTCTGGAGAAGAACAAGCAATACGAGAACATGACCCTCGGCCAGATCGCCAAGGCGCAGGACAAAGGCATCATCGACTGCTTCCTCGACCTAGCGATCGAAGAGCACCTCGACACCGAATGGCTGCACGGCGAAAACAACGTCGATGACGCGGCGGTCGCCAAGATTCTGACCTACCCGAACGCGGTGATCGGCCTGTCGGACGGCGGCGCGCATGTGCAGTTCCAGAGCGGGTTCGGGTTTTCGACTCGGCTGCTCTCGGAATGGGTGCGCGAAAAGCAGGTAATGAGCCTCGAAACCGCGGTACGGCGACTGACCTTCGAATCCGCCTCGATCTTCGGTCTTTACGACCGCGGGCTGCTGCGGCCGGGCATGGTCGCCGACATCGTGATCTTCGACCCCGACACCGTAAAGCCGCTGCCGCTCGAAGTGGTGCACGACTTCCCGGCAGGCGCCAAGCGGATCAAGGAGCCGGCGCAGGGCATCCACATGACCATCGTCAACGGCCAGATCCTGCTCGAAGACGGACGGCATTCCGGAAACCTGCCGGGCCGGGTGCTGCGCAATACCTATTACCAGGCGCAGCACGCCTAAGTCGGCTTTGACCGCCGCCCGCTCCGCCTCCGGAGGTCTCTTCCGGCGCGGGGCGGGCGGCGGCGCTTATCGCTAACAGGCCGCCGGTTGCTACTGGGGCTGCGGCGGTGCCGCGGGCGGTTCGGGATAGCGTCGCCGGTCGGCCATGAACTGGTCGAATTCGGCCTTGTCCTTGGCGTGGCGCAGCCGCTCGAGAAAACCCATGAATTCGCGCTGCTCGTCTTCGAGGCGGCGCAGCGTCTCGGTGCGGTACTCGTCGAAGGCGTGATTGCCGCTCGGCCCGGGCCGATAATTCGGCGGCTGGTCGCGAGACGGGTCGCGCCAGCGATCGGCGGCTTCCTGCACCCGTTCGGCACCGCGCCGCATGCGTTCGGCGCCGCGTTGCATGCGCCACTGCCAGCGATCGCCGACGCTGTGGTTCCAGCACCCCATTCGTCCACTCCCTATCAAAAACCCGAGGAAGATCAGGCCCACCGGCCAGAACATGATAAAGCTCAGCACCATCAAGGCGATCCAAGCCGGACGGCCAAAGCCGTCAACGTGGTCAACCACGGTCATCGCCGCCTCATGTAAATGTGTCTTACATTCACATAAGTCGCCGGCCCGCTTCTGTCAATGCGAATCGATCCGGCCTCAGGGGTCGGCGATCAGGCCGAGCCCGCGCAGATAGACCAGCACGCCGGCTTCAAGCAGCTCCTCGGGCGACATCGGCAAGGCGCGCCGGCCGGAATCGCCGCGGCCGAACAGCGAGGCGATGCCGTGCGACAAGGCCCAGACGTGCAGGCTCATCATCAGCGCCGGCGGCCGCCGCCCGACCGGCGCGCGGCCCGCCACCGCCTCGGACGCGCGGCGCAACACCGCGAAGGCCCGATCCGAAGCCTGGCGCAGCGCGACATCGCTATCGAGCGCGATCCCGGCCTCGAACATCGACGAATAATAGGCTGGCTCGTCGCGGGCAAACCGCAGATAGGCCCGTCCCAGGCTCTCGAATGCGACCAGCGGCTCGGGATTGCCGCCGTTCCACGCCTGTTCGAGATGCGCCTCAAACAGCTCGAACCCGCGCCGCGCGACATCGGCGATCAGGGCCTCGCGGTCGCGAAAATGCCGATACGGCGCCGCCGAGCTGACACCGGCCGTACGCGCCGCATCGGCAAAGGTGAACCCGGCCGGTCCCTTCTGCGCGATCAGGTTGAGCGCGGCATCGATCAGCGCCTCGCGCAGATTGCCGTGGTGATAACCGCGCCGCGCGTTCGGATCTTGTCGGGTCCAGGCCATGTAAGGCGATCTTACTTCACCCCGGCCCCGATAGCCGAGGCCAAAGCGCTGCAAGCGCCCATAGCCGAAACCAAGACCACGACGCCAGCTCCGCCGCGGCAGCTCTTTGTCAAAGAACAAATTGGGCACAAAGGCTGCCTATCATGCGCCCGCGCCGTGCGGACAGCGGCAGGCCCTGACAGCGGGCGCCGGTTTGGGTCGGACGGGCCGCTTGACGAGTGTGTGACAACCTGCCGATAATTCGGTCATCCAAGGGGTGCCCCGATGAAGGGGCTGAGATACCGCTGCGTCGCGGTTACCCATCGAACCTGATCCGGGTTGTGCCGGCGTAGGGACAGGAACATCTCGGCGCGTTGCCGAAACCTCTACTCCCGACGTGCGACCGAGCCGGATCGTTGGCCCCAGGGCCCAACGGAGACCCGATCATGCCCGATTCCGCCCCGCTGCCGTCCGCAAAGCACACCGAGCCGAACGTCACCACCGGCCCGTTTCCGGCGTCGCGCAAGGTCTTTGTCCACGGCACCCGCCACGGCGACATCCGCGTCGCGATGCGCGAGATCGACCTCGAAGCCTCGGCCGGCGAGCCGCCGGTGCGGGTCTACGATACCTCGGGTGCCTATTCCGACCCGACGCAGACGACCGACATCCACAAGGGGCTGGCCGAATTACGCCGCGGCTGGGTCATGGCGCGCGGCGATGTCGAGGAAATTTCCGGCCGCGACGTCCGCCCCGAGGATAACGGGCTGAAGCGCGGCGAAGAGTCGAACGTGCCGATATTCGACCGCGCTGAGCGCAAGGTGCTGCGCGCCAAGCCCGGCAAGGCGGTGACGCAATACGCCTATGCCAAGGCCGGCATCATCACGCCCGAGATGGAATATGTCGCGATCCGCGAAAACCTCGGTCGCGAGGCCGCGGCAAAGCGGCTCGACGACGGCCAGTCGTTCGGCGCGGCGATCCCCGACCATGTGACGCCGGAATTCGTGCGCGACGAGATCGCCCGCGGCCGCGCGATCATTCCCAACAACATCAACCACCCGGAAACCGAGCCGATGATCATCGGCCGCAATTTCCTGGTGAAGGTCAACGCCAATATCGGCAACTCGATCGTCACCTCGTCGGTCGCCGAAGAGGTCGACAAGCTGGTATGGGCGACCCGCTGGGGCGCCGACACGGTCATGGACCTGTCGACCGGGCGCAACATCCACACGATCCGCGAATGGATCGTGCGCAACTCGCCGGTGCCGATCGGCACCGTGCCGATCTATCAGGCGCTCGAAAAGGTCGGCGGCAAGGCCGAGGACCTGACCTGGGAACTGTTCCGCGACACGCTGATCGAGCAGGCCGAGCAGGGCGTTGACTATTTCACGATCCATGCCGGGGTGCGGCTCGCCTATATCCACCTGACCGCCAGCAGGGTCACCGGCATCGTCTCGCGCGGCGGTTCGATCCTGGCCAAATGGTGCCTGGCGCATCACAAGGAGAATTTTCTCTACACGCATATCCGCGAGATCAACGAGATCATGCGGACTTATGACGTCGCCTATTCGTTCGGCGACGGGCTGCGTCCGGGCTCCAATGCCGACGCCAACGACCGCGCCCAGTTTGCCGAGCTCGAAACCCTCGGCGAGTTGACCAAGCTTGCCTGGGAGGACGACGTCCAGGTGATGATCGAGGGTCCCGGCCACGTGCCGATGCACAAGATCAAGATCAACATGGACAAGCAGCTCGAGGAATGCGGCGAGGCGCCGTTTTACACGCTGGGCCCGCTCGTCACCGATGTGGCGCCGGGCTACGACCACATCACCAGCGGCATCGGCGCGGCGATGATCGGCTGGTTCGGCACGGCGCTGCTCTGCTATGTGACGCCGAAGGAGCATCTCGGCCTGCCTGACCGTGACGACGTCAAGACCGGCGTCATCACCTACAAGATCGCCGCCCATGCCGCCGATCTCGCCAAGGGCCATCCGGGGGCGCGCGAGCGCGATGACGCCCTGTCGCGGGCGCGGTTCGAGTTCCGCTGGCGCGACCAGTTCAACCTGTCGCTCGACCCGGAGACCGCCGAGAAGTTCCACGACCAGACCCTGCCGGCGGATGGGGCGAAACTGGCGCATTTCTGCTCGATGTGCGGGCCGAAATTCTGCTCGATGCAGATCACCCAGGAGATTCGCGACTACGCGCAATCCGGCATGGCCGAGAAGTCCGAGGAATTCCTCGAACAGGGTGGCGAGATCTACCGCGACGAGCACGGCCAGCCGCGCGTGGCGGCGGATTAGGATCGCCGCGTCATTGCGAGCATAGCGAAGCAATTTCCTTCGGCATAAGTTGGCCGGATGGGGATTGCCTTGTCGCTGCGCGCCGCGCAATGACCGCGCCTGCGGAAGAGCTCGAAGCGCGGCGCGCGGCGCGGCGCTATCCCGACCGGCCGATCGTTGCGGTGCTGTGCGTGGTGCTGCGCCCAATGGGACAGGAAACCCGCGCGCTGATCGTGCAGCGTGCGCAGCAGCCCAATGCCGGGCGCTGGGGGTTTCCCGGCGGCGTGCTCGAACTCGGCGAGACCGTCGCCGAGGGGGCGATGCGCGAATTGCTTGAGGAAACCGGCGTCGTCGCCGAGGCCGCGGGCATCCTCAATGTCAACGATGCGATCACCCGCGACGCCGAAGGCCGCGTGCAGTTTCACTACACCCTGATCGCGGTGCGCGCGGTGTGGCGGTCGGGCGAGGGCGTCGCCGACGACGATGCCGCCGACTGCGCGTGGACCACCCGCGACGAGATCGTCGCCGGGTGCTATCCCACGTTTCCGACCCTGCTGCCGCTGTTCGACCTCGCCCTCGCCGCGCAGGGCTGATCCCGCGGTGTGCGACACCAGGGGAATTGACGTCGCTTCCGGCGGGTCAGGCTTGCCGGTCAGGCGCGGCCTGGGCGCGCCGATGCGCCTCGGCCGCCTGTCGCCAGCGCACCTGCATCTCGATGATGCCGCCGGGGCGGCGGGCACGCAGCGCCCGCTCGGTACGGCGGCGCAGCGCGATCGGGACGCCGCCGAGCTCAACGACCGCGGTGTCGATCTTTTTGCGGTGGGCGCGGATCAGCTGGGCAATCAGCACCGCAGTCGTCAGGTCGGCGACCAGGATCAGAAACGTCAACAAGGCAAGATCGTCGACCGGGACAACCGCCAGCGGCACAGATACCAATGCGGCCCAAACACCTGTAAAACGCGACAAAGGCCCTCATCCTCCCCCGCTTTTACAACCCATGCGAGTTCAGGAAGATTAGATATAATACGTAATAAAGATCGCGCGTATTTATGATTAATTGCGGGTGCCGTTAGACGAATTCATCGTTAATTCGGTGACGGCTCAAACCCATTGCGGCGCGCTAGAAATGAACCTCGTATTCGATCTGCCAGCGTAGTGTCCTCCGCGGAGCGGCAGGGGTCAGACCGAACAGGATGCCGCCATTCATTTTCAGGTCGCCGCGGCCAAACGGGGCAATGGTGGCAAATAATTGCGGCCCGATGCGGTGGTCCTGCTGGCTGATCGGCGCGAAGTGGCCGAACGGGCCGGGCGTACCATAGGCCTGGATGCCAGGTTCAACGATGGTGCCAAGATCAAGGCGGCTTTCGATCGCATAGGTAAAGCTTGGCCGGCCCGAGGCGAACCCGCCGATATCCTTTTCCAGGAACAGATTGACCGTATCGATCGTGCCGAACATTTCCTTGCGCAGGATCGGACCGAACGTGATTTCGTTGGGAACACCCTTTGACAGAACCTGGCCGTATTCGAAGTAGAAGCCCGGATCGACCCAGTATTCTCCCCGCTCGGTGAACTGGAACCGGTTCTCTGAGGTGAGCTGAACGAATTTCAGATGATGGCCGATACCCGCCGGCCGCGCCGTCTCGAATTCGAGCTCGGTGTGCCAGAACGGGGTCGCGCCATAGCCTAACTCGGGAACGAAGCTCTGCTCATTGTCGGTGCCGGGATTGCCGCTCATGCCATACGAGCCGACCGGCTCGAACTCGAACTCGCCGTATTCGGCATCGGGCAACTGCACCTTGAAATCCGCCCAGGCCGGCCCGGCAGTCAGCAGCACCAACGCAGCGACTGCGGTCAATGTGCGAATGCGAGGCACGTGCAATATCCCCTGACGGCTCGCCGGTCGCGGCTTTGGTCGCGCCGCATTTGGCCTAGTGTGCCTGGCGCGGGTTGGACAGCGCCGCGGGGCGCGTCGGCTTGGGTTGCGAGGATCCGACCAGCCGCATAAGGCCGCCGATCACCAGCAGCGTCGCCAGGTAAAAGACGACCTGGATGCCGGCGGGCTGGGCCGAATAGCCGATCAGCGTATGAAGCACCCGCCCGAGCAAACTCGTTTCGCTAAGCACCGAGGAGGTGTCCCACAGATTGCTGCCGAGGGCCGGCACCAGATTAGCCTGCATTAAAAACGCCGCGCCCTGCGACGCCATGCCGGCGGCGAGCAGCAACACCAGCCAGCTGGTCACCGTAAACAGGTGGCGCAGCGGGATGCTGACCAGACCCAGATAGATTGCGGTGCCGGCCGCCACCCCGCCGGCGAGGCCGAGCGCGCCGCCGATCAACATCGCGAGCGCCCCACCGCCGGCGCCCGCCAGGGCGATGCCATAGAGAAACAGCACGACCTCGGACCCTTCGCGCAACACCGCGATCCCGACGACGATCGACAGCGCCCAGAGCGGCCGCGCACCGGAGCGCACGTCGGTGCCGAGCTTTGTCGCGTCGGCGGCCATCTGCCGGCCGTGCCGACTCATCCAGACATTGTGCCAGCCGAGCATCGCCACCGCGGCGAACAGAATCGTTGCATCGAATAGCTCCTGTCCCATGCCGGCGACCGCGGCGCTGATCTCGCTGGCGCCGGCCGCAACGGCGCACGCACCGCCAATGCCGGCGGCGATGCCGCCGCAAACCCAGCGGCCGCGACGCAGCACGCCCCGGCTTGCCGCCAGCACGATGCCGACGATCAATGCCGCCTCGAGAACCTCGCGCAAGACGATGATGGCGGTCGGCAGCATTACGGCAAATCCCTATTTGACGACCAGATATCCGCGCGTCGCGTTATGGAGATCGTCGAAGAATTCATACCGGCCCGGATCGAGCGGGCCGACGAAAACGCTGATACGCCCGCCCGCCGGGACGATCTTTTCGCGATGCAGGCTGGTACTCTCGAATTCGGCCACGATGTTCTGCGCGTTGGTCACCACCAGCTCGACCTTGGCGCCGGCAGGAACCGGAACCTCTGCCGGCTGAAACTGATGATCCTTCAGTGTGATCGGGATCTGCGGGTCGGCCGCGAAGCTGGGCGCGGCAAACGCCACAAAGATGATGGCAGACACGGCGACCACGCGAGAAAGCATCAGGCTCACAGAACTGCGATTGCAAATCGTTCTCAATATAGCTCTCCCCCCAACCGCCCCGCAACATAAAACTCGCGCAGCGGCTTTGAGGAACCGCGCGGCGCAGCGCGCGACATTGATCCAGCGCAACGACGATGGGCCCGTGACGTTCCGCTAGCCGACATTCACCCATTGCAAGCCGGCCCCCTTCGATCGCCGCTCCACAGGCGCCAAGCCATGCCGCGGCATGCCCCGGTTTGGCGAACGCCGTCGCAACGCGCCTTGCGATTTGCAAAACCGCTTGCGCAACGCGCCGTTGCGACAAGCGATAAACGGCAAATTTCCGCCATTTTTGTGGCGCCCGCCGATTGGCATGCGGTTTGAGACAGGCCTCCTTGACACCGCAATCGAGAACACGCGATCTGCCATGAACCCATTAGAGACGCTCTCCCCCCCATTCGTCCCAGACGCCGGCGATACCAGCGATTTGCCGCCGCCGAATACAAGGCGCTGGGTCGTGCGACGCAAGGCGACCATCGTCGCGGCGGTGCGCAACGGCCAGCTCACCATCCAGGAGGCGTGCCGGATGTACCGCCTGTCGGTCGAGGAATTTCTCGCCTGGCAGCGCGCGCTCGACGCGCATGGTGTGCCGGGGCTGCGGGCCACCCGCATCCAGATCTATCGTGACACCGACGGGGTGCGCAGCGGCAACGGCTGAGGCCGCTGCGCGGCGCCGATGCCGGTCGCCGCCGAGAAGGGTTTCCCGGTTCGTCTTTCCCGCTATAACGGCGCTTTGCGACATGCCGGCGAGGAGGGCGACATGCTGGATCTCAAAATCAAGGGCCGCAAGGCGATCGTGTGCGCGGCGAGCAAGGGGCTGGGCCGCGCCTGTGCGATGTCGCTGGGCCGCGCCGGGGTCGATCTGGTGATCACCGCGCGCACCCGGGAGACGCTGGAACAGACCGCGGAAGACATCCGCAAGGAGACCGGCGCCAAGGTCACCGCGGTGGCGGGCGACATATCCACCGAGGAGGGCCGCCGGGTAGCGCTCGCCGCATGCCCGAACCCCGACATCCTGGTCAACAATTGCGGCGGACCGCCGCACGGCGATTTCCGCGAATGGTCGGTCGAGGACTGGCAGAAGGCGGTCAACGCCAACATGTTGACCCCGATCATGCTGATCAAGGCGACGGTCGACGGCATGTGCGAACGCAAATTCGGCCGCATCGTCAACATCACCTCGGGCTCGGTAAAGTCGCCGATCCCGAATCTCGGCATGTCCAACGGCGCACGCGCCGGCCTGACCGCGTTTTCCGCCGGACTGGCACGACAGGTCGCCAAGCACAACGTGACGATCAACGGCCTGCTGCCCGGCCCGTTTCTGACCGACCGGCTGCGCTCGGGAATGGAATTCGAGGCGCGCCGGCAAAACGTGCCATTTGAGGAAATTCTCGCCAAGCGCGGCTCGACCAACCCGGCTGGCCGCGTCGGCGACCCGGCCGAATTCGGCGACGCCTGCGCCTTTCTGTGCGCCGCCTCGTCGGGGTTTATCGTCGGCCAGAATTTGCTGCTCGACGGCGGCGCGTTCAACTCGACGATGGGCTAGGGCGACGCTGGGTTAGGACGCGGGGGCGAACCGGGCGGAGGCCTCGGCGAACAGGCGCGCGTGCTCCTCGTAGTCGTATTCCCGTTCAATCAGCGTCTCGGGGTCCCATTCCCTGCGGCCGCCGGCGTAGAAATCCCCGCCATAAAGGTGGATCGCGCCGGTCGCCCGCGGAATCGGGTTGGTCACCGAGTGGACGATGTCGCGCCCCAAGGTCTCGACATCGCCCACCCTGAGCGCCCGCGCCCCGGCTGTCTCGATCCTTGTGTGTCCAGGCTCGCCGACTCGGCGCCAGAAGATGTTGTCCTCGCAGCCGGAATACATGCCAATGACCGCCCACATCCGGTGATCGTGCGGCATGATCGTCATGAAGGGCGGCCACACGACGTTGAGGATGGTCAGGTCGGAGCTGCGGTAAAGCCGGTGCACGCCGGGCTTGAGCGGCGCGAAACGCCCGAGCACCCCCTGCGGATCCGCAATGGCGCGAGAGAGAACCTCGCGCACCGCCTTGGGCGCGGAATTCTCGGAGATAGCGACACGGCAATCTGCGATGAATTGATCAAGATCGAACATCTGCCCTCCGTGTAAGCGTAATTGGGCGCTCAAACCGTCGCGATGGCGTTGGCCGGCGAGCCGACCGCGCCGGGCAGGCGCAGCGGCGGCGCGGTCAACAGGAACCGCGAGCGGTTGTGCGCGCGCAGCCAATCGGCGAGATCAGAGAGCCACCAGATTTCGCCGAGATAGACACCGAGCTTGAACAGGCAGTGCGCGTGCAGCGGCAGCGAGGCGCAATGATCCTCGCCCTCGCACGGGCGCGACGGCATCTGCTCCACCGCGCGGTTGTCGGATACCAGCGCGACGACGCCGGATCTGGTGATCCAATTAAGCAGCCGCTCGTCGCGACCATCAAGCCCGGCGCCGGGATTGGCGGCGAGGACCGCGGCGTCCGGGCTCTTGTTCATGCCGAGGATCACCCGGTCATACCCGGTGCGGAAGCACACGAGGTCGCCCTCTTCGACCTCAACCTTATCGGCCTCCATGATCCGCATCAGCCGGTCGTAGCCGACAAACTCCTCGCCGCGGCCGCAATGGCGTTCGAGGTCGATCATCACGCCGCGGCCCTGCATGCCCTTGGCGGCCATGTGGTCGATCGACAATTTCAGCGCGCCGACATGCTCGCCCCGTTCGACGGCGCCGCCGTCGCGATAGTCAACCGGCCCGATGATGTCGTCGCCGCCGCGGTAGCCGTTGTAGAACACGATCTCGGGCTTGCCGTCGCCGTCGGCGTCGAACAATTGCCCGACATGGGCCAGGCTGTCCCATTGCGTCGAATATTGCAGCGTCATCTCGACCACATCGTCGCAGATCACGTCGAGCAGCTGTGGGTCCTCGCGGGCCAGCGGGTAGGCGATATAGGGCATCCCGTTGCGCTGGTTGGCGATCAGCCGCGGCGGGTGCCGGCGCGGGTTGACCACCGTGCCGCCAGGATAGTCGAGCGGCAGACTAAGACAGAAGGTTAGTCCCTCCTTAACCTCCGCAACCGCCTTTTTGACCTTGTCGGGGGTCAGCAGATTGAGCCGGCCGAGTTGGTCGTCCGGCCCCCAATCGCCCCAGGTCGAGCCCGGTGGGCGACGCTTCCAGCGCGGGTTTTCGGGCATCGTGCTCCCTCTCTCGTTTGGCTGTTTTCGCTGATATTTACAGGGAATCTACAGCCAGCCTCTCCGCTTGTCCCACAGCAGTGTGTATGGGATTACGGCTATTTTTGCGTCGATTGAGCCGTCGTGACTATGCAGGATGTAAAGATAAGCACCCTCGGTCATCGCGTCCTTCGGGACGGGCGCTGCGCGCTGTCATCAGGATTACCGGGGCTAGCCCACCTTTACCAGCTTTTGCAGGCTCCTGAGGCCAGGCGGGATTTGTTCGCCGCGCGCCCGCACGCGGCGCCCCCAATTGGTGAAGCTGACCTCGCCGACATAGATGTCGCCGCGCGAATCGACGGCGATGCCGTGCGGCGAGATGAACTGGCCGGGGTTGAGCCCGGCATGGGCGTGGCCGAGGCGCGCCAGCAATTCGCCCTTGTGGGTATAGATGCTGACCCGCGGCCCGCAATTCGGCAGGTCGATATTGACCGCCATGTCCGGCCCGATCTCGCCGATATACATGCGCCCCTCCTTGCCCGGCTCGAGATAGAGCCCGGACGGGCGGTGCATGTTGTTCCACTGGCTCTCGTATCTGCCGTTGCCGTCGAACACCTGGACGCGGTGGTTTTCGCGATCGGCGACAAACACAAACCCGTCGGGGTCGCAGCACACGTTGTGGGCAATGTTGAACTGGCCGGGATCGGTGCCGGGATCGCCCCACGACATCACCAATTTGCCGTCGACGGTGAATTTATGGACGCGCGAATTGCCGTAGCCGTCCGAGACGTAGACGTGGTCGCATTGCGGCGACAGCGCAGTGTGGGTGCAACGGTGGAACGGCTCGCCGCTCATATACGGCGCCGGCTTGCCGGGCACCCCGATGGTCAGCAGCACCTTGCCGTCGAGCGTGCATTGGCGCACCGAATGGTCGCCGTCATCGGTCAGCCAGATCGTGCCGTCGGGCGCCATGAACACGCCGTGTGGCCGCATGAACACGCCCTCGCCCCAGGTGCGCAACAAATTGCCGGTGCGGTCGAACACGCACATCGGATGCTTGCCGCGGTTGAAGGCATAGACGTTGTCGTGCGCATCAACGCCGACCGCGGCGACATCGGCGTTGAACTCCATCCCGGGCGGCAGCTTGGCCCAGACCCCTTCGACTTCGTAGCGGTAGCCGTCCGTCCCGAGCACGACCGACATGGCGGTTTCCCTCCCGTTATCGCATTGTCTGGACGCTAGTATAGGCCGCCGCGGCGGGCCTATTCCAAGCGCGAAACATCGAGCGCGAAGGCCAGCGGGAAGAACGGCTCAATCAGCCCAACAAACGGGTGATCGTAGAAATGCCGCGTGCCGGCCTCAGAGACCGCCCACAGCCCGCCCGACGCATCGAACGCGATGCCCTCGATGCCGGGCGCGGCCGCATAGCGGTGCCGCAATGCGCCGCTCGCCGGATCGCGCCGGTCTAGCGTGCCCCAGCGCGTGTCGCTGCGCGCGACCCACAGCGCGTCTGCGGCAAACGCCGCGCCCTGGGCATAATCGGGGATGGTCAGCGCCGCCGAGGCCTGCCCCGCGGTCAACATGGCGCCGGCGCGCTGCCTGGCGAGGATCGCCGCAGGGAAATGATAGAGCCGGCCTGGCCCGGTTTCGTCATAGGTGCCGAGCCAGATCCCGTCCGCGCTCGACACCGCGAGCCCACCGACCACACCGGGGCCGAGCGGAACCACGCGAAACTGCGGCGCGCCGGCCGCGAACGCGCCGGCCAGCGGTATCGCGAACAGCGTATGAGTGTCAGCGACGTAAAGATATCCGTCGCCGCCGAGCGCCACGCCGCCAGCGTGGCCGCAGGGGCTCGGCACGTCGAGGCGGCCGGTCTCGCGGCCGCTTTCGGGATCGATGCGGACCACGCGGCACGCGCCACGATGGGCGCTCGACCGGTCGCTGACATAGCCCGAGACCAGCACTGCGTCACCTGCAACCGCCAAGCCCTGCGGGTCGAACCCGGCGTCGAGATCGGGCAGCCAGACGCGGCGCACGACCGCCGCCGCGTTGGGCACCACGCTGACCGCGCCCGGGCCATAGCCCGGCGCAGCGCCGGCGATGGCCCGCGGCGGGGTTTCCCGCGTCGGCGCCAGCACGCGCACCGTCATCGACGCAGCCAGCAGCAGCGCCGCCGCAACGCCGCGCCTCATGGCCCGGTTGGGCGAGTCGGACTAAGGCCCCTAGGCAAGGCGAGGGTTACCACCAGCGTCGCCAGGGCGATCGCCACCGCAGCGAGAAACGCCTGATGCGCAGCGAGGCCGACCGCGCTGCCGAGCCGCGCCAGCATGTCGGCGCCGAGGCTGTCGCGCAACGTCGGGTCGAGCAGGCGGCTGACCAGCCGGCCGCCACCCGGCAGGCGCCAGTTGACGCCCAGATTGATCATCGCGCCAAACACCGAAGCCCCGACCGACTGCCCCAGCATCCGCATGAACATCTGCGACCCGGTCCCGACGCCGCGCTCGTGAAACTCGACGCTGGCCTGGATCGCCACCAGAAACGTCGTGTTGCAGAACCCCATGCCGATGCCGACGACAAACGCCGCGGTCGCGGCCGACAGCGTCGGGCTCGCCGGCCCGAGCCGGGCCAGCAGCAGCGCGCCGGCGAGCAGCGCGACGGCGCCGGTCGCCGCCGTAACCCGGTACGACGTGCGCAGCATCAGCCGCCCGGCGGCAAACGAGGCGAACATCCAGCTGACCGAGGTGCAGCCGACGACGAACCCGACGGCCCCCGGGCCGCGGCCCATCACCCCCTGCACATAGGTCGGCAGCAGCGCCGACACTGCCATCATCATCGCCGAGGCGCCGAAACCGGCGAGGTTGCACAGAAGCACGATCCGCCGGCCCCACAGCGCCAGCGGCAGCATCGGCTCGGCGATGCGCCGCTCGTAGCGCGCCAGCGCCGTAAGCGCGACGACGCCGAGCGCAACCAGCGCAGCGATTTTCGCGACACCGAGCGACACGGCCTGCACCAACGCCGCCAGCAGCGATCCGACCCCGGCAACCAGCAGCAGGCCGCCGACGTAATCGATGCGGTGCGGCCGCCGCTCGATACGCTCGCGCAACAGCACGGCAAACAGGGCGATGCTGACCACGCCGATCGGCAGGTTGATCCAAAACACCACCGACCAGTGCGCGTGCTGGACAAGAAACGCGCCGAGCGCCGGCCCAACCACGGCCGAGACGCCGAACACGGTCGAGAAATAACCCTGGATGCGGGCGCGCTCGGCCGGAGTATAGATGTCGCCGACGATCGTCACCGCGATCGGCTGAACCGCACCGCCGCCGACGCCCTGGACCGCGCGGAACAGGATCAAGAGCGGCATGCTCGGCGCCAGGCCGCACAGCGTCGTGCCGATCATGAAGATGCCGGTGCCAATAAAAAACACCCGCTTGCGGCCGTAGATGTCGGCGAGTCGCCCGTAGATCGGGATCGTCACCGCCATCGCCAGCAGATAGGCGGCAAACACCCAGCTGAACAGATTGAACCCGCCGAGCTGACCGACGATCGTCGGCATCGCGGTGGCGACGATCGTGCTCTCGACCGCCGGCATGAACGTCGCGGTCAGCGCCGCCACCAGAACCAGTCCGCGATGCGGCACGATCACGGCCGGGCGGAGATGCTGGGCGACGGTCTGGTCCACGCAAAGGCTCCGATTGGCGGGCCGCGACGGTGCCCAATTTTCGGGCGGCCGGCTACGCCCAATAATGCAACTCAGAAGGGCCGGGGTTGCCAGGGGCACCGCGCTGGGGGACGATCGCAGCAATGGCGGCGGTGGCTGGGGGGACGCAGCGATGGCGTACGATCTGATCGTTTCCGGCGGCGAGATCCACGATCCGGGCGCCGGGCTCTGCGGGGTCATGGATATCGCGGTCAGCGGCGGCAAGATCGCCGCGGTGGCGCCGAGCCTGCCGGCCGATGCGGCGCGCCGCACGATCAGCGCCAAGGGCAGACTGGTGACGCCCGGCCTCGTCGACATCCACGCCCATGTCTTTGTCAACGCGCACGACATGGGCGGCCACACCGACCATTACTGCCGCCAGAGCGGGGTGACGACGCTGTGCGACGCCGGCAGTACCGGCTCGGCGACGTTTGCTGGGCTACGCCACGTGATCGACGAAAACGTGCGCACCCGCATCCGCGCCTTTGTCAACCTGTCGGCGATCGGCATCACCGGCACCAGCCGCGGCGGTGAGCTGTCGCATTTCCCGTATGCCGACCCGGAGGGCTGCGCCCGCACGATCAGCGAAAACCCCGACCTGGCGATCGGCGTCAAGCTGCGCTACGGCCCAGGCCTCGTCTGGGAATACAGCACCGAGCCGGTAAAGCTGGCGCGCAAGACCGCGGCGCTGGCCGGCGTGCCGCTGATGATCCACATCACCGATTCGCCGATCCCGCTGCCCGACATCCTCGCCGAGATGGCGCCGGGCGACATCATCACCCACTGCTACCACGGCCGCGCCCACGGCATCATGGGCCAGGAAAAACAATTTGTGCTCAAGGAGGTGGTCGAGGCGCAACGCCACGGCATCATCTTTGACTGCGCACACGGAAGAAACCATTTCAGCTTTACGATGATCGAAAAGGCGCTCGACCAGGGGTTCCTGCCAGACACGATCTCGACCGATCTGACCCTGACCACCGCGACCCGCGGCCCGGTGTGGGATCTGACGACGACGATGTCGAAGCTCTTGCATTTCGGCATGGCGCTCGACGACGTGATCTGCCGCGCCACCGCGGCGCCGGCAAAAATCCTCGGCTATGACGGCACGGTCGGCACGCTGAAGCCGGGCGCCAATGCCGACCTCGCGATGCTCGAGCTGCGCGACGGGCGGTTCGACCTGACCGACAGCGACGGCCACACGGTCACCGCGAGGCGCCGCCTGATCGCGCACACGACGATCAAGGACGGCCGCGTCACCTATGAGCGCCCGGCCGAGTAGCGCGATGCGCCCCGACGCCTCGCCGACCCTGGCGCGGCTCGACCGGGCCCGGCAGGTTCACGTTCCGGCGCGCGGGTGAGCGACGACGGCGCGTCGCCCTGGACCGCCGCGATCGCCGCCGTGACCGGCAGCGTGATGGTCGGGCTGATGCCGCTGCTGGCGCGCCATCTCTACGCCGCCGGGATCGACCCGGCATCGATGCTGCTGTGGCGCTATCTCTTAGCGCTCGCGCCGCTGACCCTCGCCATCGCCGTGCTGCGGCTCGATGTCGGTGCCGCGTGGCGCGGCGGAGCGTGGCAGATCGTGGCGATCGGCGCGACCCTCGGCGCGGCGCAGACGCTGTGCTTCTGGGAAAGCATCAAGACCCTCGATACCAGCATCGCCGTGCTGTTGTTCTACACCTATCCGGCGCTGACGCTGGCGCTCGAACGGGTGGTTCTCGGCCGCCCGGTCCGCCTGCGCGCAGCAGCCTGCGTCGCCGCGATCCTATGTGGCGCGGCGCTGGTCACGGTGCCCGGCCTGCGCGGCGGCGCAATCGACCCGCGCGGCCTCGCCTGGGCGATCCCGGCGCCGCTGATCTATGCGGTCTACCTGGTGCTGACCGCGTCGCTGCTGCGCCGGCACCCGCCGCTGATCGGCGCGGTGTGCCTCTATTCCGGGATGGCGGTGGTGTTCGGCGCCGGGGCGGCGTTCAACGGGCTCGACTGGCCGGCGGACCGGACAAGCTGGCTATTGCTGCTGTTTATCGCGCTCGGCCCCGGCGCGCTGATGATCACGCTGTTTTCGTACAGTGCGCCGCGGCTCGGCCCGTCGAGCTATGCGATCATCGCCAATGTCGAATTGGTGACGGTGGTGACGATCGGGGTCACGGTACTGGGCGAGAAGGTCACTCCGTCGCGCGCGATCGGCGGCGGCCTGATCATCAGCGGAATCCTGGCGCACGGGGTCTTTGGCGCGCGCGGCGCGGCACCGGACCGCGTCGCCGCGCTTCGCTTCCCTCCCCCGCAACCGGGGAAGGGTCCGGGTGAGGGCGGAGCCGCTACGCCGCCTTCGGCAGCAGGCTCCTGAGCACGTATTGCAGGATGCCGCCGTGGCGGAAGTATTCGACCTCGTCGAGCGTATCGATGCGGCAGACCAGCTGTTCCTCGCGCGTGCCGCCGCCGGCGTCGTGGATGCGAAGCGTCAGCTCCATGCGCGGCTTGAGCCCGGCTTCGACCCCGACGATGTCGAGCACCTCGTCGCCCTTGAGCCCCAGCGTCTGGCGCGTCGTCCCGTTCTTGAACTGCAGCGGCAGCACGCCCATGCCGACGAGGTTCGAGCGGTGGATGCGTTCAAAGCTCTCGACGATCACAGCCTTGACCCCGAGCAGCAGCGTGCCCTTGGCCGCCCAGTCGCGCGACGAGCCGGTGCCGTATTCCTTGCCGCCGAAAATCACCAGCGGCACGCCGCGCTTCTGGTATTCCATCGCGGCGTCGTAGATCGGCATCACGGTGCCGTCGGGCTGGAGCTTGGTCATGCCGCCCTCGACCCCGGGCACCATCTCGTTCTTGATGCGGATATTGGCGAAGGTGCCGCGCACCATGACATTGTGGTTGCCGCGCCGCGACCCGTAGGTGTTGAACTCGCTCGGCCGCACCTGATAGCTGATCAGGAACTCGCCCGCGGGGCTTTCGGTCTTGATGCTGCCCGCAGGCGAAATGTGGTCGGTGGTGATGCTGTCGCCGAAGATCGCCAGTTCGCGCGCGCCGGTCACGTCCTTCACCGGCGCCGGCTCCTTCGGCATGTTGTCGAAATAGGGGGCCTTGGCGAGATAGGTCGAGGCGTCCTCGAACCCGTAGGTCATCCCGCCGGTGCCGGTGACCGCGCGCCACTCGGGCGGCCCCTCGAAGACATTGCCGTAGCGCTGTTGGAAGCTGCCGCGCTGCACCGCGCTGCGCACGGTGTCGGCGACCTCCCGGTTGCTCGGCCAGATGTCGCGCAGATATACGGGTTTACCGTCACGGTCTTCGCCGAGCGGCTCGGTGGCAAGGTCGATCCGCATCGTGCCGGCGAGCGCGTAGGCGACGACGAGCGGCGGCGAGGCGAGGTAGTTCGCCCGCACCAGCGCATGGATCCGGCCCTCGAAATTGCGGTTGCCGGAGAGCACCGCGGCGACCGCGAGATCGCCGTTCTCGATCGCCTCGCCAATCGGCTCGGGCAAGGGGCCGGAATTGCCGATGCAAGTGGTGCAGCCATAGCCGACGAGGTTGAAGCCGAGCTTGTCGAGATATTCCTGGAGTCCGGCCTTTGCGTAATAGTCGCTGACCACCTGGCTGCCCGGAGCGAGGCTGGTCTTGACCCACGATTTGACCGTGAGTCCCCTTTCGACGGCCTTCTTGGCGAGCAGACCGGCGGCGAGCATCACGCTCGGGTTCGAGGTGTTGGTGCAGGAGGTGATTGCGGCGATCACCACGTCGCCATCGTGCAATTCGTAATCGGCACCCTCGACCTTTTGCGAGCGCGCGGCGGTGACGCCGGGCGCGAGGCGCGGAAGTTCGGTGTCGAACGCCTTGCCGGTGTCGGAGAGCGCGACCCGGTCCTGCGGCCGCCGCGGCCCGGCGAGTGAGGGCTCGACCGTGGCGAGGTCGAGTTCGATCGTGTCGCTGAACATCGGGTCGGGGGTGTTCTCGTCGCGCCACAGCCCCTGGGCCTTGGCATAGGCCTCTACCAGCTTGACCCGCGCCGGGTCGCGGGCGCTGAGGGTCAGATAGCGGATGGTCTCGGCATCGATCGGGAAAAAGCCGCAGGTCGCGCCGTATTCCGGCGCCATGTTGCCGATCGTCGCGCGGTCGGCAAGCGCCAATTCGGCGATGCCGGGCCCGTAATACTCGACAAACCGCCCAACGACGCCGCGGCGGCGCAGCATCTGGGTCACGGTCAGCACGAGATCGGTCGCGGTCGCGCCCTCCCGCAATTTGCCGGTCAATTTCATGCCGACGACCTCGGGGATCAGCATCGAGAGCGGCTGGCCGAGCATCGCCGCCTCGGCCTCGATGCCGCCGACCCCCCAGCCGAGCACCGCGAGGCCGTTGACCATCGTCGTGTGGCTGTCGGTGCCGACCAAGGTGTCAGGATAGGCGATGGTCTTGCCGTCCTCGTCGGTGGTCCACACCACCTGCGACAGGTATTCGAGGTTGACCTGGTGGCAGATGCCGGTGCCCGGCGGCACCAGCCGGAAATTTTCGAACGCGTCCTGACCCCAGCGCAGGAACCGGTAGCGCTCGCCGTTGCGCTCGAACTCCGTCTTGACGTTGGCGGCAAAGGCGGCGGCGTTGCCGAAATTGTCGATCTGAACCGAATGATCGATGACCAGATCGACCGGCGACAGCGGGTTGATCTTTCTTGGGTCGCCGCCGAGATCGACCATCGCCGCCCGCATCGCCGCGAGGTCAACCACCGCCGGCACGCCGGTTAGATCCTGCATCAAGACGCGCGCGGGGCGGAACGCGATCTCACGGTCTGAACTCTTTGTATTGAGCCAGGCGCCCAGAGCCTTGATGTCGTCGACCGTGACGGTGCGGCCGTTTTCCAGGCGCACCAGGTTTTCCAGGAGTATCTTCAGCGAGAACGGCAGGCGCGATACGTCGCCGAGCCCGGCTGCCGAGGCCGCCGCATCGAGGCTGAAATAATCGTAGCTCTTGCCGTCGACGCTTAGGCTGCGGCGGGTTTTCAGACTGTCGTGACCGGTAACGCTCACGGGAGTTCTCCTGCTCTCTTTTCCGTCATGGCCGGGCTTGACCCGGCCATCTGGATCCCCGGGTCACGCCCGGGGATGACGATGAAGGGGGGTGGACGATTGGGACTACGATAACCTTCCCTCCGGCGCGATCAAGGCCGGCGCGCGGTGCAGATTGCGACCGGGTAGGCGTAGTGGATCGCCGCGCCGTCGAGCCGGACCGGGATGCCGAGGCTGTCGTCGCCCGCCGAGGCGCGGAACAGGTCGATGATCTTTGTCTCGTCGCCTGGGTTTGGGAACGAGCGCGCCAGCAGGTTTTTCACCTCGTCGCGCAACTCGTAAGAGCTGACCTGCGGCTCGCCGAGCCCCGCCGCGGCGAACAGGGCCTTCATCTCGCTCAGCGGCAAAGCCCTGGTGTGCGACGGGTCACGCAATTTTTCGAGCCGGTTGAAGGCGGCTTCCTTGGCCGGGTTTTCGGACGGGCAGCTGTCGGCGACGACGATTCGGCCGCCTGGGGCGCACACCCGCATCATCTCGCGCAAGGCCGCGAGCGGATCGAGAAAATGGTGAAACGAAAACCGCGTCGCGACGATGGTGAAGGCGCTGTCGGCATAGGGCAGCGTCGTCACGTCGCCCCGGTCCCACGAGGTGTTGGCCAGCCCCTGTGCGGCGGCGGCCTGGCGAGCCTGATCAAGCATCGCCGGGGTCACGTCGATGCCGGTGGCGTGGCGCACGCGCGGCGCAAAGGCGCGCGCGACGAGGCCGCCGCCGCAAGCGACGTCGAGCACCGTATCGGGGAAGCCGGGCTCCGCCGCGTCGATGATCAAGCGCAGCGCCTCCTCGTTGGCGATCGGCGCGGCGCTGTTGAAGGCGCGCGCCTGACGGGTGAACTGGTCGCGGATCAGTTCGTCATGAACGGTGTCGGTCATAGGGACTGCTCCAGTCGGGCTCGGCCCGTTGCAGTCAGCACTACGCCGCCCCCGCGGGTCAAGGCGACCAGATCGTCGGCGAGCGCATCTAAGCGCATCTATCGGACGCCGGCCGCGGCACGGCTGACCGCGCCGCTCAACCTCGCCTACCGCAAGGGCGAGACCGCGGCGGCCGTGGGCCGCTTCATCGCTCTGGTCCGGCGCAGCGCGGCGGCATAGGGTCCGGCGCAAATCACGGGAGGAAGGATATGGCGCGCAGCAACCAGATGCTGAATGGCGGGCAGGTCATCGTCGATCATCTGATCCGACAGGGCGTGCCGTATGCGTTCGGCCTGTGCGGGCATGGCAATATCGGGTTTATCGACGCGCTTTACGAGCGCGCCGGGGAGATCAAGACGATTTCGAGTCGGCACGAGACCGTGTCTGGCTTTATGGCCGATGTCTATTACCGGGTCAGCGGGCAGCCGATCGCGACCTTCACCTCGTGCGGGCCGGGCTCGGCCAATCTGCCGATCGCGCTGGCCAACGCCTATCTTGATTCGGTGCCGTTCCTCGCGGTGACCGGCAACATCCCGACCGGCCAATTCGGCCGCGGCGCATTTCAGGAGTTGTACCGGCAGTACCAGGCCGACTATCCGTCGACCGTACGGACGATGTGCAAGCACGTGTTCCAGCCGACGCGCGGCGAGCAGGTGCCGCAGATGGTGCGCCAGGCGTGGAAAACGATGGTGACCGGTCGGCCCGGCCCGGTCGTGCTCGACGTGCCGTTCGACATCTTCAAGGAGGACGCGGCGCCGGAAGCGCCCGATCCGCGGGAATGGAGCGGCAACATAAATTGCCGCTGTGGCGCCGATCCTGAAGGCGTCTCGAAGGCCGCCGAGATGCTGATCGCCGCCGAGCGGCCGGCGATCCTGGTCGGCCAGGGGGTGCGCTACGGTGGCGCCGCGGCAGAGCTGCTGCGCCTCGCCGAGCGGCTGCAGATCCCGGTCGGCGCCTCGGCGAGCGGGCTCGGCGCGATCGACACCCACCATCCGCTGTCGCTCGGCCTCGTGTCGCGTGGCGGGCTTTACCAGGCCAATGCAGCGATGCGGCAGGCCGATGTGCTGCTGGCGCTGGGGGTGCGGTTCGACGACCGCACGTCGTCGTCATGGATCCAGGGCTATTCGTTCACAATCCCGCCGACCCGGCTGATCCACGTCGACATCGACCCTGACGAGATCGCCCGCAACTATCCGGTCGCGCTCGGCCTGATGGCCGATGTGCGCACCTTTCTGCGCCAGCTTCTCGCTGAAATCGACGCGCACAAGGCGCCGCAGACCACCCCGGCGCGGCAAGCCTGGCTCGCCCGGATCGAGGGCTGGCGGCGCGAATGGGAAGCCGCGGTCGCGCCCGGCTACAGCGACGACGCGACCCCGATCAACCCGCAGCGTGCCGCGCACGAGATCAACAAGGCGCTGCCCGACGACGCGATCCTGGTCAGCGATATCGGCGTCCACCACAACTGGCTCTTGCAGTTCTGCAAACCGAAACGGCCGGATTCGCTGATCGGCTGCATGGGGTTCGGGCCGATGGGGTTCGGCGTCGCCGGAGTGCTGGGCGCGAAGCTCGCCGCTCCCGACCGGCCGTGCGTCTCGGTGTGCGGCGACGGCGCGTTCTTCATGCACGCCAACGTGCTCGGCACCGCGGTCGAATACAACATCCCGGCGGTGTGGGTGGTGTGGAACAACTATTCCTACGCCTCGATCCGCGGGTTACAGCGCGGCTATCTTGAAGGCCGCGAGCTGGCGACCGATTTCCGCCACCCCGAGACCGGCGAGCCCTACAACCCCGATTTCGCCGCCCTCGCCCGATCCTGCGGGGTCGACGGAATGCGCATCGACCGCGCCGGCGACCTCGGCGACGCGATCAAGGCGGCTATCGCCACCGGCCGCCCGTATCTGATCGACGCCAATATCGGCGCTGACCTCAACCCCGGCGGCGCCGGCGTGTGGGAATTGCCGCGGCACGGTGTCAGCAAGCCGTTCATCGGCGGCCGGTACGAACCAGGCGCGTAGCGCCCTTAATTTCACAATGAGACGGTGAGGCGCCGAGCTCCTAAAATCTCACTGCCTCACCGCCTCATTGTGATTATTTCGGCTACGCCGCTTTGACAGATTCGCCGCTTCGGCCCATACAATACCATGCCAGACGGTCGGATGGTCGCTCTTCGCCCTGGTCTAGAAATAGGCTGGGCGGAGGGAGGAAAGTCCGGGCTCCACGGAGATGCGGTGCCGGCTAACGGCCGGCGGGGGCGACCCCAGGGACCAGTGCCACAGAAAACATACCGCCAATCCCCTGAAATTCCCGTTTGGGATTTCATGGGACGGTAAGGGTGAAATGGTGCGGTAAGAGCGCACCGCGCCCACGGCAACGAGGGCGGCAGGGAAAACCCCACCGGGAGCAAGACCAAGTAGGAGCGGCACGCACCATATGCTAAATATGGTGCGAGGCGGATCTTCGCGCCGCCGCTCGGGTCGGTCGCGTGAGGCGTTCGGCGACGAACGCCCCAGATGAATGGCCATCTCCGCCGCTTCGCTCTGCGGATCGGCGGGACAGAACCCGGCTTACAGACCGTCTGGCGATTTATCCATTGCGTGAACAAACATGGAACAATTTCGTCAGCATTCCCTGAATGCTCGATCGACCCACTACATGGTGTGATCAATCGTGTAGTTGCCCAAAGATTTAGACGCAGCAAATTATACTATCATGGGTGTTGACGACCCATGATTTCCCATGATATCCCATGTTCACCCACAAACGAGCGTCGCCGATCCGGGGGGATCATCGCCGACGCTACCGGGCCCGCCCCTTGCCGGACGTTCGTGGGGAGAGCGTTGGGGGAAGCAAAGTGGAACTTTTTCTGTCCACTTACACGAACAAGGTCGACCGCAAGGGGCGAGTTTCAGTGCCGGCGACCTTTCGTTCTACTCTAGCGACCCACCGTCATCCAAATGTCGTCATCCTGTATCCTTCGCTTAAAGACACCGCCCTCGACGGCAGCGGCAGCGACTATATGGAAGAGCTGCACAACCGGCTGTCGATGCTCGACCCGTTATCTGACGAATACGACGACCTGTCGATGATGTTCGCCGATTCGCATCAGCTGTCGATCGACGGCGAAGGTCGCATTATCCTGCCCGAGACCCTGAAAGAATTCGCGCAGATCACCGACGAGGTCGCGTTTGTCGGCCGCGGCGCGATGTTCCAGGTCTGGCGGCCCGCGCTGTTCACCGCGCACCGCGAGGCCTCACGCGAGCGCACGGCGCGCCAGCGCCCCGTTTTGCCGCCGGCCGGCGGCGGACGGCCGTCGTGAGCGGAGAGCGGCCGGACGATATCGGCCGCGCCCCGCATCCACCGGCCACCACCCATCGCCCGGTCCTGCTCGACGCGGTGCTGGCGGCGCTCGCCCCGCGCGACGGCGCGACCTATGTCGACGGTACGTTTGGCGGCGGCGGCTACAGCGCCGCGCTGCTGCGCACCGCGCGCTGCCGCGTGTTCGGCATCGACCGCGACCCCGACGCGGTACGCCGCGGCCAACGCCTCGCGGCCGAGCACGCCGGCCGACTGACGCTGATCGAGGGGCGGTTCGGCGATATGGACCGGCTGATCGGGCCCTTCGACCCGGGGCCGATCGCCGGCGTGACGCTCGACCTCGGGGTGTCATCCGACCAGCTCGACACCGGCGAGCGCGGCTTCTCGTTTCGCCAGGATGGCCCGCTCGACATGCGCATGGGGCGCGACGGGCAGAGCGCCGCCGACCTCGTCGAGCGCCTGTCCGAGGCCGAATTGGCGACACTCATCCGCGAGCTGGGCGAAGAACGGTTTGCCAGCCGCGTCGCCCGCGCGATCACCACGGCGCGTCAGCGCCAGCCGATCCATCGGACCGGCGAACTGGCCGCGATCGTGCGCGCCGCGATCCCCCGGCACGAGCCGGGGCTCGACGCGGCGACGCGCACGTTTCAGGCGCTACGCATCGCGGTCAATGACGAACTCGGCGAGCTTGACCGTGGGCTCGAGGCGGCGGAACGGGCGCTGATGCCCGGCGGCCGGCTGGCCGTCGTCGCGTTCCATTCGCTCGAAGACGGCCGGGTGAAGGAATTTCTGCGGCAGCGAAGCGGCACCGCGCCGGCCGGCTCGCGCCACGCTCCGCCGCAAAGCGAGGGGCCGGCGCCGAGCTTCGCGCTGTTGTCGCGGCGACCCGTAAAGCCGGGAGACGACGAGATCGCCGCCAACCCACGTGCCCGCTCGGCCCGGCTGCGCGCCGCCGAGCGCACCGCCGCGCCGTCCTGGCCTGCCGGCGCCAGATCGCGCGGCCGGAGAGAGGAGAGCGCGCGATGAGTCGGCTCGGTTCGCTGTTCTGGCTCATCCTGGTGATGGGCTCGGGCTTTGCGATGTACATGGTCAAGTACGGGGTGCAGAACGTCGAGGGCGAACTCGCCCAGGTGCGGCGGCAGACCGTCGCCGCGCAACTCGATATCCGCGTGCTCGACGCCGAGTGGAACTATCTGACCCAGCCGGAGCGGCTGGCTGCGCTGAACCAGAAATTCCTGCAGCTCGGCCCGATCAAACCGAAACAGCTCGAAACCACGATCGCCGACATCCCGCTGCGCCCGCCGCCGGCGCCAGCTCCCGCGGCTCCGCCGGCCGAACTGGTCGCCGAGGCACCAGCGGCATCGGGGCCAAAACTGCCCGGAAGCGGCCTCCCGGTCACTCCGGTGGCGCTGGTGACAGCCCCCTACACGGCGCCACCGACGCCAGCGCCGATGCGGGCGACGGGAACCCTCGACCAGCTGTTTGCGCAGATCGCCGGAGGAAACTGATGCTGTCGCTCCAGCGTCAGGACGAAAACCCGTGCCGGCCGCGGCACTTCAAGCCGCCGCCCTGCGCCCCGATCGTCACCGACACCCAGGCGCACGCGCGGATCGAAACCTGCCGCACCCGACTTCTGGTTGCCGCCGCGCTGTTCATTGGCGTGTTTCTGGTGATCGCCGCCCGGCTGGTCGACGTCGCGCTGATCCCCGGCGCCGCCGCCGAGCCGCGCATCGGGCGGGTCGCCCGGCCGCTGCTGCCGCCGCCGGCGCGCGCAAGCATCATCGACCGCAACGGAATGCTGCTGGCCACCACGCTCGACAGCCCGTCGCTTTACGCTGACGCGCGCCAGGTGATCGACCCGAACGAGGCGACTCGCTCCTTGTTGACCGTGCTGCCCGGCCTGGATCCGACAAAAGTCTATGCCGACCTGACCTCGGGCAAGAGCTTTATCTGGATCAAGCGGCACTTGACTCCGCGTCAGCAGTACGATGTCAATCGGCTGGGCATTCCGGGGCTTCAGTTCGAACACGAGGCGCTGCGCTTCTATCCGTTCGGCAACCTGACGGCGCACGTCGTGGGTTATAGTAAAATTTTTGACAATAGGGGGCTCGGCGGCGTGGAGCGCTCGTTCGACAGCGTGCTTAAAGAGCGCCACGAGCCGCTGCAGCTTTCGCTCGATGCCCGCGTCCAGTTTGTTTTGCGTGACGAGCTTTCCAAGGTCATCACCGATTTCAACGCCAAGGGCGCGGCCGGCATCGTCATGGATGTGCGCACCGGCGAGATCATCGCGATGGTATCGCTGCCCGATTTCGACCCGAACCACCCGATGGGGGTGAACGGCGACGAGACGCCGGACGAGATCAAGGAGCGGCTGTTCAACAAGGCGACGCTGGGTGATTACGAGCTCGGCTCGGTGTTCAAGATATTCAACACCGCGATGGCACTCGACGATGGCGTGGCGACGATGACCTCACGGTACGATGCCAGCCATCCGATCCATGTCGGGCGGTTTACGATCACCGACTACCACGGCAAGGACCGCTGGCTCAGCGTGCCCGAAATTTTCATGTACTCATCGAATATCGGCTCGGCGCGCATGGCGCTGGCCGCCGGCGAGCAGCGGCAAAAGGCGTTTCTCCGCAAGGTCGGCCTGTTGACTCAACCGCGGGTCCAGCTCGACGAGGTGTCGACGCCGCACTATCCAAAAGACTGGCGCGACGTCAACGTGATGACGATCGCCTATGGCCACGGCATCTCGGTCAGCCCGCTCGGCTGCCTGACCGCCGCCGCCGCGATCATTAACGGCGGCATCCTGCACCCGGCGACTATTCTGAAGGTGCCGCCCGGCACCACGCCGCCCGGCGAGCGGGTGATTTCGCAAAAGACCTCCGACGAAATGCGCAAGCTGATGCGGCTGGTGGTCGAGTACGGCACCGCCCGCCAGGCCGCCGCACCCGGCTATGTCGTCGGCGGCAAGACCGGCACGGCGGAAAAGAACAAGCACGGGCGTTACGAGCTGACGACACTGGTTTCGACCTTTGTCGGCGCCTTTCCGATGAACGACCCGCGCTATGCCGTCCTTGCCCTGGTCGATGAGCCGCACGGAAATAAGGAAAGCCACGGTTATGCGACGGCGGGGTGGACCGTGGTGCCGGCGACCAGCCGCATCATCGAGCGCATCGCGCCGTTGCTGGGGGTGGCGCCAGTCGACGAATCCTCCCCGGCAATCGAGGACGCGCTTCAGGTCAAAAGCCTGATAGGAAGACGGATTGAAGCTTACTGAGCTGATGCAGTTTGCCGCCGCGTCCCCGCCGGCGGATCCTTCGTTCGCCGACCCCGAGATCGTTGGCCTCAGCGTCGATTCGCGGCAAATCCGCCCCGGCTTCCTGTTTGCCGCCTGGCGCGGTGCGCAGCGCGACGGCCGTCGCTTTGCCGGTGAGGCGGTGGCGCGCGGGGCGGTCGCGATCCTGACCGACGACCCGGCGGCGCTCGACCTCGACGCGGCCGCCCGGAGTCGCGTCGCGGTGCTCGCCGACCCCAACCCGCAGCGCCGGCTGGCGCTCGCCGCGGCGCGGTTCTTTGACCGGCAGCCGGCGACGATTGCCGCGGTCACCGGCACCAACGGCAAAACCTCGGTCGCGCATTTCACCCGCGAGTTGTGGGGCGCGCTGGGGCACCGGGCGGCAAGTCTCGGCACGCTCGGCCGGGTCGGGCCCGATGGGCGGCGCCCGGGATCGCTGACGACGCCCGATTCGGTGACGCTGCATCGCGACCTCGCCGAGCTTGCGGCGGGAGGCGTCGACCACGCCGTGGTCGAGGCGTCGAGCCACGGGCTCGACCAGTGCCGGCTCGACGGCGTCGCGGTCTCGGCCGCGGCATTCACCAACCTGACGCGCGACCATCTCGACTATCACGGCGACATGGCGGCCTATCGCGCGGCAAAGCAGCGCCTCTTCGTGGTGCTGCTGCCGCCGGGCGGGGCCGCGGTGCTGAACGCCGACAGCGACGAGTTTGCCGCCCTGTCGACGCTGTGCCGCGGGCGCGGGCAGCGGCTGATCGCCTACGGCGAAGCCGATGCGGCGGAAATGCGCGTGGTCCGGCGCGACCCCCGGCGCGGCGGACAGCACCTCTTGCTCGACCTGTTTGGCACGCGACGCGAGCTGATGCTGCCGCTGGTCGGCGCGTTTCAGGCGATGAACGCGCTGGCCGCGCTCGGGCTCGCCGTCGCGACCGGGTCGCCGCTCGAAGCGGGCGCCTCCGCGCTGCAGCAGCTGACCCCGGTGCCCGGCCGGCTGCAATTTGTCGGCGATGCGAACCGCGCCGCGGTGTTCGTCGATTACGCCCATACACCCGACGCGCTGGCGACCGTGTTGCGTGCGCTGCGGCCGCACGCCGAGGGACGGCTCGTTGTCGTGTTCGGCGCCGGTGGCGACCGCGACCGCGGCAAGCGGCCCCTGATGGGTCGGGTCGTCAGCGAGCTGGCCGACCGCGCCTATGTCACCGACGACAACCCGCGCAGCGAAGACCCGACCGAGATCCGCCGCGCAATCCTGGCCGCGGCGCCGGGCGCGATCGAGATCGGCGACCGCCGCCGGGCGATCGGCGCGGCGCTCGCCGATTTGCGGCCGGGCGACGTGATGGTGATCGCCGGCAAGGGCCACGAGACCGGGCAGATCGTCGGCGCCGAGACGCTGCCGTTCGACGACGCCGCGGTAGCGGGCGAGGCGATCGCCGGGCTGACCGCTGAGCGGGGAGCGGCATGAGCCCGCTGTGGACTGCAGCCGAGGCAGCGGCGGCGACCGGCGGCCCGGCGGCGGGCGACTGGCAAGCGACCGGCGTCTCGATCGACAGCCGCACCATCGCCGCCGGTGATCTGTTCGTCGCGCTCGCCGGCCCGACGCATGACGGCCACGATTTCGCCGCCGCCGCCCTCGCGCGCGGCGCCGCGGCGGCGATGGTGGCCCGCGACGTCGCCGACGCGCCAGCGGCGAAATTGCTGCGCGTCGGCGACGCGCTGGCCGGGCTGACCGCGCTCGGCGCGGCAGCGCGGCGGCGTAGCCCAGCGCGCGTCGTCGCGGTTACCGGCAGCGTCGGCAAGACCGGCACCAAAGAGGCGCTGCGCCTGGCGCTCGGCGCCAGCGGCGCGGTCGCTGCCTCGGCGGCGAGCTTCAACAATCACTGGGGCGTGCCGCTTTCGCTCGCCCGCATGGCACGCGAGGCCGATTACGGCGTCTTCGAGCTGGGCATGAACCATCCCGGCGAGATCGCCGCGCTGACTCGGCTGGTGCGTCCGCACGTCGCGGTCATCACGACGATAGCGCCGGCCCATCTCGGCTATTTCCGCTCGATGGCGGCGATCGCGGACGCCAAGGCCGAAATCTTCGAGGGCCTCGAATCCGGCGGCGTTGCCGTGCTCAACCGCGACAACCGCCATTTCGCCCGGCTTGCCGCCGCCGCTGAGAGAATCGGGGCACGCGTCATCGGCTTTGGCGCACACCGCCAGGCTGAGGCGCGGCTGATCGCCTGCGACGGCGACGACACTGGCAGCACCGTAACCGCCGACATCGGCGGCACCCGCCTCACCTATCGGCTCGGCGTCGCCGGCCGGCACTGGGCGCTCAACTCGCTGGCGGTGCTCGCCGCGACGCAGGCGGCCGGTGGCGACGTTGTGCGCGGAGCCGCGGCCCTGGCGCGGCTCGAAGCGCCGTCCGGGCGCGGCAGCCGGCACGAGCTGCCGTGGCGCGGCGGGCGGCTGGCGCTGATCGACGAAAGCTACAATGCCAGCCCGGCGGCGATGCGCGCCGCGCTCGAGGTGCTCGGCGCGACGCGGCCGTCGCCCGGTGGGCGACGCATCGCGGTACTCGGCGACATGCTGGAGCTCGGCCGTGAAGCCGAGCGGCTGCACCGCGGGTTGGCCGAGCCGCTTGCCCGCGCCGGCGTCGACCGCGCCTTTCTCGTCGGCTCGGCGATGGCGGCGCTGCACGAGGCGCTGCCGGCAGAAATGCGCGGCGGCTTGTGGCCGTGCGCCGAAGCCGCTATCCCGTCGATTATCGATTTCCTGCGTCCCGGCGATGTCGTGACGGTAAAGGGCTCGCACGCCGGCCGGATCAGCCGTGTGGTGGAGCGGCTGCGGGCGCAAGCGGCGCCCGGCGGAGCGTGATCTTATATGTTGTACCCGTTGCTGTACCCGCTGGCGGACCATGTCCAGGCTTTCAACCTGTTCCGCTACATCACCTTTCGCTCGGGCGGCGCGGTCGTTACCGCGCTGCTGATCAGCTTTCTCGCTGGGCCGCGGGTGATCGCCTGGCTCAAATCGAAACAGGGCGAGGGCCAGCCGATCCGCACCGACGGGCCGGCCAGCCACCTGGTGCGCAAGAAGGGAACCCCGACGATGGGCGGGTTCCTGATCCTCTTGGCACTGACCACCTCGACGCTGCTGTGGGCCGATCTGACCAACCCCTATGTCTGGATCGTGCTGATGGTGACCGCAGGGTTCGGGCTGATCGGGTTTTTCGACGACTACCGCAAACTGACCAAGCGCTCGCACCGCGGCGTGTCGGGGAAGGTCAAGCTGCTGCTGGAAGCGCTGATCGCCGGCGCGGCCTGCATCGCCTTTGCTTTTCTGATGCCGCCGTCGCTGGCCAATGCCGTGGCGATGCCGTTTTTCAAGAACGCTGTGTTGAACCTTGGCTGGTTCTTTCTGCCGTTCGGCATCTTTGTCGTCATCGGCGCGTCGAACGCCGTCAACCTGACCGACGGGCTCGACGGGCTGGCCATCGTGCCGTCGATGATCGCCGCCGGGTGCTTCGGCTTTATCGCCTATGTCGTCGGCAACGCGATCTTTGCCAACTATCTGCAATTGCACCACATCCCTGGCGCCGGCGAGCTGACCGTGTTCTGCGGCGCGATGGTCGGCGCGAGCCTGGGGTTTCTGTGGTTCAACGCACCGCCGGCCTCGGTATTCATGGGCGACACCGGCTCGCTGTCGATCGGCGGCGCGCTCGGCGCGGTCAGCATCGTCACCAAACACGAGATCGTGCTGGCGATCGTCGGCGGGCTGTTCGTGCTCGAGGCGGTGTCGGTGATCGTGCAGGTCGCCAGCTTCAAATTGACCGGGCGGCGGGTGTTTCGCATGGCGCCGCTGCACCACCATTTCGAACAGAAGGGCTGGGAGGAGCCGACCATCGTGATCCGCTTCTGGATCATCGCCTCGATCCTGGCGATCGCCGGGCTGGCAACGCTGAAACTGCGCTAGGGGCCGCGATGATCGCCGTCAGCGGTTTTACCGGGCGCACGATCGGGGTGCTGGGGCTCGCCCGGTCCGGCCGCGCCGCGGCGGCGGCGCTCGCCGCCGGCGGGGCCGCGGTGCTGGCGTGGGACGACAAGGCGGCGGTGCGCGACGCGGTCGCCGGCGACATCCCGATCGTCGCCCCAGACATCCCGATCGTCGCCCCGGGGGATCCGCGCTGGCGACGAATCGCGGCGCTGGTGCTGTCTCCTGGCATCCCGCACAGCTTTCCAAAGCCCCACCCGGTGGTCGAGCGGGCTCGCGCCGACGGCGCCGAAATCATCGGCGACATCGAACTGCTATACCGGGCGCAGCCGCGGGCCCGCTTTGTCGGCATCACCGGCACCAACGGCAAATCGACGACCACGGCGCTGATCGGACACATCTTGCGTGAGGCGGGCGTCACGACCGAGATCGGCGGCAACCTCGGCACCGCCGCGCTGTCGCTGGCGCCGCTCGGGCCGGACGGCGTCTATGTCCTCGAAGCCAGCTCGTACCAGCTCGAACTGTTGAATACGTTGGCCTTCGACGTCGCAATCCTGCTCAACATCACCCCCGACCATCTCGACCGGCACGGCGGGATGGACGGGTACATCGCCGCCAAGGAGCGCATCTTCGACCGGCAATCGGGCGCCGCCTCGGCGATCGTTGGCATCGACGACCCGATCTGCGCGGCGCTGGCCGAGCGGTTGCGCGCGCGCGGCGGGCCGCTTGTGCTGCCGATCGCGGTCGGGGGGCCGGCGCCCGGCGGGGTTTATATCGACGGCGGCTGGCTGGTCGACGCGATCGACGCCGCGCCGCGCCGGGTGCTCGAGCTCGCCGCGGTCGAGCGCCTGCCGGGCGCGCACAACTGGCAGAACGCCGGCGCCGCCTATGCCGCGGCACGCCGGATCGGGGTTTCGCCCGAGGCCGCCACGGCCGCGATCCGCTCATTCCCCGGCCTCGCGCACAGACAAGAACTAGTAGATACGATCGAGGGCGTGCGCTATATCAACGATTCGAAGGCGACCAATGCAGATGCGTCGGAAAAGGCGCTGGTCTGCTACCCGGACATCTATTGGATCGCTGGCGGACTCGCCAAGGCAGGGGGAATCACTCCGCTCGCGCCGTATTTCGGCCGGTTGCGGCACACCTTCCTGATCGGCAACGCGACGGAGGAGTTTGCGGCCACGCTCGACGGCAAAGCCCCTTTCACCCGCTGCGGCGATCTGGCGACCGCGGTCACGGCCGCGGCGTCACAGGCCCGCGCCGACGCCATGCCCGGCGCGGTAGTGCTGCTGTCGCCGGCCTGCGCCTCGTTCGACCAGTTCACCGATTTCGAGGCCCGCGGCGATCGCTTTCGCGAACTCGTCGCCCAGATGCGCAGGCGGTGAGGCGATGCGGTTCGCGCGGATCGATCAGAGCCTGGTGGCACGCTGGTGGTGGACGGTCGACCGGCTGAACCTGTGCGCGCTGACCATCCTTATTGCCTGCGGCATCGTACTGAGCCTGGCAGCCAGCCCAGCGGTCGCGATCCGCCTGCATCTCGGCGCGCTGCATTTCGTCAAGCGGCAAGTCGCGACCGTGCCGTTCGCGCTGGCGATCATCATCGGCGTGTCGCTGCTGCCGCCGCGCTGGATCCGGCGAATCGGGGTCTACGGATTTGCGCTGGCGATGGTGGCGCTGTTCCTGACCTTTTTCATCGGGGTCGAGATCAAAGGGTCGCGGCGCTGGATCGACCTGCCGGGGTTTGCTTTGCAGCCCTCGGAATTCATCAAGCCGACCTTCGCGATCGTCGCCGCCTGGCTGTTTGCCGAGCAGAAGGAACGGCCGAATTTTCCGGGCAACGCGATCTCGATCGCGCTGTTTGCCGCGATCATCGCGATGCTGATCAAGCAGCCCGATCTTGGCATGTCGGGCGTGGTGTCGGTGGTCTGGCTTGCGCAGTTCTTCATGGCCGGACTGCGGCTCTATTGGGCCGCGGTCGGCGGGCTCGGACTGGTCGGCGGCCTCGCCGGCGCCTATCTGTGGCTGCCGCACGTCACCACCCGCATCAATCAGTTTCTCGACCCGGTCGCCGGGGAAAACTATCAGGTCAACCGCTCGCTCGAAGCCTTCGCCAATGGCGGGTTGTGGGGCCGCGGCCCCGGCGAAGGCACGATCAAGGACGTACTGCCCGACGCGCACGCCGATTTTGTCTTTGCCGTTGCCGGCGAGGAATTCGGGTTGATCGCCTGCCTGCTGATCGTCGGCCTGTTCGCCTTCATCGTGCTGCGCGGCCTGTCGCGGCTGGTGCAGGAGCAAAACCTGTTCATCCTGCTCGCCGCCAGCGGTCTGCTGATCCAGTTCGGTCTGCAGGCGATCATCAACATGGCATCGACCGTGCACCTGATCCCGACCAAGGGCATGACGCTGCCGTTTCTGTCGTATGGCGGATCATCGATGCTGGCGCTGGCGCTGGGCATGGGCATGGTGCTCGCGCTGACCCGGCGCCGGCTGGGCGGGGACGAATTGTGACCGGCCCGATCGTGCTCGCCGCCGGTGGCACCGGCGGCCATCTGTTTCCGGCTGAGGCGCTGGCGCGCGCGCTGCTGGCCCGCGGCGCCAGTGTGCACCTGATGACCGATCGCCGGGCCGACGCATTCGCCGCCGCGGTGCCGGGCATCATGGTGAGCCAGATTCGCGCCGGGCGGCTCGGCGGCGGCCCGCTCAACGCCGCCTGCGGCCTCGCCGAGCTGGCGCTCGGCATGATGCAGGCGCGGCATCGGCTGCGCCGGCTGATGCCGGCCGCGGCGGTCGGGTTCGGCGGCTATCCGTCGGTGCCGACGATGCTCGCCGCGGCGCAGCTCGGCTGTCCGACGGTGATCCACGAGCAGAATGCGGTGCTGGGCCGCGCCAACCGGCTGCTGGCGCCGCGCGCCGGGCGGATCGCCACCGCCTTTCCCGAGACCGCCGGGCTGCGCCCCGCCGACCAGGCGCGCACGGCGCTCGTCGGCAACCCGGTGCGGCCGGAAATCCGCGCGGCCGCCACAGCCTATGCCGCGCCCGACGGCGACCGGCCGATCGAGCTGCTGGTGCTCGGTGGCAGCCAGGGCGCGCGGGTGTTCAGCGAGATCGTGCCGCCGGCGCTGGCCGCGCTTCCGGACGAGCTGCGCGTGCGGCTCAGGGTCAGCCAGCAGGCTCGCCCCGAAGACCTCGCCGAGGTCGTCGCGCAATATACCGCGCTCGGCATCGCCGGCGAGATACAGAGCTTTTTCACCGACGTGCCGCAACGGCTGGCCCGCGCCCAGCTGGTAATCTGCCGGGCCGGCGCCTCGACGATAGCCGAACTTGCCGCGGTCGGGCGCCCGGCGGTGCTGGTGCCCTACCCTTTTGCCGCCGACGACCACCAGAGCGCCAACGCCCGCGCCTTTGCCGCTTCCGGCGCCGGATGGGTCATGCCGCAGGCGGCGCTCACCGCGCGGGTGCTGGCGGACCGGATTGCCCCGCTCTTTGCCAACCCGGCGGCGTTGCGCGCCGCCGCCGCGGCGGCGCGTCGGCTCAGCCGCGACGATGCTGCCGATGCACTCGCCGACCTGGTACTCGGTCTCGCCTCGGGGGTGATGGAGCGCGCGGCATGAGAACCCTGCCCGCCAGTCTCGGCCCGATTCATTTTGTCGGCATCGGCGGAATCGGCATGAGCGGCATCGCCGAGGTGCTGCACAATCTCGGCTATCGCGTGCAGGGCAGCGACCTCGCCGCCGGCGCCAACACCAAACGCCTCGCCGAGCTCGGGATCGAGGTCAAGATCGACCATGCGACCGACAATCTCGGCGCCGCCGAGGTCGTCGTCGTATCGTCGGCGGTCAAGCCCGATAACCCCGAGCTGGTCGCGGCGCGGGCGCGGCGGCTGCCGGTGGTGCGGCGGGCCGAGATGCTCGGCGAATTGATGCGGCTCAAATGGTCGGTCGCGATCGCCGGCACGCACGGCAAGACCACGACGACCTCGATGGTCGCCGGGCTGCTCGAAACCGCTGGGCTCGACCCGACCGTGATCAATGGCGGCATCCTCAACGCCTACGGCACCAACGCACGGCTCGGCGCCGGCGAGTGGATGGTGGTCGAGGCCGACGAGAGCGACGGCACCTTTACCCGGCTGCCCGCGACGATCGCCGTCGTCACCAACATCGATCCCGAGCACCTCGATCATTACGGCGATTTCGCCGCGTTGCAGCAGGCGTTCGAAAGCTTTGTCCAGAACATCCCGTTCTACGGGTTTGCCGTGCTGTGCATCGACCATCCGGTCGTGCAGGGGATGATCCCGCGGCTCAGCGACCGGCGCCTGTTGACCTACGGGTTCAGCCCGCAGGCCGACATTCGCGCCGCCAACCTCCGGCCCGGGCGCGACGGCACCCGCTTCGACGCGGTGATCACCGACCGCGCGAGCGAGCAGGAACGCACGGTCTCCGACCTGTTCCTGCCGATGTTCGGCGAGCACAACGTGCAGAATTCACTGGCCGCGGTGGCTATCGCCGAAGAGATGGGCCTCGGCGACGCGGTGGTGCGCGGTGCGCTGCGCGGGTTCAAGGGCGTCAAGCGCCGCTTCACCAAGACCGGCGAGTGGAACGGGGTCACGATCATCGACGATTACGGCCACCACCCAGTCGAGATCGCCGCGGTGCTGAAGGCGGCGCGCGGCATCGTTAGCGGCCGGGTGATCGCCGTCGTACAGCCGCACCGCTATACCCGCGTCGCGCTTCTGTTCGACGAATTCTGCACCTGCTTCAACGATGCCGACGCGGTGCTCGTCGCCGACATCTATGCCGCCGGTGAGGGGCCGATCGACGGCATCGACCGCGCGGCGCTGGTCGCCGGCATCCAGGCGCACGGCCACCGCAATGTGCGCGCGCTGGACGCGCCGGAAGACCTCGCCGCGACGGTGCGTGCGCAGGCCCGCCCCGGCGACATGGTGGTATGTCTCGGCGCCGGGTCGATCACCGGCTGGGCCAACGCGCTGCCCGGCGAGTTGGCCGGGCGCGACATGCGGAGCCGCGTCGCATGATGCCGCAGGCCCGCCCGCCAACCCGATCGCTGTTGTCTCGCCTGCCGCCGGTGCGCGGCCGGCTCAGCGAGAACGCACCGATCGGACCGCTGACCTGGTTCCGCGTCGGCGGCCCGGCCGAGGTGCTGTTCCGCCCGGCCGATGAAGCCGACCTCGCGGCTTTCCTCGCCGCGCTGCCCACTGACATTCTGGTGACCGTAATCGGCGTCGCCTCGAACCTTTTGGTGCGCGACGGCGGGCTCCCTGGCATCACGATCCGCCTCGGCCGCGGCTTCACCGAAGTTGTGCCGGACAGCGACGCGGTTCGTGCCGGCGCCGGCTCGCTCGATGCGAACGTCGCGCTCGTTGCCGCCGAGGCTGGGATCGCCGGGCTCGAATTCCTGTCGGGCGTGCCCGGTACGATCGGTGGCGCGCTGCGCATGAACGCCGGCGCCTATGGCGGCGAGATCAAGGACGTGCTGGTCGCCGCCGACGCGGTCGACCGGCACGGCACCGTCCATCGCCTGCCCGCGGCCGGGATGAACCTGTCGTATCGCCATTGCGGCGTGCCGGACGATTGGGTCTTCACCGGCGCGCTGTTGCGCGGGCGGCGCGGCGATCCGGCCGCGATCGCCGCGCGGATGGCCGAGATCAGGGCGGCGCGCGAGGCATCGCAGCCGATCCGCGCGCGTACCGGCGGCTCGACCTTCGCCAACCCGCCGGGCGACCAGGCGTGGCGGCTGATCGACGCCGCCGGCTGTCGCGGGCTGGTCCGCGGCGGCGCGATGGTGTCGGAAAAACACACCAATTTCCTGATCAACACTGGCACCGCGACCGCCGCCGACATCGAGGGGCTGGGTGAAGAGGTGCGGCGCCGCGTCTTCGCCCGGTTCGGCGTTGTGCTCGACTGGGAAATCCGCCGCATCGGGCGGCCGCTGACGGGCGTGGCGCCGGTCGAGTCGGCGGAGGTCGCGCGATGAGCCGCAGCGTCGCGCTGGTGATGGGCGGCTGGTCGCCGGAGCGCGAGGTATCGCTGTCGAGCGGCATCGAGTGTGCCAAGGCTCTCGCCGACCGCGGCTACAAGGTGCGCACTGTCGATGTCGCGCGCGACCTGCCGGCGCTGTTGCGCGCGCTGGAGCCGCGGCCCGACCTTATCTTCAACGCGTTGCACGGCATCGGTGGCGAGGACGGCACGATCCAGGGCGTGTTCGAGATGCTGGGCATCCCCTACACCCATTCCGGGGTGCGCGCCTCGGCGCTGGCGATGCATAAACCAACCGCCAAGGAGCTGTTTGTTCGCGCCGGCCTGCCGGTAGTCGCCGGGGTCGTCACGCGGCGCGAAGAACTGCTCGACCACGACCCGATGCCGGCGCCGTTTGTGGTCAAGCCGACCGACCAGGGCTCGTCGATCGGGGTGCGCATCGTGCGCGTCAACGACAATTCCTGGCGCGAAGAAATCCGCGGCTGGAGCTTTGGCGAAGAGCTGCTGATCGAGCGCTTCGTCGGCGACCGCGAGCTGACCGTCGCGGTGATGGGCGAGCGCGCGCTCGGCGTGTGCGAGATCGTGCCGCGCGGCAGCTTCTACGACTATACCGCGAAATACAGCGAGGGCGGCTCGGACCACCTCGTCCCGGCGCCGATCCCGGAACGCGACTATGAAGCGGCGCTCGACATCGCCGCGCGGGCGCACCGGGCGCTTGGCTGCCGCGGCGTCAGCCGCGCCGATTTCCGATATGATTCGTGCGGCCCCGACGGCGGCCGGCTGTTCCTGCTCGAGGTCAACACCCAACCGGGGATGACGCCGACCTCGCTGGTTCCCGACATGGCCCGCAGCGTCGGGATCGGCTTCGACGAGCTGGTCGCATGGATCGCCGAGGACGCTTCATGCCCAAGGTGAAGGCGAAGGCCAAACCGCGGCCGCGGCGCGTGGTACGGCCGCGCCGCCGCCGGATGACGCGCGAGACCCGCCGGGCGCTCCTGTGGGCGAGCCCGCTGGCGGTGTGCGTCGGCATCTATGGGCTGGTCATGCTTAGCCGCACGCCGGCCGGCGCGGACGTCTTCGCGCAGGTTGGCGATGCGGCGATCGCCGTCACGGCCCGCATGGGTCTCGTCGTCGACAACATCGAGGTGACGGGCCGCGAGACCACCGAACGAGCGACGATCATAGCGGCGCTCGGGGCCGAGCGCGGCACCCCGATCCTCGCCGTCGACCCGGGGCGGGCCAAGCAGAAGCTGCAGGCCTTGCCGTGGGTGCGCTCCGCCGCGATCGAGCGCCGGCTGCCCGGCACGCTGTTCGTCCGCCTGGTCGAGCGCAAACCGCTGGCGGTGTGGCAGCACGACGGCAAGCAGCAGCTGATCGGGCGCAGCGGCGAGGTCATCCCGGTCACCGACCTGTCGCGGTTTTCGCGGCTCCCGACCGTTGTTGGTGCCGATGCGCCGGCGCATGCGCGCGAGCTGCTCGACATGCTGGCGAGCGAACCCAAGCTTGCCGCCCGCGTCACCGCCGCGATTCGCGTCGGCGGGCGCCGCTGGGACCTGCGCATCGACCACGCGATCGACGTGATGCTGCCTGAGGAGGATCCTGCCGCCGCATGGGAGCGGCTGGGCGAAGCCGAGCGGTCGAACGACCTGTTGCAGCGCGACGTGCGGACGATTGACCTCCGCCTCCCCGACCGGCTGGTCATCCGCACGATCGCAGCGGCGCCGAAGGAAGTGGTACCGGCAAAAAAACCGCACTCAGCGGGGAAGCCCACATGAGCCTGATCAACGGCCCCGACGCCTCTGACAGCGCGGTACCCTTGGCCGCGGCTTCTGGCGATGCCGCTCGGCGGCCGCACCTTGCGCCAGTGCGCCCGCGCGGCAGCCTGGTCGCCGCGCTCGATATCGGCACCTCGAAGATCTGCTGCTTCATCGCCCGGGTCGAGGCCGAGGGGCCGCGTATCCTCGGCATCGGGCATCAGGTTTCGCGCGGCGTGCGCGGCGGCATGATCGTCAACCTCGAGGCAGCAGGCGATTCAATCCGCAACGCGGTCCACGCCGCCGAGCAGATGGCCGGAGAGACGATCCAGCGTGTCGTCGTCAACCAATCGGGCGGGTTTGCCGCGTCACGCATCGTCAAAGCCGAGATCGGGATCGCCGGGCGCGAGATCGGCGACGGCGACATGCGCACCGTGCTCGAGCGCGGCTATCAGATGCGCGAATCGGACGACAATCAGGTCATCCATTCGATCCCGGTCGGGTTCTCGATCGACGGCAGCCGCGGCATCCGCGATCCGCGCGGCATGGTCGGCGAGCGGCTCGGCGTCAACATGCACCTGGTGACCGCCTCGTCGGCCAGTGTGCGCAACCACAGCGCGGTGATCGGCCGGGCCCATCTGTCGGTCGATGCGCTGGTCGTCAGCCCCTATGCCGCCGGGCTGTCGTGCCTCGTCGAGGACGAGATGAACCTCGGCGTCACGGTCATCGACATGGGTGGCGGCACCACGACAATCGGCGTGTTCTTCGACGACAACATGGTGTTCGCCGACACCGTTCCGGTCGGCGGCAGCCATGTGACCAACGACATCGCCCGCGGCCTGTCGACCCCGCTCTCCCATGCCGAGCGGCTGAAGGCGCTGTTCGGCAGCGCGATCGCCGCGACCCGCGACGAACGCGAGACGATCGCCGTGCCGCAGATCGGCGAGGAAGAAGACGGGCACGTCAACCACGTGCCGAAATCGCTGCTCGTCAGCATCGTCGCGCCGCGCATCGAAGAAACCTTCGAGTTAGTGCGCAACCGGCTCGAAGTCAGCGGCTTCGACAAGGTCGCCGGGCGCCGCGTCGTGTTGACCGGCGGCGCGTGCCAGCTTCACGGTGTGCGCGAACTGGCGGCGCTGATCCTCGACAAACAGGTGCGAATCGGTCGCCCGCTGCGCATCGCCGGCCTTGCCGAATCGACTCACGGCCCGGCGTTTTCGACGACCGCCGGGCTGCTGCAATTTGCGATTTCCGAGCGCGCCGAGACCCCGCGGCCGCGGCGCGCGGCGGCCACCGGAATGCTCGGCCGGGTCGGCAACTGGCTGCGCGAGAATTTATGAGGCGGCGGTCGGAATTGTCTGGCCGCTTGTGCCGAGTCTGCGGCAAAACGCATAATATGGATAACGCTGCGGCGCGGCGGCCAAGGGGCGAAGTAGGGTTTTCGTGCCGACCTGCGGTGATCGGGACGAGGGGGAGCCGGGCGCCAGGCCGGCCGTCGACAAAACCGCGCAGGCGTGGAGGACGACACGATGATTAACTTGAGCATCCCGAAGGACGAGCAGGAGCTTAAGCCGCGCATCACCGTCGTCGGGGTTGGCGGCGCCGGGGGTAACGCCGTCAACAACATGATCCGCTCGAACCTGATCGGTTGCGAGTTCATTGCCTGCAACACCGATGCGCAGGCGCTTCAGCTGTCGGCCGCCCCGCGCAAGATACAGCTCGGCATCGGCGTCACCCGTGGCCTCGGCGCCGGCTCGCGCCCCGATGTCGGACGGGCCGCGGCCGAGGAAGCGATCGACGACATCCTCGAGGCCATGCAGGGCTCGAACATGGTGTTTATCACTGCCGGGATGGGCGGCGGTACGGGCACCGGCGCGGCACCGGTGATCGCCCGGATCGCCCGAGAGAGCGGCATCCTGACCGTCGGCGTCGTCACCAAGCCGTTCCAGTTCGAGGGCATCCACCGCATGCGCCTCGCCGAAGCCGGGATTGAGGAACTGCAAAAGTTCGTCGACACGCTGATCATCATTCCCAACCAGAACCTGTTCCGCATCGCCAACGAGCGCACCACCTTTGCCGACGCGTTCAAGATGGCCGATGACGTACTGCATTCCGGCGTGCGCGGCGTGACCGACCTGATGGTCATGCCCGGCCTCATCAACCTCGATTTCGCCGACATCCGCACGGTGATGAGCGAGATGGGCAAAGCGATGATGGGCACCGGCGAGGCCGAGGGCGAGCGCCGCGCGATCGACGCGGCCGAAGCGGCGATCTCCAACCCGCTGCTCGAAGACGTGTCGATGAAGGGCGCGCGTGGCGTGCTGATCAACATCACCGGCGGCAACGACATGACTCTGTTCGAGGTCGACGAAGCGGCCAACCGCATCCGCGAAGAGGTCGACCCCGACGCCAACATCATCTTCGGCTCGACTTTTGACGAAAAGCTGGAGGGGCGGATGCGCATCTCGGTCGTCGCCACCGGGATCGACGCCGAGCTGAGCCCCAAGGGCGCCGGGCTGCCGAACCTCGGCAACCGGACCCCCGAGCCGCCGGCGCGCGAGCCCGGCCCCGGGTATACCCAGCCGATCCTGACCCAGAACGCGGCGACTCCGCCGGCGCGCAACGAGGCGCCAACGGCAGAGCGGCGTGCCGAACCCGCCGAGTCCACACCGCCGGTCGCCGAAGCCGCCGAAAGCGCCGCGGTGCGCGGCGGCGCATTCATCGCGCCGCGCCCGGTCGACGCCGGGCCGCCGCGCCAGGTGCCGATCGCCCAGCCGCCGATCCCTGCAGTTTCGCGCGACGCGCAGACGCGCCAACGCGGCAGGGTTCCGAGCCTGATCGAGCGGGTCACCGGCGTGGGCCGCGGCCGCGTGACCGCGCCGCCCACACCGCCGGCGGCACCCGCGCCCCGCCCCGCCCCGCCATCGCGCCCGGCCCAGCCGCGGCTCACCCCGCTCGAACCCGAAGAGCGGCCGGGCGTGAGCAAGGAAGACGAGCTGCTCGACATCCCGGCGTTTCTGAGGCGCCAGGCGAATTGATCCGGCCGAGTATCTGTCCGATCGTCGCCGAGGCCGCGGCGTCCATGGCGAGGCCGTCGGCATGCATGTCAACATATTGATTTTATAGAGGGATTCCGGGCTTGCCGTGCAACACTCTGAAACAAAGAGTGATTTGAGGCGTTGCCGGTACGACGGGTAGCTTTGGCGCGTGGGGGAGCAATCGTAGCGGTTTGTACATGTCAAGTGGGAGCGGATTTGCCTCGCAGCACAGCTTGAAGGCGGCCATATCGTGCCGCGGCATCGGGTTGCATAGCGGTCACACGATCACGATGACGCTGCGGCCCGCGCCGGCCAACAGCGGGATCATCTTTCGCCGGGTCGACCTTGGCATCGAAATCCGAGCCAGTTGGGCCAACACGGTCGCCTCGCCGCTGTGCACGCTTCTCGCCGACGCCAACGGCAGCCGCATCGGCACGATCGAACACCTGATGGCGGCACTGGCCGGCAGCGAAATCGACAACGTGCTGGTCGAACTCGACGGCCCGGAAGTGCCGGTGCTCGACGGCAGCGCCGCGCCGTTTCTCGAATTGATCGATCACGCCGGCATCGCCGCTCAGCATGCCGCGCGCCGCGCAATCAAGATTTGTAACCCGGTGCAGGTTTTCGGCGACGGCGCTTCGGCCGCGCTGCTGCCCGGCCACGGGTTTTCGATGAGCTTCGAGATCGACTTCGACAATCCGCTGATCCGGCAGCAGGATATGGGCGTGAGCTTCGAGGCCGATACGTTCCGGACCGAGCTCAGCCGGGCGCGCTCATTTTGCTTTCTCGATGAGGTCGACCGGATGCGCGCGGCCGGGTTCGCCCGCGGGGGATCGCTCGACAACGCCGTCGTGGTCAGCGGCGACCGCATCCTCAACCGCGGCGGACTGCGCTATTCTGACGAGTTCGTGCGCCACAAGCTGCTCGACGCATTCGGCGACCTCTACCTCGCCGGCGCGCCGCTGATCGGCCATTTCCGTGGTTGCCGCTCGGGTCACGCGCTGACCCGGCGCCTGCTCGTCGAGCTGTTTGCCGATCCGACCGCCTGGTGCGAGACAACGCTGCCGGCCGGGGCGCCGTTTGGCGCGGTGGCGTGGCCGCTTCACCTCGCCAGCGCCTGAGCGGCCGGTTCCCGGCGCCGTCTCGCCGGCAGCCGATTCCGTGATATAACGGGGCCGGTGGGGATCACAGGATTAGGATCGACAATGCGCTTTGTGCGTCTGCCGCTGCGGCTCGGCGCGGTCGTGTTGGCTTGCGGGCTGGCCGCGTGTGGTTCTCACACGGAAGACAAGCAGGCCTATATCGAAAAGCCGGTTGACGATTTGTACAACCGGGCCATGGACCAGCTTTCGGCGGAGAATTATTCCGACGCGGCACGGACCTTTGACCAGATCGAAAGCCAGCACCCGTACTCGGTATGGGCCACCAAAGGCGAGCTGATGTCGACCTATGCGCTCTACGAAGACGGGCGCTATGACGAGGCGATCCTTGCCGCCGACCGCTTCATCCAGCTGCACCCGGGCAACCGCGACGTCGCTTACGCGTATTTCCTGAAGGCGATCTGCTACTACATCCAGATCACCGATGTCGGCCGCGACCAGAAGACCACCGAGCAGGCGCTGCGCGCGCTCCAAGAGGTCGTGCGCCGTTTTCCCAACAGCAAATACGCGCGCGACGCCAAGCTGAAGCTCGATTTCACGCGCGACCATCTCGCCGGAAAGGAGATGGAAATCGGGCGCTACTACCTGGGCCAGCAGGAGTATCTGGCGGCGATGAACCGCTTCAAGCGGGTAGTCGACAACTACCAGACCACCACCCACGTGCCGGAAGCACTGGAGCGGCTGGTCGAATGTGACCTTGCCCTTGGCCTCACCAGCGAGGCCAAAAAGAACGCCGCGGTCCTGGGATATAATTATCCCGGCAACCACTGGTACACGGACGCCTATGAGCTCGTGACCAATTCGGGGAACCCCGGTGCCGCGCAACCGGGCTGGCTGACCCGCGCCTGGGACAGCTTCTTCTAGCGTTCCTCGCGCGCCGAAAGCGGATTTCGCCGGGCCTCGGGGCTAGGTTCACCGCCGATTGCACGGTCGCGCACTCACGTGCCAACCCTATGCCGACTCCAAAAGCGAGCGCTCGCCGATTTGCCGTTGCCCGCATTCCGCGCCCCCGCAACATTAAAAAAACTTAAGTACAGCTTGGCCGCGCCGTGATCTATGTGAGCGCGGTTTGTGCAAGCCGTTGCTGGCTCAGCGCGGTGAGGGACAGTATGGAGATTCCTGGCGACCGACCAAACCGGGCCGGCGCCGATGTTCCACGGTAACAGCTCGACTGCGGCGATCACTCGGTCGCGCCGTCGCCGGTTTGGCGCGGCGGTGGCCGGATTCGCCCATGAATTAGAGGGGGCCTGTCGAATGCTGCGGCGGCTTTTTGCTGTCTCGATCCTGATCCTGACGATTGGTACGGCGCACGCGGCGGAGCCGCCGGGCATCACCGGCCTCTATCTGACCACCAGCTATCCCGCCCTGACCGTGCGCGCCGGCGAGACGACGACGGTCGACATGTCGCTGCGCAACTTCAAGCTGCCGCCGCAGAGCGTGGTGCTGTCGGTTCCCGATGTCGCGCCGGGGTGGAAGGCGACGATCCTTGGCGGCGGCCAGCCGGTCGGCGCGGCCGAGGTCGGGCCCAATTCCGATCAGTCGCTGCAGCTGCGCCTGGAGCCGCCTAAGGGCGCCAAAACCGGCGAATTTCATTTCACCGTCGAGGCGCGAAACGCGACCTATGACGAGAAATTGCCGATCACCCTAACGATCGGCAAGGAGGTGCCCGCCAAGCTGAAGATGACGACCAATTTCCCCGACATCCAGGGAACCTCGTCGACCGCGTTCAAATACAAGGTAACGGTGACCAACGACAGCGGCCGCGACGCGACGATCAACTTCGGCGCCGATGCACCAAAAAATTTCCAGGTGACATTTACTGAGGCCTACGGCACGCAGCAGCTTTCCAGCATCCCGATCGAAGCCGGCAAATCCAAGGACATCGAGGCCACCGTGTCGATGCCGCAGGACACCACCGCCGGGGTCTACAACCTAGTGCTGCACGCCAAGACCGATGTGACCGGCGCCAGCCTCCCGGTCAAGTTGACGGTCACCGGGCAGCCGCGCCTGTCGCTATCGGGTGAAGGCGGGCGACTCAGCGGCCAGGCCTATGCCGGGCAAGGCAGCCAGCTGACCGTCGTGCTGCGCAACGACGGCAGCGAGGCGGCGCACGACCTCGATCTGTCGGCGACGACGCCCGAAGGCTGGAAATCGAGCTTCGACCCGAAAAAAGTCGCCGAAATCCCAGCCGGCGGGTCGCACAACGTCAAGGTGACGCTGACTCCGTCGGAGCGGGCCATCGCCGGCGATTACCAGGTTACGGTGCGCGGCAGCGGCGCCGGCGGGCTTTCTGAATCGGCGAATTTCCGCATCACGGTCCTGACCTCGACGCTGTGGGGCGTGATCGGCATCGCGATCATCGCCCTCGCCCTGCTTGTCGTCGTCTTCGCGGTCGCCCGCTTCGGCCGCCGTTGACGCCGAGGAAGCCGGCATGACCGACGAAACCGTCATCCGGGCCGAGGGGTTGACCAAGCGGTACGGCGACGTCGTCGCGGTCAACAATATCGACTTCGAGGTCCATGCCGGCGAGATCGTCGGCATCCTCGGCCCCAACGGCTCGGGCAAGACCACGACGATCCTGATGCTGCTCGGCCTGACCGAGCCGAGCGCCGGGCGCGCTTTGGTCTCCGGCTTCGATCCGCTGCGCGAGCCGCTCGAAGTGAAGCGTCGCGTCGGCTATCTACCCGACCAGATCGGGTTCTATGACAACCTGTCGGCGCGCGACAACCTGGCCTATACCGGGCGCCTCGCCGGGCTGTCGCGCCACCAGATCGACGAACGCTTCGCCGCCGCGATCGAACGGGTCGGGCTCGCCGAGTCAACTCGGGGCCGCGTGTCGACGTTTTCGCACGGCATGCGCCAGCGGCTCGGCCTCGCCGAAGTTCTGATGAAGCGGCCGAGCGTTGCGATCCTCGACGAGCCGACGACGGCGCTCGACCCGCATTCGACCCAGGAATTCCTGGCGATGATCCGCGCCCTCAAATCCGACGGCACGGCGGTGCTGCTGTCGTCGCACCATCTCGACCAAGTGCAGAGCGTGTGCGACCGCGTCGCGCTGTTCAACCGCGGCCGCATCGCGCTGTCGGGCACGGTGACCGAGCTGGCGGGCCAGGTTCTGGGCGGCGGGCACGTCATCGATGTCGAGGCACACGGCCCGACCGTGAGCGAGGACCTGGCGGCGATGCCCGGCGTGGTGCGGGTGCAGCCGCTCGGACCCAACCTTTACCGTGTCGACTGCCAGCGCGACATGCGCGCCGAGATCGCCCGCCGGCTCGTCGACAGCGCGGAGCTGACGGGCATCAGTTTCGCCGCGCCGAGCCTCAACGAGGTCTACAACCGCTATTTCGAGGAGATGCGCGATGCTGTGGCGTAGTCGGCGCGGCGGCTCGCCTTGGACCGGGCTCGGCGCGGTCGTCGCCAAGGAGACGGCCGACAACCTGTCGAGCGCGCGGATGTACATCCTCGAAGGGTTGGTGTTTCTGCTGGCGCTGACCGCAGCCTATGCCGCGATCCGCACGATCCGCGCGACGATCGGCGAAAGCCCGTTTCTGTTTCTGCGGCTGATGACGCTGTCGCAAGACCCGCTGCCGTCGTTCATTGGCATGCTCGGCTTTCTGATCCCGCTGGTGGCGATCGCGCTGAGCTTCGATTCGATCAACGGCGAATTCAACCGGCGCACGATGAGCCGGGTGTTGGCCCAGCCGATCTACCGCGACGCGCTGCTGCTCGGCAAGTTCCTGTCGGGCCTGTTGGCGCTGGGCATCGCGCTGATCTCGTTGTGGCTCTTGGTTCTGGGCCTCGGCCTGCTGCTGCTCGGCGTGCCGCCGAACACCGAGGAGACCATCCGCATGCTGGGCTTCCTCGCCGCGACGCTCGCTTATGGCGGCGTGTGGCTGGCCCTGTCGCTCTTGTTTTCGGTGCTGTTCCGCGCCCCAGCGACCGCGGCGCTGGCGGCGCTGGGCGTGTGGCTGCTATTCGCAGTGTTCTGGACGATGATCACCCCGCTGGTCGCGACGATGATTGCCGGCCCGCCGGACGGGGTGTTCGGCCCACGCCTTGAATACCTGCAGGCCGCGCAGGTCATCGACCGGCTGTCGCCCAACACGCTGTACGCCGAGACCGCGCTGGCCCTGCTGCATCCGGCGACGCGGGCACTCGGCCCGGTCCTAATCAGCCAGCTCGAAGGCGCCTATCTCGGCGCGCCGCTGCCGGTGTCGCAGAGCTTCATCCTGATCTGGCCGGAGCTCACCGGGCTGGTCGCAGCGGTGATCGTGATTTTCGCGATCGCCTATGTGGTGTTCCAGCGGCAGGAGATTCGCGCGTAGCCGCACTGCGGCGGTGGCCTCTACATGATGTGCCGAGGCCGCTCAACGACGCCAGGGATCACTGGCCTGCGTCACGGCACGCCGGTATCATCGGCATATCTTCCGGTGGCCCGTCTTCCGGTAGAATGCGCCGCATGCTGCTCGGCCTCACCATTCGCGACATCGTGCTGATTGACCGGCTTGCGCTGGCCTTTCGGCCGGGTCTGTGCGTGCTGACCGGCGAGACCGGCGCCGGCAAATCGATCCTGCTGGACGCGCTCGGCCTCGCGCTCGGCCGCCGCGCCGATGCGGCGCTGGTCCGCCACGGCGCCGACCAGGCAAGCGTCGTCGCCGAGTTTGCGGTCGAGCCCGGCCACCCGGCGATCGCGGCGCTGCACGAGGCGGGTATCGGCGGCGATCTCGCCGGCACGATCATCCTGCGCCGCACGCTCGCCGCCGACGGCCGCAGCCGCGCCTTTGTCAACGACGAGCCGGCGAGCATCGGCCTGCTGCGTCAGCTCGGCGACAGCCTCGTCGAGATCCAGGGCCAGGGCGATCAGCGCGGGCTGCTCGACCCGGCGACGCATCGCGAGTTGCTTGACGCCTTTGCCGGGCCCGACATCACCGCCGGGGCCCTCGCCGCGGCGTGGCACGACTGGCAAGACTTGCGAGCCCACGCGGCCGAGGCAGCGCGGCTGCTGGCCGAGAGCCAGGCCGAAGAGGATTTGCTACGGCACCTCCATGCCGAGCTCGACGCGCTGGCGCCGGAAGCCGATGAGGAAGACCGCCTGACTGCGCGTCGCAGCCTGCTGCAAAATGCCGAGCGGCTCGGCGAGACGATCGCCGACGCGGTCGGCGAGCTCGATGGCGATGACGGCGCGCAACAGGCCTTGGCGCGGGCGCTGCGCCGGCTCGAACGCGCCCGCGACCGCGCCCAGGGCATGCTCGACGCCGCGGTCGCCGCGGCCGAGCGCGCCGCCGCCGAGACCGCCGAGGCATCTGCGGCGCTGGCCGGCGCGGCACGCGCGCTGGAGCTCGACCCCGGGGCGCTCGAGCAAGTCGAGGAGCGACTGTTTGCGCTGCGTGGCCTGGCGCGCAAGCACGGCGTCGCGGCGGCAGACCTGCCGCTGCTGCGCGAGCGGCTGGCGGCGCGCCTCGCCACGATCGAGACCGGCGCCGAGGATGCGGTCGCGCTGGAGCGGCAGTCCGCTGCGGCGCGTGAGTGCTATGCCGCGATCGCCGCCACGGTGTCCCGGTGCCGGCGCGAGGCCGCCGCGCGCCTTGACGCCGCGGTCGCCGCCGAACTGAAGCCGCTGCGGCTCGACCGGGCGCGGTTCCGCACCGTGCTGACCCCACTCAGCGAACCCGATTGGGGCGAGCACGGCTGCGAGCGCGCGCATTTCGAGGTCGCAACCAACCCCGGCGCGCCATTCGGGGCGCTGGCGCGGATCGCCTCGGGCGGCGAGCTGTCGCGATTCATGCTGGCGCTGAAACTGGTGCTCGCCGGCACCGGGTCAGCGCCGACGTTGATCTTCGACGAGGTCGACAGCGGGATCGGCGGCGCGGTCGCGGCCGCGGTCGGCGAGCGGCTGCAACGGCTCGGCCGGCGCGTCCAGGTGCTGGTGGTGACACATTCGCCGCAGGTCGCGGCGCGCGGGGCGCATCACTGGCGGGTCGCCAAGCGCCAGGCGGAACGGATGACGGTGACCCGCGTCGAGGAGCTCGACGACGATACGCGCAACGAGGAAATCGCGCGGATGCTGTCGGGCAACGTGATCACCAGCGAGGCTCGCGCCGCCGCGGCCAGCCTGATCGCCGGGGCGCGGCCGTGAGATCGGAGACGCCGCGCCCGGTCGAGGCGCTGAGCGAGAGCGAAGCGGAAGCGGAGCTCGCCCGCCTCGCCGCCGAAATCACGCATCACGACCGGCTCTATTACGCCAACGACGCGCCCGA
>DATLRD010000025.1:0-10078 GCA_035534855.1 Allostellaceae bacterium | reverse complement strand
GCCGGCGGCGACGATGTCCGATGCCTCGCCGCCGCACAGGTCGAGGATCAGCCTGGTCGCGATTTCGAGCCCGGGGGCAACAAAATCCGGGTCGATGCCACGCTCGAAGCGATAGCGCGCATCGCTGTTGATCTCCAGCCGGCGACCGGTCGCCGCGGTGCGGACGGGATCGAACAGCGCCGCCTCGACGAACACCTCGGTCGTCGCCTCGGTGCAGCTCGTCTTCTCGCCGCCCATCACCCCGCCGAGGCTCTGCACGCCGTTATCGTCGGCAATCGCGGTCACCTCGGGGTCGAGCGCGTATTCGCGGCCGTTGAGCGCCAGGATTTTCTCGCCGGCGCGCGCAAAACGCACGACCAGGTCGCCCTTGACCTTGCCGGCATCGAACACATGCAGCGGCCGATTGACGTCGAAGGTCAGGAAATTGGTGATGTCGACCAGCGCCGAGATCGGCCTCAGCCCGATCGATTCGAGCCGACGGCGCAGCCACTGGGGGCTGGTGCCGTTGCGCAGGCCGCGGATGTGGCGGCCGAGAAACAGCGGGCAGGCGGTCAAATCCTCGATCGTGATCGCGATCGGCGAGGTAAAGCGGCCTTCGACCGGGGTCGTATCGAGCGGCTGCATCGTGCCGATCCCGGCCGCGGCAAGATCGCGGGCGAGGCCGCGCACGCCGAGGCAATCGGCGCGGTTCGGCGTCACCTTGAGGTCGATCACCGGGTCGTCGAGCCCGGCGATGCGCACGTACGGCGTGCCGATCCCGGTGTCGTCCGGCAATTCGATGATGCCTTCGTGGTCGTCGCTCAGCGCCAGTTCATAGGCCGACATCAGCATGCCGCGCGACACCACCCCGCGGATCGCGCTTTCGTTGAGCACCGCGCCGGTCTTGGGCACGGTGACGCCGGCGCGGCCGAACACCCCGATCATCCCGGCGCGGGCATTGGGCGCGCCGCACACGACCTGGATCCTCTCGCGTCCGTTATCGACGACGCAGACCTTGAGCCGGTCGGCCTGCGGATGCTTCTCGGCCGAGACGACACGGGCGGCGACAAACGGCGCGAGCGCCGCGGCGGGGTCTTCGACCCCTTCGACATCGTGGCCGAGCATCACGAGGCGCTCGGCGATCTCGGCCATCGACGCCGTGGTGTCGAGATGCGTCTTCAGCCAGGACAGGCTCGTCTTCATGACAGCGCCCCGCGCACCAGCGACGGGATGTCGAGCGGCAGAAACCCGTAATGGCGCAGCCAGCGGATATCGGATTCGTACATCGTGCGCAGGTCGGGGATGCCGTATTTCAGCATCGCCACCCGCTCGATCCCCATGCCGAACGCGAAGCCCTGGTACTCGTCGGGGTCGAGCCCGCAATTGCGTAGCACCTGCGGGTGCACCATGCCGCTGCCGAGGATTTCGAGCCAGCCCTCGGGTTTTTCGGCGGCTCCCGCACCGATTTTCAACTCGCCGCCGGCGCGCGAGCAGCCAATATCCACTTCGGCCGACGGCTCGGTGAACGGGAAATAGCTCGGCCGGAACCGCACCGGCAGGTCGTCGACGCCGAAGAACGCGCGGCAGAACTCGATCAGGCAGCCTTTGAGGTGGCCCATATGCGTCGTGCGGTCGATCACCAGCCCCTCGACCTGGTGGAACATCGGCGAATGGGTCGCGTCGTGATCGCAGCGAAACGTGCGCCCCGGCACGATGATGCGCAGCGGCGGCGGCTGCACCTGCATCGTACGGATCTGCACCGGCGAGGTATGGGTGCGCAGCACGAGGCGGCTGCCGTCGGCGCGCTCGGGCAGATAGAACGTGTCGTGCTCTTGCCGCGCCGGGTGCTCGGGCGGGATGTTGAGGGCGGTGAAATTGTAGAAATCGTCCTCGATATGCGGCCCCTCGGCGACCGTGAACCCCATCTCGCCAAAGATCCCGATGATCTCGTCGATCGTCTGGCTGATCGGGTGGATGCGCCCACCGGAATCGGGCGCCGCCGGCAGCGTCACGTCCTCGCGCTCCACGGCGAGCCGGGCGGCATGCGCCGTGCGGGCAAGTTCGGCCTTGCGGGCGTCGAGCGCGGCGGTGATCTCGTCGCGCAGCGCGTTGACCCGGGCGCCATAGTCGCGGCGCTGTTCGGGCGGCAGCTGGCCGACGCCGCGCATCGCCAGCGTCACCGCGCCATTGCGGCCGAGATATTTGATGCGGAGCTGCTCGATCGTGTCGAGCGCGGTGGCCTGCCCCAACTCGGCAAGGAACGCGTCGCGCAATCGGTCCTGGTCGTCCATCGTCGAAATTCCTGCGCCTGGGCTAATGCAAATGCGCTCTGGGACAAAACAAAAAGGGGCCTCGTCCGGCCCCTTTTCGACTCGTAGCTGCTGCGCGCGGGGCCTAGTCGGTGGACCCGCCGGTAAATCGCCTGCCGTTCCGCCGACTGGTCATTCCGCGGCGACCGGCACCGCATCGAGCGCCGATTTCGCGGTCGCGATAATCGCCGCGAACGATTCCGGCTCGCGAACGGCCAGGTCCGACAGCACCTTGCGGTCGAGGTCGAGGCCGGCGCGCTTGAGCCCGTTGATGAATTGCGAATACGTCAGGCCGTGCTCGCGCGCCCCGGCATTGATGCGCTGGATCCACAACCCGCGGAAATCGCGCTTCTTGTTGCGCCGGTCGCGATAGGCATAGCGCAGCCCTTTCTCGACCTTTTCCAGCGCGACGCGATAGGCCTTGCTGCCGCGGCCGCGATACCCCTTGGCGAGGTCCAGCACCTTCTTGTGGCGCGCATGCGCGGTAACCCCGCGTTTGACCCGGGCCATGGCTCAGCCCCGCATATACGGCATGTAGGTCAGGACGAGCTTGGCGTCGCCCTTTTCCAGCGTCGTCGTGCCGCGGCGCAACCGCTTGCCCTGCTTCGACTTGGAAATCAGCCGGTGACGCTTGTAGGCGTAATTGTGCTTGACCTTGCCGGACGCGGTGACGCCAAAGCGCTTCTTGGCGCCGCTCTTGGTCTTCAACTTGGGCATTTCTGGGTCCTTGAGCGAATGTTGCGGCAGCAAGGCATGCCCTATGGCGCCAAAGCGCGGCCCGCCGCCCATTGAAGGCGCGGGTTATAGCGACGCCCCCCGGCAAACGCAAGCAGCGGCCGCGCCGGCCGCCTAAAGCACCGCGACGGCCTCGATCTCGATCAGCAGCTCGGGCAGGGCCAGCGCCGCCACCGCGACCAGCGTGTGCGGCGGCATCTGCTTGCCGAAGAATTCCTCGCGCACCGCAGCGAAATCGGCCCGGTAGCGCATGTCGGTGACGTAGGTGTTGACCTTGACGATATCGGCAAGCGTGCCGCCGCCGGCCTCAACCTGCGCTTTCAGCGCGCCGAGCGCGGCGCGCGCCTGGGCCGCGAAATCGCCGGGGTGGGCGGCGCCGCCGTCGCCGGTATAGGCGACCTGGCCGGCGATGTAGAGGAGCGTTTGCCCGCCGCTCACTTTGACCGCCTGGCTGTAGCTCGGCGGGTCGAACACGCCCTTCGCCGCGTAGCGCTGGATTGTCGCCATTTGCTGCCTCCTGCAACAGGTTATGACCCTGGGACGGCCGAACGCCGTCCCAGGATTCAAGAACACGGTTTTTCCGGCGAGCCGTGCCGGTCGGCGGGTGTGGGTTCCGGGTTCGCCCCTAAGCTTCGCCGGGGCAGGCTTTGCGCGGCGCCCCGGGATTGGTGGCAGCCTATTTTGGTGGCAGCCTATTTCGGCGAGATCACCATCGTCATCTGGCGGCCTTCCATGCGCGGCATCTGCTCGACCTTGGCGACCGTGTCGAGATCGGCGCGCACCCGGATCAGCACGTTCATTCCCAGTTCCTGATGCGCGAGCTCACGCCCGCGGAAGCGCATGGTCACCTTGACCTTGTCGCCTTCCTCGATGAACTTGGACATGCTGCGCATCTTGACCTCATAGTCGTGGTCATCGATGCTCGGGCGCAGCTTGATTTCTTTGACCTCGATGATTTTCTGTTTTTTGCGGGCTTCGTTTTTCTTCTTCTGTTCTTCGTACTTGTATTTGCCGAAGTCGAGGATCTTGCAGACCGGCGGGTCGGCATTGGGCGCGATCTCGACCAGGTCCAGGCCGGCATCGGCGGCCATAGCCATCGCCTCGTTGCGCTCGACGATTCCCACCATCTGGCCGGCCTCGTCGACGAGCCTGACGCGCGCCACCCCGATCTCCCCATTGATGCGGGGTCCGTCGCGGGTGGGGGTAAAGTTCATCGGGGGTCTGGGTATGTAACGTCTCCTCTTTCTGGTTCACAACTCGGCCGGCGTGCCGTTCCCGGATAGTCACCGCGGAGTAGGCGATGCCGCGTCACTTTTCAATCTAGCAAGGGCGTCGTCGAGCGCAAGGGATTGTTGCTGGCTGCTGCCCAGCCGGCGCAACGAAACCGTACGATTTTCGGCCTCGCGCCGGCCGACGACCAGCATCACCGGCACTTTGGCAAGGCTGTGCTCGCGCACCTTGTAGCCGATCTTCTCGTTGCCGGTATCGATCGCGACGCGCAGCCCGGCGGCGGCGCACTCGCGCGCGACCTCCCGCGCATAATCGTCGGCGTCCGAGGTGATCGTCGCGACCACCGACTGCACCGGCGCCAGCCACAGCGGAAAGGCGCCCGCGTAATGCTCGATCAGGATGCCGATAAAGCGCTCCATCGAACCGAGGATCGCGCGGTGCAGCATCACCGGAACATGGCGGTCCCCGTCCTCGCCGACATAGCTGGCGCCGAGCCGCTCGGGCATGTTGAAGTCGAGCTGCAGGGTGCCGCACTGCCAGTCGCGCCCGAGGGCGTCTCGCAGATGGAATTCGAGCTTTGGGCCATAGAACGCGCCCTCGCCGGGCGCCAGCGTGTAGTCGAGCCCGGCCGCGGCGACCGCGTCCTTGAGGCTCTGCTCGGCATGGTCCCAGGTCGCGTCGCTGCCGGTGCGCGGGGTCGGCCGGTCGGCGAATTTGATCGCCACCTCCTCGAACCCGAAATCCTTATAGATCGCCAGCAGCAATTTGCAGAACGCGATCGATTCGCCGGTGATCTGGTCTTCGGTGCAAAAGATGTGGGCGTCGTCCTGGGTGAACGCGCGCACCCGCATGATGCCGTGCAGCGCGCCCGACGGTTCGTTGCGGGTGCAGCTGCCGAACTCGGCGAGGCGCATCGGCAATTCGCGATAGCTGCGCAGGCGGTTGCGGAAGATCAGCACATGGCCAGGGCAGTTCATCGGCTTGACCGCGAGCACGCGCTCGTCGCGGCTTTCGGCGATGAACATGTTCTCGCGGAAATTCTCCCAGTGGCCCGAAGCTTCCCACAGGCTGCGATCCAAGAGCTGCGGGCCTTTGACCTCCTGGTAGCCGGCGGCTTCGAGCCGGCCGCGCATATAGGTCTCGATCGTGCGGAACAGCGTCCACCCCTTCGGGTGCCAGAACACGCTGCCGACCGCCTCTTCGCCGAGGTGAAACAGTTCGAGGTCGCGGCCGACCCGGCGGTGGTCGCGGCGCTCGGCTTCTTCGAGGCGGAACAGGTACTGGTCGAGGTCTTTCTGGCTGGCCCAGGCGGTGCCGTAGACGCGCTGGAGCTGCGCGTTCTGGGCGTCGCCGCGCCAATAGGCGCCGGCCACATTCATCAGCTTGAATGCCTGGCCCAACCGGCCGGTCGACGGCAGATGCGGCCCGACGCACAGATCGACGAAACCGCCCTGGCGGTAGAGGCTGATTTCCTCATCGGCCGGAATTTCGCCGATCCATTCCGCCTTGTAGCGCTCGCCGATGCCGGCGAAGAGCGCGACCGCCTTGTCGCGCTCCCATACCTCGCGGGTGATTGCCTCGTCGCGCTCGACGATGTCGCGCATGCGCGCCTCGATCGCCGCCAGGTCTTCGGGGGTGAACGGCGTGTCGCGCGCGAAATCGTAATAGAACCCGGTCTCGGTCGCCGGGCCGAAGGTGACCTCGGTCTCCGGATACAATTCCTTGACCGCCTCGGCCATCACATGCGCCGCGTCGTGGCGCAGGATCGGCAGGGCGTCGGGCGAATCGCGGGTGATGATCGCGACCGCAGCGTCGCGGTCGATGCGCGTCGCGAGATCGCGCGGCGCGCCGTCGAGCCTGATCGCGACCGCCGCCTTGGCAAGGCCGGGCCCGATCGCCGCGGCGATCTCGGCGCCGGAAACCGGCCCGGCGAATTCGCGGCGGCTGCCGTCGGGCAGGGTGATCGTGATGCTCATGGCGCCCGGTGCTCCGTCATCGCGCGGGTTTCTGGACGGGGCGGGTGGCGACGAAAAAACCCCGCCCGGTGCCGGCGGGATAATTCGGGTTCGCGACGTGCTGCTGGATCAGCGGACGCGACCTCCGGGCACCCCGTGTTGCGGGGTGGTGGTGGTCGTCGTGATCCGGCCGGCAGGTTGCATGCCCGAAATATTGTGAACGGCGCATGTTCCGTCAAGCCGTCAACCCCATGGTCGTTGCGACCGACTCGATCGACAGATCGGCCAGATCGGCGGCGCGCAGGATTATGACATCGGTGCCGCGCGGGGCGGTAAGCGCCGGGTCCGACGCCGCCGAATACAGCACCGTCGCCGGCGCGCCGCCGGCCACCGCCAGGTGCATCGGGCCGGTGTCGTTGCCGACCGCGCGCCGCGCGCCGCGCCCCAGCGCGACGATGTCGCCAAACCCGGTGGCGCCGGTCAGGTCGCGGCTCTGCGGCGCCGCCGCGGCGATGATCCGCCCGAGCGCGCGCTCGTCGGCCCCGCCGACGACGACCGGGGTCAGCCCGGCGGCGGCCAGGCGGGCGGCAAGCGCGGCATAATTCTCGGCCGGCCAGCGCTTTTGCGGGCGATGCGCCGCCCCGCCCGGCATCAGCAGCACATAGTCCGCCGGCAGCGAAAATCGGGCGATGTCGGCTGCCGCCCACGACAGATCCGGCAGCGGCACCGGCCCGGGGATGCCCGCCATGCGCAGCTGCTCGTCCTGGCGGTCGAGCGTGTGCATATGGTCGCGCGCCGGGTTGGTGTGCGGGTGCGAGGCGCCCGCCGCGATGCCCGACCATTCGGGCCCGCCGCCTTGCCGCATCAGGCGGAAATAGAAATTGCTGCGCCGCCGGGTCTGCAGATCATAGACCCGGTCGAAGCGGCCTTCGCGCAGCCGTCGGCGCAGGCGCAAGAGGCTCGCCGGGTTGGTCCAGCCCGGCCGCTCGTCGAGCCACACCGCATCGAAATACGGCGCCTGCCGCGCCAGCTCGGCATAAGGCGCGGTGGTCAACAGCGTGATAGCCGCGCCGCGGTGATGCGATCGGATCGCCGCCGCCGCCCCCATCGCCTGTACGAAATCGCCGAGTGCGCTGAGCTTGATGACGAGGATGCGCTGCGGTGCTGCCACGGAGCGTTATGCGAGAGCTGGCGTCACGTCGGTTTGCGCGAAATCGGCTCCCTTGAACAGCAGCGGTTCGCCGTAACATCGGGCGAGAGCATAGGCAAAACAATCGCCCAAATTGAGCCGGGCGGGATGGCCGCTGCCGCGCCCAAAATCGCGATAGGCGGCGCGCGCCGCCTCGGCTTGGGCGGCATCGACCGCCGCGATCGATATTCCGGCAATGCGGAGGAAATCATCGAGGCGCCGGCTGGCGATGGGATCGCGTTTGCGGTCGATAACGACCGCGGCTTCCAGATAATTGACCGGCGAAATCCGCACGTCTTCCGCGGCCTCGATGGCCTCGGCAAACCGGCCGGCATCGGGTTCTGCCAGCAGAATGGCGAGCACCGCAGACGCATCGATGATCACCGCGGCAACCCCACCTCGTCATAAAGCAACGAATCATGGTCCGCCGACCGGTATTCCGGACCAAGGCGCTCGGCGCAGTCGCGGCCAAGGGCCAACAACCGGGCGGCAATCCCAGCCCGGCCTCTTTGACGGACGCGGTCGATCCGCTCGCGGACGGCAACCGTGACCGCCCCGGTCATGGTCTCGCCCGTCAACGCGGCGAGTTCATTAATCAGGCGGCACGCTTGCGGGTTTTTGATGTTGAGCGCCATAATCTACCCGTTTTGCGAATCATGGTAGATTATTTGAGGCGCCGATTTGATTTGTCAATTCAGCCCGCTACGCCGAAATCGCCAACCGCTCGTGGCGCCACTGGGGAATCGTGGCCGCCGCCGGGAACAGCAGCTCCTCGTAGACGTCGATCGTGCGGGCGCACATTTCCTCGCGCGTGAAATGCGCGGCGATGTGAGCCATCGCGCGCCGCCCGAGCGCGTCGCGCTCATCGCCGCTCAGGGTCAGCGCCTCGCCGATCGCGGCGGAGAGCGCGGCCGGGTCGCCCGGCGCCACCAGCCAGCCGGTCGCCCCGGCGACGATCGTCTCGCGCGCCCCGCCGTGCGCGGTCGCGATCACCGGGCGTCCCATCGCCTGCGCCTCGACGACGACGCGGCCGAACCCTTCCGGCTCGGTCGAGGCCGAGACCACGACATCGGCCAGCGCATAGGCGGCCGGCATGTCGCGGCAATCCTCGACGATGCGGAACAGCCCGCCGACCCCGCGCCGCTCGATCGTCGTCTCGATCTCGCGGCGGAACCCTTTGTGCTGCTCGCTGCCGGCAAACACGCAGCACAGGTCGCGCCGCTCCAGCCGGGCGATCGCCTCGATGAAGTCGAGCCCGCCCTTCCACCGCGTCAGCCGCCCCGGCAGCAGCACCACCACCGCGCCATCGGGCACGCGCCAGTGGTTGGCGAGCGCCACCACCCGGTCGCCCCTGACCTTGCCGGGGTTGAACACCGACAGGTCGACGCCGCGCGGGATCGTGCGCAGCCGATCGGGCCCGACGCCGTACACGCGGGCGACGTGCTCGGCGACGAAATTCGAGATCGCGATCACCCGTTCGCCACGCGCCATCACCGCGTTGTAGCGCTGCTTCAGCGGCAGATCGATCGCGTAGGCGTTGTGAAACGTCGTGACGAAACGGCGATTGGCGGCGCGCGCCGCGAGCCACCCGCTCCACGCCGGGGCGCGGCTGCGGGCATGTACGATGTCGACCCGCTCGCGCCGGATCAGCTGCTCCAGCGTGCGGGCGTTGCGGCGGATCGTCAGCGGGCTTTTCGAGGCGAGCGGCAGTGTGATGTGCCGCGCACCGGCGCGGGCGAGATCGCGCTCCATCGGCCCGCCCGTCGAGGCGACCAGCGCCGTCCATCCGGCCTCGACCAGCGAGCGGGCAAGATCGACCGTGCCCCGCTCGACGCCGCCCGAAATGAGGCTCGGGATCACCTGCAGCACCGCCGGCGCCCGCCCTTCTGCCGGCGTCGCAGAAATGATATTGTTGTTGGCCATTCCGCTGCTGCGCGACCTCCGATGCCTGCGCCCAACCCTGCACCGGCGCCCGCTGTGCCCGCGCGCGACGGGACGCCGATTCTAGCACGCCCCGATGGGGCGACAATCGCCTACCGGGCGCTTGCCGGCGCGACACCCGGAATCGTTTTCCTCGGTGGCTTCCGGTCCGACATGACCGGAAACAAGGCGTTGTTCCTGCATGATTATTGCCGGCGCCGCGGGCGTGCGTTCGTGCGCTTCGATTATTTCGCACACGGCGCGTCGAGCGGTGATTTCGCCGACGGCACAATCGGCCGCTGGGCCGAGGACGCGATTGCCGTGATCGATTCGCTGACCGCGGGGCCACAGATCCTGGTCGGGTCGAGCATGGGCGGGTGGGTCATGGTGCTGGCGGCGCTGGCCCGCCCGGCGCGCGTCGCGGCGCTGGTCGGCATCGCCGCCGCGCCGGATTTCACCGCCGATCTGCTGCCTCGCCGCCTCTCCGCGGCCCAGCAGCATGAACTGCACACGGCGGGGCGCATCGTGCTGGCGTCTTCCTACGACCCGGCCGGCTATCTTTATACGCGGGCGCTGGTCGAAGACGGCGACCGGCACCTCGTGCTGCGCGGCGACCTCCCGCTCTACTGCCCGGTGCGGCTGTTGCACGGGCTCGCCGACGACTCGGTGCCGTGGCAGCAGAGCCTCAAGCTGGCCGAGCGGCTGGCCGGCGATGATGTTTCGTTGACCCTGGTCAAGGGCGGCGACCACCGCCTGTCGAG
>DATLRD010000024.1:0-12515 GCA_035534855.1 Allostellaceae bacterium | reverse complement strand
AAATCAGGCTCGGGCTGCTGGATCGGCTCGTAGGTCAGGTCGTCCACGTCGGCTTTCTTGGCCATGCCAGAATTATACCATGCCGAGGATCAAGGGCCTGGTCGGGGCGGAAAGCCCTGGCGCCTCAATCCGGCTGGTTGCAGGCCTCACCTCTCTTCCCCGCCAGAAGGGCCGCCATAGGCTCCTGACGGGCTCGTAGGGCGATAACCGAGCCGAATATGTTGGTTGGGCTTTGTGGGCGTATTTTGGGCTGAATTGATGCTTTATAAGCCTGGGCCATGACTTAGTATTTTTCTTCTTAGTATTAATACCTGAGTATTATTCATAGAGTATTTCGACTGGCCGAATTCTGGTCTTCGACCTGCCGAATTCTAGATTTCGATATATCGAAATCAGGACTTCCGTTCCTTCCGAATCCCCTTGTTTTTCACCGCGAAATGGACGCGGTAGAGGTTGGTCTTCCCTTGTCCCCGGCGGGTGATCTCAATAAGGCCGGCCGCCTCAAGCTCCTTCACGTACTCGTTCACGCGGGACACGCTCATGCCCATATGCTTGGCAAGGCGGTCTTGGCCAGGGAAGCAGCTATCGTTGTTCCAGGCGAAATGCAGGAACATCGAGTAAGCGACTTTTGCGCCAAGGCTCAGCGTCCCGTCCCGCAAGATGAAATTTGGGACCTGGGTAAACCCGCCACGCGCGACCGGATCGAGCGTGGCTAGTTCGATATTGCGCTCTCGGATGAGATCGCCAATCGACTCGCCGTTCGCGTACTCCATAATGCCATTCTATCGGCAGTATGGCAGGGATTTAGCGTTATCCCCTAGCCTGGCTGATCCGTCTCGGCCTCCTCAATCGGATAGTCGTAGGCGCGCGAAGCTCCGCCGCGACCAAGAAGCGGCGTGAGCATTTTCTGCAAGCCGCCGATCAAAAGGTTCGTCTCCCGAGCGCGTTCGGTCAGATCTTTGATCTGATCGTCTTTCACCGCCACCTGGCCGCGAAGAAACTCATTCTCGCGTTCAAGCATTTCCACGACCCGGCCCTCTGTCGCGACAGGTCGCGACACCGGTTCTGGTTGAGGCGCGACATGATGCGACAGCTCATCATCTGTCGTCGCTTGTCGCCGCTGGTCGCCGCGTGTCGCGGCTATCTCGACGGCTTTTTCGTCCAGAACTTCCGGCGCGACCATTGTCGCGACTTGTCGCGACAGGTCGCGACTTGTCGCGACAGGTCGCACCTCTTTGATGTACGCAATGTGGCGCTCGACCGACGCGGGCGTGATCAAAAACTTCTCGCCGAATGGCGTCTCGACGCGATGAGCGTCTAGGTGTTCCTTGGCGCAGTAGCGCTGAATGCTGCGCATGGTCCGGGGCAGGCCAGCAGCTTCATAGAGCGCGAGGGCATCCTCGATCGAAATGGAATACTCGCTGTCGTCGCCTGTCGCGGCGTGCCGCGACAGGTCGGGGCTTGTCGCACCCTCCTGTCGCGGGTTGTCGTCGTTCATGCTGCTGATGATAGCCCGCTGGTCGCGACCGCTGCCGCGCTTATCCCCACGACCGAGGCATGCCAGAAGGGAAGCTCTGGACTGCCGAAGGCCCCTTGAAGTGGAGCGGCTAGGTGCGACAGGCTGTCGCCTCTGTTACCCAGTCCGTTACCCAGTGCCGGCTATCGCGAGAAAAAAGGAAAGCGACACTTCCATTATTTCGCCGCTAACCTCTTGGAAAGATTGGTGGGTGCAGTAGGACTCGAACCTACGGCCCGCTGATTAAGAGTCAGCTGCTCTACCAACTGAGCTATGCACCCCACCATGCGCCGCGGCGCGGGGCGCGAACATAGTCGATCGACGGTTCGAGGGGAATACCCCGCGCGCCGCCGGCCGCGCCCTGCGAAATCGTGGATTCCGGCCGCTCCCCAGCATTTCTGAAATGCAGTATTATCGAATACTTGAACGACACATTTCTGCTCGGCCAAAATAATACTGGCGACGGAGAGTACACCCTGCACGGCAGAAATTACGCAAGGACCGAACCCACACGACTGTTTGATGCAGCCTCCTTCGGCAGCACTGCGACCCGCCGGGTTGGCACATTTGCAAATCGGATCTTAGGGCATACAGCAGCGCAAATACCGTCGCGGAGATAATCCGGTCCCGCTTTATATATCCGTGAGCCACCGCTTTCCCCTGAAGCAATAACGCAACCCCGCGGTTATTGCCTATTTTGCGCAGGAGCCTATCGCATAGGCGTAGACGGCGGAAAGAGTAGCGTCCAGAACAGGCTGCAGCGTTCGGATTGCGGGGCCGTCGGGCTGAAACAGGCAGTTATGCCCGTGTGGCTGAAAATGCGGGCCAAAGGTCGGCCGACCCGGCCAATTCTCTGCGCTGTTGCGGAACGCCGGCCGCGAGAGGCGCGGGCGGAACGCCGGGATCAGCCGATGCGCCCGTGGCAATGCTTGAATTTCTTGCCCGAGCCGCACGGGCACGGCGCGTTGCGGCCGGTGCCGGCCCACGGCGCGCGCGCCGTGTTGCCCGCCTCGCCGACGTGCGGCGGGGCGGCGCCGTTGCCGCTGTTGAGCCGCCCGGTGCGTTGCGCCGACCGCGAGGGCGGGGGCGGCGCCGCCGCGGGATAGACGGGCGAGGCAAACCCGGCACCGGCCATCGCCATCGCCTCTTCGCGCTCCAGCGGCGCGCCGTCGGCGAAGGGCGGCGGCTCGAGCGGCGGCGGCTCCATGCGCAACTCGACGTGGCTCAGCACCCCGGTCACCTCGTCGCGCAACGCGGTCAGCATGCCCTCGAACAGCTCGAACGCCTCGCGCTTGTATTCGTTGAGCGGGTCGCGCTGGCCATAAGCCCGCAGGTTGATGCCCTGCCGCAGATGGTCGAGCGACAGGAGGTGATCCTTCCAGATCTGGTCGAGCAGTTGCAGCAACAGGCTCTTTTCCGCCATCCGCATCAATTCGGGGCCGTAATTGGCGGTCTTTTCGGCCATCTTGCGGTCGGCGGCGGCGATCAGCCGCTCTTCGACCTCGTCGCCGCTGATCCCCTCTTCCTTGGCCCATTCGGCGACCGGCAGATCGAGGTCGAGCAGGCGCAGCACCTCGGCGTGCAGCGCCTCGATGTTCCACTGCTCGGGCAGCGCGTTTTCCGGGATTGCCTGCGCCACTACGTTGCCGATCACCGCGTTGCGCATATCGGAGACGATGTCGGCGACATCGCGCGAATTCATGATTTCGCGGCGCTGCTCGTACACGACCTTGCGCTGGTCGTTCATCACGTCGTCGTATTTGAGCAGCTGCTTGCGGATGTCGTAGTTGCGCGCCTCGACCTTCTGCTGCGCCTTAGCGAGCGCCTTGTTGACCCACGGGTGGATGATCGCCTCCCCCTCTTTGAGGCCAAGCCGCGACAGCACCGAATCCATGCGATCAGAGCCGAAGATGCGCATCAGATCGTCTTCGAGCGAGACGAAGAATTTCGACGCCCCGGGGTCGCCCTGGCGGCCCGACCGGCCGCGCAGCTGATTGTCGATGCGGCGGCTTTCATGCCGCTCGCTGCCGATCACGTAGAGCCCGCCGGCTTGGCGCACGACCTCCCGCGCGGCCTCGACCTCGCGCCGGACCGCCGCGGCGCGCGCCTCGCGCTCGGCCTCGTCCTCGATCCCGGCCAGCTCGGCGCGCAGCCGCATGTCGAGATTGCCGCCCAGCTGGATATCGGTGCCGCGGCCGGCCATGTTGGTGGCGATCGTCACCGCGCCGGGCACGCCGGCCTGCGCAATGATCGGCGCCTCCTGCTCGTGATAGCGGGCGTTCAGCACATTGTGCGGGATCTTGAGCTTTTTGAAGACCGCCGCCAGCGCCTCGGATTTCTCGATGCTGACCGTGCCGACCAGCACCGGCTGCTGGCGCTTGCGGCAGGCCAGCACCTCTTCGGCCACCGCGTCGAACTTTTCGCCCGTCGTGCGGTAGACCTCGTCGTCGGCGTCGGCGCGGATCACCGGCAGGTTGGTGGGAACCTCGATGACCTCGAGGTTATAGGTTTCGCCCAGCTCTTCCGCTTCCGTCATCGCCGTCCCGGTCATCCCGGCGAGCTTCGGGTACATCCGGAAGTAGTTCTGAAAGGTGATCGAGGCCAGCGTCTGGTTCTCGTTCTGAACCGTCACCCCTTCCTTGGCTTCGAGCGCTTGGTGCAGCCCTTCGGAATAGCGCCGGCCTTCCATCATGCGGCCGGTGAACTCGTCGATGATGACGATCTTGTCATCCTTGACGATGTATTCGGTGTCGCGGGCGAACAGCTTGTGCGCGCGCAGCGCCTGATTGGCGTGGTGCACCAGCGAGACGTTGTGGATGTCGTAGAGCGTGCCGGTCTGCAACAGCCCGGCTTCGCGCATCAGCGCTTCCATCTTTTCAACGCCCGAATCGGTCAGGGCGACGGTGCGCTGCTTTTCGTCCTTCTCGTAATCCTCTTCGGCGAGCGCGGGGATCAGCTTGTCGGTGCGGATGTAGAACTCGGACGAATCCTCGGCCGGGCCGGAGATGATCAGCGGCGTGCGCGCTTCGTCGATCAGGATCGAATCGACCTCGTCGACGATCGCATAGCTGAACGGCCGGTGGGCCATGTCCTCCAGCCGGAACTTCATGTTGTCGCGCAGGTAATCGAAGCCGAATTCGTTGTTGGTGCCGTAGGTGATGTCGCAGCGATACGCGGTCTGCCGCTCGGCATCGTCGAGCTCATGGACGATGCAGCCGACGGTCATGCCGAGAAAGCGGTAGACCTGCCCCATCCATTCGGCGTCGCGCTGGGCCAGGTAGTCGTTGACCGTGACGACGTGGACGCCTGCGCCGGCCAGCGCGTTGAGATAGACCGGCAGCGTCGCGACCAGGGTCTTGCCTTCACCGGTCTTCATCTCGGCGATCATGCCGCGGTGCAACACGATGCCGCCCATCAGCTGCACATCGAAAGGGCGCTGGCCGAGCGTGCGCTTGGCCGCCTCGCGCACCGTGGCAAAGGCCTCGACCAGCAGATCGTCGAGATCGGAGCCCTCTTCAAGGCGCTGGCGGAATTCGACGGTACGCGCGCGCAACGCCTCGTCCGACAGCTGTTCGAGCTGCGGCTCCAGCTCGTTGATCTGGTCGACCAGCGGCGAGAGGCTTTTGATATAGCGATCGTTGGCGGAGCCGAAAAGCCGCCGGGCTAAGGCGCCGAACATGAGACCCTCGACACGCGGGAAAACAGGCCAGAACGCAAGCGCACGGCGACTACGGCACAGATAGGCCGCCGCGACCTGGGTGTCAATTCGCCGGCCCCGAAAGCCGGCAAGCCTAAAGCGAACGAGCGAGCGGCGCCGGCATTCCCACGGAGCAACGGAAACCCGAGGCGCGCCCTCCGCCTGGCTCGCGGCGAGGACGCCGGAGGCCGCGGTCAAATTCTGTGCAATTTCTTGTCGGAGCGGCGGCGATGTGCGACATCATCGCGTCCGCCAGGATCACCCAAGAGACCAACGCATGCCGCCGATCTCGCCGCTCGCTCCCGCCTCGTTTCCGGCGATGTCGCCGATCGCCGGTGTCCGCCTGGCGTCTTACGCCGCCGGGATTCGCTATCGCGGGCGCGACGATGTGATGCTGGCCGAGCTGGCGCCGGGAACGACGATCGCCGGCGTCCTCACGCAATCGACAATGCCGGGCCAGCCGGTGATCTGGTGCCGCGAATGCCTGCCGCGCGGCACGGTGCGCGCGATCGTCGTCAATTCCGGCAATGCCAATGTCTTCACCGGCCAAGCGGGCTGGCGGGTGGTCGAGAGCACCGCGGCGACCGCTGCGCGCCTGTTCGATTGCGAGCCCCACGAAATCTACATTTCGTCGACCGGCGTCATCGGCGAGCCGCCGCCGGCCGACCGGATCAGCGCAGCGCTGCCGGCGATCGTCCCGCTGCTCGATGCCGCCGCCGCCGCATGGGAAAAGGCGGCGCGCGCGATCATGACCACCGACACGTTCCCGAAAGGCGCCACCGCGACCGCCACGATCGACGGCGCCACGGTGCGGATCAACGGTTTCTGCAAGGGCTCGGGGATGATCGCGCCCAACATGGCGACGATGCTCGGCTACGTGTTCACCGACGCCGCGCTGCCCGCCCCGGTGCTGCAGGAAATGCTGAGCGAGACGACCGAGGTCTCGTTCAACGCGATGACCGTCGACGGCGATACATCGACCAGCGACACGGTGCTGCTGTGTGCCACGCAGCAGGCGAAACACGCCGCGATCGCCCACGCGAGCGACCCGCGGCTCGGCGATTTCCGCCGCGCCCTCCGCGGGGTGATGGTCGACCTCGCCCGGCAGATCGCCCGGGACGGTGAAGGGGCGCAGAAATTCGTCACGATCGACGTCGCCGGCGCGGAGAACGACCGGGCGGCGCGGCAGATCGGCCTGGCGATCGGCAACTCGCCGCTGGTCAAGACCGCGCTTGCCGCCGGCGACGCAAACTGGGGCCGCATCGTGATGGCGGTCGGCAAGGCCGGCGAGAAGGCCGACCGCAACCGGCTCGGCATCGCAGTTGGCGGCGTGCCGATCACCGTCGATGGCGGTCCGGTGCCGAACTACGACGAAGGCCCGGTCGCCGAACACATGAAGGGTCGCGAGATCCACATCGCGGTCGATATCGGCATCGGCGCCGGCAAGGCGACGGTGTGGACCTGCGATCTGACCGAAGGCTATCTCGAGATCAATGGCTCCTACCGCAGCTGAGCGCATCCCGTTGCGCGGCCGGGAACCATGACCGAATCCCGCCTGATTGTCCTCGTCGCCGCGGTCGCGCTGATCGATGTCGACGGCCGCGTGCTGCTGGCGCAGCGCCCCGAAGGCAAGCACCTCGCCGGGCTGTGGGAGTTTCCCGGTGGCAAGGTGCAGCCGGATGAGACGCCCGAGGCGGCGCTTATCCGCGAGCTTGACGAGGAACTCGGCATCGACGTCACCGCCAACTGCCTCGCGCCGTTTACCTTTGCCTCGCACGCCTACGAGACATTCCACCTGCTGATGCCGCTGTACGTGTGCCGGCGATGGAAAGGCATCGCCATCGCGCGCGAAGGCCAGCGGCTCAAATGGATTCGGTCGGCGCAGCTTGCGGACTATCCGATGCCCCCGGCAGATAAGCCGCTCGTCGCCCAGCTGCGCGACCTCCTTTAGCCAATCCGCCGGCGCGGACGGGGGCGTGGTTTCGCATGATCGGGGTGCGGCGCCCAGCCGGTAAGGAACACCACCTCGAAGGTTGCCGGAATGCGGCCGTCGGGCATGGCAAAGCGCTCGGCATAGATCGCCGCCGCGCGCGCCAGCGTCGCCCGGCGCAGAAATCCGCGACGGCGCGCGGCCAGCGCGTTGGTCTCGCCCATGCCGCGCAGGTCGCGCAGCAGCGCCAACAGGTCGGGATAGGTCACGGTGATCGTCTCGCCGTCGGCGACCGGCATCGCAAACCCGGCGCGCTGCAGCAGCGCCGCCGCGTCGCTGAGTTCGATCGTGGGCGACACGCGCGGGCTGACCCCGCCCTCTTCGGCAAGTTCGGCCTCGAACAGCACAGTGCGCAGCTCCACCAGGGTCTGCCCGCCGAACAGCGCCGCCAGCAAGAGCCCGTCCGGCTTGAGGATGCGGCGCAACTGCACCAGCGCGCCCGGCAGGTCGCCGGCCCAGTGCAGCGCGAGGCTGCTGGCGATAAGGTCGAATCCGGCGTCGCAAAACGGCAGGAATTCTGGGTCGGCCGCGATATCGGGCCGCGCGCCCGTCAGCGGCGCGGGCTCGGCCGCGACGACCCGCGCGGTGCCCGGCCGCTGGGCAAGCAGCCGGGTGAGGCTCAGATCGGCGGCACCGAGATCGAGCGCCACCGGAAAGGCGCGGTTGACCACCTCGAGCCGGTCGAGCAGCCGGTCGTTGACTTCGTGGCGCAGGAAATCGACCGTGCCCGCGCGGCGCGCCCGCGCACGGTGCAGCCGCCAGGCGCGGCGGTCGAACAGGGCGGTCGGATGGGTCTCGTCAGGCATCGCTAGGCGACGATTATATCACCGCGACGCGACCCGGGTCTTGCCAGCGGCGTTGAAGCCAACTCTTGGCATATTGATTTGCCGATTTATTGGGCAGGAGAAGCCGCGCATAGCATTGAAACAACAACTGTATCCGGCCATGGTTTACCGATTTTTAGCCTTGAGCACGGTACCGTGATGCCGCACCAGCAAGACCGGGAGACGACACGGATGGGTGAGGCGACGGAACCGCGTGAAGCTGAGCCGCGGCCGACCATAAGCGATCATTTCAGCGACGCCGTGGCGGCGATCCGTCAGCCGTTTGTCGTGTACGACGCTGCGGAGCGGATAGCCGCCTACAACCCCGCTTTCTCGGACCTGCACCGCCACCCCGATGGCTCACCGGTGCTGTACCCCGGAATCGCGTTTCAGGAACTGATGGAATGGCGGATGCGCACCGGTTTTTTCGCGTCCGGCTCGCATGGCGACAGCGGTGCCGCCCCGGCCGAGTATCGCCTGGTCAAGGGCGACGTGGTGTATCAGCTGCGCGACGGGCGTTGGATGTTCGTCGACAATTGCAGCCTGCCCGACGGCCGGCTCGCCTGTACCTGGAGCGACGTCACTGCGGTCAAGGAGGCCGAGCGCCGGCTGTGGCAGGTCGGCGACAGCCTGCGGCACAGCCAGGACCACCTGCTGCGCGCGCAGCGGATCGCGCACATGGGCAGCATCGAGCGCGACCTCAAGACCAACGCGGTGCGCTGGACCGCCGAGATGTACCAGCTGTTCGGCCGTGACCCCGCCCTGCCGCCGCCGACGCGCGACCAGATTCTCGACTTTTTCTACCCCGACGACCGGGCGCGCTACCAGGACGAGATGCGCGCCGCCGAGCAGGGCCGGCCGACCGCCCCCGCCGAGTTTCGCATCGTCCGCCCGGACGGCACGGTGCGCTGGGTGTATTACGAGAGCGAGGTGTATTTCGACGACTCCGGCAAGCCCGCGTTGCGCCTCGCCACCTACAAGGATGTCACCGAGATCCACGCCTATCAGGACCAGCAGCGCGCACTGCAGGCCGAGCTGCTCGCCAAGGAGCGCCTATCTGCAATCGGCGAAGTGGCCGCGACGGTCACCCACGAATTGCGCACTCCGCTCAGCACGATCCGCAACACGTTGTGCACGCTGAAGGAGGCGGCGGTCGCCGGGCGCGCCCCCGAGCCGCGGCAGATCGACCGCATCGAGCGCAGCATCGAGCGATGCAACCGGATTACCGCCGACCTGCTCGAGTTTTCCCGACTCGGGCCGTTGCGCTGCCGCAACCACGACCTCGACGCCTGGTTGCGCGAACTCGCGGCCGAGCCGCTGGCCCCCGGAGGCATCGCGATCGTGCTCGACCTGCACGCCGCAGACGTTATCGTCGGGCTCGACCCCGGCCCGTTCCGCCGCGCGATCGTGCAGCTCGTCAACAATGCCGCGCAGGCGCTCGCCGAGGCCCCCAGCCCGGTCGCCAACCCGCGGATCGTACTGCGCACCCGGGCGCGCCCCGACGCCGTCGAGTGCTCGGTCGAGGACAACGGCCCGGGCATGGCACCGGAGGATCTGACGCGCGCGTTCGACCCGCTGTTCAGCACCCGGATGTACGGCACCGGGCTCGGCCTGCCGATCGTGCAGCAGATCGTCGACCAGCACCGCGGAAAGATCGAACTGACCAGCACGCCGGGCATCGGCACGCGCGCCTGCGTCTGCCTGCCGCGCATCGCCAAGGTGGCGGCCCCTCGCACAGCGCCCGAGCCGCCGCGAAGCCACGCGGCCTGAGCCGCGGGTTCGCCCGCGCCGGCCGCAATCCCGGGTTGACCGCGCGACCCTGACGCCGAAGATGGTCGCGATGCCGATCGCCGACCACCTGCCCGCCCGTCTGCGTCGCCTCGGCCGCGCGGTGATCGACGGCATCCTGCCGCCGCGCTGCCTGGCGTGCGGCGCAATTGTCGGCGAACCCGATGCTCTGTGCGGCGAATGCTGGGCCGGGATGAATTTCTTCGCCCCGCCGTGGTGCGCGGTCTGCGGCCTGCCGTTTCCCTATCCGGTCGGCGACGGCGCGGTCTGCGCCGCGTGCGCCCGCCAGCAGCCGAGCTGGGACCGGGCGCGCGCCGTGATGCGCTATGACAAGAACAGCCGCCGGCTGGTGCTGATGCTGAAGCACGCCGACCAGACCCATCTCGCCATCGCGCTCGGGCGCTGGATGCGGCGAGCCGGCGCCGAGTTGCTCGACGCCGCCGACTTGGTCGTGCCGGTGCCGCTGCACTGGACCCGCCTCGCCGCCCGCCGTTACAATCAAGCGGCGCTACTGGCGCGCGCGATCCGCGGCGCCGGCGGGCCGCCGGTCGGCGCCGACTGGCTGGTGCGGCGCCGGCGCACCCCCTCGCAGGGCCGGCTCGGCCCGCTGGCGCGAGCGCGCAACGTGCGTGGCGCGTTTGCCGTACGCCGCGGCTGCGCTGTCGGCGGCAAGCGGATCGTGGTGATCGACGATGTAATGACGACCGGTGCCACCGCCGAGGAATGTGCCCGCGTGCTGCGCCGCGCCGGCGCCGCCTCGGTCGCGGTGCTGACCCTGGCGCGCGCCCTGCGCGCCGGAAGCTGAGTGCAAAACCCGATCCGACGCATTGCCGGGCTACCTCGGCCGGCCAATATTCTCAGCGCGCCGGATCAATCGGAAGGAGCAGAACCGGAGATGGCCCAGGTCGAGATGTACACGACGATGTGGTGCCCCTATTGCGCCCGGGCGCGCGCGTTGTTTGAGCGCAAAGGCGTCGCCTTCGACGAGATCGACCTCGACGCCGAGCCCAACCGGCGCGGCGAGATGATGCGCCGCGCCAGCGGCCGTCGTACCGTGCCGCAGATCTTCATCGACGGCGAGCATATCGGCGGGTGCGACGACATGATGGCGCTCGACCGGGCGGGCCGTCTCGACCCCAAGCTCGGGCTCGGGCGATGACCGCGCCGTTCACCGCCGCCTGCGTCCAGTTCACCGCCGGCCCCGATCCGGAACCCAACCTCGCGGCGGTCGCCGGCCTCGTCCGCCAGGCGCGCGACGCCGGCGCCGATATCATCATGACCCCCGAGGTCAGCAACTTTATCGAAAGCGGGCGGCGCCGGCGCGACAAGGCGCGGCGCGAGGCCGACGATCCGTTTCTCGCCGGGATGCGCGAGGTGGCGCGCGCGACCGGCGCGTGGCTGCTGCTCGGCTCGCTGGTGATCGACCCGGCCGGGGAACCCGGCGCCGCCGACGGTGAAGAACGCCTCGCCAACCGCTCGTTCCTGATCGACGCGAGCGGCGCGATCGTCGCGCGCTATGACAAGATCCACATGTTCGACATCGACCTGCCGGGCGGCGAGCGCTATCGCGAAAGCAACGCCTATCGCCCCGGCGGGCACACCGTGGTCGCCGAGACGCCGTGGGGCCGGCTCGGCATGAGCGTGTGCTACGATGTTCGCTTTCCCCATCTCTATCGCGCGCTGGCGCAGGCTGGCGCCGATTTCCTCGCCGTGCCGTCGGTGTTTACGGTGCCGACCGGCACCGCGCACTGGCATGTGCTCTTGCGCGCGCGGGCGATCGAGAACGGCTGCTTTGTCTTCGCCCCCGCGGCGTGGGGCGAGCACACCGGCGGGCGGCGTAGTTATGGCCATTCGCTGATCGTCGACCCGTGGGGCGCGGTGCTGGCCGATGGCGGCGAAGGTGTCGGAATCATCACCGCGGCAATCGACCCGGCGAAGATCGCCGAGGCGCGCGGCATGGTGCCGTCACTGCAGCACGACCGCGTCTTCACCCCGCCGGAGTTGGTGCCTCTGAAGCTGGCCGCCGAGTAGCACCGAGTTCGATGTCTTCATAGATCGCATCGAGCGGGATATCGACGCCGATGCTCGACAGGCGCAGTGCCGAGTCGCCGTTCACGATTTCGTCAGTCCAGCCACCGTCGACGCGCGTGTAAAGGTCGATCAGGCGCTCGTCCTGCTCGACGATCGCGTATTGGCGGACCGATGGCGTGGCGAAGTAGTCGAATTTTTTCCGGCCGCGATCCGCCCGTTCCGTGGTCGGGGAAAGAACCTCGATGACGACGACCGGTTCGGGAACGATGTCACTGCCCCCGGTAATCGGGTGGCAGGTCACGGTCACATCGGGATACCGGACAGCCCCGTTGGCGACGACTTTGGCGTCGCTGGCCAGCGGACGGCAGCCGGACCCCCGGAGTGCCGCTCGCAATGCCGCAAACAGGTTTCCCGTAATGATCACGTGCGGCAACGAAGCGCCGGTCATCATGTAGACGACGCCGTCGGCAAATTCGTGACGCTCGGGCTGCTCGCGCTCCCAGGCGAGGAAATCATCCAGCGTCATCAGGTTTTGCGCGGCGCTCGGCATCGGGCGAACCTACTCTGTCGTGGTCGAAATGTCCAAAGTGCGGGGCTCGGGTAGCGCGCCGAGCGGGCCGTTGACCGCGGCGATGCGCTGGATCGCGGCCGGCCGCGGGCGGGCGACCG
>DATLRD010000023.1:0-3693 GCA_035534855.1 Allostellaceae bacterium | reverse complement strand
CTCGTCGAATTGGACAGCGGCCGCGACTACCGCCTGACGCGGATGCTGGGCCGGCGGGTGTATCACATGCCGCTCGACGCGGCGGCGCATCGCGCGCTCGGCGAGGCGTTTGCCGACCTGACCGAGAACACGGAAGGGGCGCGCGAGACGCTGACCGTGATGGCCCGGCCGCTGGTCGTGCCGTGCGCGGCGCGCAACGTCGCGTGGTTCGGGTTCGACGATCTGTGCGCCAAGCCGCTGTCGGCGGTCGATTATCTGGCGATCGCCGAGCGCTACGGCGCAGTTATCGTCGAGGGCATCCCGCGCCTGTCATCGCGCCAGCGCAACGAGGCGCAGCGCTTTCACATCCTGATCGACACGCTATACGAAGCGCATACCCTCTTGATCGCCTCGGCCGAGGGGCCGCCGCAGGAAATCTATGTCGCCGGCGACGGCAGCTTCGAATTCCAGCGCACGGTGTCGCGCCTGATGGAGATGCAGAGCGAGGAGTACATCGCAAATCGCGGCTTGTGATGCCGCGGCTGAGGCCGTTGACCCGCTTGACGTTTGCCCCTGCAACAAGGATCGAGAGATGCCCGACCGCCCCGACATCAGCCTGACCCCCGACGAGCAGGCGGCGTTTTTCCGCGACGTGCGCAAATGCGCGCTGGCGACAGTCGACCAGCACGGGTTTCCGCACGTCGTGGCGATGAACTATTTCACCAAGGACGGCGCCTTCTGGATGACATCATACGGCAAGGCGCAAAAGGTGCTGAACGCGCGGCGCGACCCCAAGGTCGGGCTGATGATCGAGACCGGCGCCTCTTATGCCGAACTGAAAGGGGTCATGGTCCGCGGCACCTGCGAGATCATCGAGGGGGCCGAGGCGGTGCAGACGGCCTTTGCCGACATGGTCGAGACCCGCGGCGGCACCTATTCGCGCCCGGCCGGCGCGGCCTCAAGCGCGCCCAAGCGGGTGGTGCTGAAGATCACCCCGCACAAGATGATGACCTGGGACCACGCCAAGCTCGGCGGCCGCTATTGAGCGGCGCGGTCATTCGGCCAGGGTGCAGGTGTTGATGACGACCGCATCGCCCGGCTGCGCGGCGCTCCATTGCGACGGGCTGCCGCGCACCAGCACAGCGGCACCGGAGCGAGCGCGACGGCGCGTCCGCGCCTTGCCCGCCTCGGCAATTCGCGCTAAGACCCGGGCCGGCTTTACGGAGGCGCGCAACGCGCCGACTACATCTCCCGGCGAACGAGGATTCTCATGGCACGCAACAAGATCGCCTTGATCGGCGCGGGTCAGATCGGCGGCACCCTGGCCCTGCTGATCGGCCTCAAGGAACTCGGCGACGTCGTGCTTTTCGACATCGTCGACGGCATTCCGCAGGGCAAGGCGCTCGACATCGTCCAGGGTAGCTCGATCGAGGATTACGACGCCGCGATGACCGGCGCGAGCGACTACGCCGCCATCAAGGGCGCCGACGTCGTGATCGTCACCGCCGGCGTGCCGCGAAAGCCGGGCATGAGCCGCGACGATTTGATCGGCATCAACACCAAGGTCATGGGCCAGGTCGGCGCGGCGATCAAGCAGCACTGTCCCGGCGCGTTTGTGATCACGATCACCAACCCGCTCGACGCGATGGTCTATGTCATGCGCGAGGCGTGCGGCCTGCCGGCCAACCGAGTCGTCGGCATGGCCGGCGTGCTCGACAGCGCCCGGTTCCGCTATTTCCTCGCCGACGAATTCAAGGTGTCGGTCGAGGACGTGACCGCCTTCGTGCTCGGCGGGCACGGCGACTCGATGGTGCCGCTGATCCGCTATTCGACGGTTGCCGGCATCCCGCTGCCCGACCTGGTCAAGATGGGCTGGACCACCAAAGAGCGGCTCGACAAGATCGTTCAGCGCACCCGTGACGGTGGCGCCGAGATTGTCGACTTGCTGAAGACCGGCTCGGCCTTTTACGCGCCGGCGAGCGCGGCGATCTCGATGGCGGAGGCCTACCTCAAGGACAAGAAGCGGGTGCTGCCGTGCGCCGCGCTGCTTAACGGCGAATATGGGATCAAGGACCTGTATGTCGGCGTGCCGGTGGTGATCGGCGCCGGCGGCGTCGAGCGCATCGTCGAGATTTCGCTCGACCCCGAGGAAAAAGCGATGTTTGACAAATCGTGCGGCGCGGTCCGCACGCTGGTCGACATCGCCAAGAAGATGCGCGCCGCCGAGGCCGGCTGACGGGTCGGCTTCCCGGCCCGCGGCGATCGCGGCGGGAAGATTGCGCTGAGCCTGCAGCACCTTATGTATAGGGCGCCTGTCCGGCCGGATGGGCAGTGCACGGCCGGGTAGGCGCTGATCGATGAACATCCACGAATACCAGGCGAAAGAGCTTCTGGCGAAATACCGCGTGCCGGTTCCACCGGGCGGCGTCGCCTACACCGCCGCAGAAGCCGTCGCGGTCGCGCGCGGCCTGGGTGGTGCGGCCTGGGTGGTCAAGGCGCAAATCCATGCCGGCGGCCGCGGCAAGGCCGGCGGGGTGAAGCTGGTGCGGTCGGAAGACGAGGTTGCCGGCGCGGCCCATGCACTGCTCGGCAAACGCCTCGTGACCCATCAGACCGGGCCGCAGGGCCGCGACGTCAAGCGCGTCTATGTCGAGGCCGCCTGTAACATCGCCCGCGAGCTTTACCTAGCGGTGTCGATCGATCGCGGCAGCGGCCGCGTTACGCTGATCGGCGCCGGCGAGGGCGGCATGGAGATCGAGGAGCTGGCGGCCCGCGCCCCGGAAAAGATCCTCAAGGTGGCGATCGATCCGGCCGCCGGGCTGTCGCCGTTTCACGGCCGCCGACTCGCCTTCGAGCTCGGCCTCGAGGCGGCGCAGGCGCGCGCGATGAGCGAGCTGGCCGCTGCGCTCCACCACGCGTTCAGCGACCTCGACGCGGCGCTGATCGAGATCAACCCGCTGGTGGTGACCGGCGAGGGCAAGCTGCTGGCGCTTGACGCCAAGATGGGGTTCGACGACAACGCCTTGTTTCGCCACCCCGAAGTATCGGCGCTGCGCGACGCGGACGAGGAAGACCCGATCGAGCGCGAAGCGGGCAAGCATGCGCTCAGCTACGTCAAGCTCGACGGCAATATCGGCTGCATGGTCAACGGCGCCGGGCTGGCGATGGCGACGATGGACATCATCAAGGTTTGCGGCGGCAGCCCAGCCAATTTTCTCGACGTCGGCGGCGGCGCGACCCGCGAGCGGGTCACCGCGGCATTCAAGCTGATCCTGAGCGACCCGAACGTCGAGGCAATCCTCGTTAATATTTTCGGCGGCATCATGCGCTGCGACGTGATCGCCGAGGGCATCATCGCTGCAGCGCGCGAGGTCAACCTCAACGTGCCACTGGTGGTGCGCCTCGAAGGCACGAATGTGGAGCAGGGCCGCAAGATGCTGGGACAATCGGGATTGGCGGTGATCGCCGCCGACGATCTCGGCGACGCCGCGCAAAAGGTGGTGGCGGCGGTGCGGGAGGTGGCGTGATGGCGATCCTCGTCGATGCCGCGACCACGGTGATCTGCCAGGGCTTTACCGGTGCGCAAGGGACCTTCCACTCCGAGCAAGCAATCGCCTACGGTACCAAGATGGTCGGCGGCGTCACGCCGGGAAAGGGCAACACCCGGCACCTCGACCTGCCGGTGTTCGACACCGTGCATGAGGCGCACGCGGC
>DATLRD010000022.1:0-13624 GCA_035534855.1 Allostellaceae bacterium | reverse complement strand
ACCGGAAAGCCCAGACCCGCCGCCCCGATCTTGCCGCTGAGCGGACCAAACGAATAGCTGGCGGTGGTGATGAAGCCGCCTGCGCTTTGCTCGCTCGGCTGAACGCCAGGCAACCCGTTCGCGAGCAAAAGCGCGTTGGGACCGAACGTCGACAGCGAATTCCCCGCAAGCGTCCCGGCATCGATAAATACCGGCGTAACCGCAATCCGCATCGTCCCGGTCAGGAACGGCGCAAACCGGCCCTGGATCGGGATGCCTACTTCGTTCAGCGCGCTGGTTCCATTCTGTCCTTCGCGGCCACGATAGATGATCCCGGCCGTGAGCTGCGGCGCGCTCTCCTGCTCGATCTCCGCCATGCTGCGATCGATGTCGAGTTCGAGTGAATCCTGCACCGGCACCGGGCCGGTCTCGACCGGCGGCTGATAGCCGCCGACCGGCGGCGGGATCGTCAATTCGAGCTGGGCAACCTGTTTCGGCGATCTCGTCTCGCCCGTCGCCGCGACCGGTTGCACCGCCGGCTGAGATGGCGCCGGCTGAGATGGCGCTGGCTGCAACGGCGCTGGCTGAGATGGCGCTGGCTGCAACGGCGCTGGCTGCGCCGTGGCCGATTGAGTCGCCGGTTGCGACGGCGCGGGTTCGGCAGCCGGCGGTTGCGCGGCCGCCGGCGTCGCGTCGAGATCGCTGCTGCCCGCTGATCGCACGGTGTCTTCCAGCGGCGCCGGAAGCTGGTCGCGGCCCGCCAACGACGACGAGCCGGCGCCGACTGACGCCGCGTCCTGCGAGCCAGCAGGCGGCAGGCTGCCGCCTGAGCCCGCAAGCACGCCGTTTTCGTCCCCGGCCGAGGAGCGGCGCAGGTTCAGCGTGCGCGCGGTCTCCAGCGCCCGAAGGGCCGCGCCGCTGTCACCCTCGGACCGTGCGAGCTGCGCCTCGAGATAATGGAACCGCGGGTTGTCCGGGAAATTCTGCGTCGCCTGATCGAGATACCGGCGTGCCGAAACCGAGTCCCGGGCCTGGATCGCGTCGCCGATCAGCGCGGCCAACGCATCGGTGTTGCCCGGGTGCTGGCGATAGGCGGTTGCGAAATAGCGCATCGCCTCCGCATGCTGTCCGCGGTAGGCAAAGGTTCGCCCGACCGCGAGCAGCAGCGCTGGGTCATCGGGGCTGGCGCTGAGCAGCGGCACCAGCAGGGCGTAGGCTCCATCCGCATCGCCGTGCCGGCCCAGCGCATCGGCTCGGCTCACCGCGGCGGCGACCTTGAGCTTCGCTAACTCCCGATCGTGCGCCGCCGGCCCGCCCTGCGCCTCGATCTGCTCGACAAGCCAGCCGGCCTGCGCGTCCTTGCCGTCTCTCAACAGCAACCAGCCATAATCGAGCGCGGCCTTGGTCCCCTCGGGTCCGCCGACGGCGGCGGCCTCGCGATAGAGCTGCGCCGCCCCGTCGGGGTCACCCAGCTCGGCGAGAACTTCGGGGATGTCGGCGCGCTCGGCCGGTTTGACCGTGGGGTCGTGAAACAACGCCACCGGTATCTTACGGCCATCAGCGGTCCTGCCTGCCGCGGCCAGCATCTTGGCGCGCGCGATCGTGTTGGCGACCAGCATGTCGGCGCTGCGAGCGCCCTGCGGCGCCCCGTTCTGGCTGGCGCTGTCGACGCGCCCTTCCTTGACCGCGACCCGGAGAGCGCTGATCCGCGGATCAGCCGGCGCAGCCCGCTCCAGCCGGGCGAGATAGCTGCGGGCCTTGGCGACGTCACCGCGTTGCAGCTCGATGATGCAATACTGGTAGAGCCCGTCGGGCTGGCCGGGGTTGAGCGTCAGAAGCTGGTCGAGCGAGGCGCGTGCCAGATCGGGGCGATCCTTCAATCGCCAGTAATTGGCCTTGGCGAGCAGACTCTGCTCGGCACTGTCCGCCGCACGAACTGCGGTCGACGGAATGGCTGCGGTGAGCAGCAACCCGAGCGCGAGCTGCCGGGCCCACAATTTCATCGCCGTCCCTTTCGAGGAATTCCCCTCACCGAGTGTACTCCCATCTGCGCGTCCCCCGACAACCCCTGTGCACGTCAGCGGCAAAAAGCTGTAGCCGATTCGGTACTATAAGTTGTCTAGCTTCGGAACGGGTTTGGCGGCAGTTTCGGCTGCAGCGGCGCCGATTTGGACGGCGCAGTTAGCCGTTGCGCCTGGGCCATCTCGCGCGCCGTCCGGAGATCGCGCAGCGCCGCCCAGTTGTAGCCTCGGGCATGCTCGATCTGCCCTTTGAGAAAGAAAATCCACGGGTTCTTCGGGTGTGCCTTTTCTCCCTCCGACAGGTATTTCTCGGCTTGGTCGAGATCGTCGGCCTGGATGGTTCCCATCACGACCCCGCGAAGGATGTCGATGTTCGACGGGTCCTGCTTATACGCCTTGTCGAAATAGCCAAGCGCCTCGCGGTTGCGGTTCCCGGCGGCATAGATCCGCCCTACCGCCATCAGCACGATCGGGTCGTCGGGCCGGGCGACGAGCAGGGGCGAGATCGCATCGTAGGCCCGCGCGACATGGCCCGCGGCAAGCAGCTTGTCGACCTCCCGTGACGCCAGGAGCGCCTTGACCGATAGCAGGTCGTCACGATCATCGCTGCCGAGCCGCCCCCGGGCTTCGAGCTGCCTGACGACCGCCGCCGCGTCGGCGTAGCGGCCCGCGGTAACCAGCAGCTTGGCGTAGTCGACCCCGGCCTTGACGCCGGCCGGGCCGCCCCGCGCCATCGCATCGCGGCTCAGCTGCAGTGCCGTGTCGTGGTAGCCGAGCTGATAGAGGTCGTACACCGCGACCCGGCGCTCGTCGGGCCGCACGTTGGGGTTGTTGTACAGCGCAACCAATATCTGCCGAGCCTCGTCGCGCCGGCCGGCCTTGACCAGGCGCTTGGCGCGATCCTCGGTCGCCCGCGACAGGATGCGGTCGCGGAAGTTGTTCAGGTCTTTGCTGCGCTGCGACGGCGGCATCGCATCGACCAGGTCGAGCGCCTCGGCCCAATGGTCCTGCTGCACGTCATACATCGCCGCGACCATGACGCTGGTTGGCGTATTTCCGGTCGCCTGCGGGTCGACGACCGCGTATCCCAGCTCGCCATGGCCCTCGCCGGCGAGGAACCGGGCGTATTCGAGGCGAATCCACGGGTCCCGCGGCTCGGCGGCGATCGCCTGCCGGAATTTCGCATCGGCGATGTTGTTCTTGCCGTTCGCCTCTGCGTCTTTGGCTTCCTTGACAAACCGCTGGCCAAGGCCGCCGCCGCCGCCGCTGGCCAGTCGCTTCCGCTCCGCCGGGGTCATCCGGCGGGCGATCTCGTTGGCCTCGGCGGTCTTGCCCTCCGCCGTCAGCACGCCTGCCAGCCCGATCAGCGCGTCCCCGTTGCGCGGCTCTACCGCCAGCACCCTGCGATACGCCCGCTCCGCCGCCGCGTTGTCGTTGAGCCGTCGATCGATGTTGGCCAGCACCATCTCGGCGCCGGCGCTCCCGCGGGGGCGGGAGTGCGCCAGCAGGCGTTCGAGAATTGCCCGCGCCCGCTGCAGGCTGCCGGATGCCTGCAAGGCCTTGGCCTCTTGCACCGTGGCCCAGAACGCGGCGCTGTCATAGGCCGCTGCCCACTGGCTTCGATGCGCCGGGTCGGCCTTCATCGCGCGTCCCAGCAGCGCGCGCGCCTCGGCGAACCGCTGCTGCCGCAGCCGCACCAGGCCCATCCCGCCCAACGCCTGAGGATCGTTGGGGTTGCTGTGAAGATCCGCGGAAAACCGCTTTTCGGCGGCCGCTACCCGGCCGTGCTGCAGATCGACATAGGCCTGGGATTGCGCCTGCCCGCCGGGGCCGCCGCCGCTCTGGGCGGTGATGTCCGCCTCGCGCTGGCGTACTTCCTGGTCCTGCGGGAACTGCGCGAGATACGCTTTATACGACTCCGGCGCGGCGCCCCACAGCAGCGCCTGGCGCCACAGCTTGACGGCATCGCCGCCGACCACCAGGTCGTGACTCAGCTTGATCAGGTCGGCAACACCTTGAGGGCGCGTCGTCTGGCGGTTGATCAGCACCTGGTCGAGGGCAAGACGCAGAGACTTGTCATCGGGTGACGCGTTGACCAGCTGCTGCAGGCCGTCCTTGGCCTGTTCCCAGCCGCCGGGCGTGCCGGACAGGGTCAGGTAATATTCCCCCCCGTAGCCGGGCGGCGGCGGTCCGTGGAAGGTCTCGTTGTACTTCTTGATCGCCTCGGTTAGCTGCCCGCTCTGCGCCAGCCGCCGCGCCTCGTTGAGCTCGCTGGGCTCGACCCTGCCGGCGCGGATCGTATTTTCCAGCTCCGTGACGTGCGGGTTGTTGGGGGCGACCGTCTGCAACCGCGCCAGATATTTGCGGGCGTCGGGGATCTTGCCCTGCTGCACTTCGAGCAGGCCTAGCTGGTACAGCCCATCGACCGAGTTCGGGTCAATAAACAACAGCTTGGTCAGCGCCTCGATCGCCAGGTCGGGCCGGTCTTTGAGGCGCCAATAGTTCGCCTTGTCGAGCAGAATCTGCTCGACGTTTACCGCAGCCACGACCGCGCCGATCGGAACCGTCGCCAGCATCAACCCGAGTACGAGAGGCCGGAGCCTGGAACGCATCGCCCTTCCCTTCGCGGTAACGCGGCCGCCGCCCGACCTCGCCGCGGTCGCGCTAGCGCGGCCGCGCACCGAGGCGCCGGGCCGCAAGCCGGCTCAGCAGAGCATAGGCGACCAACGCGACGATCAGTACGCCGATCAGCGTGAACAGGATCAGCACCAGCGGAGAATTGCCAAGCCACCAGCGGATCTTGGTGATCAGCGGCAGGTGGCCGACAGTGTATTCGCTGCCTACCCGGAAGCTGGTCACCTTCCCGCCGGTCGCGATCATCAGGTCGCCTTGGATCAGCGAGTTGAGGTCGCGGTTGCGGAAGGTGTTGACCACGGTCATCAGCTTTTCAGGGCTCGACCCGGTGATCAAAACCACGCTGCGTCCCGACTTCAGCGGCGACTCCATGCCGATCATCGCGGCGAGGTCGTCGCCGGTCGACACCAGCACGTGATCGACGCGCTGGCGCTCTTCCTCGGCATTGGGGTCGAGCACCGTATAGACCCGGTCGATGGGCGAGCTGACGGCGACGCGCAGGTGGCCGCCCTCGACGCGCAGCCGACTGTTCTGGGCCCATTTCGCGATCAGCGGCTGATGCGCGATCGAGCCGAGCACGATCAGGTCTTTGTCCGCCTCCTTGTTGACGTCGTTCGGCATCACGATCGTGCTGCGCACCACCGGGAAGCCGGTCGAGTCACCCATCATGCCCATCAGCGTCAGAAACGCCTGGACGTCCGGGCCGGTGATCTGGTCGGGCATCACGATGGCCGTGTTCGACAGGTCGGCCATCCGGGTGAACGGATAGCCCGAGTTCACGAAGAACGCCAGGTTGGGCAGCGAGGTGAACCGCTCGGTATGCGACAGGTCGATCGTCGAATCCGGATCGATCGATTCCTGGATGTTGTTCGGCAACACGTCCTGGCACTGCCCGCGCTTGACCGGCCGCATGTCGTAATAGAACTGCAGCTGGTTCTGCCCGAACACATAGTAGGGCGGCACTCGCACCGTTTCCTCGTTCGTCACGAAGTCGGGCGAGATCATATCCTTGACCTGATGAACCACACCCTCCTGGGTCAGCGGCAAGCTGCGCAGGTACGAGTTGTTGATCGACACATCAAGCCGCGATTCCTTGAAATCGAGCCAGGTTCCAGCCGGATAGCGATAGCGGATCTTGACCGGAACGCCGGCGTTGCCCCAGACGAAGAGGTCCGGAGCGGTGCGGAAATTCAGCGTCAACAGGCCGGGAACCAGCCCGTTGCCCTGCAGGTCGGTCGGCTGCACCAGTTCGCCGAATCGGACGGGCCGGTTGATCGCCACCCAGCGCGGCGCGTCGTAGAGCTTGCGCTGCGGGATGGTTGGGGTGCCCACCACCTGGGTCTGCCCCGTCAGCGCCGCCGAGCCCAGTGACAGCGTCTCGGCGGCAGAACGCAGCTCTTCCGGCGTCCGCCCCATGACCAGCAGGAGCTTGCCTTCCGGATCGTTGGGGTTGGCGATGACCGAAATCGTCGGCCCGGTCAGCGCCGGCATGTCGATACCGTCCGGCTTCTCCGACGGGGTCGCAAACACCACGGCATTGCCCTTGGGCAGCGTGTCGAGATAGGTCGGGAAGCTGGCGCCCTTGTACGAGGCGAGCGCGCCGAACCACGACGCCACCGTGCCCGCCGCCTGCAGCGTCGAGGTCGACGGATGCTGGGCAAAGACAAACGGCAGCGACAAAGTCTGCATGTCCTTGGGGTCGTAAAACGGTGTCGGCAGCAGCGACAGATCGTTGGCGAGCGGCAGCTTCTGCATCTCCATCGTGATCTTGCTGGTGTTGCTCAACACCAGCCACAGGCTCGAATGCAGCGGATCCTCGCAACCCAGTGTGTAGTGCCCGATGAAGCGGAACAGGATGCGATTATCCTCCTGAAACAGCACCGGGTTGATCGGCAGCGACGCGGTGGCGCCCGAATTGGTTTCCTTGGGCAGCGGCAGCGAGCCCAGCACCTCGCCGTTGAGCAACACGGTCAGGTGGCTCAGCTCGGGGATCAGCGCCGGCGAATAGGCATAAGACAGATCGATCTTGCCGCCGGTGACGACCTCGTCGCGGCGCACCGAGAACGGCAGGCTGCCCTCGCCCTGCACCCCGACCAGGCGGATCGGCGCGCTGGCGCCAAGATCCTTGAGCGACAGCACCTCCTGGCGCGTCGAGCCGGGCGGCGGCGGCGCGCCGGGTGCAGCGGCGGCCGCCGGCCCGGCGGGCTGCGGCAGCCCGGGCTGGTTCGGCGGCGTCACGCTTTGGGGAGCCTGCACCGTGCCCGGCACCAGTTGGGCCCGCGCCGGTACCGGCACCTGCGATCCCTGCGGCGGCGGCGCCGCAGCGCCGGTCAGCGGGCCGGCCGAAGTCGGCGGCACCCCAACCACTGGCGGCGGTCCGCCGATCCCGCCGGGCGGACGCGGCGCCGGGGCAGTCTGCGCCCACGCGTTGCCGCCCAGCGCCAGCAGGCCGAGCCCGAGGCCGGCGGCGATGAACACGAACGAGTTGATGCGCTCTCGCACCCGCGGCCGTTCGCCCGGTCCCGAAGTCGGACCGAGCGGCGGCCCGCCGGCGATGCCCGGGCGGCGCTGCCGTCGCGGCACAAACAACCCGCCGATGCTGATCAGGATTTCGCGCACGGAGCGCAGAGGGCGGTCGATTGGATGTTCCTCCCAGTCGAGCCACGCGTCGGCGCGGCACAAGACGATACGCACCAGGTCTCGCTGCTGGCGCAGCGTCAATTCGTCAAAAGCGACGCGCAGCGCCTCGTCGTCCCAGGCGATGACGCGCGCCGGCAGCACGGTGGTCCGCTCGCCGATCGGCATCTCGATCTGGACGAATTCACCGGGCATGACCTCATTGCTCTGGGGCGCGACGAAATAGCCGCCGGCCGTCGACAGATTGCGCGATTGTGTGACGATGGTGTGCCCGCTCGGCAAATGCACGACGCCCGGCACTTGCAGCCCGAGCCGGACCGAGCTGCGCAGCTGCCGGGTCTCGCGCCCCGCGGCAATCGCCGCGCCGACGGTCAGCAGGTTGAAGATCGCCCAGGCCACGTTCAGCACCAGCACCTCGGTATCCTGGAAACTGTTGAAAAACCAGCGCGTCACGCCGATGCCCAGCGCCGCGACCAACAGCGCGGCGATGATCAGGTGCGGGCGCACGATCTTGTAATCGAAGTAATCGCGTGGCAGAAGTCCACCCTTCTCTGTAACATTGAACCGGCCCCGCTTGGGGTTAACAAGCGTCATCAGCGTCGGCTTCAAGATATACAAGGCAAGCACGCTTTCGTAGATTTCACCCCAAAAGGAATGTCGATAGCGCGACTGTAATCTGGAATTGGTTACCGTCGAGTGGATCAAGTGCGGCGCGGCATAGGCGACGATCATCAGCCCGCTCGCCGCGATGATGTTCAGCCGGAACATTAAGTAGCATAGCGGCGCCGTCAGGAACACAAAACGCGGTAGCCCAAAAAAGAAGTGCAGCATCGCGTTCAGGTAGCAGATGCGCTGCCCGATCTTGAGCCCGCGCCCCAGAACCGGGTTGTCGACGCGGAAGATCTGCGTCATCCCGCGCGCCCAGCGCATGCGCTGCCCGACATGGATCGCCAGCCGCTCGGTGGCCAGCCCGGCGGCCAGCGGCAGCCGCAGATAGGCAGAGCTCCACCCGGCGCGATGCAGGCGCAGCGCGGTATGCGCGTCCTCGGTCACCGTCTGAGTCGCAAACCCGCCGATCTCCTCGACCGCCGTGCGGCGTATCACCGCGCACGAGCCGCAGAAGAAAGACGCGTTCCAGAGATCGTTGCCGTCCTGAATAAGGCCGTAAAACAGCTGGCCCTCATTGGGCACGGTCGCGGCGCCGCGCAGGTTCCGCTCGAACGGGTCGGGCGAGTAGAAGTGGTGCGGCGTCTGCACCAGCGCCAGCCGCGGATCGCGCATGAACCAGCCTATGGTCAGCTGCAGAAAGGCGCGCGTCGGCACATGGTCGCTGTCGAACAGCGCCAGCAATTCGCCGTTGGTCTGGGTCAGCGCGTGGTTGAGGTTGCCGGCCTTGGCGTGCAGATTGTCTTCGCGGGTTATATAGCCCACCCCGGCGGCTTCGGCGAACTCGCGGAACTCTTCGCGGCGCCCGTCGTCGAGGATGTAGATCTGCAGCTTGTCGAGCGGATAGTCGATCGACAGCGCGCCATAGACCGTTGTCTCCACCACTGACAGCGGCTCGTTGTAGGTCGGGATGAAGAGGTCGACAGTGGGCCAGGCGACGACGTCTTCGGGCATCGCCACCGGCGGGCGGCGCAGCGGCCACGCCGTCTGGATATAGCCGAGCACCAGCACCAGCCAGGCGTAAAGCTCGGCCATGATCAGCCCGATGCCGAGGCACGCCTCGAACACCGAGGCAAACTGCATCGTGTCGGTCAGGCGCCACCAGATGTACCGGCTCGACAACACGATCGACAGCGTGATCAGCACCAGCGTCACGCCGCGCGACGGGTGGCCCTTGATCACCAGCATCGCGACGACGGTCAACACCGCGAACAGCGCCTGCGACACCAGGTCGAGCGGGGTGATGATGACGATACCGAGCAGAAACACGCCGGCGATGACGAGCAGCGCCAGCACCAGGGTTTGCCCCGCAAACCCGGAGCTCACCGCGCGCCTCACAGAGGTCAGCATAGATTGTCCCCCTCCCGCACCAAAGCCGGCGCCAGGGTGTCATGAACGCGGTTGGCGACCGCCGCCATATCGTGCGCGGCGACGCTTTCCGGAGCGTAATCGAGGACCGTCAACTGGCAGGCGACCGCTTCCGCGACCGCCTCGTCCTGATGGACCGCACCGAACAGCGCCTCGCCCAGCACCTCCTGGGTCAGCGCCATTACGTCGCGACACAGCCGGCGCCGCGGCTCGACCTGATTGACCACGAACCCGGTCGGCGACCGCCGGCGCGGCGGACGCTCGCCGACAAAGTCGCCACGCTGCAGCCGCGGCAGCAGCGCCAGGCTCACCGCGTCGGCCAGCAGCACTGCAATGCGCAGATCGACGAACGCGTCGATCTCAGCGTCGTAGACCGACGGGCCGGGCGGCATGTCGACGACCACGGCGAGGTCGCGATAGGCAAAAAACGGTGCCAGCTGGCGCCTGACCCAACCCGGGTTGTCGCCGATATGGGCGCTGAGGCGCGCGCTGTCGCGCGCCCCGACCGAGCCGAACGGGATCACGAAGACGCCGTTCGGCGCCTCGACCACCAGCTCGGTCCAGTCGCGGTCGGCGGCGCCGACATTCGCGATTCCCGGCGGATCGTCCCCCGCCAGCTCGAAATGCAGGCGCAGCGCGTTCTCGCGGTCACAATCTAGCGCCAGAACGCGCCAGCCGATGCGGCGCAGGCCGACGCCGAGGGTCGCCGCAAGCGTGGTCTTGCCTGCCCCCCCCTTCGGCGATGTGACGCTGACAACCGGCATCTACCGCAGCCGGCGAAAGACCGGTCCGAGACCCGGGTTGCCTGACGTGCGCGGCCGCTCTTCGCGATAGCGGCGGGCCGGGTGGGAAAGGCGGGAGAACACCGCATCGAGCGCACGATCGCTGGCTTCCTCGCCCGGAGCCGACGGCTCGCGCGGGGCCTCTTCGCGCTCCTCGCCCCCCCGATCACGCTCCTCGAACCCCCGATAGGTGCCGCCGAACAAGGTCTCGCGGCCCGGCGACACGCGGCGCGGCTCGGGCGGCGGCGCCGTAAACCGCGGCGGCTCGCGGCGCGGCGGCTGCACAGGTGCGGGCGGCGGCGCGGGCTGGGCCCACGGCGCCTCGCCCGTCGCCTCGCCGGCTTGGAACGACGGCGGCGGCCGCTCGTAAGGTGGCTGGACCAGCGGCGGCACCGGGCGCGGCGGCGGTTCCGGCAACCCGCGCTCTTCGATTATCGGGGGCGGGGTACCGGCCTCTTCCTCTTCCTCTTCGATCCGGACGGTTTCAGCGGCGGCACGGCGTAGGGCGGGCCAATTCGCGACCGCATCGGCAACTTCCCGCTCGCCGGCGAACTCGCGATAACGCAGATCGGGGGTCTTCAGCCACGAAAACAGTCGTTCGACATCGTCGCCTTGGTCCATCTCTACCATCGCATTTGGTGATGGTGCACGCAAATGTACCCCTCCGCCCTGTGGTTTCGGCGAAAGCGGACGGCGACGGCCGACCCAATGCCCCATACCGATCTAGCGTTCCGGCAACCCGCAAAACCCAGGGCGTTTGCGGCGTGCGCCGCCAACCGACACGTTCTGCGGGAGGCTATACCAAAGCCAGGCTCCGCATCGCAATAGCGGTCGCGTAATAGTAGAGCCGAAGGCACACCCCGGCAAGCCAACGCCTTTTTTAAATCCGGCGGGATTAACGCCGCCTTACCGGACGAGCATGCGCAGGCATGCACGCGCCGCGGCGTCGACGATCGCATCGCGATCGATCCGGTAGGCCCGGTAGAGGTCGGGAATGTCCCCCGACTGCCCGAAATGATCGACGCCCAGCGGCATGATTGCATTGCCGGCGACGCTGCCGATCCACGACAGGGTCGCCGGGTGGCTGTCGACCACGGTGACCAGTGCAGCACCGGGACGCAGCCGGCCGAGCAGCGTTTCAGCGGGGCTGGCGGTACCGTTTGTCAGTCCCTCCTGCCACCCGGCATAGAGCCGATCGGCCGAGGTGACGGCGAGCAGCCCGGCGCCAGGCACGTCCTCCCGAACCATCTCATAGGCGGCGAGCGCCTCGGGGGCCACCGCGCCGCTGTAGGCGATCGCCAACTCGGCGCCAGGCTCCGGCTCGCGCAGCCAGTAGGCGCCGGCGACGATCGCATCGGCGAACGCGGCACCGATCGTGCGTTCCGGCTGCTCGATCGCGCGGGTTGACAGGCGCAGATACACCGATTTTCCGTCTTCGCGCTGGATTTCTGCCAGCGCCCAGCGCAGCAGCACGGCCAGTTCGTCGGCATACGCCGGCTCAAAGCCGACCAGCCCGGGCTGCGCCAGCCCGATCAGCGGCTCGGCGATCGACTGGTGCGCGCCACCTTCCGGCGCCAGCGTGATGCCCGACGGGGTCGCGACGATGATGAACCGCGCATCCTGATAGAGCGCATAGTTGAGCGCGTCGAGCCCGCGTTTGATGAACGGGTCGTAAAGCGTGCCGATCGGCAGCAGGCGGGCGCCGAACAGCGCCCCCGACAACCCGAGCGCGGCGAGCTGCAGAAACAGGTTCTGCTCGGCAATGCCGAGTTCGATGTGTTGGCCTTGCGGCGACATCGCCCAGCGCTGTGCTGACACCACCTTTTCCTCGCGGAACGTGTCGGCGCGGTCGGCCCGGTCGAAGATGCCGCGGCGGTTCACCCAGGCGCCGAGATTGGTCGACACGGTCACGTCGGGCGAGGTCGTGACGATGCGATCGGCCAGCGGCCCGCGGCTCGTCGCCAGCGCGCCCATCAGCCGGCCGAACGCCTCCTGCGTCGACTGGCTCTTGCCGCGCGGCACCTCCAGCGTCTCCGGCACCGGGATCGCCGGTGTCGCGTGGCGCCGGCTGCCGGCTCGCGCCAGCGGCACGTCATCGAGAAACGCCATGATCGCCTCGGGATCGAGGTCGAGCCCGGCAAACTTGTCCCATTCGGCGCCTTCGGGCACCCCCATGCTGTGCTGGAAAATCGCCATCTGGTCGAGATTCATCAGCCCCGCGTGATTGTCCTTGTGGCCGGCAAACGGCAGCCCGTTGCCCTTGATCGTGTAGGCGATGAAGCAGGTCGGGCGATCGTCGGTGACGGCATGAAACGCGTCGAGCACCGACCCCATGTCGTGCCCGGCGAGGTTGGTCATCAGCCGCGCCAGCGACGGATCGTCGTGCTCGTCGAGGATCGCGCGAATCCCGGGATAACGGTTGAGGTCGCGCTGCAGATGCTCGCGCCAGCCCGCGCCGCCGATATAGACGAGCGCCGAATACAGCGAGTTGGGGCAGGCGTCGATCCATTCGCGCAGGTGTGCGCCGTCGGGCCGGGCGAAAGCGGCCTGCAACAGGCGCCCGTATTTCAGCGTGACGACCCGCCAGCCGACCAGCTCGAACAGCGCGTCGATACGGCCGAACAGCCGGTCGGACACGACCGCGTCGAGGCTTTGCCGGTTGTAGTCGATGATCCACCAGAGGTTACGGACATCGTGCTTCCAGCCTTCGAGCAGCGCCTCGAAGATGTTGCCTTCGTCGAGTTCGGCATCGCCGGCGAGCGCGATCATTCGGCCGGGCGGCGGGTCGGTCGGCGTCAGGTGCTTGAGCCGCACGTAATCCTGCACCAGCGAGGCAAAGAGGGTGACGCCGACCCCGAGCCCGACCGAGCCGGTCGAAAAATCGACGAGGTCGCCGTCCTTGCTGCGCGACGGATAGGCCTGCGCCCCGCCGAAGGCGCGGAACCGCTCGAGCTTGTCCCGGCCTTCGTGTCCGAGCAGGTATTGCAGCGCGTGAAACACCGGCGAGGCGTGCGGCTTGACCGCCAGCCGGTCCTGCGGCCGCATCACATCGAGGTAGAGTGCGGTGATCAGCGTCGCGACCGAGGCGCTGGAGGCCTGGTGGCCGCCGACCTTCAGCCCGTCCCGGCTCGGCCGCAAATGGTTGGCGTTGTGGATCATCCACGTCGACAGCCACAGCACCTTGCGCTCGATCGCCTGCAGCAGACGCAGCCGATCGGCCGGCCCCGGTGTCGATTTCGTCGTCCTCTCGCGGCTGCCCCTGCCGGCCACGGCCCCCAGCATCCTCACGCTCTCCTTTGACACGCCGCCGCCTTTGCCTAAATAGAGGACCTAGCCTACACGGACAGACCGCGGCGGGCGAGATGGAGCGCTGAAGCAGATGACGGAACTTGCGGGTGCAGTTGGCGAGCGCAATATCGTCGTGACCGAAAGCGCGGCGCGGCGCATCGCGACGCTGAAGATTCAGGAAGACGCCGCCGGCGCATTTCTGCGCATCGCCGTCTCCGGCGGCGGGTGCTCGGGCTTTCAGTACGGCAT
>DATLRD010000021.1:0-5795 GCA_035534855.1 Allostellaceae bacterium | reverse complement strand
CCGCCCTTGCCAGTGACCAGATCGGGCATTCTATCACCAAATGGGGCTGAAAAAGCGCACTGGGCGGTCCTGGAGCGGGTAGCGCGTGGCGTCGCCCCAGACGACGCCGATCGACCAGTAGGCGTGAATGAGGCGCGGCCAACCGACGACGATCGCGCCGTGCGAATAGGTCCGGCCGAAACGGAACAGCGCGATGTCGCCGGGCAATGGCTCGGCGATTGGGCGGGCATATTGCAGCAGCCCCTGCATGTAGCGCTCGGCGTCGCGATGCAGGTGCCAGTCGGGCACATAAAACGGCGGCTCGATCGCGGCGACGATACCGGCGCGATGGTAGACTTCGGCCAGCAGCATCAGGCAATCGACGCCGGCGCCCTTGACTCGCGCGGCGTGGTGAAACGGCGTGCCGAGCCACGTGCGGGCTTCCTCGATAACCGCCAGACGGCGCGGATCCTCGCTCATGCCGCGGTCTCGGGCGGCGGGATATAGGGAAAGCCGCCAAAGCGCAGCAGGTTGTTGAGCGTCGTGTTGCAGGTCGCGACGCTATGGTCGCAGCCCGGCAGCAGCTGGAACAGGTCGCCGGCCGACACCGGCGACAGAAGCGGCTTCAACAGGCGAACCGTGCCGCCGGCGAGTTGCGCGATGGTGCGCGAGGCGCCGTTATTCGCCCCCGATGTCGCGGTGATCGTCCCCTCGTCATAGGCGGTCGCCGGGCTCGCGGCAAAGCTGGTGACGATCTGCGCCTGGCCCGATCCGGCGAGCGCGGTAATGGTCACCGCGCCGATCCCGGTCGCCGCGCCCAGCGCGTTGCGGCCATTGGTGCGGTCGTAGCCGCACATCGCGTCGCCGAACACATGCGTGCAGGAGGCGCCATAGAGCCGCCGTGGCATCTGCTGGATCGCCAGCAGGTTCATCAGCGATTTCACCTTGATCGCGATCGTGCTTCGCCCGGCATCGGCCTCGGCGACCCGGCCGTAGAACCAGATGATTGCGCCGAGGCTCATGTCGACGGCACCGGCGGCGGCCGGCGGCGGCGCGAAGAAGCGGTCGAGTTCGACTGTCGCGCCGTCGAACAGCCCGAGCCGCACCGCCTCGGCGAACGGGATGTCGCCGATCAGATCGTCGGCGCCGGCCAGAATCTCGACATCGAGCTCGGTCGGCGCAACCCCGAACTTGGTCGTCACCTGCGAGCGGCCGAAGCGCGGTCCGAACGCGAAATCGGTGTAGGTCGTGCTGTTGTAATTGAGGCTGCCGCTCGGAAAGGCGGTGCCGGGGATGCTGAGCGCCGTCGTCCACCCGGAATAGCGCAGCACCTCGCCGCTGGCGAGCGCGAAGGTGTAGAGGTCGGCGACGACGACGCTGTCGTTGGCTGCGAGATAGGCGGCGAGCGCCGCGGAACACGGTCTCATAACAGGACCGACTGCAATTTGACCTGCTTCAACTGCCAGAGCTGGTACATGAAGTTCTCGAATTCGGCGGTGTCGTCGGCAAACCGGACGCGGAACCAGTAGGTGAAATCGGCGGTGATGATCGCAGCGGCGGGCGGCGGCGTGGTAAACGTCACCAGTCCGGTCAGGGCATCGACCGCATAGCCGGCCGGGCTCTGCTGCACGCCGTTGAAATAGATCCCGGTGAGCGCATTGGGCGCGGTGATCGGCTCGGAGAAGCCGCTCATGCTGCGCACCAGCTGAAAGACACTCGTGCTGGCGTCGCCGGTGCCGATGATTTGGCCGGTGACGGCGTCATCGCTCGGATCGTCGAACAGGAAGGCCTCGAAGGCGCCCTGCTGCTGCAGAAAAAACCCGGCGATGGTGCGCAATTCGTCATAGCCGGCGCCGGGCCCGCCGGCGCCGCGGGTGTCCCATTTGTCGCGCAGCAGCCTATAGGTCAGGGTCCAGGTCCAGATCGGGTAGGGTTGGTCGAGGACGCGCAATTCGCGCCCCGAGATGGCGCGCTGGATGCGGGTGGCAAAGCGCGGCGCTTTCGTCACCGACCAGCCGAGACCGGGCAATGCCGGAAAGATCGCGGTCATGGCGCATCCCTCACAGGGTGCGCGGCGTGAGCGCGTTAGAGCGCAGCATGTTGCGCACCACGCCCGGGTTGCGCGCCATCAACCCGGTGAACCAGCGTTCGACCGCGGGGCCGTCGGAGGGCCCGTGAAAATGCAGATGCATGTCGCCCGATCCGCCGCCCTGGGCGATCATGCCCTGCAGCCCCTCGCTGATCGGCGCCGGCAGAACCATCTCGCGGGCATGCAGCAGGGCCGGCCGCGCGCCGGCGAAATTCGGCAAGGCCCAGCCGCGCGCCGCCGATGGCACGATGCCGCCGCCCGCGAACGCGAAGAGGCTGCCGAGAAAGCCGAACAGGCCGCCGCCGCTTGCCGCCGCCGCGCCAAGACTGGCGGTGCCGCCGGCCAGCGAGGCCGCGCTTCCCAGGCCGCCCAGGGCGCTGGCGCCGCCGGCAACGGCAGAGGTCCCGAGCGCCGCGGTCAGCGCCCCGAGCGCCGCCGTGTTGGCCGCCAGGGCCGCCGTGTTGGCGGTTGATGCCGCCGCCTTGCCGAGCTGCCGCGGCGCGCCCAACAGCGAGCTGCCCAGCGCCGTGCCGAGCACGTCGCTCACCCCCTGGCCGGCGGTTGGCGCAGTCAGACCGAGGAGCGACGCAAGGGGTCCCGAAGCGGCGTGCGACAGCGTCGTCGTCGCCAGGTCGACAAAGCCGCGCTCGACCGATTGCACGACGCGCAACGCTGCGGTCTGGAAACTCAGCGTGCCCTCGACCAGCCCCGTTACCGCCGAGCGCCAGCCGGCGCCGATCTGGTCGAAGGCGTGCCGGTAGGAGCGCGAGAGCTGGGCGAGCGGCGCGCTCGCCGCGACGATCGCCTGCCGCAGCACGTCGAGCGAGGCGACCGCGCCGCTGGTATCGATGCCGAAACTGATCTGCTCGTCGGCCAAGAGTCACCTCGCAATGAAAGAAGGCGCCGGGCGCCGGTTGCGGCGCGCGATCTCGACGGCGCGGGTCCGGTTGCGGTCGCGCAGCGCGGCCAGGTCGAGCGGCGCCGGCATGCCGAGACTGCCGCCCCGCGCCACCGCGAGACCGGGCGGCGGCGAGGCGGTAATCTCTTCGTTGGTCGTCGAGACGGCCGGCACTGGTGTCCAGCCGAGCATCCGCGCGATCATCTGCAGCATCAGATGCGCCGGCGGGTTCTGTTCCCAGTAGGCGAAGACCTCGCCGGCCTCGGCGAGAGTCATGCTGTCGATGTCGCGGTAGGCATAGCAGCAGCCGGTGGCGAGGGCGCCGTAGACGGCGCGGAGCCCGTCTCGCAGACCGCTCCGGGAAGCGTTCTCGGGAGCGCTTACGGGTTCGCCACCGGCGGTTGTTCCCCCAGGACGGTCTCCTGTTGGGGATTCTCCGGGGGGCGAAGTCCGGCGATGCGCAGGATCCCGGCGACGGCGGCGTTGAGGTCCTCGACCGTCGCCTCGAGATCGAGCACCGCGTCGGCAGTGAGATCGGGGTGCGCCGGCTTCAGCCCCGCCGCGACCACCTGCGCGGCGGCCGCGATCAGTCCGCCGCCCGATTTGCCGGTCATCTCGTCGAGCGCATCGAGCACATGGCGCAGCTGGCCGAGCTTTAGCGGGCGGATCTCGAAGCGCCGGCCGCCCAGGGCGATCGTTTCGCTCATCGTCTACTCGTTGACGCTGAGCGTGCCGATCGTGCCGGTGGCATCGGCGAAGGCGCTGAAGTCGAATTCCTGGATCTCGTAATCGTCGATCTTGGTCGGCAGCGTCAGTTTCGTCGCGGTGCAGGCGTTCAGCACCAGCGCCAATCCGGCCGCCACCCCCTGCGTCGTCTTGCCGGTGTAAAACGTTGCCTTGAAGGTCGGCGTGTAGCCCATCAGCTGGTTGGTCAGCACCAGCTTCTTGCCGGTATTGCTGTTGTAGACATAGCTGGCGAGCAATGACGCACCGGAATCGGCGGCGGCGAAGGTGTAGATCCCGGTCGCCGGATTGACCGAATATTGCCCGGCAGCGGACGGCGTCGTCACCCGGGTGAAGCGGTTTCCGGCATTGCTGCCGGCGGCGTAAAAGACGCCGAGATCATCGACGAAACTGGCGGCGTTGGCGGCCGTCACCGTGTAGGGGCCGGTCGACGGGACAATTGCCGCCTCGTTCTCGGACACGGTCAGCTGGCCCGTCGCCGGCGTCTCGCCGAAGAACAGATCGCCGTAGATCGCACCGAAAATGCGGGCGAATTTGGCCTTGCCGGTGATCTTGCCCTGGCCGCGGGCGATGTCGAGCGGGAACTGGAACTGGCCCCATAATTCCCGTGTCTGCCAGTCCCAGTCGATCTCCACGTCCTGCAAGATGCCGAACTGGTCGGGGCCGATGCCGGACCCGGTCGTGTCGGTGCGGTTGCCCCACAGCGCCCCGGCGCCGAATGCGAGCTGCATGTCAGGTGACTCCCCGTATTAGAGGCAGAGGAATTAGAGCGAATTTCGATCCGGTTGATCCGCCAGAGCCGGCCCCTCACCCCAGCCCTCTCCCCGCGGCCGCGGGGAGAGGGAGGGACCCGCGCGAAGCGTGGGAGGGTGAGGGGCAGGCACAGCGCAAGCCGACATGACCGGAATCCGCGCTAGAGGCAGAGGATTTCGACCGGGATGATCGCGACCGCCTGGTCGCGCAACACCCCCTCGTCGGTGACGATCTTGCCGGCGATGTAGGCATGCTGAACCATTGCCGGCAGGCCGAGATCCTGCAGCCCGGTGGCGGCCAACGGTGCCAAAGCCGCCTCGACGGCGTCGATCAGCGGGTTGAGGATCGTCGCCGGCGCCGTGTACGGGTCGCTGGCATGCGCATAGAGCGTCAGCTCGACGCCCAGCCGCCAGACCGTCGGCGCGCCGAGCGTCGGCACCGTCGCGATCTCGCTTTTCTGGCGCATCAGCAAGGCCGGCTGCTCCGCCGGGGTCAGGTCGCTCCAATGGCGCCACCGCCGTGCGGCCGTGACAAAGCCGCCGGCGCCGACGACCTGCGCGAACAGCGCGGCGTAAATCAGCTCGCGCGCGATCATAGCGCCGCCGCCAGCAGGGCCGCGTCGGTCGCGGTCGCGGCGGGCTGACGGGCGATGCCGGCCACCGGTGCGACGAGCCGATATTGCGACAGCAGCAGCTTCACGTCGTCGCTCATGTCCTTCTGGGTGTAAGTCACGATCTCGCCGCCGCTGAGTGCGCGCGCCGCTTCGCCGATGCGGGTGCGTTCGCGATAGCGCTGGCAGACGAGCTCGATGCAGGCTTGCGCGATGTCGGGCGGGGTCGCCGTGTAGCCGGCGGTGTAGCTGACGATCACGTTCTGCGCCCGCCTTGTGAACACATAGCCGCGCACCGCCAGCTCGGTCGCGGTAAAGACGTAGCCGGGGCCGTAGCCGCCGCCACTCGGCGCCGGCGGGATCGCGAGACCGTCGATCGACAATGAGAGCACCGCCGTCACCGGGAAATTGGCGAAGGCGAGGCGCTGCCCGCCGCTGCCATCGCGGATCTCCTGCCAGTCGCCCGGCGCGATCTGGCGGTTGAGCCAGCTCTGGATGAACTGGCTCGCCGCCGTGATCAGCCGGGTCAAAAGCCCGTCATCGGTGTCGGGAAATGCGCTCTGGCCGGTTTGCAGCCAGGCTTTGACGTCACCGAGCGTCGTCAGGTCGCCGAACGCCATCGTTCCCTCTTCCTCACAGAGCGTGAGGCGGCGCGACGCCGCCTCACCGGTTCGCCAGTCAGGCGATCAGCCGTTGCCGATGTTGGTGATGACCCCCATCGC
>DATLRD010000020.1:0-12146 GCA_035534855.1 Allostellaceae bacterium | reverse complement strand
TCCCGATGGAGAAGCTGGACGATCTCGTCGCCGAGCACCTTGCCGATCGCTTGCTCCAGCCGGAGCGGCTCGAGGAGATTCTGGCATCCGTTCTGGACCGCCGGCAGGAGCGCGCCGAGCGCCGCCGCGAACACCTCGCCGAACTGAATAAACGCGCAACCGAGACCGATTTGCGGCTAAAGCGCCTCTATGACGCCATCGAGGCCGGCGTCGCTGATCTCGACGACCCGGCGCTGAAAGAGCGCGTCGCAAGCCTGAAGGCGATTCGCGACCAGGCGCAGGCCGACGCCGCGCGTGGCGCCGCGATGCTGGAGTCGTCAGGTCAGCAGGCGATCACGCCGCAGATGGTCCAGAGGTTCGCCAGGACGGCACGCGAGCGGATTAGGATCGATGGCGGCGGCTACCGGCGCGACCATCTCCGAGCGCTCGCCCAGCGCGTCGAGGTGGCGGACCGCGAAGTTCGCATCATCGGCTCGAAGAGCAATCTGCTTCAGACGCTGACCGCCGCTGCCGGCGTAAAATCGGCTACGCCCGGCGTTCGCAGTTCTGTTCTGAGGTGGCGGAGAGGGAGGGATTCGAACCCTCGGTGCCCCGCAAAGGGCACAACGGTTTTCGAGACCGCCCCGATCGACCGCTCCGGCACCTCTCCGTCAAAGCGGGGCCAGGGATTTACCACGGGCGGCGCCGGAACATCAAGCGAACAGAAGCACGAATTCGCCACCCGGGGAGCGCGCCGGCGCAATGTTATGCGCTCGGGGCCGCAGCGGACGGTGGCTTCTATCGCCCTGGATCGGCGAGGCGGCGCACCACTTCGGCGGCCGTCTGGGGCGGCGGGCGACCGGCCGTGACGACGATCGGGTGCTCGTCGCCGCCGGGCTCTTCGAGCGTTTCAAACTGGCTGCGCAGCAGCGACGGCGGCATGTAGTGGTGCTGTCGGCGGGCCACCCGGCGATGGATCACCGCTTCGTCGCCCTTGAGAAACACGAGGCGTACCCCCGGCCGGGCGCCGACTGTGATGTCGCGATAGGCGCGCTTGAGATTTGAGCAGGTGACGATACCTGGCTCGCCCGCGGCAAGCCGCTCGTCGATCCAGCGCGCGACGGCCTGCAGCCACGGCAGCCGGTCGGCATCATCGAGCGGCCGGCCGGCCCGCATCTTTTCGACATTGGCGGGCGGGTGAAGATCGTCGCCCTCCTGGAATTTCCAGCCCAGTACGCGCTGCAATTCGAGCGCGAGCGTCGACTTCCCGCTGCCGGAAACCCCCATCAGCACCAGCACCAACTGCGGCACGCGGCGGGCTGGCGGATCAGCGAGCGGGGGTGCGGTCATTTCTCATCCATGTGGATCGCAGTGCCGGTCCCGCCGGCGGCGAGCCGCCGGTGGTGAAACGCGACGCACGGATCGTCGGGGTTTTCGCGATAGAGCGCGGCGAACAGCTCGGCGGCCTCTGCGCCGCCGGAAGAGGCGGCGTGAAAGGCAGCTTCATAGCGCGCTTCCCACTCGGGCTGAAAATTTTCCGGATCGATCGGGGTTAGCACCTCGGTCGCGCCGGTGCGACCCTTGACAACAAACGACCCGACCGGCCGGCAGCGCTGGTGCGTCGCCTTGGCGGCAATGTCGCCCGAGGCGGCGATGCGGGTGCCGATCGCCTTGTTCAGCCCTTCGAGGCGGGAACCGGTGTTCAGCATGTCGCCGAGCGCGGTGTATTGCAGCCGCTCCTTGGTTCCGATATTGCCGACAAACGCGAACCCGGTGTGCAGGCCGATGCGGGTGTGGCCGAACTCGATGCCGCGCTCCGCCAGATCTGCCATAAACCGGCAGGCAAACTTGTCGACGTCGAGCGCCGCGGCGATCGTACGGTCGGCGTGGTCGGGCTGATCGACCGGGGCGCCGAAAAACGCCAGTACCGAATCGCCGATAAAGGCGTTGACGAGGCCGCCATGGGCGAAGATCGCGTGGCACACGCCGTCGAAATACTCGTTGGCGAGCGTGGCCAGGTCTTCCGGGTCCATGCGCTCGGAAAACGTCGTAAACCCGGCGACGTCGGTGAACAGCACCGAAATCTCGCGCCGTTCGCCGCCGAGCCGGGGCAGCGCGTCGGTCGCCACCATGCGATCGATCACTACCGGCGGCAGATAGTGCTCAAAGCTCTTGCGCAGGCGGGCGCGGGCGCGATTGGTGGCGGCGTAGAGCACCTGGTTGGTCAGCCCCGCCGCCGCGGTCCAGGCCAGCGCCGCCGGCACCGCCGGCAGCAGCAGTTGATGCGCGAACGCGACATAGACGATGGCGCCGATCAGCGCGAGCCCCGCGGTGCCGCCGGCGACCGCGACGAGGGTCGCGCGAATCAGCAGCCCCAGCGCCGCGCCGGCCAGGGCCCAGGCGACGATCCAGGCATCCTCGCCGAGCCGCGGCAGGCCGGTGCGCAATCTCACGCGGCCGTGCGCCTCGTCGATCAGCTGGTTGGCGAGATGGGCGTGGACCTCGATCCCATAATCCGGGCCAGTGCCGCCGAACCCGGTGCTGAACGGGGTCGGAAAGCTGTCCTTCACGGTGACCTCGGTGCCGCCGACGATCACCGCGCGGCCGCGCACCATCGCCGACAGGTCGCGGTCCATCACCTCGCCCGCCGAGACGCGCGGAAACGGCTTTGCCCCGTGGCGGTAATCGAGCAGCACCTGATAGCCGCGACTGTCGAGCTTGATGTACGGGCCGCTTTTGTCGTCGAGCGGCCGGATCACCGTCGGCCCGAGCTTCAGATCGTCGTTGGGACCGGCCGCGGGCTGGATATGGTCATAGGCTAGATAGGTCTCGGCGACGGCCATCGCGAGCCCGGGATAGTTGTTCTTGCCGTCGTCCTCGAAGAGCACGCCGCGGCGCGCCACGCCGCCGGGGTCGGTGGGCACGTCGTCGAGCACCGCGCGGCCGGTCTCGGCGATCACCGGCGGCGGCGCCACGCCGGGGTGATGCGGATCGCCCTTGGTCCCCAGGCCGAACACCCAGAAGATTTCCGGATTTGCCTTGAGTACCCTGGCGAGCCTGTCGGCGCCGGGGCCAACCGGCTTGTCGCGGTAGATGTCGACCGCGATGACCCGCGGGTGCCAGCTCGAAAGCCGGGTCAGAAGATCGGCAAGCGTGGCGTCGGAGAGCGGGTATTGATAGCGGTCGATATCGGTTTCGGTGATCCCGACCAGCAGGAGGTGAGGGTTAACGGCCGGGCGCGCGGTGACCGCGATCAGCCTGTCGTAGGCCAACAGTTCGAGCGGCTGAAGCCATCCGGCCTGGCGCACCACGATCACGATCACGCTGACCAGGATCGCCCCGAGCACGGCGCGCAACGGCCCCAACCGCCACAGCCGGGCGACCAACGTGCCGACGGCGAGGCGGGCGGTTTGCGGCTGGGCCGGCTGGCCGGCGGCTGCGGTCACAACCGGCGCGGCAGCAGGCAGGCGCCCGCGAGATGCCAGGTCGGCGCCGCGCTCAGCCGTCGGTTCACAAGGAGAATGCCCGGATTCACCCTGCGCGCATGATGGCGCCGGGGATTTTCGTTGTCCAGGCTGCACAAAGCGCCGCAGCATCGCCGCGGGCAGGGCGAAAGCGCGGGAGCGGGCGATGACGGAGGCGCGGCGGGTCGGGGTGATCGGCGCCGGTATGGTCGGGGTGTGTGTGGCGAGCTATCTGCAGCGCGACGGCCACAGCGTCTTTCTGATCGAGCCCGGCAACCCCGGCGAGGGTGCCTCGTTCGGCAATGCTGGCGCATTCAACGCCTCGTCGGTGACCCCGATTGCGATGCCCGGGGTCATCAAAAACGTGCCGAAATGGCTGCGCGACCCGCTCGGCCCGCTGTCGCTGCGTTGGAGCTATCTGCCGGCAGTGCTGCCTTATCTCTACCGGTTCTGGCGTGCCGGCACGGTGGAAAAGGTGCACGCCCAGGCCCGGGCGCTGCGGGCGCTGGTCGGGCCGACGCTGCAGATGCTGCGGCCGCTCGTCGAAGACGCGGGCGCCGCCGACCTGGTCGAGCAGCGCGGTCATCTTTATGTCTATCGCTCGGCCGAAGCGCTCGCCAAGGACGGGCTCGCCTGGGCCTTGCGCCGCGCAAACGGCGTCGTCGTCGACGCGTTCGATGCCGACGAATTGCGCCAGCTCGAACCGGCGCTGTCACGCGATTATGTGCGCGGGCTGCTGGTGCGCGAGAACGGCCATACCAGCAACCCGCTGGGCCTCGTTACCCGGCTGGTCGACGAATTCCGCCGCCGCGGCGGCGAGATCGTGCGCGCCCGGGCGCTCGGCTTCCGCCTCGACGGGCCGCGGCTGACCGCGATCCGCACCGATACCGGCGACCGCGCGGCGGATGCCGCGGTAGTTTGTGCCGGCGCGTGGTCGAAGCCGCTGGCTCACACGCTCGGCGACCATGTGCCGCTCGAAACCGAGCGCGGCTACCATCTGATGATCAGCGATCCCGAGGCGATGCCGCGTATCCCGACCGCCGACGCCGACGGCAAATTCGTCGCGACGCCGATGGCGCTGGGGCTGCGCTTTGCCGGCACCGTCGAACTGGCCGGGCTTGCCGCGCCGCCCGATTGGCGCCGCGCACACATCCTGCTCGAACAGGGACGCCGCATGCTGCCCGGCCTCGCCGCGCACCACCCCGCGGAGCGCATCTCGGTGTGGATGGGTCACCGCCCGTCACTGCCGGACTCGCTGCCGGTGCTCGGCCCGGCCCGGGCGAGCCCCGACGTGATCTACGCCTTCGGCCACGGCCATGTCGGGATGACCACGGCGCCGATGACCGGCAAGATCGTCGCCGACCTGGTGACCGGCCGGAAGTCGCCGATCGACCTCGCTCCGTTCGCCGCCGATCGGTTTCGCTGAAATCCGAGCCTCTCGCCCGCCGCGAGCCTATAAAGCAGGCCGCCTTGCTCCGGCGGCGCCGGTCTTTTACGATGCGGCGCGCGATTGCGCTTCGCTCAGGGAGGCTCAGATGGCCAACGACGTATCAACGCTGTCGACCAAACCGACGATGAAGCTCGGCTACACGCGGGCCAAGGCGCCGGCGATGGTGGCCGGCCGGCGCGATTTCTTCAGCTACCGCGACCTGCTGATCAAGGACGCCAGCAATGGCTCGATGCGCGGCCAGGTGATGAAGGCGAGAACCGGCATGACCCAGCCGACCGGCTGGCACTATCACACCTGCGACGGCCAGTTCGTCTACCTGCTCAACGGCTGGGTCGAACTCGAATTCGAAGGCAGCGAAGCCCTGCGCTTTGAAAAGGGCGATTCGGTGTTCATCCCGGGCGGCCTCGTTCACAACGAATTGCGCACGTCGGACGATTTCGAGGCGCTCGAAATATCGGTTCCCGGCGAGCTCGGCACCGTTCCGGTCGATCCGCCAGCGGGTCATTGACGATCTGACGGGGTCGGTTTCTGGGCCTGCAGACGGCGGTCGCGGAACCGGTCAATCCGGGGCGGTCGCCGCGGCCGAAGGCCCGGAGGAGGCGTGATGCCGCACATTCTGTCCCGTGCCTTGTGGGCCGCGGTGTTCGCGCTGGCGCTGCTCGGCCCCGCCCGCGCCGAAGCCGCCGCCGGCACAGTAGTCGGCATCGCCGGCCAATGCTTTGACGAGAGCGGCGGGCAGCGCAAGCCGCTGCGGCTCGGCAGCCCGGTCGAAGTCGGTGACGTGATCGAGGTTCCGGCCGCCGCCAAACTCAAATTGCGGATGGGCGACGGGTCGATCGTGTCGGTCGCGTCCAACACAAAGTTCACGATCGCGACCTACACGCTCGACCCAAAGGGCAAGCGCCAAGACGCCGAGTTGAACCTCGGCCAGGGGCTGCTGCGCGCCGTCGTCGCCCCGGTCGACCACCCGTCGACCTTTGAGGTCAAGACCGCGACCGGCACCGCCGCGGTGCGTTCGACCGATTGGTTCATCGAGGCGAAACCCAACGACACGCTGGTCGCGGTGCTGACCGGGATTGTCTCGCTGACCAGCAGCACAACTGGGCAGAGCGTAGCGATCGGTCCGCGCCACGGCGCCCATGTCGCGCTGGAGCACGACCCGACCACGCCGCAGCTGTGGACGATGCGCATGTTCTATGCGCTGAACGCGCGGGTCGAAATACCAGTGCGCCGGCCGCCGCGCCGCCGGCATTCGGAGGAGGAGGAATACCATCCGGGCCCGAACAACCCACCGCCGAGCGAGGGCCCGCCGCCTAGCCAATATACCCCGCCGCCTAGCCAAAACGCCCCGCCGCCCAACGCGAGCACCCCGCCTCCACCCAGCGGTCCCGGCGGGTTCGGGTCGTATCCGGGCGGCGTATTCGGCAACGGCCCCGGTGGGATGGGCTTTCCCACCCGACCCGGCGGAGGCGGCTTCACCCCGCCGCCACCGCCGCCGCCGCCGCGAAACCGTGGCAACTACTAGGCAGCAGATTTGGCTTTTCTGCGGTTCGCGCGCGAAGCCGGGTTAGCCCTGATTATCGCGCTGGCGACGCTGTTGCTGCTGAACTTCAGTAATTCCGGGGCGGTGCGCAACCTGGAAACAGCATCGCTCGACCTGCGCTTTCGTCTGCGCGGGGTCGAGCCGCCGGGCAAAGAGATCGCGGTCGTGCTAGTCGACGACAAGAGTCTGGCCGCGCTCGGGCGCTGGCCGCTGAGCCGCGATCTGTTCGCCAAGGCCGTGAAACTGCTCGGCCAGGACAACGCCAAAGAGATCGTGTTCGACATGCTGTTTGCCGAGCCCGACCAGCCGATACCGCCGCGGCTGCGCGCAGCCGCCAAGAAAGTGGCGAACGCATTGCCGCCGGGCCAGGACATGGCCTTGCGCGACGCGCTCGCGGAGCTTATGGACGCCGACCCCGACGGCGATTTCGCCGCGGCGATCCGCGCCAGCGGCCGGGTGCTGCTGCCGGTGGCGTTTGACTTTGAAGGCGCGACCGTCAACGAGCCGCCGATCATCGCCCAGCAATCCTATCAGCAGTTTGACGACAGCAAGACCCAGCCGGTGTTTCCGCTGCAGCCGGAGGCCCCGCTATTGCCGCTGGCGCCGCTCGCAGCGGCCGCGATGGGGCTCGGTCATGTCACGATCGCCTACGATTACGACGGCGCGCCGCGCTACGAATATGTCGCGCTGCCCTATGGCGGCGACTTCATGCCGTCGCTGTCGGTACGCGCCGCGGCGGCCTATGTCGGCGTGCCGTGGGCCAAGGTCGGACTGGCGCTTGGCGACGGGGTGCGTATCGGCAAACTGCGCGTGCCGACCGATGCGGCGATGCGGCTGGTGGTCAATTATCGCGGGCCGCGCGGTACGTTTCCGACCTACTCTTTTGTCGACCTCGTCACCGGCAAGGTGCCGAAAGCCGCCCTCGCCGGGCGCATCGTCCTGATCGGCGCGTCGTTTATCGGCCTCGCCGACACCAACCCCGCGCCGTTCGGGAACACGCCGCTGCCCGGGACCGAGCGCATGGCGAACGTGATCGATTCGATCCTGCACCAGGATTTCATCGCCGATTCCCCGCCGCCCTGGCCGTCGATCACGATCGGGCTGGTTGTGCTGCTCGCGGTCACGACGGCACTGGTGATCAGGGTGCTGCCATCGCAGGTCTCGGCGCTCGCCGGGGCAGCGCCGATCGCGATCTGGTGCATCGGGGCGCAGGTGGCGTTCGATCGCGGGCTGTGGCTGCCGCTGGTCAACCCGGTCATCGCGCTGACTGCGGCGACGCTCAGCCTGCTGCTGTTTCGCTATGGCTTTGTCGAAAGCCAGCGGCGCCGCATCCAATCGGCGTTCCGCCACTATCTGGCGCCGGATCTCGTGTCGGTGCTGGCCGAGCATCCCGAGCGACTGCAGCTCGGCGGCGAAACGCGCAATCTGACCTTGATGTTCAGCGACATCCGAGGCTTCACCTCGATCGCCGAATCGTTCAAGGCCAACCCGCAGGGCCTGTCTCGGCTGATCAACCGCGGCTTTCTGAGCCCGATGACCGAGCTGATCATGGCGCGGCGGGGCACGATCGACAAATACATGGGCGATTGCGTGATGGCATTCTGGAACGCGCCGCTCGACGATTCCGCGCACGCCGACCACGCCTGCGATTCCGCGCTGGCGATGATCGGGTCGCTCGAGCGCATCAACCGCGACCTGGAGCAGGAGGCCACGCGCGACGGGCGCGCCTTTGTGCCGCTGCATATCGGCGTCGGGCTCAACACCGGCGAATGCGTCGTCGGCAACATGGGCTCCGACGCGCGCTTCGCGTATACCGCAATGGGAGACGCGGTAAACCTCGCCTCGCGCCTCGAAGGCCAGACCAAGACCTATCACGTCTCGATCGTCCTCGGCGAGGAGACACGGCACGCGGCGCCCGGCTGGGCGGCGCTCGAACTCGACCTGATCGCGGTGATCGGCAAGAAGGAGCCGGTGCAGATCTATACGCTGCTCGGCGACGTAACACTCGCCCAATCGGCCGACTTTCTCGCCCACCAAAGCCAGCACGACCGTATGCTCGCCTGCTATCGGACGCAGGACTGGGCAGGGGCGCGCGAGGCGCTCGCCGCGTGCCGCTGCGGCAACCTGGCGCTCGCCGGATTTTACGACCTCTACGCCGAGCGCATCGAACATTTCGCCGCCAACCCGCCCGGCCCCGATTGGGCCGGGGTCTTCGTCGCCGAGTCCAAGTAAGCAATCGCACGCCCGACGGAGCGCGCGACGCGTTGCGCGATCTGGTATTGTGCAGGCCTCTTTAAGAGCGGAGCGGCGATGCCCACAACCAGCCTGATCGTCAACGGAAAACCAGTCAGTGTGGCGGCCGACGGAGATACCCCACTGCTCGACGTGCTACGCAACCATCTCGGCCTGACCGGCACGAAATTCGGCTGCGGCCTCGAACAATGCGGATGCTGCATGGTGCTGGTCGACGGCGCACCGGAAAAATCCTGCGGCACGGCGCTGTCGACGGTCGCCGGCAAGGACATCATGACGATCGAGGGGCTCGGCACGCCTGATCGCCCGCACCCGCTGCAACAGGCGTTTCTCGACGAGCAGGCGGGCCAGTGCGGCTATTGCCTCGCCGGCATCCTGATCTCGGCCAAGGCGCTGCTCGACCGCAACCCGACGCCGACGCGGCGCGAGATCGCGGTGGCGCTCGATGACAATATCGGCCGCTGCGGCAGCCACGTGCGCATCCTGCGCGCGGTCGAACGTGCCGCCGCGCAGCTCCGCCAGGGAGCGGCGGCATGACCGGCGCGGCGACCCCGGAACTGCCGCCTCTGCTGGCTGCCAACCCGCGCCTCGACCAGTGGGTGCGGTTTCCCGCGGCGGGCCGGGTCACGGTCGCGACCGGACGGGTCGAGATCGGCCAAGGGGTGCTGACGGCGATGCTGCAGATCGCCGCCGACGAACTCGACGTGGCGGCCGAACGCATCGACCTTGAGACTGGGGACACCGACCTGACCCCGAACGAGGGCTATACCGCCGGCAGCCAGTCGATCCAGTATGGCGGAGTCGCGCTGCGCCTTGCCTGCGCCGAGGTACGCGCGCTGTTTCTCGACCGGGCCGCAGCGCGGCTGGGCGGCGGCCGAGCCGAGCTGGCGATCCATGACGGCGCGGTCGTGCGCAACGGCGCTGCGACTGGGCTCGACTATTGGGCGCTCGCCGGCGACATCGACCTAAGCCGGCGCGCCACCGCTGCCGCGCCGGTCAAAGCCGGCGCCGATTTCGCGGTCGTCGGGCGCGACACGCCGCGCATCGATCTCGCCGCCAAGGTGTTCGGCGGCCCGGCCTTCATCCACGACATGGCGCTGCCCGGCATGGTGCACGCCCGCGTCGTGCGCCAACCGCGCCGCGGCGCGACGATCGGCGCGGTCGACGAGGCGGCGATCCGGCGCGCCGCCAAGGGGCCCGTCGAGATCATCCGCGACGGCAATTTCCTGGCGATCGTCGGGGCCGACGAAACCGCCGTCGACGCCGCCGCCGCGGTCGCGCCGAACCATGTCGCGTGGGACGGGATCGACGCGATCAACCCGGCGCAGGAACAGGCGCGCTGGCTGATTCAGCAGCCCTCGATCGACCGGGTGCTCGGCGCGCCGCTGCCCGAGGGCCCGACCACGGGCGGCGCGTGGCGAGAGGCGACCTATACCCGGATGCACATCGCCCACGCCTCGATCGCGCCGTCGAGCGCGCTCGCGGTCTATCGCGAAGGGCACCTGACGGTGTGGACGCACTGCCAGGGCGTCTATCCGCTGCGCACCGCGCTGGCCAAGACGCTGAAGCTCGACCCCGCGGCGATCTCGGTGAAACATGTGCAAGGCCCGGGCTGCTACGGCCATAACGGCGCCGACGATGCCGCGGCCGATGCCGCGGTGATCGCGGTGCGGCGGCCGGGCGCGCCGGTCAAGATACGCTGGCGGCGCGAGGAGGAATTCGGCTTCGAGCCGGTCAGCCCGGCGATGGTAACGACCGTGCGCGCCGCGCTCGACGCCGCCAACCGCCCGGCCGACTGGACCACGGAAATCTGGAGCGGCCGGCATTCGAGCCGCCCGGGCGGCGGCGGCAACCTGCTCGCCGCCGAGGCGCTGCCCGACCCGCCACCGGCGCCGCCGGCGGCCGACCCACCCGAATCCAACGGCGGCGGCGGCACCCGCAACGGAGAGCCGCTCTATGATTTCGCGCACAAGCGCATCATCCATCACCTCGTCGCCGAAACCCCGGTGCGGACCTCGTCGCTGCGCGGGTTGGGCGCCACGATCAACGTGTTCGCGATCGAATCGTTCATGGACGAACGCGCCGCCGAGGCCGGCGAAGACCCGGTCGCCTATCGCCTGGCGGTGCTCAGCGACCCGCGCGCCCGCGCGGTCGTCGAGCGGGTCGCCAAGATGGCCGAATGGCAGCCCGGCGTGCCCGCCGGCAGCGGCAGCGGGCGCGGGATCGGCTTTGCCAAATACAAGAACCGCGCCGCCTATTGCGCGGTGGTCGCCGAGGTCGAGGTCGACCAGAGCGTGCGGCTGCTGCGCGTGTGGTGCGCCGCCGACGGCGGCCTCGTCATCAACCCTGACGGCGCGATCAACCAGCTCGAAGGCGGTATCATCCAAGGCGCGAGCTGGGCCCTCAAGGAGGGCGTGCGGCTCGACCATGCCGGTATCGCCTCGCGCGACTGGGAAACCTATCCGGTGCTCAAATTCAGCGAAGTGCCGGAGATCGAGGTCGAGCTGGTCGGCCCGGCCGCCGATCGGCCGCCGCTCGGGATCGGCGAAGCATCAGGCGGCCCGACCGTCGCGGCGATCGGCAACGCCGTCGCCCATGCGCTCGGCGCCCGCATCCGCGACCTGCCCCTGACCCGCGACCAGGTCATGGCCGCGCTCCTAAAGGCGTGACGCCGCCGACCGACGCGATGCCGCACGAGCACCTATCGCCGGCGCAGACCGATGCGACCGGGCCGGACGCGCTGTACCGCGCGCGCGGCGCGGCGGGAGCGATCCGCCCCGACCCGGCCCAGGCACGCGCGATCGACCGGCTTCAGGCGCTGTACGATGCGCTCCGCTCGTACCGGTCGGCATCGAAACGGCAGGGCTGGCTCGCGCGCCTGCACCGCGCCGACCTCGAGGCCGCCGCGGCGCCGCGCGGCCTTTATCTGTGGGGGCCGGTCGGGCGCGGCAAATCGATGGTGATGGACCTGTTTTTCGGATCGGCCCCGGTCGCGCGCAAGCGGCGGGTGCATTTCCACGCCTTCATGCTCGAAGTGCACAACCGCATCGAAAGCGAGCGGCGGATGCACGCGCGCGCGCCGATCCTCAACATCGCCGCCGAGATCGCCGCCGAGGCGACGCTGTTGTGCTTCGACGAGTTCCAGGTCAACGACATCGCCGACGCGATGATCCTCGAGCGGCTGTTCAGCGCGCTGTTCGAGGCCGGCGTGGTCGTCGTCGCGACCTCGAACCGGCACCCGGACCATTTGTACGAACACGGGCTGCAGCGCGACCGGTTCCTGCCGTTCATCGACCTGTTGAAGGCCCGGCTCGATCTCGTCGAATTGGACAGCGGCCGCGACTACCGCCTGACGCGGATGCTGGGCCGGCGGGTGTATCACATGCCGCTCGACGCGGCGGCGCATCGCGCGCTCGGCGAGGCGTTTGCCGACCTGACCGAGAACACGGAAGGGGCG
>DATLRD010000019.1:0-3297 GCA_035534855.1 Allostellaceae bacterium | reverse complement strand
GTTGACGCCGTTGAAATTCGTCTGCGTCGAGATCGTCGAGACCTGGGTCTGCAGCTGAGCCACGACCTGCTGCAGAGCGGCCAATTGCTGCGAGGTGGCGCCGCCGTTCGCTGCCTGGTTGGCGATGCTGGCGATGTTCTGCAGGATGTTGACCTGCTGGGTGATCGCGCCGTCGGCGGTCTGTACCAGCGAGATCGCCTGATTGGCGTTCGAGGTCGCCTGGGTCACGCCGCTGATCTGGGCGGTAAAGTTCTGCGCGGCGATGTAGCCGGCCGGGTTGTCGGCCGGGCTGTTGATCGCCAGGCCCGTCGACAGCTGCTGTTCCAGGCTATTAGCGCGATTTCCGTTATTGTTCAGTGCGTTCAATGCGTAGAGCGCATTGACATTGGTGTTGATACTTCCTGCCAGCATCATTTGCCTCCTGATGCAAGTCGGTCGGGATATGGGGCCCCGACCGGCCTGGGATGGTCTCAGGGCTCGATGCCAGCACCGACGACGGCGCCGCCAAACAGGCCCCTCACCCCGATAGAGACGGACGCTTGCGGGATTTGTTGCACGATTTTCGAAATTGGATTTCGCCGCCGGCAACCTGCCGTTGCCCGCGCAGCAAAACGCCGATGGCGGCAACCGCTTCACGCCGGCGCTCCGATGGCCGCGGTCGTGGAGGCGGTCGAGCGGCTCACGGCAACCAGGCGCGGCGCCATTCGTCGAGATGGTCTTCGAGCATCCATTCTCTCACCACCGCCTCGCGCAGTTCCGCACCGGCACGTTCGCAGGCCGCGCGGTCGGCCACGAGGTCGCGGATCGCCCTGATCCAGTCGCGCGGCCGGTTGGCAACGCGAAACACCGGCAAATCGCCCTGGTAGGGCAGGATGTCGGTGCACAGCACCGGGTAGCCCAGCACCCCGTATTCGAGCAGCCGCAGGTTGCTCTTGCACTCGTTGAACGGATGCGCCGCCAGCGGCGCGACGGCGAGGTCGAGGTCGAGCGAGGCCAGCATCTTTGCGTAATCGTGCAACGGTACCCAGTCGTGGTACTCGGCGATCAGCGGCCGCAGCGCGTCGGGGCACATGCCGAAGAACACCCAGTCAACCTCGTTCCGTGTTGCCTCGACCACGCTTCTTATCAATTCAAGATCGCCACGATGTCCGACCGCCCCGGCCCAGCCGACCCGCGGCTTGGGACCCTGCCGGCGCTGTGGCGCTAGACCGAGCCAGCGCGATTTCTCCAGCCGGTTGGGGAGCACCACGGTTTCCGCGCACCACTTGCCGAATTCGCGGGCCAGGGGTTCGGTGGTGACCACCAGGCGCTGACAAAGCGACAGGGCCTTTTTCAGCCGTTGGCCAACGTCGCGCGGGATGTTGGCGCGATGCGGGCTCTGATGCGGCAGGTTGGTGATCAGATCGTCGATCTCGAATACCCGGAACGCGCCGCTGGTATTCTTGACCGTCTCGATGACGGCGATCTGGCTCCATTCGAGCTGGCGCTGAAACACCACCGAATCCGGCGCCAGCCTCGCCAGTTCGGGGGCAGTCAGCAGGCGCATCGTCTCGTAGGTGTGCAACACGCCCGATTTGAACAGCGCCCGGCTCGGGGCGATGATGCGATATTCGCCGCAGCCCTCGCGGTCCCCGGCATAGACCAGCACGCGCTCGCGCGGGCGGAATTCGGGGTCCCAGGTCGGCGCCGATCCGGTCTCGACCGAAAAGCCCCTCCCCATCGACGACAGGTTGCGGTTATAGGCCGGGTCGAACGCGATCTGCGGCAGCCATTTCTGGTACATCGCCAGGCTCTCGCGCGCAAAGCGCGCGTTCTTTTCGGCCACCGCCTTGCCCTCGACATCCGAGCGCAGGCTGACGCTGGCCTCGTGCAGCAGCTTTGCGAACGGCGTCCACACAACCAGGTGGCCCGCGGCGCGCAGCCTCAGGCAATAATCGACATCGTTGAACGAGACCGCGAACTCGGCCTCATCGAGGCCGCCGACCTCCTCCCACAACGATCGCCGCGTCACCAGGCAGGCGGCGGTGACGGCGGAAAAATCCTGCACCGTCTGCAGCCGACCCCAATAACCTGGCGCCGCGCCCGGATCGCGGTTGTACGGGTGGTCGGCAGGCAACCCCCACCCAACGCCCAGCACCACGCCGCCGTGCTGGATGTGGCCGTCGGGGTAGAACAGCTTGGCGCCGACCGCGCCGACCTCGGGCCGGCGCGCCAGCGACATCATTTCCGACAGCCACTCGCCATCGAGCGGTGCCGTGTCGTTGTTGAGCAGGCACAAATATTCGCCATGCGCCGCCTCGCGCACGGCGCGGTTGTTCATCGCCGAGAAGTTGAACGCGCCGGGATGCCGCAGCACCCGAATACGGCTCCCGATCTCGGCGAGCTTGCTCTCGATCATGTCGAGATAGGCGCAGGCGTCGGCAGCGTCGCTGCCGTTGTCGACGACAACGATCTCGTAGCTCTGGTAGGTCGTAACCTGGAGCACGGTCTCGATGCACCGCTTCAACAGGTGAAGCTGGTTCTTGGTCGGGATGATGATCGAGACCAGCGGCTCCGGCCCGTCGTGATGGTAGCGCACCCGGCAGGTGTGCTGCGGGCTGCCCGCCTCGGCGGTGGCCGCGACCCCGGCGCGGTCGAGGTGGCCCTGGACGATCACGGGCAGGTCGGCGCAGATCGCCTCGGCCGGGCGGCGCGAGCGGCCGGAATTCGCCAGCCGGTGATAGAGCACGTCGGCGACATGGCCGAACCCCGACGCGCCGACCCGCTCGGCCAGGCGCAGCGCCAGATCGTATTCCTCGGCCCCGTCCCAGCGCGGATCGAACCCGCCGACCTCGACAAACAGCTCGCGCCGCAGCGCCAGCAGCCCGCCGACATAGGGCATGCTGCGCATCAGGTCGAGGTTGAAGTCGGGCTTGAAATGCGGCGTTGACCGCGCGCCCTGCAGGTCGATGCGGTCTTCGTCGCTGTACAGCGCGCCCCATTCGGGGTGGCGGAACAGCGCATCGGCGACCGCGAACAGCGCGTGCGGCGCGAGCTGGTCGCCCGCATCGACCAGCGCCACGAAATCGGCGCCGGATTCGTCGAGCAGGCGATTGAGCCGGCGGGCGGGCGCCTCGTCGTCGCAGCGATGCCAGACAAGCTGGGGAAACACTGCCAGCGGCGGCGGCATGTCGCCCTTGGCCGCGACCTGCACGGTCCAGGTGCCGGCGATCTGCCCGAGCAGCGAGCCCAGGGTCAGCGCCACCGCGGCCTCGTTGCCCTCCGGCACGGACATCCCGAGCGCCAGCGATGGAACGT